>NZ_JAPNJY010000016.1:0-263523 GCF_026626625.1 Corallococcus sp. BB11-1 | reverse complement strand
CGTGTGTCGGCGCCTCGTGTGATGGGGGACCCCTCCCCGAGTCACCCGACGCGGGGGCCATTGATGGCGGTGCCACCACGGATGGGGGCACCACGGATGGCGGCCCGGGGGAGCCACTGCCCCTGCCGGTCGACCTGAGCGCCCCTGACGAACTGCTCGTGCGCAGCGACGGTTCCGCCGCCCTGCGGGTGGGCATCGCGCGGCGCGAGGGCTTCACCGGCCCCGTCACCCTCGCCGTTCGCGGCCTGCCCCCGGAGGTCTTCGTGGCCGACCGGTGGGTGTCGGAGGGCACGGGCGCGGCGGCGCTGGTCGTGAGTGTGTCGGAGCGCGTCGGACCGGGAACCCGCCTGGACGCCACGCTGGTGGCCACGGCGGAGGGCCGCTCCACTTCGCGCCCGTTGCGGCTGCTGGTTTCGGGCCCTTCCTTCGCGTTGGATCCCACCTTCCCCGTGGTGCCCCTGGGCTGGACGGACATGTGGGCGGAGACGGCACGGCGCCTGGCCGTGCTGCCGGACGGCAAGCTGCTCACGGCACATGCCATCTCCAAGGACGTCAGTTCGGGCGCCAGGGGCTTCGTGCTCGAGCGCAACCATGCGGACGGAGCCCCGGACCTGGGTTTCGGGATGCTCGGGACGGTGACGCACCTGCTTCCGGCCATGGTGCAAGTGTACGCGCTCAAGTCCCTGCCCACGGGAGGGAGCCTCGTGGCGGGCACCGCCGCCGACTGCCATGACAGCTCCAGCGCCACCCCCTGCACCCTCCTCGTCTCGCGCCACCTCGCCACGGGCACGCTCGATGCGAGCTTCGGGGTTGCGGGCGTCACTTCGGCGCGATTCAGCGCCAATCCCCGCTCCGGCGTGAAGCTCCTGGTGGACGATGCGGGCCGCGTGTCGCTGGTCCTGTCGTATTACGATTCGGCCCAGGGGGGCGCGGACGTCTACGGCGTGCAGCGGTGGGAGGCGGATGGCAGCCCTGTCGCGGGGTTCGGGACGGAGGGGAAGATGACGTTCCCGCTCCCGGCCAGCGAGCAGCGCTTTGACCAACTCGGCGATGCCCTTCAGCGGAAGGACGGCAGCATCGTCATCGCCGTCACCCTCTTCGACAGCAGTGACTCGCGCTTCCATGGGCTGGGGTTCATCCAGATGAACGGAGCGACCGGGGAGGCCTCATGGCATGTGGGGAACGGCTCCTCCCTCCACCGGAACGTCGTCGCGGACGGGCGCGGCCGGTTCGTCTCGCTCCTCTCCACGTATGCCCCCACCTATGACGTCCTCGTGCGGTGGTACGACGAGAACGGCTCGCCCATCTATACGTCGGGAAGTGGCTCCATGCCGGCGCGCCTTCTCGCCGTTGGCTCGGCCAATGAGCTGTTCTTCGACGACGTGGGCACGCCCTACACCGTGGGAAACATCGAAGGTGAGGGGGGCCTGGCGGTGGTGCGGTTCACGCGGCAGGGGATGGTGGACCCGGGGTTTGGCACCAACGGTCTGGTTCGGCTGGACAACCGCCTCGAAAGCTTGTGGGGCTTCACCCGCGAGCCGAATGGCTGTCTGCTCGCGCACACGTGGCCGGAGCCGGGGCTGATCCGCATGTGGCCGTGATGCGCCAGCACCTCCATCGATGAATGCTGGGACCGCGGTGCGGACCCTGGTCACGCACCGGGCCCTCCCGGGGCATGCGAGGGCTTGAGGATGCACACCCGAAGCGCCGTGGCCCCGCTGCTGTGGCTCCTCCTGGAGCTCTGGCTCACCGCGTCCGCCCTGTGCTGTGCGGGGCTGGTGGTGCTCGGCGTCCTCTACCGGGTGACGCTGGAGCCGCACCCCTTCCCAGGGGATCCACCCACGGCGGACCTGATCCTGCTGTTGGCGCTCGTCGTCTGGCTGTTCATGCTCACGGGGCTCTGCGCTGCGTTCGCGTGGTACCGCTTCGGTGAGCAGAGCAGGGGAGGGCGCGTGGGGGGCAAGGCGGCTGCCGTGCTGCTGATGCTGTCCGTCCTGGCGCTGGCGCCGGTGCTGGCCGAGGTCGGCAAGCGCCACTTCGGCGAATGGCGCCAGTTGAAGGCGATGATCCGGCAGGGCGAGGCCAGGGTCCTGGAGCGGGTCCAGCGCGAGGGCGGGGTGCTGTCGTCGGAGGAGGTCGAGCTGGCGCGCGACGGGCTCAAGGCGCACCCCATGTACTTCAAGTTCGAAGGGATGCCCCACCCCGTGCAGGTTCGCGTGATGAGTCCCCTGCCGCCCTATGTGGGCGTGGATTTCGGCGGCGGGGACAACGCCATGTTCGACCCGGACACGATGATCTGCACCTTCTCCGACTGAGGGCGGGATGACACGGTGCGCCGGCCCTGGCTGGCGTTGCGCCCCGACGGAATCCGAGCCCGTGGAGGCGAGGACCTCCACCCGCGTCGGCACACGTCCTGGGCAGAATCGCGAGTGAATCCGGGCACTTTGGGTTCGTGGGGCGGCTCCGCCCGGCTCCGCCTGTCGCTCAGGGCTCCCCTCCGGGAGGCGCACTGGAGACGGAACGCGGGGCACCCCGCGACGCTCCTGCTCCATCCCGCCGCACCCGCCCACGCCCTGCTACAGGCCTCCCTTCCTGCGGATGCGCACCGAGGAGGCTCCCAGCTTGCGCTGAAATCACGTATAGGCCCCCCATAACAAATTGTGCGGCACACGAGCGGCCCCGCTGGGGGGGAGGTCTGGCCCCCGCGACTGCTCTGGAGGAACGGATGGAGTTGTCGAGTCTCGAGTCGAATTTCTGGACAGTCGCACCGGGCGTCATCGGCGCCGTGGGGCTGCTCTTCTCTGCGTTCTTCTACTTCCGCGTCAAGGGCCTCCCCGAGGGTGACGCGACCATGAACCGCATCGCGGGCTACATCCGCGAAGGCGCGATGGCGTTCCTCGTGCGCGAGTACAAGGTGCTCGCGGTCTACTGCGCGGTCATCGCGGTGATCATCGGCCTGACGCTGGGATGGCTGGCGAGCGCGAGCTTCGTGCTGGGCGCGTTCCTGTCGCTGCTCGCGGGCTACATCGGCATGAAGGCCGCGACGTTCGCGAACGTGCGCACCGCGCAGGCCGCGCGCACCGGCTCCAAGCCGAACGCGCTCCTGGTCGCCCTGGATGGCGGCGCCGTGATGGGACTCGCCGTCGCCGGCCTGGGCCTCGTCGGCATGGGCGGGGTCTACTACGCGTTCCAGGGCAATGAGCACCTGGCCCCCATCCTCCACTCCTTCGCCGTGGGAGCCAGCTCCATCGCGCTCTTCGCGCGCGTGGGCGGCGGCATCTACACCAAGGCCGCGGACGTCGGCTCCGACATCGCGGGCAAGGTCATCGAGAACATCCCCGAGGACGACCCGCGCAACCCCGGCGTCATCGCCGACAACGTGGGCGACAACGTGGGCGACGTGGCCGGCATGGGCGCGGACATCTACGAGTCCATGGTGGCCGCGCTCGTCGCCGCGATGGCGATCGCGCTGACCGCGAATGCGGCGGACCTCTCCCGCCTCGTGGTGGACCCCTCGGCGACGGGGCTCGCGAGGGTGGCGGGCGTGGTGCTCCCGCTCGTGCTGTCCGCCGTCGGTCTGGTGGTCAGCCTGCTGAGCATCTTCATCGCGCGCGCGCTCAAGCACATGAACCCCGCGCAGGTCCTGCGCAGCGCCCTCATCATGCCCCCCGTCATCCTGGTGGGCCTGTCGTTCGTGATGATGAACGTGTTCGGCCTCTCCCAGGCCATCACGGTGGCGCTGGCGGCGGGCGCCTTCGGTGGTGCCATCATCGGCCTCGTCACGGACTACTACACGTCGTCCACGCCGGTGCAGCGCATCGCGGAGGCCTCCATCACGGGCGCGGGCACGAACCTCATCCGCGGCCTCGCCGTCGGCATGGAGAGCGTCGGCATCTCGATGGCCACCATCGCGCTGGTGGCCTACATCGCGGACCGGGCGCTCGGCCTGTACGGCATCGCGATGGCGGCGGTCGGCATGCTGGGCGGCACGGCCGTCGTGATGACGGTGGACGCCTACGGCCCCATCTCGGACAACGCGGGCGGCATCTCGGAGATGTCGGGACTCGGCCCTGAAGTGCGCGCCATCACCGACGAGCTGGACGCGGTGGGCAACACCACGGCGGCCATCGGCAAGGGCTTCGCCATCGGCTCGGCGACGCTCACCGTCATCGCGCTCTTCTCCGCGTTCAACCTGGAGGTCAACCACACGCGGCTGGCCGCCGGCCTGCCGGAGATGAGCCTGCTGCTGACCAACCCGAACGTCATCGTGGGCATGCTGCTGGGCTCCATCCTGCCGTTCCTGGTGGGCGCCTCGACGATGCTCGCCGTGGGCCGCGCCGCCGGTGCCATCGTCGAGGAGATTGGCCGCCAGTTCCGTGAGATTCCGGGCCTGATGGAGCTCAAGGCGGATCCGGACCCCAAGAAGATCGTCGACATCGCGACCAAGAGCGCGCTGCGCGAGATGATCTTCCCGGGCCTCATCGCCATCGTCGCCCCGCCGCTGGTGGGCTACGTGCTGGGGCCCTCCGCGCTCGCGGGCCTCCTGGCGGGCGCGCTCGTCGTCGGCGCCACCATGGCCCTCTACATGGCCAACGCGGGTGGCGCGTGGGACAACGCCAAGAAGTACATCGAGAAGGGCAAGCTGCCGGGCCACGCGAAGGGCTCGGCGGTCCACAAGGCCGCCGTCGTCGGCGACATGGTGGGTGACCCGTTCAAGGACACCTCCGGCCCTGGCGTCGCCATCCTCATCAAGGTCATGAGCGTCGTCTCGCTGCTCGTGGCCTCGCTCATCGCGCTCAGGTAGTCAGCGCTCGCGGAGCGGCGCCCGGATGTCCGGGGGCCGCACCGCGAAAGGCAGCTCGGATCGCGCGGCCCTCATGGGGCCGCGCGGTGCCTGAGAGCTCCCGCTGGAAGCAGGCGAGCGGCAGGCTGGACGTGCGGGACCCCCAACACCCAACCAGGCGCTGTCGGACGGAGCCCTGGGGCGGTGGGTGAGCGCGTGCTTACACTTCATCGTGTGCCGTGACCGCCTGCGCGCCGGGCAACAGGAACAACAGCGGCTCCAGCGGGCCTGACGCGCGCGCTCGCACCCACTCCTCCGGGTGTGAGGAGGAGTGCCACCGCTGTTGTCCGCTGACCGAGAGGTGTCGCATGGTCCTGGAGCTCTCCCCGCAGCAAGTCCACCTCCTGCACGCCACCCTGGCTGAAAGCATCGACCAGCTGCGCGACGAGATCGTCCACACCGACGAGCGCCGCCTGCGCGACGCGCTGAAGGAGAAGTTCGACCGGTTGCAGGCCCTCCAGCGACAGGTGGACGCCCTGTTGCCGCGCGAACAGCCGTCCCTCTGACCCAGGGGAAGTGGCGCGCCGCGCGGGTGGTGACTGCCGTCAGCGAGGGATGACTCCAGTCACCAGGGGGAAGGGCCCGCCGTGCCTCGCGCTTCGAGGCCTGGCGGAGGTCCGCCTCAAGGACATCAAGGGCTTGGCTTCCAGCGGGTGCCGCCTGAAGGGCTGGCATGGCTCCTGCTGTAGGTGTTCGTCATTCAGCCCCCTTCATTCCCCCAGAGGAAATCCCCCATGGCCCTCTCGACCGTTTCCAACCGTCCCGCTGCCTTCCGCGCCCCTTCGCAGGATGTGGCTTTCCGGCCTGAAGGCGTGTCCGGTCCCCGCGCTCAGGGGTGCCTCGGCGCGAAGTCCGGAGCGAACCTGGCGTCCCAGCTCCAGCAGGATGGCTTCAGCGCGGGCCCCCAGCAGGGGGCTGAGTTCAAGCAGTTCATGGAGGGCCTCAACGAGGTGGTGAAGGGGCTGCAGCAGCTCACCCAGATGCTCCAGGGGCTCGGTGAGGCCCCCTCCCTGGGCGGCGAGGACGGCGTCGCGGCGCCGTCGGGTGCGTCCAGCGCGGGCGGCCCGTCGAGCGCGGGCGGTCCGTCGAGCGCGGGTGATTCGTACCAGGCCGGCCCCGCCACTGCCGCCGGCTCCGCGGGTGAGGCTCCGAAGGGCCAGGTGGGTGATTGGATCAAGGAGGCCCAGCAGCTGCTCGCCGCCGCGGGCGTTCCGGCCGACAAGATGAACGCCCAGGACATCGCCAAGATCATCGAGCACGAGTCCAGCGGCAACCCGAACGCCATCAACAACTGGGACTCCAACGCGCAGAAGGGCACGCCTTCCATCGGCCTGATGCAGACCATCCAGCCGACGTTCGACGCGCACAAGCTCCCCGGCCACGACGACATCCGCAACCCGGTGGACAACATCGTCGCGGCCGTGCGCTACGCGGTGGATCGCTACGGCTCCGTGTCCGACACCCCGGGCATCAAGGCGCTCAACGGCGGCAGCGGCTACGTCGGCTACTAGCAGTCCCGTGTGGGGCCTCGCTCCCGGGCAGGCAGGCAGGACGGCGGCGCCCACCGGGCGTCGCATCCCGTATGCTCGCCCCGCCATGTCCCCGAACCTGAAAGCCCGAAGCGCGCTCGCCGCGGCCTCGCTCCTGCTGGCGACACCGGTGCTCGCGCAGGCACCACGGAGCGGCGCGCCGCCCGCGGAGGCCGTGCCCCCGTCGCCGCCCGAGGGCACCGCGCCCGCGCAAGCCCAGCCCACGATGACGAAGCCCCCGGAGCTGGTGCAGCAGGTGGAGGCCGTGTATCCGCCCGAGGCACTCGCGGAGGGGCTCACCGCGTCCGTGCGGCTCATCATCACCATCGCCGCGGACGGCACCGTGTCGGACGTGCTGCCCACGGAGCCCGCCGGCCATGGCTTCGACGAGGCGGCCCTCGCGGCGGTGCGCCAGTTCCGCTTCTCGCCCGCGGAGGTGGACGGCGTGCCCGCGCCGGTGCAGGTGGAGTACGTCTACCACTTCACCCTCGCCGCTCCGCCGCAGGAGGCCTCCGGACCGGAGCAGGTCCAGGCGGCGCCGAAGGCCACGCTCACCGGACAGCTGATCTCCCGCGGCAGCCGCTCGCGGGTGCCCGGCGCCACCGTGCGCTGCGGTGACGACCCGGAAGCTCCCGAGGCCACCTCGGACGCGGATGGCCGCTTCACCCTCGAAGTGCCGCCCGGCGAGTGCGCGGTGCGCGTGGTGGCGTCCGGCTTCCAGCTCTACCAGACGAAGGAGCAGCTCCAGGAGAACGAGACGACGGAGGTGAACTTCTTCCTCGCCCCCTCCGCCGGCGCGCTGGAGACGGTGGTGCGCTCCGAGCGGCCGAAGAAGGAGGTCGTGCGCCGGACCATCACCCGCCAGGAGGCGCAGCGGACGCCGGGCACCTTCGGAGACCCCATCCGCGTCATCCAGACCCTGCCGGGCGTGGCGCGCGCGCCCTTCATCTCCGGTGAGCTGCTGGTGCGCGGCTCCAACCCCGGCCAGACGGCGACGATGATGGACGGGGTCCGCATCCCCATCCTCTTCCACCTGCTCGGCGGCCCCTCGGTGGTGAACGCCGAGTTCATCGACCAGCTCGACTTCTTCCCGGGCGGCTACGGCAGCCAGTACGGCCGCGCGGTGGGCGGAATCGTGGAGGTCGGCACGCGCAAGGGCGCCGCCGACACGTTCCATGGCTCGGTGAAGGTGGACGTGCTGGACGCGGGCTTCTTCCTGGAGGCGCCCATCACGGACGGCATCAGCGTGGCCGCCGCCGCGCGGCGCTCGTACATCGACACGCTGCTGCCCTTCTTCCTGCCCAAGAGCGAGGGCAGCACGTTGTCCGTGGTGCCCCGCTACTGGGACTACCAGGTGCGCGTGGACTTCGGCGCGAAGCGGGGCGCCCGCTCGGAAGAGGAGGCCCAGGCCCAGGCGGGCGGCGCGCGCAGCACCGGCTACGTCATGGCCTTCGGCAGCGACGACCAGCTGCGGGTGGTGTCCTCGGGCCCGGAGACGGAGCGGGACCTGTCGGTGGACACGCAGACCCTCTTCCACCGCATCAAGGGCGACTGGACGTACCGCAAGGGCGCGCTCACCTCTGTCTTCACGCCGTACGTGGGCTACGATGCCAACAGCTTCAAGTTCGGCGACGCGAAGCAGGACGGCGTGGGCTACACGTTGGGCGCGCGCGAGGTGCTGGGCCTGGAGCTGTCCTCCTCGCTCACCGTGCGCACGGGCCTGGACCTCGTCTACGAGCACCAGTCCTTCGACGTGCAGTTCCCCGCCCCGGAGAACTTCGAGTACGTGGCCTTCCCCGGCGCCGAGTCCGTGGGCGAGCTGCTGGTGGAGAAGATCGGCCTCGGTTCCTTCGACGGCGCGCTCTTCGTGGAGGCGGACCTGAAGGTGGGCAGGTTCACCTTCACGCCCGGCGTGCGCGGCAACCTCCAGCGCGCGGGCGACGCGCGGAACCTGGCGCTGGATCCGCGCCTGTGGGTGAGCTTCGCGGCCACCGAGCGCACCAACCTCAAGGGCTCGCTCGGCCTCTACAGCCAGCCGGCGGAGACGTTCCGCTTCATCAGCCTGCCGTACGGCAACCCGGACCTCATCTACCAGCGCGCGTTCCAGAGCAGCCTCGGCGTGGACCACCGCCTGACGGACGTGCTCAACGTGGACGTGACGGGCTTCTTCAACCGCCGCTACAACAACATCGCGGCGCCCGGGCAGATCGTCACGCGCCCGGGGGGAGGCGTGGTCCGGCTGCCGTACTCCAACGAGGGCATCGGCCGCGCCCTGGGGTTGGAGGTCATGGTGAAGAAGAACCGCGCGTCCGCGACGGACAAGTGGTCCGGTTGGTTGTCATACACCTTCAGTCGCTCGCTCGACGGGCGCGCGGGCCCCAACCCCGACGGTGGTGGAGGCTTCGGTGGGAGCTTCGGTGGCAACGGTGATGAGACGTACGGCCTCAGCGCCTTTGATCAGACGCACATCCTCACGCTGGTGAGCAGCTACGTGCTGGGCAATGGCTGGGAGCTGGGCGGGCGCTTCCGCTACACCACCGGCCGTCCGACGACGCCGCTCAACCACACGTTCGACCTGTACCAGGCGGACCGCAACCGCTTCAACGGCACGTATGGCCCGTATGCCTCCGCGCGCACGGCCGGTTTCCACCAGCTCGACATGCGGCTGGACAAGAGCTGGCAATTCCAGAGCTGGACGCTGGGGGCCTACATCGACGTGCAGAACCTCTACAACGCGGAGAACGTCGAGTTCGTCTTCAACGACTACCGGCAGCGCCGGGAGTACGAGGTGCCCGGCATCCCCATCCTCCCCGTGGTGGGCGTGAAAGGAAGCTTCTGACATGAAGGCCCTGATCCACTCCGGAGGCCTGCTCCTGCTGGGCCTCGCGGCCCTCGCCTGTGTCGACCCCGAAGACCGGGCTTCTCGCGTGCATGACTTCCGGGTGCTCGGCGTCTCCACGGAGCAGCCAGAGCTGATGGCCTCCACCTGCGAGCGCACGCCAGAGGCCCTGGACGCGCTCGCGGCGGAGGTGACGTACCGCGCGCTGCTGGTGGACCCCGCCGGCGAGGGGCGCTCCATCCAGTACACGTTGTGGGCATGCGCGGATCCGGACGACCGGACGTGCTCGAACGAAGCGGACCGCGCGCTGCTCGCGGAGGGCACCACGGGCGCGGGTGAGCTGACGCTCCCCATCCGCCCCGGCGCGGCCAGGGTAGGGGAGGACCGACTCCTGCTGGAGCGGGTGCAGGAGGAGGACCCCTACCAGGGGCTGGGAGGCATCCGCATGCCGCTCGTCCTCCGCGCGGTGGCGGGCGACGAGGAGGTCTACGCGCAGAAGCTGATGGTCTTCTGGTGCCCGGTGGTGGAGGGCATGAAGGCCAACGAGCAGCCGGTGCTCCCGGGCCTGCGGGTGGACGACGTGCCCTGGCAGGACGGCGAACCGCCAGAGCTGCGCGGCCCGGGGCCCTTCGTGGTGACGTCCGAGGACGTGTCGGCGCTGGAGGAGGCGTACGTGGTGCCGGGCCTGCGGCTGCAGGCCGTGAACCTCAAGGAGGCGTGGGAGATCTCCTGGCACGCCACGCTGGGGGAGTTCGGACCGCAGGAGACGGGCGGCGCGGACTTCGGTGGCCAGCAGGGACGACACCGCACGGAGTGGAAGCCGGCCCAGGGCGCAGCGGCCCAGGAGGTGACGTTCTGGGCCGTGGTGCGCGACGGGCGCGGCGGCAGCTCATGGCTGGTGCGTCGGGCGCGCTGGAGCCCCTGAGCAGGGGCTCCTCCCCGCCATGGGCCTTCAGGGCTTCAACTGCGCCGCCGCGGCTTCCCGGTGCGCCGGCTGGCCCGTGGTCAGCGCGAAGAGGGCGTAGGCAACGGGCGTGGCCGCGAGCAGCTCCGTGCAGTGCTCGCCCAGCCGGTCCCAGACCTGCCCGCCGGCCTTCACGTAGGCCTCGACGGTGGCCTCGAACACGGCGTCCACGCCGAGCATGCGCTGGAACACGAAGTCGCGCGCGGGGTCACTGACCTTGGCGGTGGTCCAGTCGAGCACGCCGGTGATGGTGTCGTCGGGGGCCAGCAGGACGTGCGCGGGGTACAGCTCCCCATGCGTCAGCGCGACGTGCCGGGGCCAGTAGGAGTTCTCCCCCAGCCAGGTCTCCCAGCGCCGGATGAGCGCTTCGGCGACGTCGAACTCCTTCCGGACCCGGGCGATGTCGGAGGCCCAGCCGGCGCGAACCTGGTCGGGTGTCTCGACCTTCAGGCCCGCGCGCCCGGCCTCCTCGATGCTGATGGCGTGCAGCCGGTGGATGAGGTGGCCGAACTCCCGGGCGTAGACGCGGGATTCACGGTCGAAGTGCCACACGGGTTCGCCGGAGGCCGGGTCGAGTGTCAGCCCGGGTCTGCCGGGCAGGGCCCGGTACGCGATGAGACTCCGGTCGGCGACCTGCCACTGGGGGACGGGGACCCCGAGGCGCGGGCCGACGAAGTCCAAAATCGCGCGCTCCTCACCGAGCTTCGCGGAGACGTCGTCGCGCCGGGGGATCCGGAGGATCCACTCCACGTCGCCTGTGTCGCGAGCCATCACGACGCGATAGTCGAGCCCCGCCTCGTTGACCGACAGCGAATCGGGTTTGAGTTCCAGGCCATGTGAGGCGGCACGTTCGAGGATCTGCCGGGCGTCATCTGGAGGCAGCAGGGGCATGGAGGGGTGTCCTTTCGTGAGGGGGCGGCGTTCCGGTCGGTCGTCGAACAGAACGCCCTGACACCTCCGGCCCAGTCGACCTGACGGCGCTTCAGTCGCCTCGCTTCTTCTTGCCCCGAGCGACCTCGGTGGCCAGGGCATCCAGCTTCGGGGTCCAGAAGGCGCGGAAGCGGTCCAGCCAGGCGTCCACCTCCGCGAGGGGCGCGGCGTCCACGGCGTAGAGGCGCCGGGCGCCATCCACCCGCACGGTCGCGAAGCCGTTGTCCCGCAGGACCTTCAGGTGCTGCGAGACGGCCGACTGGGTGATGCCGAACTCGCGCTGGACCACGGCCACGACCTCACCCGAGGCGTGCTCGCCTTCCGCCAGCAGCTCCAGGATGCGGCGGCGAACCGGATCTCCGAGGACGTCGAACGCGTGCATCAGCCTCCTGTATAGAACGCGGCCGTGCGCTCGGCCATCCCTCGGGCCACGTCCGGAGTCTCGCCGGCCGCCACGTGGGCGTCGGCCCACGCCTGGGCGCTCTCACGCATGAAGGCCTTCGCCTCGTCGGAGGCAGCCCAGGCGGCGTTGGCTTCCGGCGGGACGCTCTGGCCACTCTCGATGTGGAGGCCCAGCCCGTAGAAGCCCAGGTCCCAGCCCACGCCCGTGGCGCCGGGGCCGAACTGGCTCCAGAACTGTTCGATGTCGGCGGCGTGCACGATGTGTTCGAGCGTCAGCCGCGTGCCCTTGCCCTCCGGGACCAGCCGCACGGTCACCCAGCTCATGCCGCCGTTGAACTCCCAGGTGACGTCGAACGCCGTGGGCTTGTCACAGCGCTGGATGGTCCCTCCCGCGTTCCCCTTGAGCTGATAGCGGCCACCCAACTGCAACTGCCCCTCGATGGGCAGGAACCAGCGCGGGATGCGCTCCGCGTTGGTGACCGCGTCCCACAGGTCCTCGATGTCGGTGGTGTAGACGCGGTGGGCGATGACCACGTGGGCCGGCTTGCCTTCGTACTCGCGCTCGACGCAGGCGCGAAACTCGGCGCCGATGACTTTGTGAAGCATGTGCGTACCTCCCGCTTTTACGCGGTTAGTACAGTTCGGACTCATATTAGTCAATTCTAATATTCGCCTTGGGTGGGCCGGGAGCTGAATGCCAGCGCGACCGCTGGCCCCCTTGCGTGCTCACGCGACGTCATCCGTACAGCGGGTGCAGGCTGCCGGGCGGCGCAATTCCATCCGTGAAACATGGGAGGAGGTGGAGGCCGCGCCCACCGGGCCAGCAGGCATCCTGGGGGTGTCTCAGACCCTGTTTACATTTGTATCAATGACACCGGAGCATCCCTTCCACATGGGTCTCTCCGGCGTCTTCTCCTACGTGCCCACGGTGTTCATCGTTCCCTTCACGAGCTCGCGCCTCGCGGCGCTGGGCACCGCGCTGCTCCTCGTCTTGCTGTCGGCGCCCCGGGTGTACGCGGCGCCGGCGCACGCGACCGTGCCCGCGGTGGACGGGTGGCGCTTCCGCTGGGGCGACTCGCCGCTCGGGCCCGACGGCATCCCCGTCTGGGCCACGGCGACGGGCACGGAAGAGGGCTGGCGGCCCGTGGAAGCCCTGAAGCGGCCTCCGGGCCGTGGCACGAACACGCTGCTCTGGCTGAGCATCCCCGTCCCCGAGGGGAAGTGGGTGGAGCCGGCGCTCTACCTGGGAAACGTCGCCAACGCCTTCGAGGCGTACGCTGGCGGCCAGCGCATCCACGTGAGCGGGAAGGTGAACCCCTCTGGCCGCGAGAGCATGGACAGCCTGACCTGGCACCTGGTGCCATTGCCGCCCGAGGTGACGGGCCAGCGCATCCTGCTGCGCATCCAGGGGACGGGGCCCGCCATCGGCGTGACGCAGGCCGCGCGGGTGGGCTCGCACCGCGAGCTGCTGGCCGCGGCGACACGCACGGGGCTGGCGCCGTTCGTCATCGGGATGTTGCTGCTCGCCATCGCCGGGGTGTCCGCGGGCGCCGTCGTGCTGCGCCGCCAGAAGCGGATGCTGGTGGCGCTGACCGTCTTCTCCGGGGGCTCGGGCGCGCTGCTGCTCGGCATGAGCGGCCTGTTCGCCGCGCTCTGGGAGCTGCGCGTCGTCAGCAACCAGCTCACGCTGCTGGGCGCGTACTGCATCCTCCCGGGCCTCGCGTGGTTCATCTCGGACACGATTGGCGAGGGGAGGATGCGCTGGTTCCGCATCGGCGCGGCGGTGGTCTCCGTGCCGGCCGCCATCCAGGGCGCCCTGCTCCTCGTGGACCTGAGCGTGGCCCAGGGGCTCCTGCCACTCATGGTCTTCTATTCGCTTCCCGGGATCATGGTCTGCGTCGGGGTCGCCTCCGTGGAGTCCTGGCGCGGCAACTCCGACGCCCGCATCTTCGTCGCCGGCCTGGGCGTCCTCTTCTTCTTCTGCGTCCTCACCACGCTCCCCATGCTCGGTCTCTCGGATGCGACGGACAGCCAGCTCCACTGGGGCTTCTTCTCACTCACGCTGTCGCTCGTGGGCATCGTGGGAAGCCGCTCGTCGCGGGTGATGCGCTCCCTCGAAAAGCACACGCGAGGGCTGGAGGAGCGGCGCAAGGAGGTGCGCCAGCTCGCCGACAGCATGGGCAGCGGCGCCGGAGAGCTGGCGGCGGTGGTGCAGCAGTTGCGCGCCACGAGCGAGGAGCAGACCCACGGCATCAGCCGTCAGGCGACGGCGCTCCAGCAGCTGGAGCATACGGTGGAGGAGATCCGCCAGAGCTCGCACGTGACGGCCGACAAGGCCCGCATCATGGCCGCCTCCGCCGAGACGGCCGAGCAGGTGGGGCGGGACGGCGGCGAGGCCGTGGAGCGCACGCTGACGGACCTCTCCGCCATCCGCGCCGAGGTGTCGGCGATGGCTGGCCACATCCTCGCGCTCGATGCGCGCACGCGAGAGATCGCCGGCATCGTGGACGTGGTGAAGGCGCTGGCGGACCAGTCCAACATGCTGGCCCTCAACGCGGCCATCGAGGCGGTGCGCAGCGGCGACAGCGGCAAGGGCTTCGGGGTGGTGGCTCGGGAGATGCGAAGCCTCGCGGACCAGTCCATCCACGCCACCCAGCGCATCCGCGAGGTGCTGGACGGGGTGAGCGCGAGCATGCGCGAGGCCGCGAAGGCGAGCGAGCAGGGCGAGCAGCGGGTGAGCGGCAGCCTCGACGCGGTGCGCACCTCCGGCGAGCAGCTCCAGAGGCTGGCCTCCATCATCAAGGACACCAGCTCCAGCGTGCGTCAGATCACCGCCGCCGTGGCCCAGCAGGACATGGGCACGCACCAGATTGCCCAGGCCATCCAGGAGCTGTCCGGCCAGATGCAGCGCACGCTGAAGGTGGTGGACGAGACGCAGAACGTCACCCACTCCGTCCAATCACTGGCCCAGCGCCTGTCGGGTGTCGCCGACCAGGCCCTCCGCTCCGGCACGCTGGACGCGGAGGAGGCGCCGGCCGGGTAGCCCGCGCTTTCTCGCGCAACTTCCGGACGCCTCCCGGGTTCACAGGGACATTTCCCGGAGGAGTCACACCATGAAGCGACACGGAAGGACGACGTTCGGCCCGGTGTGCGGGCTGCTGGCCCTGGGCCTCATCGGCTGTGGAACCGCGGAGGATGCTCCCACCCCCGGCGCGGAGGCGCCCCTGGGCGCGTCCCATGCGGCCCTCACGGTGTACGAACAGGCCGCGCTGGACACGGCCAACACCTCCACGAGCTGCACGCCGCTCGCGAACTTCTACTGGGAGATTGGCAATGGAGCGGGGCCGCTCTACGCCATCCCGCGCGGCAGCGGCGTCTCCGCCACGACGGTGATGCCCATCGCGTCCGCGAGCAAGTGGCTGTACGCGGGGGCCTACGTCCAGTCGAAGGGGTACGCGAACCTCACCGTGGATGAGAAGAAGCGGCTCAACTTCACCAGTGGCTACATCGACGAGAACACCACGCTGTGTGGGGACGCCGGGACGACCGTCTCGGATTGCTACGGGCCTGCCTACAAGGACGTCTCCTACCGCCCGCTCCAGAACGGCCGCTATTTCTACAACGGCGGCCACCTGCAGAAGCTGGCCCTGGACGACATCGGCGCCAGGAAGGGCACGGGGGTGATGAGCGTCATGGACTGGATCAACGCCCGGCTGGGCACCACCCTGCTGGAGTCCGACAGCGACGTCGCTCCGGCCGGGGGCTTTTCGGGCAGCGCGGCGCACTACCGCGTCTTCCTGATGAAGCTCATCAACAACCAGTACGAGCTGTCCTCCAAGCTGACCGTGGACTCCGTTCCGGCCTGGGACGGAGGGCCCAGCGTGTCCTACACACCGTGGACAGCCAGCCAGGCGTATTACGGGCTGGGGCACTGGATCGAGGGAGAGTCCGTCAGTGGCGTGTGGACCGTGACGGGCCACTCCTCGGCGGGAGCGTATGGCTTCTATCCCTGGGTGAACGCCGCCAGGAACCGCTACATGCTCCTGGCCCGCAACCGTCAGTTCGGTGGGCAGGCGGAGGGTGAGAAGTCACGCGCCTGTGCCCAGGCCATTCGCAAGGCCTACGAGCTGGGTGTGCCGCAGCCGTAGCCGCCTCGCGCGTCCGTGCATGCGATGCGTGTCCACCGTCACCGACAGGCCCCCGAGGCGGCCTGTCGGTGGGGAGGGTCAGCGTACTTCGAGTTCGTAGATGCGCGTCGCCGGATCGCCGTTCTGGGACGGGGTGGTCACGTTGAGCTTGATGTAGCGCGCCGAGGTGGCGGTGATGGAGTGGGTCGACGTGTTGGCGGTGTTGCTGGTCACCGTCACCGGGGTGCTCCAGGTCGTGCCGTTGCTGGAGGTCTGGAGGGTGAACGCCCGGGTGTTCCAGGTGCTTGATTCGCCGCCCTCGCCAGCATGCTTGACGACGAAGCCGCGGACCGTCTGGGCCGAGCCGAGATCCACCTGCAACCAGGCGGGAGAGGCCAACGAGCAGAACTTGTCGGTGGTGCCTCCGGAGGCGCTCCCGTTGAACGCCTTGCCCGGCGTTTCGGTGCTGTTGCAGGCGCTGGAGCCGGTCGCCGGTTTGTTGAGCGCCAGGTTGACGTTGCCGGCGCCGACCGACACGGTCTGGGTCCGGGTGTGGCTGGCGCCGCCGTTGTCGGTCACGGTCAGGCTGACGGTGTAGTTGCCGGCGCTGGCATAGACACGGCTGGGGTTCGTCGCGGTCGAGCCGCTGCCGTCGCCGAAGCTCCAGCTGCGCGAGGCGATGCTGCCGTCGCTGTCGCTGGAGGCGTCGCTGAAGGTCGCCGTCAATCCGCTCACGGTGACGCCGAAGTTGGCGACCGGCGGGGTGTTGCCGCTGACCGCGGTGTTGATCGCCGCGGCGTACTGCGCGGCCGTGCCCTGCGCGCCGCACCTCTGGATGTCGTCGTACAGCCACATGAAGCCGCCGTTGATGCCGGCGGTGTTCTTCCAGTTGCTCATCTTGCTCTGCACCGTGGCCGGGCTGTCACCGCTGCCGCAGCCGGTGCCGTGACGCGACCACAGGCCCGGGTCGACGGTCATGCCCATCGCGGTGTTCCAGCTCGCCGGGTTGTTGCCGGCGCCGCCGTCGTACACCTGCAGGTAGATGCCGTCGACCGCGCTGCCGAGGTTGTCCTTGAGGCTCCGCCAGAAGCCCTGCTGGGTGTAGGGCGCGAAGGTGATCTTGAAGCCCATGCCGATGAGCATCTGCCCGAACTGCGTGGTCGGCGCGAGGTCGTAGGCGCTCTCATCGTCGAAGTTGACCGCGTCGGCGCGGGTGGCGGTCTTCAGCGCCTGGAAGTTGCGGTACAGGATGCTGTTGCTGCCGGTGCCGCAGACGAGCGTGCTGCCGCAGCCAGGGGCGGTGCCGTTGACCAGCCGGGCCATGCGCTCGAAGTCGGGAACGCTCCAGGCGCCAATCGACACCTCGATGCGATTGACGGACGTCGGCGCGGTCTTGAGCGTGGCCAGCCGCGTGGGCCAGGCCGGATCGCCCATGTAGGCGCCGTTCTTGACCACCGGGATGTCATTGTAGACGAGGTCGCCGTTGTCCTCGATGTGGAAGCTCCAGAGGATCACGGTCGTGAAGCCCGAGCCGCGCAGGTCGTCCATCACCGCGGTACCGCCGGAATAGAACGGGCCGCCGCCGTAGATGGCTGAATCGGCCTGGGCCATTGGCGCGGCTGCGACCAGGGCGAGGGCGGCGAGCCCCGGCAAGAACCGGCGGGCAGGAAGGAAGCAGGACGGGTGTTGTTGCGACTTCGGCATGGTGCGAACCCCTGTCGTGGACGCGAGGGACCGACCTTGCAAGCGCCGAAACCGGAATGTCAATTCTATTCAGATAGAACAGAATAGTATGAAATCTGCATGAACCGGAGCTTGGGCGGACTCTCGCCCGGCGGCTGAGGGCGCCGCGCCTTGCGTCGGCGCGGCGCACCGGGTTCCCGCGAACGGCGGTGTTCTCTGTCCGCGGAAGCCCAAGCGGGTCAAACGTACTGGTAGCTCAGTGAGGCCTGGATGAGCTGGTGGACGGTGGAGGGGGTTGGAAAGTCCATCATCACGATGCCGAAATGGGCGCCCCAGGGGACCTTGCTGCGGGGCACCTGCAGTTGGGTGCTCAGCCACGCATCGAGCTGGGGCAGGAGGTAGTCCGCGTAGCTGCGCGGGAAGTGGGTGACGTCTGGCGTTCGACTTGCCGAGATGAAGGTGACGTACTGGTTCGTCGCGCCTGGACCGCTTTCAAAGGTCTTTTGCAGATGCGCGCTGACCTTGGTCCATTTGGCCGACATGATGTCGGAGTAATGGTTCTCCACGTCCAGCTCCGTCACCTGGTCTGGCCTTGGGCTCAAGGCGTCAACCCTGTAGTCGATATTCCCCCAGTACAAGCCCCGCGCCGGATTGTTGAGCTTGTATTCAGGGTCATCCTTTCCCTCGTCACCATCAACGAACACGAACACGATCTTGCCCCGGATGTCGCCCAGCCGTGGCACCGAACGGCCGGCGTAGACGAGGGCATCCAGGGGCTTGCCGTTGTACTGATCACGGTTCCCGACGATGTTCCAGAAGGCATCAAAGAACACGAGGGCCTTCTGGACGTCCTTTTCCTGCTTGATCAACAGGACGATGGTTTCCTGTTTGTTTTCAGCCAGGAACTTCAGGCAGTCGTCGAGGACGAAGGTCTTGCAGTCGCTGCCATAGCCGCCGTAGAGGGAATCGAAGAATGCATACTGATAGTAGTTGGAGTGGTGCACGGCGAAGTTGACCCGGCCATCGGGGCCCTTCAGGTAACGGAGCCGGATGTCGAACACGCGGATGCCATTCGCCAGCTGCGTGGCCAGATCCTGGTCCTGACAGATACTGCCGTATCCATAGCGCGCGATGCTGTCGTGCGTACCCGGCAGGCTGATGCGCGAGAGGAGGGCCCTATCCGGCAGGTTGGACATCCAGCGTCGCGGGTCAATCGGAAGGCCGTTGGCGTTCGTGTCGTCGTGCTCGGGAGGGGGCAACGCTGCGGCGGCCGAGCCAGTGTCATGGGTGGACATTGCGATCCTTCTCTCGGGGGATGTGCTTTCCCGTGCAGGGACACGGTGCACGAGGCGGGCCACCGACGGATGACATGGGCAGGCGTCCGGAGGCGCAGTCCCTGTCTCACGAGAGAGGCCTCGGTCAGCAGCGCGCGACGGACCCGCCGGAGCCGCGAATGCGCCGCCGCGTGGAGCCCGGACGCAACCGCGTCGCGTGGGAACGCGGCTGCAGGAGGTCTCTCTCTTGATGCCGGTTTAATTTGAAATCCAATGAAATCTGGATTAGGTCGCTGTTGACTTCGCGTTGGGGGGACGTGATGTGGAAGCTCAAGTCGAGCCTGGAGGCTCCTCCCAGCGCGAATCCTCTCCAACAAAGGAAACGTGCGAATGCGGACCCGATTGATTCCCCTCGTGTTTGGACTGGCCCTGCTGTCCGCGGCCTGCGGTGACACGACGAGCCTGGAGCGCGACACGGGCTCGGCCAGCGCGGAGGCCGTAGCGGAGTCGGAGTCGTCGCTGACGACGTACCGCTACTGTGCCAGCAGCCTCGACTGCGCCGGCGCTTGTATGTGCTCCGCGAACCAGTGCGTGCCTGATGGGTTCGGTCCCCCGAATCCGGATTGTGGCGCGCCGCCCCAGCGGGAGTGCAGCACGGGGGCGGATTGCCGTGACAGTTGCATCTGCTCGGCCGGGTTCTGCGCCCCCGACGGCTTCAGCCCGCCCTCTCCGTTCTGCCACCTGCCCCCTCCCGACGCCTACGAGGACAACGACACGGCGGCCCAGTTCACCGCCTACCCGGGCTCTCCCTTGACGGGCCTCAACTTCCACGAGCTGGGGGACGTGGATTGGTTCGCCGTCTACTTCGGCGGCGCGATGACGGCGAAGTTCGAGACCTACATCGTCCAGGGCGCTGATACTTTTCTGGAGGTGTATGCCCATTCCAACGGTGGCCCCGGGGCGCTCGTGGCCTCCAACAATGACATCTGCTCCGTCTGGTACGACCTGAGCTGCAAGGCCTCCCGCGTGACGCTCAGCGTCCCCGCGAACTCCGCGTACTACGTGCGGATCCGCAACCTGAATGATGGGGCCCACAACGTCTACAATCAGACCCCGCCGCGCTACAACTTCCGCATCTACTGAAGCGCTCCTCTGAGCGGCAAGCGGACGCGGGCCCTCGGCGAAGCCACCCGGAGGGCCCGCCCCGGTTCTCGCGAAGGCCGTGGCGCAATGGAAGACAGTGAAGGGCGGTGCCGCAAGTTCCGTGGACACCCGAGATGTGATGAAGGGGGCCAAGGATGTCCACGGATACGAAGCAGAGAAGGAAGAGCAGCCGCTTCCGGTCAGGCTTCCTCGTCGGGGAGGAGTGTACGAAGAAGCTCGTCGTCGGGGCCGAGCGGGCGCCATCCAGCCGGGGGGGGATTGGCGAGCAACGCATCTCCGACCCGCTTCGCACGCCCCTTGTGCGTCTCGGGGGTGTAGGCGATCCAGCGACCAAGCGCCTTGGCGACGGTGAATCGGTTCTCGTCGTCAAGGACACACGGCCATCCGTCGGGAAGGCTCTGCGTCAGCATGCGCACGAGAACATCACGCACAAAGCGCGTCACCTGCTTGTACTGCTCCGCCTCGTAGAGCAGAGCACTCAAGATCTGTACCCCTGCAACATCATCCGGTCCCAGCTCTTCGGCCAGAGCCACCAACGATACGGTAGGACGAGCATTTGCAAAGGCGGTGAGTGACTCGTACCCGCGCTTGCGTACCCGTTCGTACAGGCGTGCCGTGATGTTGCCCCGCCAAGCGTCTCCGCCGCTCATCGACTTCTCCCGGAGACGAAGTTCATCGGGACTCTGTATTCCTTCATGTTCTCCGCAACGATGTTCAGGACTTGGCTCCTCGTCAACCTCCGGGCAGCCAAGTTCTCCGCTTCGCGTAGAGCCTCCATGATCATCCGGTTCCACTCACCGGGCCATGTGCGTCCCAGCTTCCAGTTCCCCCCACCGTGAATCGCTTCGTGGTGGGCCTGCTCCAACCGGACGCAGAACTGGTCGATGTCCATGTCGCCCTTGAAGCCGCGCTGCTCGAACCACTCGCGGTGCTCCTGCGGCAGCACATGGTGTTTCGGAGCGTCCGACATGCCCGCTCCCGCCCTGCCCGTCACCTGCATGCCGCGCACCTCGGGGCTGTCCCCCAGCGCGTCGCGCACCCCCTTGGGCAGGCCCTGATGCGCCTGGGCCATCGTGACCTGTCCGCCCTGAATGAGGACGGCCGCGCCGACGGCGGGAACGGAGATGACGCCCGCCTGCACGAGCCTTCGCATCATCTCCACCCACTCGGCGGAGACCACCCTCCGCGAGCCCACCATGACGCCACCCGAACTCATCACGAGGCCCACGCCAAGCGTCGCGGGGGCCGAGGGCGGCACGCGTGGCATGGCCATCTTCATCGTGGAAATCATCGTGACCATCTCCACCGCCTGCATCACCGCGATGACCTGCCCGCCAAACTTCATGGTCGCGCGGGTTTCCCGCTGGAGCGTGTCGAACTGACGGGTCAGCTTCCCCATCAGCTCGGGCATAGCGGTCGTCGCCGCCTCTACCTGCTCCGGGTCCAGTGAGGCGAGGTCCGTCAGCGTCGGCTCCGTCAGCCCCTGCACGCGATGAAGGTCCACGAATATCTTCTCGACGCTGCACATGGGGCAGTTTCGGAGCACGGCGTCCACGAGGTGCAGGAAGTCCACCCAGGTGGCCAGCAGGAGGGTCCCGAACCAGGCCGCCTGGAGTTTCGGTCCTGTCATGCGCAGCAGGCCCAGCCCCATGTCCGTGTCGCCGACTTCCGAGGAAGCCTCCGTCAACGTGGTGGCGCTCCCAAGCGCGGCATGAAGCCACGTCGCCTGCTCGGAGCCCTGGTCGAGGTAGCGAGTGAAGACACCCGTGAGGCCCCATCCGCCAAGGGCCGGAGAACGGGCCGCCAGCTTGGTGAACGCGGTCTCGACGCCGCGCAGGGAGCCCTTCACTTCGTCCGTGGCGTCGAGAACTGCCTGCCGCGTCGATGCAGCGCTCCGGGCCCGGCCCCCAACGGCTGTCTCCCTGCTTCCGTCTCCCACGGCTGTCACGTCGTCACGCGGCTGCTGGCGGCGCAGGAGCCGTTGCTCGGACCCGGCGAAGGCGCGCGGGAGGGAGTCCCGGGCGCGCGGGGGCTCACCGCTCGGCGTTTCCACCCAGGCGGGCGAGGAGGCCTCACGCGGCGCGTAGCTCAAGCTTCGGCCACCCCCAGGCGCTTGCGATACGGAGGCGCATCCCGAGGCAATCAGCACCAGTGCCAGCACCAGGGCGTCAGCGCGCATCGTCGACCCCCAGGTCCACCGAGGCGAACGCCCCCGGCCGCAGCGTCCCCTCCGACGTGGGAAGCAGCAGCGTGCCGCCCGTCCCCATCGCGTAGAGCTTCCTGCCCAGCAATGGCCAGCGGACCTCCGCAGCACCCAGGTAACGCGCCCCGGGCTGTCCCATGCCCACCCCGAGTCCCTTCAACGCCACTTCGAGGCTGCGCGCGAAGAGTTGCACCACCACGCGCCCGTCCACGGCGAAGCGGCCCCACGAGAAGGCTTCTGCGCCCAGCGACAGCTTCAGGTGCCTGGAGAGGCCGCTGTAGGGGACCGCGTCCCAGCCCACCTCCGCCTCGCCATAGGCCGAGTACCCGTCCGGAAAGGGTGCCCCCGCCAGCGGAAATTCCTCCGGCCCCGCCGCCTTGAAGCGCGCCAGTTCGTAATCCGGGCCGAAGAAGCTCTGACGGAAGCCGCCGTGCTGCCTGCGCACCTCCAGCCGTGCCAGTGAAGACCAGGAGCGGGATGGCTCCTTGGGGACCGCAGCCTCGGAGTCAGGCGAAGCCATGACCACTCCTCGCATGGGAAGGTGAGCTTGCCGCTGCTTTTTTTAGGAAGTCCCGCTCCATCTGCAACTGGCGGTTCTCCTTGCGCAGCCGTGCCAACTCCTCGCGCTCGACCGTCGTCAACGCTCCTGTCTTGCCCGGGCCCCGAGCCACTCGGGCCCGCTCGACCCAGGTGCGCAAGGCCGCCTCGGTGAGGTCCAGGTCGCGAGCTACCTGACCCACCGTCTTGACCTCTTCCTGCACCAGCCGGACAGCCTCCGCCTTGAACTCGGCGGTGAAGCTGCGGCGCTTCCTTCTCGACTTCGTCTCCGTGGACATCCTTGGACCCCTTCATCACATCTCGGGTGTCCACGGAACCGCGGCAGACTCACATTTCGGTTACCCCGTCCGGTCTGCCACGCCTCCAGAAGGGCCTGCGAGCGGGTCCTGCGTGGGACTCAGTGGAAGAGCTGTCTGCGACCTGCAGGCAGGCAGGCAGGGCTCCGGGGACCGTTGACCGTCCGCGCCCCTCGGGCGCACCTGGGGTGCGCGGCAGTTCAGGACTCGCGCGCCTCTGCCGTCACGCGCAGGGCGAAGAGAAGGCCCGCAGGGGACGGCTCTCATCCTCCGCCTCCGGCTTCGCCCCTGCTCGGGGGAGCGGCTACGCCACGTCGCCGATTCCGTCTGCTTCAGCGCGGATGGCGGCATCCACGGCTTCGAGCCCTGGCGCGTCTCGCTCCAACCACCGGCTTTCCGCCGAAGGCCTCTCGGGGCATGCTGAGCCTCGCAATCTGTCTGCCCTGGGGGGCACGTGGCGCGTCTCAACTGGCTTCACTTCTCGGACCTGCAGATCAGGGCCCAAGGCTCACCGTTGCTCCAGACGGAGTACCGGGATGCGCTGGAAAAGGATCTGCGGAGGCTGCACGCGCGCTCAGGCCCCTGGGACCTGGTGTTCATCTCGGGAGACTTGACGAAGGCTGGCACCCAACGGGAGTTCGAGGTGGTGGGCTCGACGTTGGACGCGCTCTGGAAGTTCTTCCACAGCCTCGGCTCCAATCCCACCTTGCTCGTGGTGCCCGGCAACCACGAGTTCCTGCGGGGAACCCTGGTGCGCGGTGCGGACGCACGAGTGGCATTTCAGAAGGCATCGGACCCTGACACCAGCTCGCGGGAGATTCGTACCGGCCTTGCTCCCTTTACGGAGTGGTTCAGCGCCTGGCGGAATGCGCATCCAGCACCTGCGTTGCGGAGCTTCCGCCAGGGGCTCCTTCCGGGCGATTTCGCCGCGACGGTGGAAAAGGATGGGATGCGCGTTGGCATCGTCGGGCTTAATTCCATCTTTCGGACGGGTGCCCACATGGACCCGACAGACTCTCACGAGGTCGATATCCAGCAGCTGGATACGGCCATGGACAATGACCCGCTTGGGTGGGCTCGGAACCATGAGCTCGTTGTGCTCCTGTCCCACCATGGTCCACCGGAGCTTCAATCCCAGTCGCTGGAGCAGCTTTCGGCGGTGGTCACGCCCGCTCACGGGTTCCTGCTCCACCTGTGCGGCAGCGCTCGCATCAAGAACGTCTTCTCCCCCGAGAAGGGCGTCAGCACACCCAGCATCTATGCACCATCGCTCTTCGGCTGGGCGGGTCCCCAACCCGGGCTTCGCCGCTGGGGCTATGTCGCGGGAACCGTCGAGACACATGCCGGCAGGCCGGCAGCCCGGCTGACCCTCTCCTCCCGCGTGGCCACGCAGTCCCGGACTGGCATGACGCTCGTTCCGGATGAACGGCTGCATGCACCCTTGGAAGAGTCTTTCTCCACGGACCTCTCTCCTTCACGGAACACGAGTCTCGGGTTGGGCGCGGCGCTGGCGCTCGTCCGAAGCGAGGGCTCCCGTCCCAAGAGCGACCGTGCCGGCACCCGTCTTCGAGTCATGGCGCGCCCCCCTGAGCCGACGAGCGACGTGCCGGCGGGAATGACCTACCGGGAGACACTGGACACCGGACACGCGGGGGTTGGATGGATGGCGTGGGACCCTTCGGGCGTCACACTCGCAGTGGGCCTCTCGGACGGCCGCTTCGTGAGTTGGAGGCCGGGAAGGAGCGCACCGCACCCGGTCCAGGCCCACGAGACGGAAATTGTGGACCTCTGCTTCGCGGCGGACGGCGGGATGTTGGCATCCCGCTCCAATCACCATGTGTACTTTTGGAACGCGGATGGGACGCGGGCCAGGGACATGGCGCCCGTCGAGACGAATGGAATGGTAGTCGCGTGGTCACCTACCGGGCTGGTGGCCTTCGACAACGCAGCAGGTGAAGTCCTCGTGTGGGAGCGCGTAGATCAGATGTGGATGGGCCGTGCGCGGGTCCGGTCGAATCTGGCGTCCGTGTTCTCCATGGCATGGTCACCGGGAGGGGACTTCCTGGCAGTCGGAGGGAGCACTCAGGGCGGGCAGGGAACGTTCATCGTCTTCCACGTCGCGCCGAATTCCACCCAGCTGATGGCACAGGCGCTGGAGCAACGGGTGGAGGGGCATGGCGACGTCCTCGACGTGACCTGGCATCCAGTGAAGCCATGGCTCGCCCTGGCCAGCAGGGACAGGACCGTTCGTGTCTGGAATACAGCCAGGGACACCCCGGTCGCCGTGCTCGAAGGGAACACGGATGCTGTCGTGGGTGTGTCGTTCTCCAGCGATGGGTACTTGCTCGCGTCCAAGTCCCTGGATGGAAGCGTGCGCCTGTATCGGACTGACACCTGGACGGAGGTCGCGAAGCTCGAGGAACCAGCTTCCCCCCTGTCCTTCGCCGGGCTGGCCTTCTCTCCGACAGACCCTGTCCTGGCCACACTGGCGCCTGAAGGCGTCGGGGTACGGCTCTGGGACATCGATGTCGCGGCCCTGGTGATTACACCGGAGCCTCTAGACACAATGCACGTCGTCAGCGCCAAGGTGGTGCTGGTGGGGGAGGGACGCGCGGGCAAGAGCTGTCTGGCCCAGCGGATGACCGAGGACCGCTACGAGGACCTGGGCTCCACCCATGGCATGCGGTTCTGGACCCTGCCCGTGCCGCCCGAGCCCGGCAGCGACAGCTCACATCGGGAGGTCATCCTGTGGGACATGGGTGGGCAGAGCGAGTACCAGCTCGTGCATCAGCTCTTCCTGCACGACTCCTCCCTCGCGCTGCTGGTCATGGAGCCGGGACGAGGCAAGCCGGCGCTCGACGAAGTGGAGGGGTGGAACCAGCGCTTCCTGGTCCAGACGACAGGTCGCACCGTCCGCAGACTCCTGGTGGGCACCAAGGTCGACGATGCGCACGCGCCGGTGGACCCGGGAGCCATCCAGCCATTCGTCCAGCGTCTCGGCTTCACGGACTACATCTCGACCAGCGCCAGGGCCGGGCTGGGCATCACGGAGCTGAAGGCCCTGCTGGCGCGCACCGTCCCCTGGGACACACTCGAAAAGGTGAGCCGCCCTGAGCTCTTCCAGCGGCTGCACGAGTACCTCCAGCAGTTGCGCGGAGAGCGCCGGGTGGTCATCACCTTCCCGGACCTGGAGGTCGAGCTGCGGCGGGAGCTGGGGGGCCCCGTGGACGCGGAGGCGCTCCAGGCGGTGGTGGCCCAGCTCGCGCGCCGGGGGCTGCTGGCGGATACGCGCATGGCAGACACGACGCGGGCACTCATCCTAGATGTTGAGCAGGTGGAACGCTACGCCGGCTCGCTCATCCTGGCCGCGAGGGACAATCCGCACGGCGTGCCCGCCATCGACGTGGCGAAGATGCGCTCGCGCTCGATGCAGTTTCCCCGCATCCGGCCCGAGGAACGGCTTCGCCGGGACCAGGAACTCATCGTGCTCGACTGCGTCACCCAGCTCCTCATCGAGCACGGGCTGTGCCTTCAGCACGAGGGGCTGCTTATCTTCCCCTCACTCTTCCGGCCGCTACCGCCCGAGCGTGCGGAGGCGTTCCCCTACTCCGTCTCGCTGCACTACGACTTCGCGGGCCCCGTCGACAACATCTACGCCTCGCTCGTAACCTCACTGGCCATGAGCCGGGGGTTCGGCCAGATGCGCTTGTGGGAGGACCGGGCCGAGTTCAGCTGGGTCGGGGCTGGCATGGTGGGCGTCCGGTGCGTCCAGCGTGGCACCCAGGGCACACGCGGCTTCGCCCGCATGGACCTCTACTTCGACAGCGAAACGTCCCGGGACAAGCGAGAGCTGTTCGCCAGCTTCGTCGAAACGCATCTCGCCGAGCATGGCGTGGAATTGGTGGAGGGGCTTTCCATCACCTGCAAGTGTGGCCAGGTGTTCGAGGAGAAGGTGGTTCTCGCGCGCATCGAGGCGGGACAGGCCGACATCGGCTGCCAGGTGTGCGACTGCAGGGCGCCACTCATGATGGGGGCCCGGGCCGCCCAGACCCAGGACCCGGAGCTGGTGACGAAGACCCGGGTGCTGCGCACGCGTGTCCAGGAGCAACGCTCACAGAGCATCACGGAGACCAAGGTCCTCATGGCGGAAGCAGACAGACTGGCACCGGCACAGGAAGAAACGCCCATCCGAATCCTCCACTTGAGCGACCTGCACGTGGGGGCGGGGCAGGACCCTATCAACCTGCTCGAGCCCCTCCTGACGGACCTGCGGGACCGGGAGGATGGGCTGGGTGTGGAGCGCGTGGATTACCTGGTCATCTCCGGGGACATCACCAACCGGGCGACGCCGGAGGAGTTCGAGCAGGCCCGCGAGTTCGTGTCCCAGCTCATCCACGAACTGGGCCTGACGTCCGAACGTTGCATCATCGTTCCCGGCAATCACGACTTGCACTGGGACACGGACGTCTACAACCTGAAGAAGAAGCGGCAGGTGAGTGAGAAGGACCTCAAGCCGGGCATGTTCCACCAGACAGGAGACGTGTACTTCGTGCGGGACGAGGTGAAGTACCCCGAGCGGTTCCGCCACTTCTCCGAGCGCTTCTACCATCCGCTCATGCAGAAGGAGTACCCGCTCTCCGAAAAGCACCAGTGCATCCCGTTCCTCTTCAGCGACACCCACCTCCAATTCCTGGCCATGAACTCGGCGTGGGAGATTGACGAGCACTTCCGGGACCGCTCTAGCGTCAATGACAGTGCGCTGTCTCGGGGGCTGGTGGAGGCAGAGAGGCAGGTTGCGGAGGCGCGCAAGGCGGGCACGCTCGCAGCGGACGCGAAGGTTCTTCGACTCGGCGTGTGGCACCACCCCATCACGGGCAACGAGAAGATCCAGGCGGATGCGTTCATGCAGCGGCTGCAAAAGGCGGACGTTCGGGTCTGCCTGCATGGGCACGTCCACGAAGACCGCGCGGACCTGTTCGGCTACATGCATCCGACGCGCAGGATTCATGTCGTGGGAGCGGGCAGCTTCGGAGCGCCCACGGCGGGCCGTCCCGAGTCCGTCCCCCGGCTCTACAATCTCCTCACGGTGAAACGGGACCTCAGCGGCATCCGCGTCCATACGCGCAGCCTGCCCAAGCAGGGCGGGTCATGGGGGCCTCACGCGGTCTGGAAGGGTCCGGAGAAGAACGTGATGCGCGCGTTCTATGAAGTACCGATGACGTGAGCCGCTATTCCTTTCAGGGGCGCTCGGCAGTGCGCTCCTCCTGGCCATTCGGTCCACCCTGGACGGTCATGGTGACCTTCAGCTGCAGGCGAAGGAAAGGTGATGGCCTCCGACGAGTGGAGGGCTGCGGCGCGGGCCTTGTTCCATACCGCTGAGACAGTCCGTGAGGGTCCTGCTGAGACGGATTGGCACGGAAATAACAAGTATTCCAATGACATGCTGTCTCGCGCTAGGAATCCCCCTGCGGCGGAGTGCATCCCGCTCCAGGTGCGCAACTGCGGCCATCTCTGGTCCCTCAAGCAGGTGCGGAGGAGGCGAGCGAGGCGCCCAAGGCAGCGTTCAGGAAGGAGCGGATGAAGGAGAGGACGCCGCGAGTGGACTGGGCAGAGAGGGTTGTCCCCGGGGGGAGGAGAGGGCTCTGTTTCGCGTCCCACTGCTTGTGGGTGTTGGGCCCTCGGGCTCTCTGTCCATGGCTGCCTCCGCAGCCAACATCACGCACCAGCAGAGGCGCGTAGGGCAATGGAGGGGGCCAGTAGGGCATCCCCTCCACTCGCTCTTGCGTAACCGCAGCATCAGCCGAAATAGACGTCCTTCGCCGCATCGAACTTGCGGGTGATCCCCTTGGCTTCCGAGGGATGGTCGCTTCCCCTCAGGAGCGCATCCCAGAATGCTTTATCGAAGAGCTTGTGCAGGAACATGTACCGGCACGTCGCGATCAGCTTGAACCGACCCCACGCCGAATACCCCGAGCGCACATCGTAGTGGCTTTCGAGCTGGTAGAAGCTTGGTACGTCCTCCGCCAGCCAGCGGTCATCAAGGTACGTTGAGAGTTCCTCGACCATAGCTTTAGGCACCTTGAACTGCTCGGCGAAGGGTTCGTGAAGGTGGGCCGACTCATTGAAGAGGGGATAGACGCACTCGTCCCAAGCGTAGATGTAACTATCGGGGAACAGCTTCACTTCAGGATCTGCGGTCTTCGCCGCGACGAGCACGTTGAAGCGGGCGAGTTGAAAGAGCCGCTTGTCGTCCTCGGGTCGACCAAGCCCAGCCTCGACGAGTTGGCGCACAGCTTCCGAGCGGGACATTGATTCCGGCCGCTCGTTGCGCCACTTATCGATGCGTTCCAGGGTTTCTGCGTCGAGCCGCAGCTCGAAGCGCTCACTTTTAGCGATCATAAGTATCTCCGTAAATACGCCGGTCATTCCGTACGTATGTACGTAACTTACGAGTCTTGGTACGGTCTGTCAAAAGGTCGCGGTGAAGTGGACGGTCATCGACCGGATGCCGGTGGAAGTCGAGCACCTCAAGGCGGCGGAGAGCACCGTCGATTTTTACGAGGTGGAGGAGTACGAGGGACTGGTGCAGGCCGCCGAGAAGCTCGGCCCGGCGCAGCTGCTCGGCGGTGACGCGGGCCTGCGCATGGGGAGATGATCGCGCTGGAGTGGAGCGACGTGGACCTCAGGCGCGGGTTACTCAAGGTGCAACGCTCGGACTGGAAGGGACACGTCGAGCTTCCCAAGGGCGGGCGGCCCCGTGAGGTGCCGCTGACACGCGCCCTGGCGTCGGCGCTCGTGCGCGCCCGTCACCTCCGAGGTGAGCGGGTATTTTACCGCGTGGATGGGTCGCTGGTGTCCCAGTAGACGGTCCGGAGCTGGATGTCCGCGCAGAAGCGGGCCGGCTCAAGGTGACGGGGCGCTCTACATCCTTCGCCACGCTTTCTGTAGCCACCTCGCCATGCGAGGCGTCCCGCCGCTCTCCATCAAGGAACTCGCGGGCCCACCGCAGCCTTCGTCCCCCCCTGCGGTACATGCACTTGGGGAAGGGGCAGAAGCACCGCGCCATCCAGATGCTGGAGGAGGGGCGGGATGCGTTTCCGGCTTGGAGACATCCTGGAGACGCGTCAGGGCCAGAAAGGCACCGAGGCCGAAAACCGCTGGTGCTCAGCGGCTTCCGGCCTCGGCTTGCTGTGTCCCCGACGGGATTCGAACCCGTGTCGCCGGCTTGAAAGGCCAGTGTCCTGGGCCTCTAGACGACGGGGACGTCTACACTTCTTGAGTCGCGGGGGGCTCGAACCCCCGACCCTCGGCTTAAAAGGCCGGTGCTCTACCAGCTGAGCTAGCGACTCGCTATTCTTTTTTTCGCCGCTCGCGCTGAACCACTTCCGCGAGGCGCTTCCTACCAGCAGCGCCCCGGGACTTCCACTAACGATCGCAGTCCCCGCGACCTGACGCCCTCATCCCGACCCCGGGTGAACATCCGCCCGGCCTGCTTCCGCTGCCTGTCAGCGTCCAGGGCTATACACAGGAGCATGGCCCAGGAAGTTCCCGAACCCCCCGATGCCCCCGAGGACGAAGAGGAGGGGGAGCAGGCACCGTTCCGCCGCTACCTCACCCGGGCAGGGGCCGAGCGCATGCACAAGGAGCTGCTCCAACTGCTCAACGAGGCGCGCCCCAAGGTCACCGCCGAGGTCTCCGCCGCCGCCGCCCAGGGCGACCGTTCAGAAAACGCCGAATACATCTACGGCAAGAAGCGCCTGCGGGAGATCGACCGGCGCATCCGCTTCCTCTCGAAACGTCTGGATACCGCCACCATCGTCACCCCTTCGGAGCAGGGGGACCGCACGAAAGTCTACTTCGGGGCCACAGTGACCCTGGAGGACGAGGCCGGCGCGCGGTCCACGTACCAGATTGTCGGCTCGGATGAGATCGACGCCACCGGAGGCCGCATCAGCGTCGAGTCCCCCATGGGCCGCGCACTCCTGCGCAAGTCCCCGGGGGACACCGTGGAGGTGCGGCGCCCCCGGGGGGAGATTGAGCTCACCCTGGTGGACATTCGCTACGACTAGGACGCCCCCATGCCCCGGACGCCGCAGATCAGTCCCCGGTTGCGCCGCACCTACTCGCGCCTGAGCGGCCTGGAGCTGTCCGCCTCCGAGGGCGAGTCCCTGTCCCTGGACGACCTGGGCCTGGAGTCCGTGGACGACCGCGTGGGCCTGGCGTTCGGCACCTACAGCCGCGAGGGCCTGGAGCGGGCCCTGACCGCCTACGGCTTCACCCAGCGCCTGGAGGAGCGGGTGGGCCCCTTCGACTTGCGCCTGTCCTGCCAGGATCCCTTCCAGCCGCGCCTCACCTTCTGGAGCCGCCGCTACCACGCGCCCGTCGGGGACCTGTCCCTGCGCCGGGCCACGGGCGCGGAGGTGGGCTTCACCCACGCGGCCGCGGAGGCCCCGCTGCTCTACGTGGACAGCCTCCTGTTGCAGCACCCCGGACGCCCCTTCGACTGGAACCGTCCGCCGCTGCCCGGGCAGCTCCACCCCGGCCTCTCGCTGTCGCGCGACATCCTGGAGCTGCTGCACCTGATGGCCCGCCGCATCGGCGCGGAGGCCGTGGCGCTGATGCCCGCGACGTTCGCGGCGGCCTGCGTCTACGACCCGCGCTACACCTTCGTGGACGGCGCCGCCCAGGGACGCTTCAGCGCCCTTCGCCGCGCGGGCCGGGGCTTCCCGCGCTGGCTGCTGGCCTGGGCCGTGGAGCTGGACTGCATGCGGGACGCCCAGGGGCAGCCCGCCCTGTTCACCCCCCACGCCGATGATCAGCCCCCTGTCACGGCGGCTGTCGCGGCGCCTGGACACCCGGGGCTGGCACGAGGCGCAGCGCTTCCACGCGAAGCAGGCCCTGACGCTCGACGAGGAGGCCCTGCAGGCGCGCTTCCCCTGGGCCCGGATGCCCCCGGGCCCTCCGCCCGAAAGGGTGGTGGAGCTGCTCGGGTATGATCCGCTGTCGCCCGAGTCCTCCCTGGTGACGGGGCCCCTGGCGTCAATGCCCCTGCGGTCCAGCGCGGGCCCCTGAGGGCCGCCCCTGGACCGCGTCGCCCGGGCCCGGTGAGGACGGTGGCCGTGCTTTTTTGGACGTCCCTTCGTCTTCCCAGGCGGGAATGACGGTGGTGCCCCTTCGTTCGGTGCCTATATTGGACGGGGTTGTCATCCTCGTCCGTCGCTCGCCGTCCGCAATCGCACCCGAACCAGGTCAGGTCGCGAAGCCCTCGATGCGAAAGAACTTCATCCTCGACACGAACGTCCTCCTCCATGACCCCCGCAGCATCTACGGGTTCAAGGACAACAACGTCATCATCCCCATCTACGTCATCGAGGAGATCGACAACTTCAAGCGCGATCTCTCCGAGCTGGGACGCAACGCGCGACTGGTGGCGCGTTACCTGGATTCATTCCGCGCTGAAGGCTCCATGAAGGAGGGTGTCCCGCTGCCGCACGGCGGGATGCTGCGCGTGAGCTTCACCGACCGCGCGCTGCCGTCGTCCATGGTGGACAGCAACCTGGTGGACAACCGCATCCTCGCGGTGGCCCTGGACCTGATGGAGAAGGAGCCGGAGACCCAGGCCGTCTTCATCACCAAGGACACCAACCTGCGCATCCGCGCCGACGCCCTGGGCCTGTCCGCCCAGGACTTCGACACCGAGCGCGTGGAGATCACCGACCTCTACACGGGCTTCACCGAACTGCTCGTGCCCCAGGACCTGGTGGATCAGCTCTACAAGCCCGGCGGCGAGGTGGAGGTGCCGGCCCAGGACCGGCTCTTCCCCAACCAGCTGGTGCTGGTCAAGGACGAGCTGAACCCGTCCCATACGGCCATGGCCCGCTTCAACGCGGCCAAGGCGCGGCTCGTGCCGCTCGCGCGCCATAGCAAGGAAGGCACCTGGGGCATCCGTCCGCGCAACATGGAGCAGGCGTTCTGCCTGGACCTGCTGCTCAACGATGAGATCAAGCTCGTGACCATCGTGGGCAAGGCGGGCACCGGCAAGACGCTGCTCGCCATCGCCGCGGGCCTGCAGAAGGTGACGGAGGAGGGGCTGTACCACAAGCTGCTGGTCAGCCGGCCCATCTTCCCCCTGGGCCGGGACATCGGCTACCTGCCGGGCAGCGTCGAGGAGAAGCTCAACCCCTGGATGCAGCCCATCTTCGACAACGTGGAGTTCCTCATGAACCTGAGCCGCGCGGACAAGAAGGCCGGGCGCGGCCACCACGAGCTGATGGACCTGGGGCTGATGGAGATTGAACCGCTCACGTACATCCGTGGACGCAGCATCCCCAACCAGTTCATCATCGTGGACGAGGCGCAGAACCTCACCCCCCACGAGGTGAAGACCATCCTCACCCGCGTGGGCGACAACACGAAGATCATCCTCACCGGCGACCCGTTCCAGATCGACAACCCGTACGTGGATTCGACCAACAACGGGCTCGTGCACGTGGTCAACCGCTTCAAGAACGAGAAGATCGCCGGCCACATCACCATGGCCAAGGGCGAGCGCAGCATGCTGGCCGAGCTGTCGGCCAACCTGCTGTGACGCACCCGAAGTCCTCAAGCCCGAGAGATGTCATGACCCAGGACGGCTCCGACAAGCCCGCGGCCCCCGATGAGGAGAAGAAGCCCCTCATCGAGTACCCCACCACCTACGAGTTCAAGGTGATGGGCAAGGTGACGGACGAAGGGACGCTCAGCTTCGCCGAACACGTGCGCCAGCTCTTCAAGCGGAAGATGGGGACGGAGGTGTCCCCGGACTCCATCCGGCAGCAGCCCAGCAGCAAGGGGAACTACATCTCCCTGAGCGTGGCGGTGTTCCTGCTGTCGGAGGAGCAGCGCCGCGCCATCTATGAGGCGCTGCACGAGGATCCGCGCATCGTCTACTACCTGTGAGGCAGGCGTCGCGTGGGCTCCATCCCAGGGTGGGGAAGGGGGCTTCCGGTGGCTGGAAGTCCGGCCGGGCTGCGTATATGAGGGTGGCATGAGTCCCGCCGAGCCATTCCCGCTGTACCACCCGCCGGGTGCGCAGCGCGCGTTCGGCTCCGACGACGCCACGCGCCGCTTCGCCAAGGTGGCCCAGCTGGACCCCGGCGCCCGCGTGCTGGTGCTTGGCTGCGGGCCGGAGGGCAGCGCCGCCGTGCTGCTGGCCCAGGAGCTGCGCTGCTCCGTGGTGGCCGTGGACACCGACGAAGCCCTGGTGTCCCCCGTGCGCGAGCGCGTGCGCTCCCAGGGCCTGTCGGATCGCATCGAGGTGCGCCGCGTGGCCCCGGACGCCCTGGGCATGCTGGACGGGCCCTTCCACGGCATCCTCGTGCCGGGGCGCGTGCAGTACCCGCTGGACGTGTCGCTGCGCGTGTTCCGCCAGCTGCTGGGCAAGCGGGGCCGCGTGGGCTTCACCTTCCCGGCGCGCGTGGGCCGCTTCACGCCCAAGCCGGTGCTCGACTTCTGGGAGAAGCGCCTGGGCGCGCCGCTGCTCCTGCCGCGCGAGCTGCTCCAGGCCCTGGAGGGCGCGGGCTACGAGCCGGAGTCCGTGGAGTCGCTGCACGACACGGAGCTGGACGCGCTCTACCGGGACATGGAAGCGCACCTGCCGCAGGCCGCCTCCCCGGAGAGCGCCGCCTTCCGCGAGGAGCTGGCCCTGCACCAGGAGCACAACCACAAGCCGGGCGTCAGCTATGCGTTCGCGGTGGGGCGGCGCAAGGAGCCGGGCGAGAAGCCCCCCGCGTCACGCGACCGGGGCTGACCTGGGGTGTCCGTTGGGGGAGCCGGCTGTCGGCTCCCGGCCGGGGCCCCCGTGAAGGGCCCCCTTTCCGGCGCTACTGGATGCCGTTGAAGTCGAGCAGCTCGATGGACTCAGGGGCCACCGACAGCGTGACCTGCTCGCGGTAGCCGGCCGCGTCGCCGCCCACCTGGAAGGGCATGGGGCGCGCGAAGCGGATGGTGACGTCCTTCGCGTGGAAGTCGTGCAGGCCTTCCGGGGCCCAGCGGCCGTTCCAGAGGCGGGGCAGGTTGGCCAGCACCTGCGTGGGCGACACCTGCCCCAGGCGCAGCTGGAGGTAGCCCCGGCGGTCATTCGCGTACGGGAACATGCGGAAGCCGTAGCCGTAGAAGGGCATGGTGCCCGCGGCGGCCATCATCAGCTTGCCCCGGAAGAGCACCGCGCCCGGAGCGATGGGGCCGCCCACCTCGTGGCCCTCCGCGCCCAGCCGGTACGCCTCCGCCGCGCCGTTGACGACCTCGCACTCCACCAGCACGGAGCTGGTGAGGTAGTGCGGCACCGTCTTGAAGGCCACCGCGGAGAAGTAGCCGCCGCCGCCGGACATGACGCGCTTGAACATGCCCTTGCCCAGGGTCTCCTTCACGGCGATGTAGTCGTTGAGCACCTTGCCATCCACGCCCAGCCCCGCGAAGGGCGCGCGCTGGCCGTCCACCTGCACCAGGTCCATGGCGCGCACGCTGGGGAACTCCGCCGCGCGGGCCCGCACCACGTCGTTGAGGATGCCGTCGCCCCGGGTGCTGGAGGCGTTGACGAACGCCGCGATGCCGTTGCCCGTGCCCAGCTTGAGGATGCCGAAGCGCGGCGCGGCCTGCCCGGCGAACTTCCCGCGCGGGCCCACCTGCTGCAGCACTTCATTGACGAAGCCCATGAAGGTGCCGTCGCCGCCGCCGGTGAACACCGTGGGGTAGCCCCGCTCCAGCACCGTCTGCGCGATGCGGCGCGCGTCCAGCGGCGAGCGCGACAGGAAGAGGTCCTCCTCCGGCACCACGTGCGACAGCAGCTTGACCACCCGGGCGTCCACCTTGCGGGCGTTCGCGTTCAGCATGACCGCGACCTTCGGCTCGGCGGACGGAAGCGCCGACGGGGCGCGGCGGAAGTCCGTGGAACGAAGGGGCTGGACCAGCATGGACGACTCCAGGGGGCGGGGGGCAGGTATGACAGTGATGACGCGGTTTGGACTGTGCACTTTTCTCGCCAACCGTTAACGCAAGGTGTCAGGCGCGGGAGTCGCAGAAGTTTCAAGGGGTTGCATGGTTTGCTGGTCGTCGGTGTGACCGCTCGGTTGCTACCGCGGGGTGACGGCGGTGTAGAGCGCGTTACGCACCCGTGGCGCCCGAGTGGCAGGCAGGTGACGCGGCCCGGCGTGGCGCTGCGCACTGCGCTACGCAGGGGGCGTCATCACCTTTGGGCCAGGGCCCCGAGCGCCCAGCGGAAACCCACCCTGTCGTTTGACACACCAGGGGGGGTGGTTACGTTGGGCGTACATCAGGACTTCGCAGGAAAAACGCAGTTATTTCCAGAGGATGGGAACCGTGGGCAAGATTATCGGAATCGACCTGGGCACCACGAACAGCGTGGTGGCGATCATGGAGGGTCGCGAGCCCAAGGTCATCGTCAACGAAGAGGGTGCACCCACCACGCCGTCCGTGGTCGCGTTCACGAAGGATGGGGAGCGCCTGGTCGGTCAGGTGGCGAAGCGTCAGGCCATCACCAACCCGGAGCACACCGTCTACTCGGTGAAGCGCTTCATGGGCCGCCGGTTCGAGGAGATCTCCGAGGAGTCGAAGCTCGTCCCCTACAAGGTGGCCCGGGGCACCAACGGCGACGCGCGCGTGGACATCAGCGGCAAGCAGTTCAGCGCGCCGGAGATCAGCGCGCAGGTGCTGCTGAAGCTCAAGCGCGCCGCGGAGAACTACCTGGGTGAGAAGGTGACGGAGGCGGTCATCACCGTTCCGGCGTACTTCAACGACGCCCAGCGCCAGGCCACCAAGGACGCCGGTGAGATCGCCGGCCTCACGGTGCGCCGCATCGTGAACGAGCCCACCGCGGCCGCGCTCGCGTACGGCATGGACAAGAAGAAGGATGAGAAGATCGCCGTCTACGACTTCGGCGGCGGCACCTTCGACGTGTCCATCCTGGAAGTGGGCGAGAGCGTCGTGGACGTGCTGGCCACCAACGGTGACACGCACCTGGGCGGTGACAACATCGACCTGGAGCTCATGAACTGGCTGATCAGCGAGTTCAAGAAGGACACCGGGCTGGACGTCAGCAAGGACAAGATGGTCATCCAGCGCCTGAAGGAGGCGGCGGAGAAGGCCAAGATCGAACTGTCCAGCGCGATGCAGACGGACATCAACCTGCCGTTCCTCACGGCGGACGCTTCGGGTCCCAAGCACCTGAACGTGAAGCTCACGCGCGCCAAGTTCGAGCAGATGATCGGCCCCCTCGTGGAGCGCTCGCTGGAGCCGTGCCGCAAGTGCCTGAAGGACGCGGGGCTGGATCCGAAGGACCTCAACGAGGTCGTGCTCGTGGGCGGCACCACGCGCATCCCGATGGTGCAGGAGGCGGTGAAGCGGCTGTTCGGCAAGGAGCCCAACCGCACCGTGAACCCGGACGAGGTCGTGGCGGTGGGCGCCGCGGTGCAGGCCGGCGTGCTCTCCGGCGAGGTGAAGGACATCCTCCTGCTGGACGTGACGCCGCTGTCGCTGGGCGTGGAGACGCTGGGCGGCGTGATGACGAAGCTCATCGAGCGCAACACGACCATCCCCACGCGCAAGTCGGAGACCTTCTCCACGGCGGCGGACGGTCAGACGCAGGTGGAGATCCACGTGCTGCAGGGTGAGCGCGAGATGGCGGGCGACAACCGCAGCCTCGGCCGCTTCCACCTGACGGGCATGCCCCCGGCGCCGCGCGGCGTGCCGCAGATTGAGGTGACGTTCGACATCGACGCGAACGGCATCCTCAACGTCAACGCCAAGGACAAGGCGACGGGCAAGGAGACGAAGGTCACCATCAGCCACTCGTCCGGTCTGTCGAAGGACGAAGTGGAGAAGATGGTCACCGACGCTCGCGCCAATGAGTCCGCGGACAAGGCGCGCCGCGAGCTCATCGAGGTGAAGAACCAGGCGGAGAGCCAGTCCTACGCCGCGGAGAAGATGGTCAAGGAGAACAAGGACAAGCTCACCCCCGAGGTGGCGAAGGCCATCGAGGACGGTGTCGCGGAGCTGAACTCCGTCCGCGAGGGCCAGGACAAGGACGCCATCAAGGCGGCCCTGGACAAGCTCCAGCAGGCCAGCTTCAAGGCGGCGGAGGAGATGTACCGCGCCACCGGAGGCGCGCCGGGTGCCACGCCTCCTCCGGGTGGCGAGCCGTCCGCGGCGCCGGGCTCCAGCGCCCAGCCGTCCGCCAAGGACGACGTGGTGGACGCCGAGTTCCGCCAGTCGTAAGGCCATGAGGCCCCCGCCCCAATGCGGCGGGGGCTGAAGCTCCAGGGCCGGTGCTCCGACGAGGGGCGCCGGCCCTTCTTCTTTGCCCGGGTCGCTTCCCACGCCGTGGATGGGAGTGCCGGGCGCAGGATGAAGGGGGAGGACAACCCCGCGATTTCACGCGGTCCGGGCTGGCGGTGGTGCTGCAAGGAGCAGGCGGGTTCCTCGCTGCCCCCCGGAAGGTGTCCCGCCATGTCCCGTATCGAGTCCCTGCTGTCCGGCGTCCTGCCCCAAGCCCCCGCTCCCGAAGTCCTGTCCGGCCCCGCCCCGTCGCGCGCGGAGCCCGCTGGCCGGCCGGTGACGTCGGCCCCGTCCAACTCCGTGGAGGTGTTCCGGGGTGGGGGCGTGCCCGCCGCGACCTCCGCGCGGGCCTCCCCGGTGGCTTCCCGGGCGCGGGAGGACAACGGCTTCGACTTCGGCGTGGGGGGCGCGTTTCCGCCCCGACCCACGGGGTCCCTGAAGGAGCAGGTGAAGCAGGGCGCGCTGCTCCTGGAGCAGACCCAGGCTGCGGCGGTGAGCGTGACGCTGGACGTGGGCACCGCGATGGACGCCTACGCGCGCAAGCACCTGGGGCAACTGGAGCCGAGTCCTCCCATCGCGGGCGCGCCCACGTCGCTGACGGACTACACCAGCACCATCCCGGGCGTGTCCGCGAAGGACGCCTACGCCGCTTTCGTGGGCCACCCCGAGCTGCTCTTCGGCGCGGCGGGCATCTTCCTGCGGCCGGCGGCCAGCGCGCTGACGGATGGCGCCCGGCTGTTCCTGGAGGAGCAGGGGCCGCCGCCGGTGTGGGCGCCCATCACCGTGAAGCTCGACGCGGAGCAGCGCGCCGTCCACATCACGACGCTGGACGGCCACCCGCTGCGTGGCACCAACCGCTTCATCTTCGATGACGACGGCACCGGAGGGACGCGCATCCGACAGTACTCGGCCTTCCAGGGCAGCTCCCCGGCGACGTCGGTGGGGCTCGCGCTGATGGATCCCATTGAACGACAGCACGACATCTGGCGCAGCGTGCATGGCCAGCTGCATGACATGCTCAAAGTCCGTTGACATAGAAGACAGGGAAGCCCGTGGGGAGGTGACGCGTGACGACGCTCCAGACAACGCCGCCGGGACATGACGTGGTCCTCTACGACAGCCACTGCCGTGTCTGCAGTGGGGCCGCCAGGGAGATGCGGAAGCTGGTGGGCAACCAGGGCACGCAGCTGCTCTCGTTCCGCGACGAGGGGGTCCTGGAGGCCTTCCCCGGCGTCACCGCCGAGCGGTGCGAGAAGGCCATGCAGCTCATCCAGGCGGATGGCCGGGTCCTGGAGGGGGCGGAGGCCATCGTGCGGGCGCTGGGACGACGCCCGTTGGGCCGGCTGCTCTACGTGTACTACGTGCCGGGGGTGCGCCAGCTCTCGGACGTGGTCTATGGGATGGTGGCCCGCTACCGCTTCCGCATCGCGGGTCGCAACTGCCCCGACGGGGCCTGCGCGGTGCACTTCAAATAGGGGATGGGGGGCGGGTAGCATGCGTCCTTCTCCGCTCTCCTCGGGCCCTCCGTGACCTCGCCTCCTCCCTACCTGCAGGCCGCCCAGTGCTTTCGTCGCTTCTTCGGGGAGCTCCGGGAGACGTATCTGGAGCGCGAGACGCTCTTCACGCAGATCGAGCTGGCGCTCCTGTGCCGGGAGCACGTGCTGGTGGTGGGGCCTCCCGGCACGGCCAAGAGTGCGGTGGCCAGCGCCGTCCTGGGCCGCATCACCGACGAGACGTCGGGGCTGCCCTCGCTGTTCTCCAAGCAGATCGCTGAATCCACCCTGCAGACGGACCTCATCGGGCCGGTGGACTTCAAGGTCCTCACGGAGACGGGGCGCACGGAGTACCTCACCGACGAGGGCATGCTGGGCTCGGTGCACGCGTTCCTGGACGAGGTCTTCGACGGCCGGGACATGCTGCTGCGCTCCATCCTCAACGTGATGTACGAGCGGGAGCTGAAGCACGGGCGCAAGGTGACGGCCGGCCGCACCGAGTGCGTCGTGATGACGAGCAACCGCTACCTCACGGACGTGCTCGCGCGCTCGCCGGAGCTGTTGCTGGCGTTCGCGGACCGGCTGAGCTTCATCTGCTTCGTGCCCAAGGCCTTCGCCCGGCGGGAGAGCCGCGCCGCGATGCTGCACCGCTTCGTGCACGGAACGCGGCCGGACCTGCGCGCCACGCTGACGTTGCAGCAGTTGGATCTGCTCCAGGACGCGGTGGCGCAGGTGAAGGTGCCCGGCAACGTGCTCGAAGGCGTGGAGATGCTGACGGACGCGCTGGAGCGCTCGCTGGTGGCGCAGGTGTCGAAGCTACCGGACTACGTGCCCACGAAGTACTTCTCCCAGCGGTCGGTGGTGAAGGCGCTGTGGACGCTGAAGGCGGCGGTGGTGCGCGATCAGATCTACCGCCGCCCGGACCGGTCGCTCGAGGCGACGGTGGAGGACCTGGACGCGCTGCGCTGGTTCTTCCTGCTCGGAGGCCCGCCCGCGGCGGAGGCGGACGCGCTGCTCAAGGCGGCGGTGGACCCCCGGGAGCGGGCGCAGCTGGAGATCGTCCGGTTGGAGCAGCGCACCTTCGACGAGGTGCTGGGCAAGGTGCGCCAGGAGCTGGGCGGGGGCGTGGAGCGGGAGGCGACGACGCTCGCGGCCACCGACGACGTGAACGCCGCGGAGGCGCTGAGTCGCAACTGGCAGGCGGGCGTGGTGTCCAGCACCGCGCGCGGCGTGCTGGCCAAGCTGGTGCCGGGCCCGCGCCACGGCCAGAACCGGGCGCCGCTGCTGGTCGCGGCGCGAGCGCTGGTGGCGGCGCTGGACCAGCGGCTGGCGCGGGGCATGGCGGGGCAGGGGGAGGGGAGGGGGGGCGTGGCGCTGCTCACCGCCATCCGCGACGTCCTGGAGCTGTGCCGGGCCGTGCCGGAGCTGCGGTCGGGCCACGCCGCGCTGTGCGAGGCGTCCGCGCGGTTCCTGGAGCAGGCGCTGGAGATGAGCGCGTCCGCGGCGGAGGGGCTGGCCTTCGAGGACGGCGTGAAGATGGAGTGGCTGGTCGGGCTCGCGGAGAACCTGGAGGAGGAGCTGGGGGTGATGGGCTCGCTGGCGGTGCTCCTGACGGAGACCGTGCCCGCCCTGCACGAGCCGCTGCGCGAGGCCGACCGCAACACGCGCCTCCGGGTGGTGACGGCGCTGCGGCGGCGGGTGTCGGCGGCGTTCCCCGCGGGGGCGTCCCGGGGGCGCAAGGATCCGCTGGATGCGCTCTCCGCGGACTCGCGGCGCCTCACGCAGCTGGAGAAGGCGCTGACGGCGTTGGACCCCTCGCAGGCGGGCTTGAAGCAGGAGCTGCTCAAGCCGCTGAGCGTGGCGTACGCGCGCGAGGTGCTGGGCGCGACCCCGTTCGAGCGCATCGAGCAGTATGGCCGCGCGGTGCAGGCGGTGGCGGAGAACCTGCGGCGCGAGGGCGTGACGGCCGAGCCGGTGCTCGTCGAGTGCCGCGACCTGATGGAGACGCGCCTTCGGGAGCACGCCCGCGTGCTGTCGCGCGAGGTGGCCAGTCCCCCGCCCGCGCCCACGGCGGTGCTCAGTGGCGAGGCGTACACCTACTACCGGGGCGAGCTGTCCACGCAGGCGCCGGATGGGGAGCTGGCGGCGCTGGTGGGGCTGGACAGTCAGTTGATGGCGGCGCGTCCCCCTTCCGCGGCGGCGTTCCTCTCCGACTCGGTGCGCGCGGCGATCGCGGAGGCGGAGCTGTCCTTCCTCCAGTCCCGCATCAAGTACCTGCGCAGCTGGTTGACGCAGTTGCTGTCCGCGCTGCCGACCCCGGAGTCCCTGACCGCGCGTGGCGACGCGGAGCGCACCTTCGAGCGACTGGTGCGCAGCCGCTTCCCGCTGCTCGCGCTCAAGGAGGGCGAGCTCGTGCGGCTCAAGGCCACCCTGGGCATCCTGGAGGCGCTCCCGGGCGAGCTGGGAGGCAGCGCGCGCAAGCTGACCACCCAGCTTCGCGGCATCGACGAGGACTTCGGGCGCTTCAGCCGGCAGGTGCTGGAGCGGCGGGCCGCGCTGTGAGCGTGACGCCCCTGGACGGAAGGCGGCGCTGAGACGTGCTGGCGCGGCGACTCACCCCGCTGAGGCAGCGCCTGGATGGGCTGCGGCAGCCCGCGGCACCGGGCCGGAGCGCCCCGGCCTGGTCCTGGCCCTTCGGGCGCAAGGTGAAGGGGCCGGAGGACCTGTCCCTGCCGGTGCTCGTGGCGCTCGACCGCGAGCTGGACCGGGTGGGCATCCACACCGCCGCGGACGCGCGGTTGCTGCTCGCGCTGGGCGCCCAGCGGGGCCGGGCCGGGGTGCTCGCGCAGGGGCTGGCGGGACGCGCGGCCCAGGCCCTGGAGGAGTTCGAGGAGGCGCTGCGCCGCGTGGAGAAGGCGCATCGCGCGGGTGCGCTTCCGGCGGGCGCGCTCACCTCGCTGGACCGGGGCTTCGTGCGACTGGCCCGCGCGGTGAAGGTGGCGGACCTCTTCGGACGTCCCCTGGAGCCGCTGGAGGAGGAGGCCCCCTTCGAAATCTTCGAGCGCCCGCCTGAGCCGGACCGGCAGCGGCCGCCGGTGAGCGCCCGGCTGGCCATCGCGGAGCTGCTGGCCACGCGCGCGCGCGAGAACGTCATCGACCTGGTGCAGAAGCGACGCGACCTGGACCTGGCCCATGAGCTGCTGCTGCGGCTGGGCACGGACGCGGATCGCGCGCGGAGCCTGGCGTTGCGCAACGACGTGGCGGAGGCGCGCGAGCGCGTGCGCGAGGTGCCGCCCACGCGCTCCCTGGAAGCGCTGGTGCGCGGCGTGCGGGAGACGGCCCACAAGGACCCCCGGGGCGCCTATCGGTCGTTGCAGGGCCTCTACGAGCGCGCCCTGGAGGCCGGGGACGCGGAGCTGGCGTCCAGGGCCCGCGGCGCGCTGACGCCCCTGCTGCCCCCGGAGCCCCGGTTGACGCGGATGGTGGAGGAGGCCGAGGCGCAGTCGCTGGTCCGGTGGCTGGGGGAGGCGGACGACGCGGCGGAGGACGGGGACGGGCGGGAGGAGGACGCGCCGGACGAAAGGCTCGCGGACCTGGCGTTCTCGCTCCAGCCGGAACAACTGGCGACGTTCGACCTGGCGGCCGGGTGCGCGCGCTTCTTCGACGTGGAGGATTCGCTCACCGAGGAGATCGTCGAGTCGAACGCCGCCGCCGCGCGAGCGGTCCCGCGCCAGGTGCCCTATCCGACGCAGACGATGTCGTTCTCCACGACGGGGAGCCTGGATGAGATCCACCAGTTCGTCATCACCGACCCGCGGCGGATCCTCCAGGACCTGGCCGCGCATCGGCAGCTGGTGCGCACCTACCTGGACGACGCGCCTCCGCCCAAGCCCCGAAAGGTGAAGCGCACCGCCGTGCGCGTCTACGTCTGTGACGCGTCCGGCTCCATGCATGGCGCGCGGGCGCGCTTCCGGGATGCGCTCATCATCGCGGAGCTCAACAACCTCCGCGTCAAGGCACGGCGCGACGAGGCCTTTGATCCGCTCTACTTCAGCTTCTTCAACGACGTGCCCACGGAGCTGGCCCGCGTGGACACCGCCGCGGAGGCGACGCGGCAGATTGAGAAGCTCTTCCGCGACTCGCCCGCCGAGGGGCAGACGGACATCTCCCTGGCCCTCCTGTCCGCGTTCGACTCCATCCGCGCCGCGCAGGGCAGGGACCCGTACCTGGCCCGCGCCACGGTGGTGCTCATCACCGACGGCGAGGACCGCGTGGACCTGGACCTCATCCGCCGCACCCGCGCGCCGATGGGCGCCCTGGACATCGCGCTGAGCTTCATCTCCCTGGGCGAGGAGAACGCCGACCTCAAGTCCCTGGTGCTCGAACAGCGCGCCGCCGGGGGCCGCGCCTTCTACCACCCGCTCTCCGACGAGGAGATCCGCTGGGCGCGCACCGAGTTCGACACGCCCTGGCGCACGCTGCTGCCGCGCGACGTCCCCGCCACGCTGGAGGCGCTGGAGGCGCTGGGCCCGCACCTGGACGCCCTGGAGGCGGTGGCGGCGGGGCGCGTGCCCCAGGCCGGCGTGGCGGTGGAGGCCTCCTTCGACGCGCTCTTCCCGGCCGCGCCGGCGCCGTCCCCGGGGGCGGAGGCCGCTGGCGCGGACCTGGCCGCGCGCGTGGCGGACATCCTGGAGGCGGTGGGGGAGGCCGCGTCGCTGGCGCCCACGGACCGGCGCGCGACGGAGAGCGTGGTGCTGCTGCAGCACCTGCTGTCCGTCTATGGACTGACGCCCGCCCGCTACCTCTCGGTGCTGTCCGGCGGCGCGCCCCCGGTGGTGGCCGCCCTGGAACGGGTGAGACTGCTCTGCCGCCCGTTCGGGTAGGCTGCGGGCCAGGACACGCGCCATGTTCGGCTTCCTCAAACGCAAGAAGACGCCCCCGGCGTCCGTGGATCCGTTGGCCACGTTCGACCGGCTCATCGAGGACCTGGAGCGGCAGGCGGCGGAGGTGCGCAAGTCCGCCGCCACGCTGCTCGCCCTCAAGGGGGAGCTGGCCCGAGGCGTGACGCGCTACACGGCCCGCCTGGCCGACATCGCCGGCCGGCGCCAGACGGCGCAGGAGCGGGGGGACGCGAAGGGCGTGGGCGTGCTGGAGCGCGACCGCGTGCAGACCGAACGCCTGCTGGAGTCCACGCGTGAGTCCCTGCGCCGCGCGGAGCGGGACTCGGGGCTGCTCCTCTCTGCGGCCGGAGAGCTGGGCGAGCGCGTGGCGGACCTGCGCATCGAACGGGAGAGCGCCTCCGCGCGCATGGCCGTGGGCGGCGTCGTCACCGACGCGCTGCGCGAGCAGGTGGAGCGCTTCGACCGGGTGCTCGCGCTGGAGGCCGCGCGCGACGAGGTGGAGAAGGCGCACGCCCTGGCGGACATCTACCGCGAGGAGCACGGCGCCGCAGCGCCACCCGAGCGCGTGAAGTAGTCACGCCCGCGTCAGGAGCGCCGCGCCGTCTGGTGCAGCTCCAGCACGATGCTGCCGCCCTTGAGCAGCCGCACCGCCCCGGAGGTCTGGCTCACCACCAGCGCGATGCAGTGCGTGGTGGAGGTGATGCCCGCGGCGGCCGCGTGCCGGGCGCCCAGGCCCAGGGGAATCTTCACCGTGTCGTCGTTGGCGGACAGGTAGCGGCCGGCGGACAGCACGACACCGTCCTCGCGGATGACGAACGCGCCGTCCAGCACGGAGAAGTTCTTGATGGCGTCTCGGATCTTCGGGTCGAGCACGTTGCGCTCGGCCTCCGACAGGCCCTGGAACGGGTTGATGGTGAGCTGCCGGCTCTTCTCCAGGACGCTGGTGTGGTCGCCAATCGTGATGATGGTCCCGATGGGGTGACCCTCGAAGCCCTCCTGGCCTATCTGGAGCGCCAACTGGAGCAGCGCGTCCACCACCTGCGAGTTGAACTCGTCGCCCAGCTTCACGCCCTCGATGGCCAGCCGGTCGTCCAGCGAACCGCCGATGCGCATCTGCATCAACGTGTCCGGTGCCCGACCCACCTTTCCCGTCATGCACAACACCAGGTCGCCTTCCTTGAAAGCGCCCTGGGAAAGCGCGGACACGAGCGCTACCTTTACCCGCTCGGTGCGCGAGTAGTCGTAGGCGGGAATGACGAGCGCGCGTACCTTCTTGCGCTGGTGCTCGTGCGCCAGCGCTTCCAGCGTCACCGCGTACACCAGCTTCTTGCGGGCAGGACGACCCCGCAGGTCCTCGGGAGGAATGGGTGTGTCACAGATGTAGAGGAAGTGATCGACGTCGCCCTTGGCGGCCAGTGTCAGAGCCGAGCGCAAGAATTCCCGATCGAACTTCGTGTTGTCGCTCAAGCCGCCCCTCGTGCACTACAATTTGAAGCAGGTCAGCTTGACACTGCAAGGTGCATGAATAAAGCTTTCGGGCCCTTTTTTTCAGGGGCCAGGCCCCCTCTACCCGCCCCACCTGGAGCGCAGGCTGTGAACCAGAAAGATCTCAAGCGTTACAAGAAGATGCTCGAGGACAGCAAAGCGAGCCTGCTCGAGAGCGCGAAGAAGACCCTGGTGGAGGAGTCTTCGTTCGACACGGACGACCTGCCGGACGAAATCGACCAGGCCGCCTCCGAGTACACCCAGTCCATGGTCTTCCGTCTGAGGGACCGCGAGAAGTTCCTGCTGCAGAAGATCGACGGCGCGCTCAAGCGCGTGGAAGACGGCACCTTCGGCGTCTGCGAGCGCTGCGAGGAGGACATCTCCCCCAAGCGTCTGGATGCGCGTCCGGTGACGACGCTCTGCATCCGCTGCAAGGAAGAGCAGGAGAAGAAGGAGAAGTCCTACGGCTGACGCCGGAGCGTGAAGTGTGCTGGCCGCACGGGCCTGGAAGCGCCGTGCGGCCTTGCCTTCAAGTCACGGGGCCACGCGGGACGTCCGCTCAGGCGACGACGGGCTGGATCTCCACGCGCAGCAGCTGACGGCCGATGAGGAAGTGGTCGCCGTTGTCCACGAACGTCGGTCCGGCGAGCCGGATGAACGTGCCGTTGGACGAGCCCACGTCGCGCACCATCAGCCGGTCCCCCCTCACCTGCAGGAGCGCGTGCCGCCCGGACACGAAGCCGTCCGTGGGGAAGGCGATGTCGCCCTGTTCGCGACCCAACAGGTTGTCGCCGTCCTTGAGCGGGAAGGCCGCGCCGCGCAGGCCGCCCTCCAGCAGTTGGATGAGCCGCAGCCGGTAGCCGGGATCCGGTGAACCCCACACCTGCGTGCCGCCGGGCCCGAGCGCCGCGGTGGGGATGGGCTCCAGCACCAGGCGCTGACGGCCCAGGCGCAGCTCTCCGCCGGCGGGCAGCTCGCGCTCCTGCCGCAGGCGCACGAAGACGCCGTTGGCGCCGCCCACGTCCTCCACGGCGAGCCGCGCGCCGGAGAAGAAGAAGCGGGCCTGCACGGGCATGATGAAGGGGTCGTCGTTGAGCGCGATGTCCGCCTGCTGGCCGCAGGTGAGGGTGTCGCGCTGCATGCGCACGAGGGACTCGGGGCCGCCGTCCGCCCGCACGACGCGGATGGACACCTGCGGGCGCGAGGAGACGTGCGCCACGGCCATCACCATCGTTCCGGAGCGCAGCGCCGAGCCGCAAGCACGGCATACGGTGGCATCCCTGGAATTCTCGGTGTCACAGCGGGGGCAATAGTCCACGGCGTCCATGAGAGGCCCCCTTCTAGCAGGCTGGAGCGGCGTTGGGGGCCCGGTGCGCATGGCTTGCTCCACACCCGAGGGGCGTGGTGAAGTCCCGGCCCCACCCACTGGACGCTGACGTGTACTGCCCTTCCTGCGGCGCCGACGCCGAAGACTCTTCCCGCTACTGTCCCGCCTGCGGCGCTACGTTGTTGCGCGCGGCGGAGGGCGGCGACGAGTACGTCGGCAAGACGATTGCCTCCAAGTACCGGGTCGAGGCCCTCATTGGCGAGGGCGGCATGGGCAAGGTGTACCGGGCCCGCCAGCTCGCGCTCGACAAGGTGGTGGTGCTGAAGGTCCTGCGCCACACGCTGCTGTCGGACGAGCGCACCGTCGCGCGCTTCCAGCGCGAGGCCAAGGCGGCCAGCCGGCTGAACCACCCCAACTCCATCAGCGTGCTGGACTTCGGTCAGGCGGACGACGGCGCGCTCTTCATCGCGATGGAGTACGTGTCCGGGCAGGACCTGCATCAAATCCTCAGCCGCGAGTGGCCGCTGGGCGAGGCGCGCGTGGTGCGCATCGTCCTGCAGATCCTCAACGCGCTGTCGGACGCGCACGGCGCGGGCGTCATCCACCGGGACCTGAAGCCCGAGAACATCATGGTGGAGCAGCGCCGCAACGAGCCGGACTTCGTGAAGGTGCTGGACTTCGGCATCGCGAAGATCACCGACGTGCAGGACGAGGGCCCGGCCCTCACGCGCGCGGGCTTCGTGTGCGGCACGCCCGAATACATGTCGCCGGAGCAGGCGCGCGGCGCGGTGCTGGACTACCGCTCGGACCTGTACGCGGTGGGCGTCATCCTCTACCAGCTCACCACGGGCCTGCTGCCCTTCGAGTCCGATTCGGCGGTGGGCTTCGCCACCAAGCACCTCACCGAGGAGCCGCCCCCGCCCACGCGCCGCCGTCCGGACGCGCGCATCTCCCCGGGCATGGAGCGCCTCATCCTGCGCGTCCTGTCCAAGGACCCGGATGACCGGCCGGCTGACGCCGCGGCGTTCAAGGCGGAGCTGCTCGCGGTGGACAAGGAGCGCAGGCGCGGCGGTGCGAGCGACACCGCGCCCCGCCGTCCGCAGGCCTCCAACGTGCTGGCGCCCCTTCCGCGCAAGTCCCAGGCCGCCCAGAACCAGGACGCCCGGAGGAACAACACCGGCTGGAACGACGTGACGGTGGAGGCCACGGTGCGGGCCCTGCCGGACGCGCGCAAGCCCGTGTCCGAGGAGGCCACGCAGGCGCTCGACGCCAGTCGGATCAGCCGCACCGCCGAGTCCGCGTCGGCGGGGGGGGAGGGGTTCATCCTCTTCTTCAAGGTGCTCACCACCCTGCTGGTGCTGGGGGCGGTGGGCTTCTTCGTCTACTACTTCGGCATTGGCGCGGGCAGCGGCGGGGAGAGCACCACGTACCTGCCGGCCAACGCGCCCCGGCAGCTCAACGCCGGCACGGATCCGAACCAGGCGCCTGAGTACCTGCGGCAGATTCCGAGCGCCTCGCGCAACGTGGACCGGGCCCGCAAGCTGACGCAGGACGGGGACCGGGACGTGCTCACGGGCGAGCTGAGCCGCGCGACGGCGAGCTACAAGGAAGCCTTCAGCTACAACCCGGAGGCGGAGCTGGCCCTCAAGCTGGGCGAGCTGTACTGGCAGCGCGACCAGACGGACGAGGCGCGCGGCTGGTGGGAGCGCCACCTCCGGGACATGCCGGACTCCAAGGCGCGCGCGTACATCGACCAGCGGTTGAGCGGCGGCGTGGCCCGCCCCTCGGCACCCTGAATCAAGAAGGGCTGACCCCGGACCCAGGGCGGCCCTCTCCGAAGCCAGGGGCCCGCCTTCGAGCCGGGCCGCGGCCCGCGCGCTTCAGCCGAGCGTCTCCACCTGCACCACGTGCTGGCCCAGGCGGACCCGGTCCCCCGGGCGCAGGAGCCGCTCCGTGGCGGGGGGGATGCGCACGTAGGTGCCCAGGCCGCCGGACAGGTCGCGCAGCATCGCGCCCGTCGCGGTGGGGCTCAACTCGCAGTGCCGGCCCGCGAGCCCCTCGTCATGCGGGTACGCCAGGTCGCAGTGGGCCTGCCCGATGGTCAGCAGCGCCGCGGCCGTCACCACCGCCCGGCCCGCCCGGCCACCCATGTGCACCTCCTCCACGCCGTACAGCGCCTGGCCCAGCGGCACCGGCGAGCCGTACAGGTTGGGGCGGCCGGCGACGGGCGGCGGCGCCTCCACGCGGCCGGTGAAGCGGAACAGCCGCTGGCCGGCGCTGAAGAGGGCGCGCGGCGCCAGGGGCTCCGTGCCGGAGAAGGTGACGTAGACGCCGGAGGCGCTCGTCTCATCCCGGACGTAGAGGGCGCCGTCCTTCACCAGGAAGGTGGCGTGCAGCGGCGACACGAAGACGTCGTCGGGGAAGAGGATGGCGCCGCGCTGGCGGCCCACCACGCAGCCCGTCACCGGCAGCTTGTAGCGCTGGCCGCGCGTCGTCCCGGCGATGACCGCCAGCCCGAAGCGCGACGCCACCGGAGGAGGGCGCGCGGCCGGGTTGGAGCCCGTGGGCACCGGGCCCGGCGCCGCCGGGGCGGTGGGGGGCAGGGTCGGGGGGCTGGAGCGGGCGGGCGGGGCACCGTCGGCCGTGGTTGGCAGGGTGTTGCCCGTGCTCGGGCGGCCCGGCAGGGCGCTGTCGGGCACCGGCGGGGGCGGGCGGGTGTTGGCGGGCGGCAGGGCCGGGCCGTAGCCCGCGCGGGGGGCCGGGACACCGGGTGCGCCGGGGGCGGGCGGCGGCGCGCGGCGGGCCTCCACCATCAGGCCGGCGGCGGCGGTGGGCGGCGGGGTGCGCGCCGAGGGCTTGAGCCCGGGGGGCACCTGGCTGGGGTGCAGCGGCGACACCGCCGGAGCGGGGACCTCTCCAGGGCGCGGGAAGCTGGCCACCGCCACGGGCCGGCCCGGGGGCGGCGTCACGGGGCGCGCCGCCACGGGGGCGGGCGTCGGGCGGGGGGCGGCGGCCTCTTCCAGCGCCTGGCCGCAGAGCACACAGGTGGCCGAGCGTGGCGGGTTGTACCCGTCACAGTGCGGGCAGACCACCGGGAGCGCGGACAGCAGGAGCTGAGACATGGACGGAGGGCCAATCTAGGGGGGCGTGAAACGTCGGGTCAATGAAAGCCGGCAGCCCGGGGCCGCCGGCACTCCCGACTCCAACGCCCGTGAAGGAAGGACGATGTTCCAGGGGAACGTTGCCCCTGATGTTTGACGCAGTTACGATTGTCACCGCCTCGATGATTCGCCTGAACGACATCCTGCAGCGGGTTGCGTCGTACCACCCGGACCCCGACCTGGACATCATCAAGAAGGCGTACGTCTACTCGGCCAAGGTCCATCAGGGGCAGCTCCGGAAGTCCGGTGAGCCCTACCTGATTCATCCCCTGGAGGTGGCGGGCATCCTCGCGGAGCTGAAGCTGGACGAGGCGTCCATCGTCACCGGCCTGCTCCACGACACCATCGAGGACACGCTCGCCACGGCGGAGGAGCTGACGGAGCTGTTCGGGCCGGAGGTCGCCCAGCTGGTGGACGGCGTGACGAAGCTGTCCAAGTTCTCCGCGTCCGCGACGCTCTCCCAGGAGGAGAAGCAGGCGGAGAACTTCCGCAAGATGATCATCGCGATGGCGCAGGACATCCGCGTCATCCTCGTGAAGCTGGCGGACCGCACGCACAACATGCGGACGCTGGATCACATGTCCGAGGAGAAGCAGGCCCGCATCGGACAGGAGACGCTGGACATCTACGCGCCCCTGGCCAACCGGCTGGGCATCTCCTGGATCAAGACGGAGCTGGAGGACCTGTCCTTCCGCTACGTGAAGCCCCAGGAGTTCTTCGCGCTGGAGGAGCAGCTCAACAAGCGCAAGAAGGAGCGCGAGGCGTACATCGAGGACACCTGCGACCTGATGCGCGCCAAGCTCCAGGAGCGCGGGCTCAAGGGCGACGTCAGCGGCCGCTTCAAGCACGTCTACAGCATCTGGAAGAAGATCAAGTCGCAGGGCATCGACTTCGATCAGATCCACGACATCATCGCCTTCCGCATCATCGCGCCCGCCGTGCCCGCCTGCTACGAGGCGCTGGGCATGGTGCACCAGATGTGGAAGCCGGTGCCGGGGCGCTTCAAGGACTTCATCGCCATCCCGAAGCCCAACATGTACCAGTCCCTGCACACCACGGTGATTGGTCCGTTGAGCGAGCGCGTGGAGGTGCAGATCCGCACCGCGGAGATGCACAAGATCGCCGAAGAGGGCATCGCCGCGCACTGGGCCTACAAAGAGGGCCGCGCGCCCATCTCCAAGGACGACGAGAAGTTCGCCTGGCTGCGCCAGCTCATGGAGTGGCAGCAGGACCTCAAGGACCCCAAGGAGTTCCTGGAGACGGTGAAGGTGGACCTCTTCACCGACGAGGTGTTCGTCTTCACGCCCAAGGGCGACGTGCGCAGCCTGCCGCGCGGGGCGACGCCGGTGGACTTCGCGTACGCCATCCACTCGGACGTGGGCGGGCGGTGCGTGGGCGCCAAGGTGAACGGGAAGATCGTCCCCCTGCGCTACAAGCTGAAGAACGGCGACACGGTGGAGGTCCTCACCAGCCCGCAGGCGCACCCGTCCAAGGACTGGCTCACCTTCGTCAAGACGAGCCGCGCGCAGCAGCGCATCCGCGGCTTCATCAAGCAGCAGCAGCGCGACAAGAGCCTCCAACTGGGCCGCGAGCTGGTGGAGCGCGAGTTCAAGCGCTTCCAGCTCAACTTCAACAAGCAGATGAAGTCCGGCGAGCTCAAGAAGGTCGCCGAGGAGCTGGGCTTCCGCGTCGAGGACGACCTGCTGGTGGCCATCGGCTACGGCAAGGTGACGCCGCAGCAACTGGTGCAGCGAATCGTGCCGCAGGACAAGCTGGCGCAGGTCGAGCCGCCCCCGCGTCCGGACGCCGGCAACGGGACGGGCAACGGCAACGGCAACGGCAACACGTCCATGCTGCCGGGCCTGTCGCGCATGACGGACCTGGCCAAGCGGCTGGTGGGCCGCAACAGCCGCAGCGGCGTCCAGATTGGCGGCGTGGACGACGTGCTGGTGCGCTTCGGGCGCTGTTGCAACCCCGTTCCCGGGGACCCCATCGCGGGGTTCATCACCCGGGGGCGGGGCGTGACGGTGCACACGGTGGGGTGTGAGAAGGCCCTGGCCACCGACCCCGAGCGGCGCGTGGACGTGTCCTGGGACGTGAAGGGCGACTTCAAGCGGCCCGTCACGCTGCGCGTGCTGACGGCGGACCGCCCCGGCCTGCTGGCGGACATCACCCACACGTTCTCCAAGAAGAGCGTCAACATCTCCCAGGCGAACTGCCGGGCCACCGGCGATGACCGGGCGGTGAACACCTTCGAGGTCACCATCTCCGACCTCAAGCAGCTCACGGACCTGATGCGCTCCATCGAGCGGTTGACGGGCGTCTACTCCGTCGAGCGAATCTAACCCCGGCCCGGATGTGCTACAGCGCGCGGCGGACCCGCGGCCCCCAGTCCTTTCGGGGCCGCCTCACCCGAGGTGTGCTGCATGGCGCGCAAGGCAATCCACTCCGATGACGCCCCCAAGGCCATTGGCCCTTACTCCCAGGCCGTGCAGGTGGACGCCGGGAAGCTGACGTTCCTGTCCGGGCAGATTCCCCTGGACCCCAAGACGATGGAGATGGTCCCCGGGGACGTCGTCGCGCAGGCGGAGCGCGTGATGGAGAACCTCAAGGCGGTGCTCGCCGCCAGCGGCCTGGACTTCTCCCACGTCGTGCGCTGCACCATCTTCCTCACCGACCTGGGCGACTTCGCCAAGGTGAACGAGGTGTACGGCCGCGCCTTCACCGGCGCGCCCCCGGCCCGCGCCACCGTGCAGGTGTCCGCGCTGCCGCGCGGCGCCAAGGTGGAGATCGACGCCATCGCCGTCTCCTGAGGCCCTGGAAACACGAAGGCCGTCGGTTCCCAGCGTGGGAGCCGACGGCCTTCTGTGCTTCAGACGGCGGTGGGGTGGAGGCGGACTACTTCGCGTCCGCCGCGACGGCCACGCCGGCCTTCTTCAGCTCCTCGTCGATGACCTTCTTGAAGGCGTCGAAGGGCTGGGCGCCCACGAGGGTGCGGCCGTTGATGAAGAAGGTGGGCGTGCCGTTCGCGCCCACGGCGGAACCGGCGGCCATGTCCGCTTCGATCTGCGCGTCGAACTTGCCGCTGTCCATGGCGGACTTGAACTTCGCCATGTCCAGCTTCAGCTCCTGCGCGTACTTCTCCAGGGACGCGCGATCCAACGCGCGCTGGTTGGCGAAGAGCTTGTCGTGCATCTGCCAGAACTTGCCCTGCTCGTGGGCGGCCATGGAGGCCTGGGCGGCGCCCTTCGCGTGCTGGTGGAAGGACAGCGGCTGGTGCTTGAAGGCGATCCGCACCTTGCCCTCGTAGGCCTTCTCCACCTGGTCGAGCGTGGGCACCGCGCGGCTGCAGAACGGGCACTCGAAGTCGGACCACGCGACGATGGTCACGGGTGCCTTGGCGGGACCGCGCACCGGGGCGTTGCCCACGTCCACCTTCTGCACGGCCGGCTCGGCGGGCGCCGCGGGGGCGGCCGGGACGGCGTTCACGTTGTCCTGGTTCAGCTTGGCGTAGAGGTCCTCCGCCTTGGTGCCGGCGGCGAGCGCCTTGTCGGCCTTGGCGATCTCCTCGTCGATGAGGGTCTTGAAGGCCTCGAAGGGCTGCGCGCCCGACAGGAAGCGGCCGTTGACGAAGAAGGCCGGGGTGCCGTTGGCGCCCACCGCGCTGCCCGCCTCAGAGTCCGCCGTCACCTTCGCGCTGTACTTGCCGCTGTCCAGCGCCGCCTTGAACTTCGCCGTGTCCAGCTTCAGCTCCTGGGCGTACTTGTCCAGGGAGGCGCGGTCCAGCGCGCGCTGGTTGGCGAACATCTTGTCGTGCATCTCCCAGAACTTGCCCTGCTCGTGCGCCGCGAGCGACGCCTGGGCGGCGATCTTCGCGTTCGCGTGCATGGGCAGGGGCTGCTGGCGGAACACCACGCGCACGTCCTTGCCGTAGGTCTCCTTGATGCGGTTGAGCGTGGGCACCACGCGGCTGCAGAACGGGCACTCGAAGTCGGACCACTCCACGATGGTGACCTTCGCGGTGGCCGGGCCGAAGGAGGGCGCGTCCGCGGGGATCTCGATCTTCTTCGCGGCGGCGGCGGGCTCCGCGGCGCCCTGGGCGGGACGCGCCGGGGCGCGCTCGACGCCCTTCGCGATGGTGTTCGCGTAGACCTGACCGGGGGCGACGCCGCTCTTCACCAGGGCTTCGGCCTTGGCGAGCTCCTCGTCGATGAGGCTCTTGAAGTTCTCGATGGGCTGCGCGCCCGACAGGAAGCGGCCGTTGACGAAGAAGGCCGGGGTGCCGTTGGCGCCCAGCTGCGAGGCCAGCGCCTGCTCCTTGGCGATGACGTCGGACAGACGGGAGGCGGTCATGTCCTCCTTCCACTTGGCGACGTCCAGGCCGATGTCCCGGGCGTACTTCTCCAGGCTCTCCTCATCCAGCTTCTTCTGGTTGGCGAAGAGCTTGTCGTGCATCTCCCAGTACTTGCCCTGCTCACCGGCCGCGAGCGCCGCGAGGGCCGCGGGCTTGGCGCGCGCGTGGAAGGACAGCGGGTTCTGGCGCATCACCACGCGCAGCTTGCTGCCGTAGTCCTTCTGGAGCTGCACGACGGTGTTGTGCGCGCGGCTGCAGAACGGGCACTCGTAGTCGGAGAACTCCACGAGGGTGACGAGCGCGTTGACGCTGCCCTTCACCGGTGCGCCGTCGATGGGCACCTTGAAGACGGTGGGGTCCACCTGCCGGGCGCCGGGCTTGGCCGCCTGCGCGACGGTGGGCGAATTGCCGGGGGTGGCGGGCTTCGAGCCGCTGGCGGCACGGCCGCCAACGAACCCGAGCACCAGGCCCACCAACAGGGCCACGATGACATTGGGCTTCATGGGTTGGGAATGCTCCTGCGCCATAGGTCCGACTCCGAGGGCCCAAGCGGGTATCTGGGTAGGGAAAGGGCGGGGTACTTAACAGAGGGAATTCCAGACACGCAAGCCGCGAAGACCGCCTGCATCCGCCACGTCTGGAGGGTCCCGAAGGGGCGGACAACGACGCGGGGTGCAGCAAAATTCCCTCTCACGGCATGTCCGCGTGCGTTTGGTGTCCATGTCAGGATGCGAGCCCATGGAAGCCGGTGTGCGCGTGGATACCTCCGGGGCCTTCTGCCCGGTGCCCATCCTGGAGATCGCCAAGGCGATGCGGCGCCTCCCCCCCGGGACGCTGGTGGAGCTGGTGTCCACCGACCGGGGCCTGGAGGCGGACCTGCCCGCGTGGTGCGAGGCCACCGGCAACGAGCTCGTGCGCCTGGAGCGCCGGGGCGCCCACTATGTGGGCTGGGTGCGCAAGGCGGGGTGAGCGTCCGTGGGGCGCGGTCCTACAAGAGCTGGAGGACGCGGTCTTCCAGGCGGCGGCCCCGGCTGACGCCGAGGATCAGCGTCTGGTGCTGGATGAGGTGGCCCACGGTGCGGCTGATGACCTCCTCGGCCTTGTGGGCCTGGCCGTCGAAGCGCACGCACAGCACGTCGGCGCCCTCCATCCGCGCGCCGATGACGCCGGGCAGGGAGGTGATCTCCGGGAGGATGACGTCGCCCCGGGCAATCTGGACGCGGAACTCGGCGCCCTGGCCGGTGAGCTCCGACATGGTGCCCGCCTGCGCGAGCGACCCCTTGTCGAGGATGGCGGCCGCGTCGCACAGCTCCTCCAGCTCCTGGAGGTTGTGGCTGGAGACGACGACGGTCTGGGTGCCCTTCATGTCCTTGATGACCTGACGCACCTGGGCGGCGATGCGCGGATCCAGCCCGGCCGTGGGCTCGTCCAGGAGCACCAGGGGCGGGCGGCCCATGAGGGCCTGGGCCATGGCGGCCCGCTTGGCCATGCCGTGGCTGAGCGCCTGGGTCTGCACCTGCCAGGCCTCCATCAGGCCCACCTTCTCCAGGGCGCCGCGCGCTTCGTGCTCCGGCTGGGGCAGGCCGGACAGGCGGGCCCAGTACATGAGCAGCGCGCCCACCTCCCAGCCCGGCGGCAGCACCGCGTCCTGGGGCAGCGCGCCCACGCGGCCCTTGAGGGCGCCGGGCGTGGTGGGCGACACGCCCATCACCTGGAGCGAGCCCTCGGACGGGTAGAGGTAGCCGCACATCATGGAGAAGGTCGTCGTCTTGCCGGCGCCGTTGGGGCCAATCAGGCCGAAGACGTCGCCCTGGCGCACCTGGAGGCTCACCGCGTTGACGGCGACCTTGGGGCCGAAGTGCTTGGAGACGCGGGTCAGTTCAATGGCCAGCTCGCTCACAGGTCCCTCGCGCGCAGGACGCCGTAGGCGCCCCCCAGGAAGATGGCCGCGAAGGCGGCGTAGGCCGCGCCGCTGCTGGCGAACTCGGCCAGCTGCGGGTGCAGCAGGTTGCCCGAGTAGTAGGACGGGGACAGGTAGCGCACGAAGCGCAGCAGGCTGGTGTCCGCCACCGCGCGTCCCACGGAGTCCATCAGCCAGAAGACGAACAGCAGGATGAAGTTGAAGACGAGGCTCACCGCCGGGCTGCGGAACAGGCTGGAGCACAGGGTGGTGAGGGCCACGTACGCCAGCGAGAAGACGATCGTCGCGCCCCAGAACTTCAGCAGGTTCACCACCAACAGCCCCATGGCGAAGTCGGGGTTGAGGATGCGCGCGTAGACGAAGATGGCCAGGTCGATGATCAGCACCAGCCCCAGCAGCAGCGTGGCCTGCGACAGGAACTTGCCCATCAGCACCGACGAGCGGCGCGCGCGCACCGTGAGGTAGCGGATGGAGCGCGGGCCCACCTCGCCGCTCACCTGGTCGAAGCCCATCAGAGCGATGTAGGCCGGCAGGAAGAAGAGGGTGATCTTGAAGACCACCAGGACGACGATGGGCACCTGCGACAGGGCCTGCATCATCGCGGTGTCGTTGCTGGTGAGGAAGCCCAGGACGCCCTGGTGCATCTCGTCCGCGGCGCGCGCGGTGGCCTCCGCGTCCGCGCCAGCGGCCATCAGCTTGTCGTTCACCTGGGTCTGCAGCTCGCGGGTGACGAAGCCCACGACGAGCAGCACCAGCGCGGAGAACATGCTGTAGAGCCCGAGCAGCACGAGCGCGCGTCCGCTGCGCACCGCCCGGCGCAGCTCCGCGGCCCAGATCACCACCATCTCTTTAGGTCCGTCCAAGGTGCACAGGACCCTACTGGACCTCCGGTCACCTTCCCAGGTTTCTCCTGGACGAAGGCAGCAGTCGAGGGAGCAAGCCGTGGACAGCGCGCCCTCAGCGGCTACGATTCGCCGGCCTGCTCCCTGCCCCCCAAGGAGAGCCCCGACGCATGACGATTCGCCGCTTCCTCGCCGCCCTGCCGCTGTTCCCCCTCACGATGCTGCTGGGCGCCTCGGCCCCGGACGCGGGGGGCGCGCCGTCCGCGGCCCTCACCCCTTCGGATGCCCAGGCGCTGGCCGCGGCGGTGAACGCACTGGAAGCGGATGCGGGCCCTGCCGGCGCCCGTGCCCTGGTGGAGCGGGTGGAGGCCGCGCAACGCGTCCCCGGGACCGCGACGACGGCCGGGTTGGCTCCGGACGCTGGCGCTCCGGTGGCGCAGGGGGCCGGTGCCCCGGATGCGGGCGCTCACGTCGCGGCTTCCCTGGCTGTGGATGCTGACGGGGGCGCGGCTCCGGATGGGCAGGGCGTGGACACGCGCCCCGTGGATGCCCGCGCGCTGGCGGAGGCGCTGGCCGCGAAGGAGGACGTCTCGTTCGAGCCCGGCATGGTGCCGCCGTCGCCGGTGCCCTCGCGGGAGAAGGCGCCGCCGTTCGGCAAGATGCAGGGGCTGCCCCGGGCGCAGGACCTGGTGGCGCGCGCGAAGCTGGATGGCGGCAAGCTCGTCGTGAAGGGGACCAAGAGCGCGCCGGATCAGGTGCTCACCATCGACCCCGGGCTCCAGGCGTCGCTCACGAAGATCATGCAGAACTACCAGGTGCCCTACGGCGCCGCGGTGGTGCTGGAGCCCTCCACCGGCCGCGTCCTGGCCATGGCCGAGCACTCCGAGGCGAAGCCCGAGCTGCGCGGGCTGCCCGTGCGCGCGGTGTTCCCCGCCGCGAGCATCTTCAAGATCGTCACCGGCAGCGCGCTGCTGGAGGCCGGCGTGGCCCCGGAGACGGAGTCGTGCTTCTACGGCGGCAAGCGCAGCCTGTCCGCGCGGCAGTTGGAGGACAGCGACCGCGACGGCGCCTGCTATTCGCTGGCGCTGGCCATGGGCAAGAGCGCCAACGTCATCTTCGCCAAGATGACGAACAAGCACCTGAGCGCGGACGCCCTCAAGCGGATGGCCGCGCGCATGCGCTTCAACCGGGAGATCCCCTTCGCCCAGCCGCTGGACGTGTCGCTGGCGTACATCCCGGAGGACGGCTTCGCGCTGGCCAACACCGGCGCGGGCTTCGGGGACGTGTACCTGTCGCCGCTGCACGGCGCGCTGCTGGCCGCGGTGGCCGCCAACGAGGGCCGCTGGGTGGATCCGGTGCTGGTGGAGCCGGAGCCCTTCATGTCCATGCCGGAGCCGGAGCCCGTGCTCACGCCCACCGCCGCGCACGCCCTCACGCGCATGCTGGAGGAGACCGTCACCCACGGCACCGCGCGCAGCGTGTTCCGCGAGCGCGGCTTCCAGGTGAAGGACGCCGTGGGCAAGACGGGCACGCTCGCGGACCGCGAGCCCTTCCGCGACTACTCGTGGTTCGTCGGCTTCGCGCCCAAGGACAACCCGCGCGTGGCCGTGGCCGCCCTCATCGTCAACGAGCCCAAGTGGCGCATCCGCGGCTCCTACCTGGGCCGCGAGGCCCTGCGGCTGGCGCTGGAGCGGCTCCCCGCGCCCGTGGAGGTGACGGCCCCGGCCGGCGCCGCCGGCAAGCACTGAGCGGCGCGACTCAGGACAGCGGACGCAGGGTGAGCTTCACGAGCTCCGTGTCCACGAAGCCCTGGAAGAACTTCAGCGCTTCCAGCTCCTGCAACGGTGAGACGTGCACGATGGCCGCCACGTCCCGCTTCCCGTCGATGCGCGACAGCAGGTAGCGCTCCGGGGATGACAGCGGCAGCGTCTTCAGATGCGGCGGGGACACCCGCAGCGTCGGCACGCGCGAGGGCTCCATCAGCGCCTTGCGCAGCTCCGCGAGCAGCCGGGCCTCCGCGTCGCGCAGCAGCTTCTGGGTGTGCTCGGTCGGCGCGATCTCATGCGCCCGGCGGGCCAGGGCCTCGCCGTCGCGCAGGTTGCCCGCGTCCAGGAAGAGCTGGGCCGCCTGGAGCACCTCGTCCGACGAGGACTCGGAGCCGATGACGCCGCCCCCGTTCTCGTCGTCGTCGTCCTCCTCCACCACCACCACGGTGGGCGTGCTGCGCTCCGGGGCGGGCAGGGGCGCCTCGTCCGACACCTTCAGCGCGTCCTGCCGGTAGAGCGCGTACAGGCGCTGGTAGAGGAAGAAGTCGGTGGCGTGCAGCGCCAGCGCGATGCCGTCGATGCTCAAGCCCTCCCTCGCCAGCTGGACGATGCGGTCATCCAGGCTGCCCGCCTTGCGGTCCATGAGCTTGCGCTCGTCCACCTCCAGCCGCACCGCGCCGGAGGGGAACACCGCGCGGATGGCCTGCCACGCCGTCTCGCGGAACTCGCCCTCGCGGTGCACGTCCAGCAGGTCCACGCTGACGTCCAGGCCCTCCAGCTCCGGCGCGACGTCCGTGGCGCGGAAGTCGAAGCCGCCTTCCTCCCAGGTGAAGGCGTCCAGCAGCATCTCCCGGAACTTGTGGGAGAGGGTGGTGCGCACGGTGGCTTCCGACACCGAGCCCGTCATCGTCAAAATCTTCCCCAGGAGGATCTGCGTCTGCGCCTGGGTGGCGAACGCGCGCTCCAACTGGTCCTCCGTCAGGTGCCCCATGTTGATGAGGAACTGACCGAAGTATTCGCGGGGCTGGTTGGAGCTGGCGGTGATGACGTGCCCGTCGCGCAGCAGCAACTGCTTGCGCACGTCTCCCCGCTCCACGTTCAGGGTGCCGGTGGCCCGGCGATTCCCGAGGTGGACGACCAGGTCCTTGAGGGGCATCGTCGAAAAATCACCAGACACGCCGCGCATCGCGCGCGCATCCTGCAACGCATGCGTGTCGATATCTACTCGAAACCCCGGTGCTCCCTCTGTGAGAAGGCCCTCGCGGTGGTGGAGGAGGTGAGGGCGCGTCTGCCCTTCGAGCTCTACGTCACCGACATCCTCCAGAGCCCCGAGCTCTTCGAGACCTGGCGCAACGACATCCCGGTGGTGCTGATTGACGGCACCCCCGCCTTCAAGCACCGCGTGGAGGCCCCGGTCCTCGAAGCGCTCCTCCGTGAGGTGATGAATGGCACACCCATTGCTAAAACCGTGGGCCAGGATGGGTAACAAAGTGCCCTTCATCAAGAAATCCGGGGGGATACGAAGGGCGCAAGAGGAATGAGGCTGTAAATCTGGGCGGTCAGGAGGGCGGGTGGGGCAGAAAATGCTGGAAAGGAGGGCACGGCGGTGGGTCTGAAGCGCAAGCGGACGGGAAAGTCGGGGCAGCCTCCTACGGTGTTGCTGGTGGAGCCGCGAGCAGAGGACCTGGAGCGCACCCGGGCGCTCCTGGGCGAGGCAGGCTTCCGCGTGGTTCCGCTCACGCGCTTCGACGCGGCGGTGCCGCTCTTCGAGGTGATCCGCCCGGACGCGGTGCTGCTGGCCGCGCAGCCGCCGGACTACGCGGCGGTGCAGACGGCGCGGCGCCTGCGGCAGGTGAGCCGGGGCACGGTGCCGATGATGTACCTGGTGGATTCGCACGACCGGGACGCGTGGCGCTTCTGCGTGGAGAAGGGGCAGTGCGTGGACGTGGTGCCGCGCGCGGTGGACGGCGCGGAGCTGTCCATGAAGCTGCACGCGCAGATGCGGCTCAAGCAGTCCGTGGAGCGCGCGGCGACCGGTGAGGAGGCCGGCACGGCGCTGGCGCTGCATGATCCGGTGACGGGGCTCTACAACCGGCCCTTCCTGCTGGCCCTCATCGGCCTGGAGGCCCGGCGGACGGAGCGCTACGGGGGCACCTTCTCCGTGGTGGCGGCGGAGGTGGCCGGGTGGAGCGCGCTTCGCAAGGAGCACGGCAAGGCGATGGCGGAGCGGCTGCTCGTCTACAGCGCGGTGGTGTTGGGACAGACGGTGCGGGAGGCGGACGCGGTGGCGCGGGTGGGGGACAGCGAGTTCGCCATGCTGCTGCCGGGCACGCCCGCGGAGTCGGTGCCGGAGGTGCTGGCGCGGGTGGAGGCCCGGTTCGAGGCGGCGCGGTTCCAGATGGAGGGGCGCGTGGTGCGCACGGCGCTGGAGCTGGGGGCGGTGAGCTTCCCGGACACGGTGGGGGCGCCCACCCAGCTGCTGAGCGCGGCACTGCAGACGTTGAGGCGTACACGCGAGATTCGGCGGGCGGCCGGTCCGACCCGACTGTTGTCGGTTTGATGAAGTTCACGAGGATTTGATGCACAGGGCGAGCGGAGGCGTGGGGATGGATCGGATCGCGGTGCTGGTGGTGGATGACGAAGAGTCGGTGCGCACGTTCCTGTCCGAGCTGCTGGGCAGCTCGGGGTACCAGGTGCGGTGTGCGTCGAGCGGTTCGCAGGCGCTGGAGATGCTCTCCGGTGGCTCGTTCGACGCGGTGCTGCTGGACGTGGTGATGCCGGAGATGAGCGGCCTGGAAGTCCTGCGCCGCTACCGCGGCAATGGCGGCAACGCCCCGGTCATCGTGCTGAGCGCGCTGTCCGGCGCGGACGACGCGGTGCGGGCGCTGAAGATGGGCGCGTCCGACTATCTGGCGAAGCCCTTTGGCAACGACGAGCTGCAGGACGTGCTCGCGCGTGCGCTGGGGACCCGCGTGCCGGAGCGCCAGATCTCGGCGCCGGCGCCCGCGCCCCGCGTGATGCTGACGTCGGCGGAGGCCGCGGCCGAGGCGCGCGTGCTCATCTCCACGTCGCCGGCCATGCGCCGGGCCCGCGCGCTGGTGGAGCGCATCGCGGACACGGACGTGCCGGTGCTGCTGCTCGGTGAGTCCGGCACGGGCAAGGAGGTGATCGCCCGGGAGATCCACGCGCGCAGCCAGCGTCACGGCCGCCCCTTCATCAAGGTGAACTGCGCGGCGCTGCCCGGGGAGCTGCTGGAGAGCGAGCTGTTCGGCCACGAGCGCGGCGCCTTCACGGGCGCCACGGCGGAGAAGCCGGGCAAGTTCGAGCTGGCGGACCAGGGCACCATCTTTCTGGACGAGATTGGCGAGATGGCCATCCGCCTCCAGGCGAAGCTGCTCCAGGTGCTGCAGGACGAGGAGTTCTTCCGCGTCGGCGGCAAGAAGAGCGTCCGCGTGGACAGCCGCGTGGTGGTGGCGACGAACCGCGACCTGGAGAAGGAGATCGCGCTCGGCAACTTCCGCGAGGACCTCTACTACCGCCTCAACGTCGTGGCCATCCGCCTGCCGCCGCTGCGCGAGCGCCGCGAGGACGTGGTGCCGCTCACGGACCACTTCCTGAAGAAGTACGGCAAGGGCTTCATGTCGGGCGTCTCCGAGCTGCCGACGGAGGTGCTGCACGCCTTCACGGACTACGAGTGGCCGGGCAACGTGCGCGAGCTGGAGAACATGGTTCGCCGCCTGTGCGTGCTGAAGGACCCCACGCTGGTGCTGGACGAGATCCGCGGCGGTGGCCGCACCCCGGCGAGCGCCCCGTCGCTGCCCACGTCCTTCGCGGGGGACGACTTCAGCGCTCCGCCTTCGCGCCACTACGACGAGCCGGCCCGCGTCTTCGCGGCCCCTCCGTCGCACGGGGCCTCCTCGAACTCCGGCGTGCAGGTGCTGGAGATGCCCGCGCGCGGCACGATGACGCCCCCGCCGGTGGCGCTGGTGACGGACGCCTCGCCGTTCAACGCCGTGACGCCCCAGCGCTACGCCAACCCGTTCGACGCGCCTCAGCCGCCGCCTCCGCCGCCTCCGGCCGGGGAGCTGTCGCTCAAGGACATTGGCAAGCGCGCCGCGATGCTCGCCGAGCGCGAGGCCATACTGGCCATGCTCCAGCGCACCGCGTGGAACAAGCGTCGCGCCGCCGGCAAGCTGCGCATCAGCTACAAGGCCCTGCTCTACAAGATCAAGGAGTGCGGCATCATCGATCCCCGCGCGAGCGCCGAGTTCTAGCGCCGCGTCCTCGCGCCCCCGAAGGGCGCGGGCGGAGTTCTTGAGTGAGACGGCCCTCCTTCCGGATGACGGAAGGAGGGCCGCTTGCTTGCGCGGGACGGGGGATGCCCGGTATCGCGGAGGCCATGACCGCTCCGCTCGTCCTGCTCGGCTGTGGCTACACGCTCACCCGCTTCGCCCTGGAGGAGGTGAGGTCCGGCCGTGAGGTCCTGGCCACGACCCGGGATGCCGCGCGCCGCGCGGTGCTGGAGGGCGCGGGTGTCCGGGTGCTGTCGCTCGATGAGGCGCTGGCCCGTGCCGGGGGCGCGCACGTCGTGGACTCGGTGCCCCCCGAGGCCGGACTGGATGCGCGCTTCGCGGACGTGCTGTCGCGGGCCCGGCCTTCGCGGCTCGTCTACCTGTCGTCCACGGGCGTGTATGGCTCCGCGCGCGGTCCCGTGGATGAGGCGACGCCGGTCGACACGACGTCTTCGAACGCCCGGGCCCGGCTGGAGGCGGAGGCGCACTTCCTCCCGCTGGGGGCGAGCGTGATGCGGGTCGCGGGCATCTACGGCCCGGGGCGCGGAACTTCCGGGCGGCTGAAGGCGGGCACGCTGCGCATCCCTGAGTCCGGCGGGGGCCGGCTGTCCCGTGTCCACGTGGACGACCTGGTGGAGGCCATCCGCGTGGTGCTCCAGCGCGGGGCCCCCGGCGACGTGTACTGCGTGGCCGACCGGCGCCCCGCGACCCAGGAGGAGACGGCCTCCTGGCTCTGCCAGCAGCTGTCCCTCCCCATGCCGCCCCGGGTTCCCCTGGCGTCGCTCCATGAGTCCCTGCGCGGGGACCGGGCCATCCGCGGCGCGAAGCTGGAGGCCCTGGGCTGGACGTTGCGCTACCCGGACTTCACCACCGGCTTCATCGCGGCCCTGGAGGAGGAAGCGCGGGGGTGACTCCGCGCGCGGTCGTTCCAGGGGGAGGCCCGTCGTGCCGGTTTCCGACAGTGGCGAATGTCCGACGGCGCAAACGGTCGTTCCCACGAGGTGCGCGCGCGTCATCAGCCGAACGCGATGGGTGCCATCAGCCGGAAAAGGGGACGGGCTTTGCGAAGCGGCGTCCCCCGGTGACAGGCTTGCGCTTTCGGGCCGCGTGCTGACGCGCGGCCCCGGCAACCTGTTCCCTGGGGGAACGATGTCCAGGTCGTTGTTGTTCGCGGCATTCAACGAGGGCGTCCACCGTTCCATGGCCGGCAACCACGAGGCCGCGGTCCAATCCTTCGACCAGGTCCTCGCCGTGGATCCGCGCCACTTCCCCGCGCTCACCGCCAAGGCGTCCGCGCTCAAGCAGCTGGGCCGCACCGCGGAGGCGCTGAAGGGCTTCCAGCGCGCCAGCGAGCTGGACCCCGCCGCCGCCGACCCCCTGCGCGAAGCCGCGCTGTGCCAGCTGGAGCTGGGAGAGCCCGAGGCCGCCGCCCTCCTGATGGAGCGCGCCGTCCAGCTCAACCCCACCCCCGGCTACCGGGAGGCCGCCGCCGTGGAGGTCTACCACCTGGGTAACGCGCTGCTGACGCAGGGCAGGCGCCCGGACAAGGCCCGCTACCGGCTGGCCCGCCAGGTCTTCGAGCTGGCCCTCGAGCTGTCCCCCGCCTACGTCGAGGCCGCCAAGGCCCTGGCGGACGTGTGGGAGCACCTGGGGGACCCTACCCAGCAGGAGCACTACACACACCTGGCGACCCGGCTGCGCCCCGCTTCCTCCTGAGCCGCCCTGCTTCAACTTTCCATATTCAAGCGGAGGGAAAGGGCGCACCGTCGGTGTTGAATGCCGACTGGACGTCCCTCTTCAGGAGAACCCTTCGCATGATCGTGATGCTCGAGCCGGATTCCCCCGAATCCGTCGTGAACGCCGTCCTCCACCTCGCTTCGCAGTACGAGGGCGTCACCCCCCGTGCGCACGTCGTCCAGGGCGCCGAGTCCACCATCACGGAGCTGTACCTGCTGGGCTCCACCGCGCAGGTCCCGCTGGAGCCCTTCCAGCAGCTTCCCGGCGTGCGCCAGGTGGTGCGCGTGTCGCAGAAGTACCGGATCATCGGGCGGCACGGCGGCCAGCGCACCACGGCGGGCTTCGACTACAACGGCGTGTCCTTTGGCGACACGTCGGTGAACCTGTTCGCGGGCCTGTGCGCGGTGGATTCGCTGGAGAGCGTGGACTCGATGATGGCGGCGCTCGCGCGCTGCGGCATCCAGACGACGCGCATGGGCGCGTACAAGCCGCGCACCAACCCGTATGAGTTCCAGGGCCTGGGCGCCAAGTGCCTGCCGTGGGTCTTCGAGTCCGCGGGCAAGCACGGCATCAAGGTCGTCGCGATGGAGGTGACGCACCCGCGCCACATCGACGAGATCAACGACGCGCTCAAGGTGGCGGGCCACCCCACGGGCGTGATGCTCCAGGTGGGCACGCGCAACGCGCAGAACTTCGAGCTGCTCAAGAGCATTGGCCAGCAGCGCGCGTTCCCGGTGCTCTTCAAGCGCGGCATGGGCATCACGCTGGAGGAGTCCCTCAACGCGTGCGAGTACGTGGCGAGCGAGGGCAACCCGAAGATCGTCTTCTGCCTTCGCGGCGTGAAGACGCACCTGGGCGACCCGCACCGCAACATGGTGGACTTCGCGCACGTGCCCGTGGTGCGCCGGCTGACGCGCATGCCGGTGTGCGTGGACCCGTCGCACGCCATCGGGCGCGCGGAGGCTCCGCCGGACGGGCTGCCGGACATCTTCCACGCCATTGGCCAGGGCCTCATCGCGGGCGCGTCCATGGTGCTGGTGGACTTCCACCCGCACCCGGAGATTGCCTTGTGCGACGGCCCGCAGGCGCTGCGCCTGGAGCAGCTGGGCGCGCTCCAGCGCTACGCGAGCATCGTGCGCGGCGCGTACACGGAGGCGGTGCAGAACGGGGACGGGCTGGGCTCCAAGGCCGCCGCCCCCGCGCAGCTCAGTCGCTGAGCGCGTAGCTGCCGAGGACCTGGAGCGACGTGCACTGGCTCCGGGCCTCGTCCAGCGCGATCCGCACGGGCGGCGCGTCCTGGGCGCCGTCCACGTCCAGGCACCAGCGGTAGTCCCAGGCGCGGACGCCGCCGGGGCGGGACTCCAGCCGCGCGACGTTCACGCCCCGCGCGGCGAAGGCCCCCAGCACCCCCGCGAGCGCGCCGGGCCCGTCGTTCAGGGTGAGCACCACGGACGTCTTCCACCGCGAGCCCAGGTGGGGCGGGAGGGCCGGGCCCACCGCGAGGAAGCGGGTGGCGTTGTCCGGCGAGTCCTCGATGCCCTCGGCGAGGACGGCCAGGCCGTAGAGGTCCGCCGCCGCCCGGCTGGCGATGGCCGCCGTGCCCGCGGGGGCCTCCTCGCCCACGCGTCGCGCGGCCACCGCGGTGTTCACCTCCGGCACCGGCTGGAGGTGGTGCTTGCGCAGCCAGCCCGAGCACTGCGCCAGCGCCTGGGGATGGGACAGCGCGCGGGTGAGGCTCGCGAGCGAGCGCCCCGGCGGCGCGAGCAGGCAGTGGCGCACGCGCAGGCGCAGCTCCCCGGACAGGCGCGGGGTGAACTCCAGCAGCAGATCCACCACCTCCGCCACCGGCCCCGCGAGCGCGCTCTCCACGGGCACGACGCCGCCGTCCACCCGGCCTTCGGCGACGGCTTCGAGGACGGCGCGGAAGGAAGGGCAGGGGACCACCACCACCGCCGGGCCGAAGAGGGCGCGCGCGGCTTCGTCGCCGTACGCGCCGCGCTCGCCCTGGAAGGCGATGCGGCGGGGGGCGGCGTCATCCATCGATGGGCTCCGCGCGTGGGTACGTGCCCAGCACGCGCAGCGACGAGGTGAGGGGGCGCAGGTCCTCCAGCGCCGCCGTCACGGACGCGGAGGCCGCGTGGCCCTCCACGTCCAGGTAGAAGCGGTACTGCCACGGCGCGCCGGGGATGGGGCGCGACTCCAGCTTGGTGAGGTTCACCCCGCGCTGCGTGAGCCGTTGCAGCACCTGGCCCAGCGCGCCCGGGCGGTGCTCCAGCACCACCAGCAGCGACGTCTTGCACGGCACGTCCGGCGCGAGCGGCGTGGGCTGGCGCCCCACCTCCACGAAGCGCGTGAAGTCCGCGCCGGGCTGCAGGTCGCTGGCGAGCACCACGAGGCCGAAGCGGCTGGCCGCGGACTCACTGGCGATGGCGGCCACCGTCACGTCGTTGCGGTCCGCCACGGTGCGCGCGGCGACGGCGGTGTCCGGCCCCAGCACCGCGCGGGCCCAGGGCACGTGCGTGCGCAGGTAGTCCTCGCACTGCGCCAGCGCCTGCGGATGCGACAGCACCTCGCGCAGGTCCTCCAGCTTCGCGCCCTTCACGCCCAGCAGCCGGTGGTCCACCTGGCTCACCAGCTCGCCGGTGATGACGCCGTCGCCCGCGGCGAGCACGTCGTACGTTTCGTTGATGGTGCCCGCGGTGGTGTTCTCGATGGGCATCAGCAGCAGGTCCTGCTCGCCCTTCTTCAGGGCCTCCACCGCCTGCCTCGCGGAGTCGAAGCCCGTGAGGAGCACGCCGCCCTGACGGTGGCCATAGCGCTGGCGCGCGGCCAGGTGGCTGTAGGAGCCCTCGACGCCCAGGTACCCCACCCGCAGGGGCGTGGTGTCCAGCCGCGTCACCAGCGCCTGCTGCCGCGCGACGGACATGTCCAGGATGACGCGGTACAGGCGCTCCACCTCGTGCGGATCCAACCCGCGCTCGGCCGCCCGGCCGCGCAGCTTGCGCAGGAGCAGATCCTCGCGTTGCGGATCCCGGAAGGGCCAGGCTGTCACCAGCTTCGCGCGCGCCACGTCGTCCGCCAGGGCCATGCGTCGCTGGAGCGCGTCGAGGATGTCGTCGTCGACACGTTCGAGGGCTGCTCGCAGGGTGTCCAGGTCCGGGGTGTCCGCCATCGCGAAAACATAACAACTCGCGTCAGGGAACGGTCATCCCGTTACATCCCGAGCCGGCGGGCGAGCTGCGGGGGCACCGGGTAGACGGACTCCCTGGGCAGCAGGCGCGTCGCCGCGTCCGCGCGGCCGTCGTCCAGGTGCTTGCGCAGCTTGCGCACCAGGGGCGTCAGGTCCGTGATGGAGACGGTCCAATCGTTCACGAAGCGCTGGATGACGGCGCGGCTCAAGCCCACCTGGATGCTGTCGTGGGGGAGGCCCGCGCCGCGCAGGGTGCGCTCGGGGTCCCACTGGACGTGGACGGGCGCGGACTCGAACGCCTTGCGCCACGCGTCCGGGGTGCCGTGGACTTGGGGCTCGTAGCCGGTGAGGACCGCGGCGGCCAGCGCCTCCTCCCAGCCGGAGCGCTGGATGCGCACCGCGAGCGTGCGCTCCTGCCCGCCCTTGTGGCCCCAGTTGGAGCGGTGCATGAGCCACAGGAAGCTGGGTTTGATCCACGTCATCCGCCCCACGGAGAACGGCGGGCCGAACCTCTGCTGCTTCACGGCCACGTCCGCGATGGCGTCTGGATAGGCCTGGTACATCACGATGGACGCGCGGTCGAAGTCGGCCCGGACTTCCCGCGCGGCGCTCAAGGCCGGGCCCCGGGCTTCGCCTTCGCCTTCGGCTTCGAGGCGGGGGCCTTCGGCAGCTTCGTCTGGCCCATCTTCAGGACGAGCTCGAAGTGCTCCACCGGGGTGGGCGTCACGCTCAGGCGGCTGCGGGTGAGCAGCGGGAAGTCCTTGAGCGCGGGCGTGGCCTTGATGGTGGCCAGCGTCACCGGGACGGTGAAGGCGACGAGGGGGCCCACGTCCACGGAGGCCCAGTCCTCACCGGGCGCGGTGGGGTCGGGGCCCGGCTTCGTGAGCACGCGCGCCACGCCCACGACGGCCTTGTCCTCGTTGGAGTGGTAGTAGAGGCACAGGTCCCCGGGCGTCATGGCCCGCAGGTTGTTGCGCGCCTCGAAGTTGCGCACGCCCGTCCACTCCGTCCGGCCGTCCGCTTCCAGCCGGGCGTACGCGTAGACGGAGGGCTCGCTCTTGATCAACCAGTACCGGCCAGTCGCCATGGCGGCGCACCCTAGCGCAGGGCCGCCGCGAGGACAGCGGCCCGGAGTGCACCGGGCGCGACTACTTCGCCAACGCGGTGACGAGCCGGTCCGCCTGCTCGCGGATGTGCTTGTCGGTGCTGGCCTGGGCCTTCAGGGCGTGCGTCCGGGCCAGGGCCTTGTCGGTGTCCGCCAGGGCCAGGGCCAGGTTGAGGTGCAGGCCCGGGTCCTCCGGGTGCGCCTTCAGCGCCTGGGTCAGCACGGCGCGCGCGGCGGCGACTCCGGCCCCACCAGGGCGCGACAGGTGCAGCACCGCCAGGTCGTTGGCCGCGCCCACTTCGGACGGGTCGGAGGCCACGGCGGCCTCCAGCAGCTGCTGCGCCTCCGCGTCGTCGCCCAGCCGGCGGCGGACCTTGGCCAGCGCGATGCGCACGGGCGCGTTGTCCGGCACCTTGGCCAGCGCTTCGCGCAGGATGCGGTCCGCGTCCTCGTTCTTGCCGGCCACGAACGACGCCAGGCCGTGCAGGTAGATGGCGTCCGCGTTGTCCGGCTGCTGCATGCGCAGGTCGATGGCGGCGCGGATGGCCGTCTCGGGCGCGCCCGCGAAGAAGCACAGCGTGGCGAACTCCCGGATGAGGGACGGCTCGCGGGGGCTGCGCAGGATGGCCTGCTGCAGCGTCGTCAGCGCCGCGCCCACGTGGCCCTGGAGGACCTGCACGCGCGCGGCGAGCAGCAGCGGCAGGTGCTCCGTGCGGCTGGCCTCCGCCGCGTCCTGGTAGCGCCGCAGCGCGCGGTCCAGCTGCTTGTCACCCTGGAGCGCCATGCCCAGGTACGTCAGCGTCTGCCCGTTGCCCGGCTGCAGGGCGAGCGCCTTCTCCAGCACGGGGATGGCGGCGGTGTACTGGTGGTGGGCCAGCAGCCCGCGGCCGTGGTTGACGACCTCGAAGAAGCCCGCCTTCGGCTGGGACGCGAGCGCCTCCAGCACCGCGAGCTGCCGGGCATCACCCTTTTCGGCGTCCAGCCGGGCCAGGTGGCTGAGCGCCTCCGGGTGGGTGGGGTGCTGGGCCACGAGCCGCTGGAGCATGTCGCGCGCGGCGGGCTCGTCATGCTGCGCGAGGCGCAGACGGGCGAGCCCGAGCATCGCGGCGGCGTCCTTCGGGTCCGTCTGGAGGGCGCGCTCGAATTCACGGGCCGCGTCCTTGAGGAGGCCCTGCTTCATCAACTGCGCTGCGGAGGATGCCTGTTTGGAGACGGCCATGGGGCAAGAGGATAGCCCAGCCCGGGAAGGGCTGGGCAATCTCCGGGGGCCTAGCCCGGCAGCCAACCGGTGACGGTGTCCTTGGCGTCGTTGAAGGCATCCCCGGCGCCCTCGATGAGGTCGCCCAGGCCTTCCACCGCGCCATTGAACACATCGCCGGCCGCGTCCGCCACGGCGCCGCCCGCGTTGATGGCGCCCTCGGCGATGTTCTCCAGGACCTCGCCGCCGGCCGCGGCGGCCGTCTCGCCGACCGCCTTGAGGATGTTGCCGGGGTTGACGGAGCCTTCCACCTCGACGCCCAGGCCCAGGCCGGCCGTGGCCTCCACGCCGACGTCGAACTCCAGGTTGCCGCCGTCCAGGCCGATGTTCGCGTGGGCGTCGCCGCTCACGCCGGCGCTGGCGCTGGCGGTGATGCTGCCCGACGCCAGGGTGTCACCCTCGTGCTTCAGCTCGATGGAGCCCGTGAGGCTGGCCTGCGCGCCGGCGAAGCCGGACGCCGAGGCGTTGATGGACACGGAGCCGTCGGTGCCGACGTGCAGGTCCAGGTTGATGTCGCCCTCGGCGCCAATCTTGCCCAGCGCTTCCATGTCCAGCTCGACGGAGTACTGCTCACCGGCGATCTCGAAGTCCACCGTCTTGGTGGCGCTGGCGCCCGCTTCCACCAGGTTGGCGGACACGTCCACCTGCACGTTCACGTCGATGCCGGACAGGCCGATGTCGGCCTCCACGGTGGCATCCGCGCTGAACGTCGGGCCCTGCACGTAGGCGTCCGTCTGGATGCCGCCGGGGCCGGTGCCGCTGACCTCGGCGCGCGAGCCGCCGGCCTCGAAGCTCGACTGGCCGCTCAGCACGTTGCGCGAGTTCGACTGCACGTTGCCCTGCACCGACGTGTCCACGCGGGAGCCCGCGGGCGTGTTGGCGGGCTGCTGACCACCCTTCGCGACGGTCGGCGCGACAGGGCGCGGCGCGGGAGGAGGCGGGGGGGGCAGGGGCGGGCGGTAGCCGATGGGCGTGGTCATGGCGGACTCCGATTTCGAAGGAACGGCACCAGGTTCGGCGCCAGCTTTTCCTCATTCTCCGAAATGCCCCGTTGGGAGTTTCCGACCCCCCATCACTTTGTAAGAAATGACCTTCTGGATTCTCTTGGAGTGGGTGGCGTGACTATATATGCACCCGAATGTTTCCTGGGAGCCCGGGAAACAGGAGCAGTGGGGCGGGGGCCAGGGTGAGGTGGCCTGGCGTGCACCCCGCATGGCGCCCGGCCCCAGGGCAAACCTGTCCGCTGGTATGTTCTTCCGTCGACACGCTTCCCGGAAGTTGGGAGCGCCTCCGACGCTACGGGAGCAGCCCGCGCTCACGGAACGCGGCGAGCAGCCGGGGCTTGCCCTCGTTCAGCATCGCTTCACCGTGAGAGGGGACCACGTGCTCGAAGTCGAGCCCGGCGAACTTCTGGATGGCCGCGTTGAACGCCACCTGATCCTTGGCGAACCGGAGGAACAGCCGGCTCACGGCGAAGCGTTTGTAGGTTCCGAACACCCTGAAGAACATCCAGGTGGTGAGGCCCCTGGGCTCGGTGACGTTGAAGACCATGTCTGTCAGGTAGAGCGCCTTCGAGGGATGGTGCAGGAACGCGCTCTCGTTCAGCTTCGGCATGCCCGGGATGGGAAGGAACGACAGCTCGCGCTCGAAGGGCCACGGGGTCTCACCCAGGATGCCGTGCCAGGTCAGCTCCGGGTGCTTCTCCCGCACCCCGGCCGGCCCCCAGAGCCTCGCGTTCGGATGCGCCTGCGCGGCGGCCTTCATGCCGCCGGTGTGCATCAGGCTGGGGGCCACGATGTCGGTGACGGGGCCGGCTTCCCGAAGCTGCTCAGGGGTGAGCTTCGAGCCGGGAGAGAAGAGCATGCGCCCTTCATCCAGTTCGAAGACCGCCGTCCGAACGGGGAGCTGCATCAGCGGTGAGCGCAGCGTGGAGTCCAGGAAGTGCGTCTTGGGCAGGGTCATGGGGGTGAGCGAATATCACCCGAGGTTCGTCTTGCTGAACACCCGCAGCGCCTCCGCCACGCTCCACGCCTGGGCGAAGCAGCCTCGCGGGCGGTAGGGCTCCGTCGCGTCGAAGATCTCCGAAATCTGACCGATGCCGCCGTGCGACAGGTGGTCCTCCATGCCCGCCAGCAGCGCGCGCGCGGCCTTCAGGTCCGGCGTCACCTTCAGCGTCGCGTCCACGTAGTGACCAATGAGCCAGCCCCACACCGTGCCCTGGTGGTAGGCGGCGTCCCTCGCGCGCAGGTCGCCGTCGTACTTCGGTTTGTAGTCCCTGCTCCCCGGCGCGAGGCTCCTCAGGCCCACGGGCGTCACCAATTCGCGGCGCACCACGTCCAGCACCTTCGCCCACTTCTCCCGCTTCAGCACCGGGTGCTTGAGCGAGATGGCGAAGACCTGGTTGGGCCGCACGTGCGCGTCCTCGCGGACCTCCTCGCCGTCCACCACGTCGTAGAGGCACCCGCGCGCTTCATTCCAGAACCGCTGGTTGAAGCTGGCCTGGACCCGCTCCGCCGAGGCCCGGAACGGCGCCGCGTCCTGGTCCAGCCGCCCCGCCCAGCCGGCCATCAGCGTGAGGGCGTTGAACCACAGCGCGTTGATCTCCACCGCCTTGCCCCGGCGCGGCGTCACCACCCAGCCGTCCACCTTCGCGTCCATCCAGGTGAGCTGGTAGCCCTCCTGCCCCTGGCGCAGCAGGCCGTCCGCCGGATCCACCCCGATGTTGAAGCGCGTGCCCTTCTGGTGGTGCGCCACGATGTCGCTCAGCGTGGGGTACAGGTCGCGCAGGAGCGTCTCATCCCCCGTCTCCTCCAGGTAGCGGTCCACCGCGTGGAAGAACCAGAGCGTCGCGTCCGCCGTGTGGTAGACGCCGTCGTTCTCCCCGTCCGGGAAGTAGTTCGGGATGAGGCCGTCCCGCACGTAGTGCTCGAACGTGCGCAGGATGGCCGCCGCCTCGCGGTAGCGCCCCGTGGCCAGCGTCAGCCCGTCCAGGCTGATCATCGTGTCGCGGCCCCAGTCGGTGAACCACGGGTAGCCCGCGATGACGCTGCGTGCGTCCAGTCCCATGGACCGGGCCCAGGCCGCGTCCGCGGGCCGGGGCGGGTCGATGATGAATTGATCCGCCGCCAGCACCAGCCGCGCCGGGATGCCGGAGCGCGCATGCTCCGGGGCCTGCTCCAGCAGGCGCTGCTGCCGCGTCAGCTCCCGCTCGAACACCACGGCGGGTTCGCGCTCCAGGTGCCCCGCGGTCTCCGTGGTGAGACCGAAGGCCAGCGTGCCCCCCGGCTTCAGCGTGGCGGTGAAGTAGCCCGGCGAGTGCTGCACCTCCGTGAAGTCATAGCCGCGCGCCTTCTCCACGCGCAGGTGCTGCGGCTTCGACGTCTCCTCCAGGCTCACGAACGGCGTGGGCCCATCCGAATACAGCCGCAGCCGCATCGACGGGCCGTCCTCGCCGTTGCGCAGCATCACCAGCGGCCCCCGCAGCGTGACGATGGCATCCTCCACCTCCGCGAGGAGCGGGCCGTCGTGGGGACGCAGCACCGGGAAGGGCCGCAGGTGCAGTGTGACCTCCGGGCCGGCCAGGTGCTGCCACTCGATGAACACCGTGTCCTCGCCGTGCACCATCACGAACCGGCGGCGCAGCCGCGCACGCCCCAGCGCGTATTCCCAGACGGGGACCAGCCCCTCCAGGTGGAAGCGCCGCAGGTGACGCGCGCCGTCCTCCAGCATCGTGCCGTCCGCGCGCTCCTCGGACGTCAGCCGGTAGCGCTGCCCGTCCACGAAGGCGGCCTCCTCCATCCGCGCCATCAGCACCGTGCGGCCCAGCTTCTCCAGCGTGGGGATGAACAGGCCGTGATAGCGGCGCGTGTTGCACCCCACCAGCGTGCCGGACGCGTAGCCCCCGCGGCCGTTGGTCACCAGCCACTCGTGGTGCACGCCGACGCCGAAGTCGGCGCCGTCCTTCCAGTCGAACGAGAGGCGGGGCAGGTCGGGGGTCGAGGGATTCACGCCGTCGTCTCCTCCTCGCTCGTCAACACGAGCGCGGTCTGTCCGGGCAGTGGCAGCCGCCCATCGTCTGGAATCGGCGGCGTGCCCATCCCGCCGGAGCGGGCCATGTCACTGGACAACAACAGCCGCCAGCGCCTTCCCCAAGGTGGGGCGCGCGGGGGCTCCGGACACGGCCCACGGTCCAGTCCCGTGCCTGGGGTGGGGAGGACGAGGCGGCCGCCCTCCTGCTGGCTGTCCGAACAGCGGAGCACCAGGGCCATGGGCTGCGTCCTTGAGGAAGAAGGAACCGAGAGGCTGCCGGGAGGCACGCCGTCCCCAGGTCGCCTGCCAGGCGAAGGGCAGGGCGGGCCCTGGCTGTCATGGGGCCGCGGAAGGACACCCCGCGCCCCGGTCCCTTGCGACGGCGCTTCCTTGAGGCCACCTCACCCAGGACCTTCGCGGGCGCTTCTCCTATAGAGAGGTGTCCTGGGTTCCCGTCCGAGGAGGAACGGCGTGGCCATCGTGAAAGCAGCGGGCATCAGCGGGCCACAGCGCGGGCTGGCGGAGCAGATCTTCTCCCGGGCCGCGGGCGCGCCGCTCGTGGTGGGCAACGACGTGCGCATCCTGCGCGACGCCCGGGAGAACTACCCTGCGTGGCTGGACGCCATCCACCAGGCTCGGCGCTCCATCCTCTTCGAGAACTACATCATTGAAGACGACCCCGTGGGCCGCTCCTTCGCGGACGCGCTGGAGGCCCGCGCCCGCGACGGCGTGCGTGTCTGCGTGCTCTACGACTGGCTGGGCTGTCAGGGCACCGCCTCCAGCCGCTTCTGGCGGAGGCTGCGCGAGGCGGGCGTGGAGGTGCGCTGCTTCAATCCCTTCCAGTTTGATCGGCCCCTGGCGTGGCTGGGTCGCAACCACCGCAAGACGCTCACCGTGGACGGTGAGGTGGGCTTCGTCTCCGGCCTGTGCGTGAGCCACAAGTGGGTGGGTGACCCGGAGAAGCAGGTGGCCCCGTGGCGCGACACCGGCCTCGTGATTCGCGGCCCGGCCGTGGCCGACCTCGTGCGCGCCTTCGCGCAGGGCTGGGCCACCGTGGGGACGCCGCTGGACGAGGAGGCCTGTCTGTCCGCGCGCGCGCCCGAGCCGATGGGTGACGTGGCCCTGCGCGTGGTGGCCGGGGTGCCGTGGAGCGCGGGCCTGTTCCGCGTGGATCAGCTCATCGCGTCGCTGGCCCGCAAGCGGCTGTGGCTCACGGACGCGTACTTCGTGGGCACCGCCGCCTACGTGCAGGCGCTCCGGGCCGCGTCGCACGACGGCGTGGACGTGCGGCTGCTGGTGCCGGGCAGCAGTGACATCCCCGTGCTGCGCCCGCTCACCCAGGCCGGCTACCGCCCCCTGCTGGAGGCGGGCATCCGCGTCTATGAATGGAACGGCACCATGCTCCACGCCAAGACGGCGGTGGCGGACGGGCTGTGGGCCCGCGTGGGCTCGTCCAACCTCAACCCCGCAAGCTGGCTGGGCAACTCCGAGATCGACGTCGCGGTGGAGGACGTCTCCTTCGCCCAGCGGATGGAGGCCATGTACCTGGAGGACCTGGAGCACGCGACGCAGGTCGTGCTCAGCGGCAGGGACCGGCGCCTGATGCGCGCGAACCCGCACCCGCTCCCGCGCTCGCAGCGGGGCGCGCCCGGCCGGCGGGGCAGCATGAGCCGCGCGGCGGCGGGCGCGATGCGCCTGGGCAACACGGTGGGCGCCGCCGTCGCCAACCACCGCGAGCTGGGGCGCACGGAGTCCAAGGTCGTCTTCGGCGCGGGCGTGGTGCCCCTGGCCTTCGCGGGCCTGGCGCTGTGGTGTCCGCAGGTGGTGGCCGTGCCGGCGGCGGCGCTCTCCGTCTGGGCCGGCATCTCCCTGTGGAGCCGCGCCTTGCGCCTGCGCCGGCAGGAGGCCGCGACCCCGGAGGCCCAGCGGCCCCTGCCCGAAGCGGAGGTGCCGCCCAGGCCCGCCGACGTGCCACCCGCGCTGGTCGCGGAAGCCGAAGCGCGGAGCGCGCCGGAAGCCGAGCGGCACCAGCCCTGAGGTTCAGCCCCCCGGGCGGAAAATGAAACGGGGCCGCCGGGTCGGAGCGGGGAAGCGCTGCTTCCCGTCGCGTCCAGGCCCGAGGCCCCGTGATTCCTACAGCCCTACAGCCTGCCTACGCCTGCTTCGCGACCCCGGTCGGCTCCGCCGCCTTGCCGTTCAACAGCGCGCTGCCCCCATAGAGGGCCAGACCCACCATGCCCAACACACCGGCTTCAATGCTGGTGCCCATCGCCGCGCCCATCAGGCCCACCACGCTGGTACCCACCATGAAGACCAACCCCATCGCCCCAGCCGCCTTGCCCATTCCGTTGTCCCCCTCGTGACTGTTTTGGAACCTTGAACCCGTACCACCGTTCAACGCACTGACCCCTCTTCAAGTCCCGTGCCGAAGTCCGCGCACTGGGGGCGCACTGCATGGGCGCGGATCCGCGTGGAAGTGGGAGGGGCTTGCGTGGGCAAACCTCTTCCTCCCGTTGGAAGCGATCGGCAGAAAGCACAGGGGAGAACACCCGGGTGCGACCGGAATTTTTGCCGATTCCCCCCATGTGCGCCTGATGTGGCACGCCGTAACCCACTGCATTCCAAGGGTTTTCCCTCTTCGCGAAGGCTGGCACACGCGCTGCTAAGGGACACCGCCAGAAGCGTGCTGCTCGGCCCGCAGGGCGGGTGGACGGACAGCAGTCGCCAGACATCAGTGAACGAAGGAGAGCGGAAGATGGGAATGCGGCGCACGGGGTTCTGGATGGGGTTGGGGATGCTCCTCCTGTCGGGATGTGCTCACCAGCAGACGCTGAAGGTGGACAACGCGGAGCAGCCGTACCGCATTGGTCGGGAGGACGTGCTGGACGTCAGCGTGTGGCGTGACGCGGAGCTGTCGCGCACGGTGCCGGTGCGGCCCGACGGGTTCATCTCCGTCCCGATGGTGGGAGAGATCCAGGCCGCGGGCAAGACGCCCACGGAGCTGGCCGAGGCGCTCAAGACGGGCCTCCAGCCGTACGTGCAGGAGCCCCGCGTGACGGTCATCGTCCGCGAGGTCAACAGCACCCGCGTCTTCGTGACGGGAGAAGTGGCCCACCCGGGCGCCTACCCGCTGCGCGGCCGCGTGTCGCTGCTCCAGGCCATCGCGCTGGCGGGCGGCTTCACCGACTTCGCCAACTCCGACGGCATCGTCGTCATCCGCACGGACGGCAACGGCGGGCAGATCCCGGTGCGCTACAGCGACCTGGTCTCCCCCAACGGCGAGAACGTCATCCTGCGTCCCGGTGACACCGTCGTCGTCCCGTGATGCAGGGCGGACGCAACTCAAGACACAGACATCCGGACGATATGGAAACGGGCGTGGGCGTGGGCAAGGACGGGAGGGCGGCGGTGAGGGGCAACTGGAAGCGGGCAGTGATTGCAGGCTGTCTCATCGCCGCACCGGCCGCTCAGGCGGCCACCATCCTGGAGCCGCGGCTGCGCCTGACGGCGGAGGAGCGCTTCGACAACGATCTGCGCCTGGGCGGCGGAGCAGGGGCCACCGGCGGGCAGTTCATGACGAAGCTGTCTCCCCGGGTGGGCCTGGACGTGAAGAACGAACAGCTCACGCTGGACACGTTCTACGCCGCGGACCTGCTCGCCCGTCACGGCTCCGGCAAGACGACGCTGGATCACCGGGGTGGCTTCGGCCTGCGCAACGTGCTGTCGCGCCGGCTGCGATTGGACGCGAGCACCAGGGTGTTCCGCGTCACGGACCCCACGTCGCTGCCGCGTGACGGCCTGGCGCGCTCCACCTCTCCCACCTTCTATGCACAGGCGAAGGTGGGGATGACGGGGCGGGTGACGGACCGCATGGACGTGCGCGGCAACTACAGCTTCGAAGCCACGCGCATCATCGAACCGGGACGGGAGGCGGGCTACGCGCACACCCCGTCGGTGGAGCTGTGGTACCGCACCACGCGCCGGATGTCATTGGGCGCCGAGTATCGCTATCAGGGCTTCCTGTACGCGGGGGACTACAGCCAGGCGCACGGCGCTTCGGCGGCCCTGCGCTACCGGCTGACGCGGCCCACCACGCTCACCCTCCGGGGCGGGCCGGTGCGCTACATGCCGGCGGATGCGTCCCGCGGGGGCTGGCTGCCTCGCGTGACGGCGGAGCTGGTGCGTGAAGGAGAGCGGTCGGACATCGGCTTCGCCATTGGACACGATCTGGTGGGTGCCAGCGGGTTCTCCGGCGCGGTCTGGGCGGATTACGCATCACTGATGGCGGCGCACCGTTTCACGGCGAAGTTGTCTGCCTTTGGGGCGGCCAGCTTCTTCCGCAACGGCACCGCGCCGGATCTGAACTACACGCAGTGGCGCAACACCACGAACGTGTCGCAGGGCTATGCAGTGGGAGGCGGCGTCGAGTACCGGATGAACCGGAAGCTGGCGTTGCAGGGGGCGGTGGACCGCATCGCGCAAGTGGGCGCGGCGGACGTCGCCGGGGCTGGGGATCTGACACGCAATGTGTTTGCTCTCCGTCTGGTCATGACACCTTGGTAGGAGCATGCAAGTGCGAGGCATGGAGGAGCGGATCATGGAGCGTGGGATGACGGCGGACCAGATGCTTTCGGCGCTGTGGCGTCGCAAGGCCCTGGTGGGGGCGATCGCTGCGGCAATCTTCGTGGTGGGCGCGGCGATCGTGATGACGCGGCCTAGCATTTATGAAGCTTCGGTGGTGGTGCGCGTGGAACCGCAGCGCCCCGGTGAAGAGATGGTGCAGCGCACGGTGAGCGAGCTCATCGAGCAGCGGCTGGTGACGGTGCGTCAGGAATTGCTGGCGCGGCCGGTGCTCCAGAAGGCCATCGAGGAGATGAACCTCTACCCGGAGCTCGTCTCCGAGAAGGGCATCGAGGCGGCGGTGGAGCAGATGCGCAAGGACCTCACCGTGCGCGTCGAGGGTGAGACGGCGTTCGAGCTGACCTACTCCGGCCGCGACCCGCAGGTGGTGGCGCAGGTGACCAACCGCCTGCCGGCCATCTTCTCCGAGGAGACGCTGAAGATCCGCCAGGCGCAGGCGGCCCGCGCCACCAACCTCTTCACCGAGGAGATGGTCGCCCTGGGCAAGGCGGTCTCCGCGTGGGAGTCCAACATCAGCCGCTTCAAGGTGGACCACCTGGGCGAGCTGCCCGAGCAGATGGAGATGAACATGCGCGGCCTGGAGCGCATCAGCGCCCAGCTGCAGACCAAGTCCGAGGAGCTGCGCGCCGCCGAGGCCCGTCGCTCCGACCTGGCCCGGGCCCGCAACGCCGCGGACAGCGAGGCGGGGCGCCTGGAGGCCGCGCAGAGCGGACTGTCCCGGACGCTCACCCAGGCCAAGACGCAGTGGACCGGGGACCACCCGGAAGTGAAGCGGATGGAGCGCGAGCTGGGCACCGTGGCCGAGCAGCGCAAGGAGGCCGAGGGCCGCATGTTCGCCGAGCGCAACGAGCGCGCCCGTGTCAGCACCCTGGTCGGCACCATCCAGAAGGACATCGTGGACCTGCAGAAGCAGGCCGAGGCCTACCAGGCGCGGCTGAACAACACCCCCCGCTGGGCGCATGAGCTGGCGGTGATGAACCGGGACTATGAAATCGCCCGCACCAAGTACCAGAGCGTGGTGAGCCGCAAGGTGGAGGCGGAGATCGCCCAGGAGCTGGAGGCCAAGAGTGCCCAGAGCCTGTTCAACGTCATCTCGCCCGCCGGGGTGCCTTCCGCCCCGGCCCGTCCGGACCGCCTGAGCGGCCTGCTCATCGCGGCCCTCCTGGCCCTGGCGCTGGGTGTCCTCACCGGCACCGTGCTCGAGATGCGCGACGACAGCCTGCGCGACGGCACCGAGGTCCGCGAGCGCATCACGCTGCCTGTCCTGGCGGTGGTCCCGAACATGCAAGGCAAGACGGAGAAGCGGGTGTTGATGCCCATGGCCGGGAGCAAGAACAGCGTCTCCTCGTCCACTTCGCTGAACTAATTGCCGACCCCCTACGGAAAAGATTGGAGCACTCAGATGGATTCGACGATGGAGCGGGCCGGAAACTTCCTCCCGCGTGTGGATGAGAGCGCGGCTTCCTCGAACGCGGTGGACCGTCGGGTGGTGACGCTGACGGCCCCGGCCTCCGCGGCCGCTGAGCAGTACCGGACGCTGTACTACCGGCTGGAGCGGATGCGGGAGCAGCGCCCGATGAAGGTGGTGGCGCTCACCTCGGCCATGCCCGGCGAGGGCAAGACGGTGACGAGCGTGAACCTGGCGCTGGCCGCCGCCCGGGCGAACCCGGAGCGCCGCATCCTGCTGGTGGACGCGGACCTGCGCCGGGGCCAGGTGGCCCCCACGCTGGGGATGCGCAACAAGCAGGGCCTGGCGGAGCTGCTGGCTGGCGAGTGCGACGTGCGCGACGTGGTGCGCCGCTTCAACTCCACGCGCCTGGCCGTCATCCCCGCCGGCGCCACGCCGGAGGAGAGCACCCAGGTGCTGGCGAGCGCCCGGATGAAGCAGTTCCTCAAGGCGGTGCGCGAGGGCTTCGACGAGGTGTACGTGGACCTGCCGCCCACGCTGCCCTTCGCGGACGCGGCCATCCTCGGCCACCAGATGGACGGCGTGCTGATGGTCATCCGCGCCAACGTCACCCCCTCCAAGGTGGTGAACCAGGCGGTGGAGCAGCTGGCGGGCGCGGCGCTGGTGGGCTGCGTGCTCAACGGGGCGGAAGTGAACGCGACCCCGTACCTGAAGAACTACGTGAAGAAGTAGCAGTGAAAAGCAGCACGACGTGCAGGTGAGGGCAGTCTGTCTGGCCTTCCGTCCCCCCTCCTATGCGGCGGGGGGGCGGGGCCTGGAGTGGAGTGGGCGGGTCGGGGTTGGAGGAGTCACGTGCTTCGCGTTTTTCACCACTACTTTTCAGCCAAGAAGTTGACGTTCTTCCTCGCCGAAAGCACGGCGATCGCGCTGGCCTGTGTCGCGGGTGCCGCGGCCTGCGCGGCCCTCTTCGCGCCTCCGGGGACCTGGCCGCCGCTCGCCACGCTGTGGCCGACGCTGGTGGGCCTGGGCCTGGCCTTCGTCGTCACCTTCCAGTTCACGCTGTACCTGCTGGACCTGTATGACCTTCGCGTCGCCGCGGAGGACCGGACGCGCGGCTACCGCTTCCTCAAGGCCGCGGGCGTCACCGCGATGGTGGCGGGCGGGGTGATGTTGCTGCTGCCCCTGGCCCTGCCGGTGTCCCTGCCTCCCGGCACGCTGCTGGGCGGCGCGATGGGCGCCCTGGCCGGCACGCTGGCGGTGCGCGTCTCCATCCGCGCCCTGGTGGGCGAACCCGACGCGGTCCTCGTCATTGGAGATGGCCTCAAGGCCCGCGCGGTGGCGAGCGCCATTGAAGCGGGCGGCGAGGGCTCCTTCCGCGTGGTGGCCCTGGTGGACCCGCGCAAGGTGGACGAGCCGCTGGATGCGATGGCGGCCCGGCTCAATGCCTCCTACGTGGTGCAGGCCGCGGATGACATGCGCGGCGCCAACTGGGTGGACGCGCTGCTGCGCTGCCGGCTGGACGGACGCCGGGTGTACGAAGCGTCTGGCTTCTGCGAGCGCGTGCTGCGCCGCATCCCGGTGCAGTTCCTCCGGGCGAGCGACTTCGCCTTCGCGGATGAGATGACCGTGTCGCCGTTGCGCCGGGCCTTCAAGCGGGTGTTCGACCTGGCGGTGGCGTCGCTGCTGCTCATCCTGGCCTCGCCCTTCCTGGTGCTGGTGTCGCTGGCCATCAAGCTGGACTCCAAGGGCCCCATCTTCTACCGGCAGGACCGCGTGGGCCTGGCTGGCCGCACGTATCCGCTGTGGAAGTTCCGCAGCATGCGCACCGACGCGGAGAAGGACGGCGCGGTGTGGGCGCGCTCCAACGACGACCGCGTCACGCGGGTGGGCAGGTTCATCCGCAAGACGCGCATCGATGAGATTCCCCAGGTGTTCAACGTGCTCCTGGGCCACATGAGCTTCGTGGGCCCGCGTCCCGAGCGCCCGGTGTTCACCGAGCAGCTCAAGCAGCAGATCCCGTTCTACGGGGTGCGCGAGGCGACGAAGCCTGGCATCACGGGCTGGGCGCAGATCCGCTACCCCTACGGGGCCTCCGTGGAGGACGCGCGCAACAAGCTCGAGTTCGACTTGTATTATGTGAAGAACGGGTCGCTGTTCCTGGACGTCGGCATTATCTTCCACACCGTCCGGCACGTGTTGTTGGGGCGGGGTGCTCGGTAGTCAGCAACAGTCATGATCCGCGGCCTCCGGTTGTCGGGGGAGGCCGGGATGCGAAGGGTAAGCAGCCATGGATTGGGATGGGCGAGGGGGTCGGAACATGGTGGGCATGGATGTGGATGCGCCGTTCGCGGAAGCCTGGAGCCAGGACGACGCGCGCAAGCAGCAGAACGGCGAGCGCAATGAGTTGCTGCAGGCCCCGAAGACCCGCCCGACGCGCATCGTCGCCATGGGCGGCGGCACGGGGCTCCCCATGGTGCTGCGCGGGCTGGCCCGCCGCGCGTCGCCCAAGCCCGGCCAGCCCGGCGTGGACATCACCGCCGTCGTTGCGATGAGCGACGACGGCGGCAGCTCCGGCCGCCTGCGCCGGCTGCACGGCGCGCTGCCCCCGGGCGACATCCGCAACTGCCTGGTGGCGCTCGCGGGTGGCAAGAGCGCGCTGAAGGACGTCTTCCAGTACCGCTTCGGCGGCGCGAAGGGCCTCGCCGGCCACGCGGTGGGCAACCTGCTCATCGCGGCGCTCGCGGAGCTGAAGGGCGACTTCCTGGAGGCGGTGCGGCTGTCCGGGGAGCTGCTCGGCGCGCAGGGCCAGGTGCTGCCCAGCACGCTCGCGTCGGTGCAGTTGGTCGCGCAGATGCACGACGACACGGAGGTCGTGGGCGAGCGCAACATCTGCCGTGCCCACGGCCGCGTGCGCCGGGTGTCGCTGAGCCCGCGCTCGCCGCCCCCGGTGGACGGCCTGCTGGAGGCCATCTACTCGGCGGACCTCATCGCCATCGGGCCGGGCTCGCTGTACTCGAGCGTGCTGCCCAACCTGCTGGTGGACGGCGTGGCCCAGGCGCTCAAGGAGACGCGCGCGCTGAAGGTCATGGTGGCCAACCTGATGACCCAGCCGGGTGAGACGGACGGCATGAACTGCCTGGACCACGTGCAGGCGGTGATCGAGCACGTGGGGCCGGTGCTGGACGCGGTGCTCGTCAACGGCCGTCAGCCCACCGAGGAGTCCATCCAGCGCTATGCGCGCAAGGGCTCGTTCGTCGTGACGGCGGAGACGCGGGAGCTGTTGTCGTCGGGCGTCATCCCGGTGCAGGCGGACCTGCTCAAGGATGGGTCCAAGATCCGACACGACAGCCGCAAGGTCGCCGCCTGCCTGCTGAAGATGGCCCGCAGCGGCTTGTAGCCCGCCTCGTCCGTCACCACCTTGGGGCCCGCTCCTATGGAAGCCAGAAACCTCCGTGCCGACCCGCGCGTCGTGGAAGTCAACGACCGGGCGGCCTTCATGTCCCTGGAAGCCGAGTGGAACCAGCTCGTGGAGACCACCTCCGACGAGCTGTTCTACCGGCATGAGTTCCTGCGCCTGTGGCTGGACAACTTCGCCGCGGGCTCCCGCATGCGGGTGCTGCTGCTGCGCGGCCCGGACGGCGAGCTGAGCGCCGCGCTGCCGCTGGTGGAGGAGCGCACGTCGATGTACGGCATGCCGGTGCGGCAGCTCACGTCGGCGGCCAACGCGCACTCCTGCCGCTTCGACCTGCTGGCGAGGGAGCCGGAGCTCGCCGCGGACGCGTTCCTCACGCACCTGAAGGAGACGGGGGGCTGGGACGTGCTGCGGCTGACGGACGTCCCGGACGGCGGGGTGGGCTTCCGCCTGCTGGATGAGGCGAAGCGCCGCGGCATGCCGGTGGGGGCGTGGGAGTCGTTGCAGTCCCCCTACGTGCCGCTGCCCGCGAAGAAGGAGGCGTACTTCGCGTCGCTGCCGTCCAAGTTCAAGGCCAACTGCCGCAGGCGCCGCCGCAAGCTGGAGGAGAAGGGGAAGGTCACCTTCGAGTGCGTGTCCGGCGGCCTGGACCTGGAGGGCTCGCTGGAGGAGGGGCTGCTGCTGGAGCAGAGCGGCTGGAAGGGCCAGCGCGGCACGGCCATGGCGCAGGACGGCAGGACGCGCGGCTTCTACACGGAGCTGGCGCGGGACGCGGCCTACCGGGGGCGCCTGGCGCTGTACTTCCTGCGCCTGGACGGGCGCGCGGTCGCGTTCCAGTACGGGCTGGAATACGGCAAGCGCTACTTTCTCTTGAAGCCCGGCTACGACGAGAGCCTGAAGGAGTGCAGCCCGGGCCAGTTGTTGACCGAAGAGGTGCTGGGGGCCTGCCTGGACAAGGGGCTCACCGAGTTCGATTTCCTGGGGCCGGACATGGTGTGGAAGCGCGACTGGACGGACCAGGTCCGCAAGCACACCTGGCTCTACGTGTTCAATGACACCGCCTTCGGTCGTGCCCTGTGCTCGGCGAAGTTCCGGTGGGTTCCGGCGGCGAAAGAGGCGGTGGCGCGATGGAAGCGGTGAAGACGTCCGACAACAAGCTGTTCGTTCCGTCCCTGCCCACGCTGTGGCCGGGGATGCTGCTCTCCAACGCCCGGCCCGGCGCGCTGCCGCCGTTCTCGTCGCCCAACGCGCGCTACTTCTACTTCGCGCGCAACGCCGTCTGGCTGACCATGAAGATGCTGCGCCTGGATGGCGGCGAGGTGCTGATGCCCTCCTACCACCACGGCGTGGAGGTGGAGGCGGTGGTGGACGCGGGCGCGACGCCGCGCTTCTACCGCGTGGGCGCCCGCTGGGACGTGGACGTGGCGGACGTGGCGAAGCGCATCGGGCCGAAGACGCGGGCGCTCTACCTCATCCACTACGCGGGCTTCCCCGGGCCGGTGGACGCCATGCGCAAGCTGGCGGACGAGCACGGCATCCCGCTCATCGAGGACTGCGCGCTGTCGCTCCTGTCGTCCGACGGCGGGACGCCGCTGGGCACCACGGGTGACGTGGGCATCTTCTGCCTCTACAAGACGCTGCCGGTGCCCAACGGCGGTGCGCTCGTGGTCAACGGGCCGCGCCAGTACAGCCTGCCGGAGCCTCCGGCGCCGCCGCTGGCGTCCACCTTCAGCCACACCGTGTCCGCGCTCCTGCAGAACCTGGAGCTGCGCGGCGGGGCGGTGGGCCGGGGCCTGCGGGGCCTGGTGCGCTCCGTGGGGCACGGCACGGTGAAGGCCGCGAGCATCGAACGGGTGGCCACGGGCACGCAGCACTTTGATCGCCGGCACGTGGACCTGGGCATGAGCCCGCTGACGAAGCGGATCGCCCTGGCGCAGGACCTGGAGGCCATCGTCGAGGCGCGCCGCCGCAACTACTTCTTCCTGCTGGGCCGGCTGCGGGACGTGTCGCCGCCGCTCTTCAACCAGCTCCCGCCGGGCGTCTGCCCGCTGTTCTACCCGATGGTGGTGCAGGACAAGGAGGCGCTGCTGGCGCGGCTGCGCGAGCGGGGCATCGACGCCATCGACTTCTGGAAGCGCTTCCATCCGGCGTGTGACCCGTCGGAGTTCCCGGAGGTCGCGCAGCTGCGGCGGACGATTCTGGAGATTCCCTGCCATCAGGACCTGTCGTCGGAGGTGATGGCGGAGGTGGCGGAGGCGGTGCGGGACGCCCTGAAGGCGGAGCGCCGTCCCAGCCAGCGCACGGGTTGAGTGGGATGGGGACTGGCCCCTTCGTGGAGATGGCGGACGGGGGCCAGGTGGTGGTGCACCGGGAAAGGCATCAGGGTGACGCGGTGATCCGCGAAGACGAGTTGAGGTCGGGTCCGCTGGCCACGCCGCGGTTGGACGTGGCGGCGGTGGGCAGTGCTTCAGAGCTGGCGGGGATGCGGGCGGAGTGGAACGGGCTGCTGGACGCGAGCACCGCCGGTCCCTTCAACGCCTGGGAGTGGCTGTATCCGTGGTGTCGGCGCATCTCGCCGGACATCCGGCCGCTGGTGCTGACGGCCCGCGACAGGCTGGGCACGCTGGTGGGGCTGCTGCCCCTGGGCTTGGAGCACCGCTGGGTGAACGGCATGCGCGTGCGGCGCCTGGGGTTCCTGGGTGAGACGCACGTGGGCAGCGACTACCTGGACGTGGTGGCGCGCAAGGGCCGCGAGGCGGAGGTAGGCCGCGCGTTCTTCCAGGTGCTCCAGGGACTGCGGGACGAATGGGATGTGTTGGATTTGACGGACCTGCGCGAGGGTTCGGTGACGCTGGGCGTGGCGCGCGAGGTGTTTGGCGACGCGAACGTGCGGCTGTCGGAGCGCTACGTCTGTCCGTATGAGACGCTGGTGCCGGGCGAGCCGTTCGACGCGTTCCTCAAGCGCACGGGCCGCCGGGACAACTACCTGCGCCGGCGCAAGTGGTTGGAGAAGCAGGACGGCTACCGCATCGAGCGCACGGACGCGCCGGGCGAGCTGGCCGGGCCGATGACGGACTTCTTCCGGCTGCACGCGCTGCGCTGGTCCTCGGACGGCGGCTCGCAGGGCATCAAGGGCGCCGGGGTGGAGGCGTTCCACCGGGACGCGACGCAATTGCTGGCGGAGCGGGGCCGGCTGCGGATGTACACGATGAAGGTGGGAGGCCAGGCCGTCGCGTCGGTGTATGGCATCCTGCATGGACAGTCGTTTGTGTACTTCCAGTCCGGGTATGACCCCGCGTGGCGCAACCGCAGCGTCGGCCTGGTGCTGGTGGGCGAGACGTTCAAGGACGCCATCGAGATGGGGCTGACGGAGTACGACTTCCTGCGAGGCACGGAGTCCTACAAGGCGGATTGGGTGACGAAGCAACGCCAGACGGTGTCGCTGCGCGTGCACGGCGCCGGGATGGGCGGCGCGTGGTTCACCCAGTCCGAGGAGCTGGCCCGGAAGGCGCGCAACGCGGTGAAGAGCGTGCTGTCGGACGAACTGGTGGAGAAGGTGCGCCGGCTGCGTCGCCGCAAGGCGGCGGTGCACTAGCGGAGCGCCTGGTCGTAGCCTGAGGTGAAGACCCCGTCGGCCCTGGATGCGAGGGCGGCGGGGTCTTGTGCCTGGCGCCGCACCCGGCGGCTCCGCCAGACTGCCTGGGGTGACACACACCGCAGGGGCCGGAAGCACCGGCCCTCCTTGCCGCTGACTACTGCCGCGCTATTTCCGCCCGGAGCTGCGCGATGGCGGGGGCGAGCTGCGGCGGCTGCATGTTCTTCGGCACTTCCACGGTGAAGCGCTCGAAGTACACCAGCGCTCCGGCCTTGTCGCCCCGGCGCAGCGACAGGCTGCCCAGGAAGATGAGCGCCTCCTGCGCGTCCGGCCACGCGTTCACCAGCTCCACGAGCTCCTGCTCCGCGCCCTCCAGGTCTCCGGACGCCGCCGCGCGCAGCACGCCCCGGTGCACCCGCAGCTCCACGTGGAAGGGATCCACCGACAGGCCCTTCTGCGTCACCTTCATCGCCTCCGGGAACTGCTGCTGGCGGATGAGCTCGTGGCTCAATATCGCCGCGGCCTCCACGTCCCCCGGGTTCGACGCGAGCCGCTCACGGGCCTGCTGCAGCTCGTCGTCCTGCTGCTGGGCCATGCCCGCGGCTTCCTGCTGCTGGGCGCCCATGCCCGGCGGCGTCGCCCCCGTCATCTGCCCGTCCTCCCGCGGCTTCTGCTCGGCGACCAGCAGGTAGCCCAGCCCTCCGAAGAAGACCACCACGCCCGCGCCCCACAGCGCTCCCACCATCTGCGGGTTGCGCGCGGCCCAGCCGGTGGGCGCCGGCACGTTGCGCGCGGGCGCCGTCACCCCGGCCGCCTGCCGCTTCTGGTGCTCGTCCCGGGCGCGCAGCGCGGCCGCCGCCTCGTGCTCCAGGCGCGACTTCTCCGCCGTGTAGTGCTCCGCGGTGAAGTGGTGCTTCTCCGCCTCCAGCGTGCGCAGCTGCTCGATGAGCGACTGCGCCCGCTGCGACAGGTCCTCCGTCGTCCCGTCCGCCTTCACCGCGGCCGCCGCCGCGTCGGGCGCCGCGCCCGTCCTGCGACGCTGGAAGAGGAGCCACGCGGCGGCCAGCACGAAGGCGACCGCGAGGACGATGATTCCGGGCAACCAGTTGGTGGGCTCGGGCTGCATGGCTTAGCGCTCCAGCTCCCGGCGCACGGCCTGGAGGTAGGGGTCGGCGTCGTCCGTCGACGGCGCCAGGGGGGAAGAAGGGGAGGAGGCCGTGGCCGCTTCGGCCGGGACGGCGCCCTCGGGCAACGGCTGCCGCTGCCGGAGGATGACGAAGAGGCCGCCCAGCACGAGCGCCACCGGCCCCAACCACACGAACCAGTTGAAGCCCTCCGCGCGCGGCTCCAGCAGCACCCACTCGCCGTAGCGCGCCACGAAGTAGTCGACGATCTCCTCGTCCGTCTTGCCCTCGGAGACCAGCTCGCGCACCTTGTCCAACTGCGCGCGCGCCATCGACGACGGGCTGTCCGCCACGGACAGGCCCTGGCACACCGCGCAGCGCAGCTGCTTCGCCAACACCTGCACGCGCGCCTCGCGGGCCGGCGCGAGCGGATCACTCGCGGCCTGCTGCGGCGCGAACTGCCCCGTGGCAAGGCCCAGGGCGAGGGTCAACGAGACGAGGACGGCATTCATCAAGGGCTCCAGCGGGGGCCGTGCCTAACTACAGCCCCTGGAGCGGTATTGCACAGCGAAACCTGGGACGCACGCCCGCCACCCCGGCCGCCCTCCAGGAGGTGGCGCGCCCGGCGCGGGACGCGGGGGGACACTCAGCCGGTGTCGCGCTCGGTCTCCCCGTCCTGGGCGGGGTCATAGGCGTCATCGTACGCGTCGTCCTCCGGGGGGAGCCGGGCGTCCGGCCCATCGCGGCCCAGGGCCTGGCGCACCGCCAGGAAGCCCGCCGCGCCCAGGCCGAAGAGGAAGGCGAAGGGCCCCACGGCCAGCCGCACGCTGGCGAGCGCCCAGAGGAGGCTCACGCTGACCGCGCCCAGCGGCACCCAGCGCAGGAAGGCCGGAGGCTCCACCTCCGGGTGCAGCGCGGCGATGACGAGCAGCGCCAGGAGCGCGAGCAGCGGCAGCTCCGACACGGGCACGTCCCACCCGGAGCGCGTCACGCTCCCGCCGCCCGCGCTGTAGAGCGAGTCGTCCGCGGGCCGGTTGCTGGGAATCACCCGCAGCTCGGGCGGGCCGGCCTGCACGCTCCCCGGCACCGGCGCGTTGTCCGGCACGGGGGAGCCGTCCGCCAGCGTCCTGCCCCAGGGCAGGTAGAGGGCGACGAGGCACACCGCGACGCCCGCCAGCGCCACCACCCGGGGAAACCGGAGCAGCGACCGGACGTCGAACTGGCGGCTCACGCCATCCGGGCCCGCGATGACCTGCTTGTACTGCTCCACGCCCACCAGCAGCGCGCCCGCCAACCACAGGGGCAGCAGCAGGTTGGGGCCCGCGAGCTTCAGCGTGAGCGCCGCCAGCAGCAGCGTGTACGCGGCGGGCACCTCCGGCCGCATCAGCACCAGCGGCACGTGGTCCACCCAGCCCGGCGCCTCTCCACCGCGGCGCAGCTCGCGCGCGACCAGCGCCACCCCGCCCACGAGCGTCAGCGTGGAGCCCAGCACGCCCACGTTGGGGAAGAAGGGGAGGATGGACAGCACCAGCGAGAACGCCACCAGCCCCACGCCCAGCACGCTCTGCGAGTGGCCCGGCACGTCCTTGAGCCAGCGCGGCCCCGTGTAGGGGTCCTCGTCCTCGGGCTCGGCGGCGGCGGCCGGCGCCACCGGACGCCGCGTCCCCGTGCGCTCCCGGCGGTCCTCCTCCTCCTCTTCCATCAGCTCCGACGCGTACGCGGGCTCCGAGGCGGGGCGGCTGGGGCGCGAGTTCCGGGCGCTGGGGCGCGTCGCATCCGCGGGACGTGCCGGCATCTTCGCGCCACACTGCTCGCAGTACATCAGCCGGACATCCGCCGCGCTCTCACCGCACTCGGGGCACTGCATGGGCCCACCTCGCTGGACAGGGGCCGGGGGAGCCCCTGAAACGACGCCGACGGATTGAGGATCTACTACGGATTCCAGGCCCCCCGCGAGGCGGGCCCCCCGGGGCCGCTGGAGCGCCCGAGGGTGCCTGCCCTTCCAGCGGGGCGGCGTGGGTCAGCGCTGGCGCGCGGCTTCGGCGGTGGTGGGCGTGGCGGGCTGTGACAGCTCCCGCACGCGCGTCGCCAGCGTCTGCGGATCGATGGGACCCACGTGCTTGCCGCGGATGATGCCCTGCGCGTCGATGAAGTACGTCTCCGGCACGCCCGCGACGCCGTAGTCCACCGCCATGCGGGAGCGCTCGTCCATGAGCTGCGGGAAGCTGGCGCCCATGCGGCGCAGGAAGTCGCGCGCGTTCTCTTCGGTGTCCTCGAAGACGACGCCCATGAACACGGCCTGCGAGCCCATCTCCCGCGCGCCCCACTCCAGCACGGGGTGCTCGTACTTGCAGGGCCCGCACCACGACGCCCAGAAGTTGAGCACCACCGGGCGGCCCTGGAGGTCCGCGAGCTTCACGTCCTCGCCGCCGCCAATGGGCTTGAGCACGAAGGCCGGCGCGGGCGCCCCCTTGAGCATGAAGGGCACCTCATGCGGGTTGCGCCCGAACCCCTTGAAGAGGACGAACAGCAGCGCCGCCGCCACCACCGCGAAGGCCGCCGGGAACCGCCAGCGCTTCATGCCGCACCCCGTTCGGCGTCACCGCCCAGGGGAGGGGAGGCGCCCGCCGACGGGGCCTCCGCGCGCACCACCGCCGCCTTGCGCTGCGGCCAGACGGCGATGAGCGTGCCCAGCAGCAGCAGCGGCAGGCTGTACCAGATCCACCCCACCAGCGGGAAAACCCAGACGTTGAAGCTGGCCGTGCCGGTGGACTCGCTGAAGGCCATCAGCGACACGTACAGGTCTTCCTTGGGCGTCTCACGCACCGCGGGCGTGCCCACCGGGTCCGTGCTGCGCTCGTAGTAGTTCATCCGCGGGCGCATCTCACTGACCGTGCCGTTGGGCGCCGTCACCTCCAGGCGCGCGGCGACGAAGGTGCGGTGCGGCTCCTCGCCGCTGGACAGGCCCTTGTACTTGAGCTGGTAGCCGTCCAGCGCCAGCGTCCCGTCCTTCTTCAGCGTGCCGGACGTGTGCGACACGTACGCGCTGGAGGCCGCGACGGCGACGATGATGATGACGATGCCCAGGTGCACCACGTAGCCGCCGAAGCGGCGGCGCGCCTTGCTCGTCGCGGTGGTCAGCGCGGTGACGAAGCCTTCCTTGCGCTCCTTCATGCGCACGCGCACCGGCACCGCCAGCTCGCGCAGCGTCACCACGGTGACGAAGCCGCCCAGGCCGAAGGTGAGGATGGGGTAGAAGCCGCGCAGCCCGGCCAGCAGGCAGCCGCCCGCCACCAGCAGGCCCACCGCCGCGGGGATGAGGAACTGGCGGCGCAGGGCCGCCTTGTCCGACGTGCCCCACGGCAGCACGGGGCCCACGCCCATCAGGAAGAGCACCGCGATGCCGCCCGGCACCGCCATCTTGTTGAAGTACGGCTCGCCCACGCTCACGCGCACGCCGCGCACCGCCTCCGACACCAGCGGGTAGAGCGTGCCCAGCAGCACCGTGAACGTGATGGCCACGAACACCAGGTTGTTCACCAGGATGCTCGCCTCGCGGGACACCAGGGACGTGAGGTTGCCCTCCGGCGCCAGCAGGTGGCCGCGCGTGGCCAGCAGGCCGATGCACACCACCAGCAGCACGCCGATGAACACCAGGAACGTGGGCCCGATGTCCGACTGGGTGAACGAGTGCACCGAGTTGAAGATGCCCGAGCGCGTCATGAACGTGCCCAGGATGGTGAGCACGAAGCTGGCCAGCGCGAGGCTGATGGTCCACAGCTTCAGCATCCGCTTGCGCTCCTGCACCATGGTGGAGTGCATGAACGCCGTCGCGGTGAGCCAGGGCAGGAACGACGCGTTCTCCACCGGATCCCACGCCCAGTAGCCGCCCCAGCCCAGCACGGCGTACGCCCACCAGGCGCCCAGCACGATGCCCAGCGTGAGGAACATCCACGCGATGAGCGTCCAGCGCCGCAGGGGCGCCATCCACGCTTCGCCAATCTCGCCGCGCAGCAGGCCCGCGATGGCGACGCCGAACGGCACCGTCATGCCCACGTAGCCCAGGTACAGCATGGGCGGGTGGATGATCATCAGGAAGTGGTTCTGCAGCAGCGGGTTGGGCCCGGGCCCGTCCGCCGGCACCGGCGACACCGCGCCCCAGGGGTTCGCGGGGCCGGCGATGAGGAAGGCGAAGAAGACGCCCACGGCCAGCATGGTGCCCAGCGCCAGCTGCATGTAGCGCGCGTGCTCGCGGCGGTGCACCCAGGCGAACGCCGCCACGTACACGCCCATGATGAGGCCCCAGAAGAGGATGGACCCCTCCAGCGCGCTCCACAGCGACACGATGGTGTAGATAAGCGGCGTCGCGCGGCTGCCCACCTGGGCCACGTACTTCACGCTGAAGTCATGGGTGATGAGCGCTTCGACCATCACCAGGTTGCTGCCCACCATGCAGATGGCGAAGCCCCACACCGCGCGCAGCACCCAGGGGTAGCTGGCGTCGGTGCGGCGCATGCCGCCCACCAGGCCGACGATGGCGCCGAAGGCCGCGAAGGCCAGGCCCGCCAGCACCAGCCCGTAACCGAGGACTCCGTTCACGGCACCCCCGGCGGCGTGACCGTGGCGGCGGTGGCGCCCTCGGCCAGCGTTTCCTGCCACTGGCGGGGAGACTCACCCTCCTTGGGCGCGCGGTACTCGTTGGAGTGGTTCACCATCAGCCGGTTGGACGTGAAGACGCCCCCCTGGTCGTAGGTGCCCTCCACGACGACGCCAATCTTCTCGCGGAACATCTGCGGGGGCGTCTCCAGCGAGCGCACGTGCACGCTCTGGGATTCCGGCTTCGCGTCATCCGCGACGCGGAACTCCAGCGTGGTGTGGGCCTCGTTCCACTGGATGCTGCCCGGCTGCACCACGCCGCCCAGGCGGATGGTGGCCGAGTACGCCTTGTCCTTGTTGGACAGGAGCTCCGAGGGGCTCCAGTAGTAGACGAGGTTGTCGCCGATGTTGCCAAAGGCCACGAAGGCGAGGCCGGCGCCTGCGACGAGCAGGGCTCCGAGCGCGACAAGTCGGTTGCGGTTGACGGGCGTCATGGGCTCACTCCTTCGAATCGGACGCGGCGCGGGGGCGGCGGGCCCAGAGGGAAACCGAGTAGAGCACGAAGGCGGTCACGGTGAGGCCATAGCAGGCACCCACATAGCCCCAGCCGCCCTGGAGGCGGCCGCTGCCCACCTGGGCGAGGACCATCAGCGAGGTCAGTGCGTTCATGGGTCAGGCCACCTTCGAGGACTGGGAGGCGCGCAGCGCCGGGTCGTCCGAAGGCAGCGCCTCCGGGAGGGCCACCTCCGCGTTTCGTTCCGCCAACGCGATGCGGTAGCGGTGGATGAGGAAGCAGATCATCAGCGCCAGCATCCCGAAGGCCGCGACGCGCAGGGGCAGCACCATCTGCGGGTCCACCGTCTTGGGGGTGGACTGCGTCTGGTGAAGGCTGCGCCACCAGCGCACGGAGAACCACACGATGGGCAGGTTGATGGCCCCGATGATGGCCACCACCGCGCTCCACACCGCGCGCTTGTCCGGGTCCTCCACGAAGCGGCGCAGCACCAGGTAGCCGGTGTAGGCCACCAGCAGGATGGCCTGCGACGTCAGGCGCGGATCCCAGGACCAGTACACGCCCCAGGTGGGACGGCCCCAGATGGAGCCGGTGATCATCCCGAGCGCGCCGAACATCAGGCCCACCTCCGCGGAGGCCTCCGCCAGCGCGTCCGTCTTCCACGACTGCCGCATCAGGTACGTCACCGCGGCCACGAAGTTGATGAACATGGCCAGCATGGCCATCCACTGGAGCGGGACGTGGACGTACATGATGCGCTGCACGTCGCCCATTTCGCGGTCCGGCGGCGCCCACACGAGGCCCAGCCACCAGCCCCAGCCCAGCAGGCCCAGCGTCAGTGCCGGCAACCCCCACTTGACGAACTTGTTCATCACTTCAGTCCTCGATGACGCGCGGGAAGAGCAGGAAACCCACGCCCCAGTAAATCAGATTGAACCCCAGCAAAAGCCCCTGCCAGGAGCCCAGCTGCTCCATGGGGTCGCCCTGGAGCACGAGCGTGGTCCCCTTGGCCGCGGCGAGGAGGGCCGGAATGACGAGCGGGAACAATAGCAGAGGCAGCAGCACATCCCGCGCCCGGGCATTGCTGGAGATGGCCGCGTACACGGTCCCCGGGGCGCTGAGCGCCAGGCAGCCCAGGACCAGGATGCCCGCCAGGTCCCCGAACCCGGTGACGACCTTCACCCCATAGAGGGCGATCATCACCGGCACCAGCACCACGCCCAGCGCCAGCAGCAGGAGTGCATTGCCGAGCGCCTTGGACAGGAAGATGGCGCGCGCGTTCGCGGGGGCCAGCCGCACGCCGTCCAGGCAGGCGTTCTCCGTCTCCACCCGGAAGGACTCGCCCAGCGACAGCACGCTGGCGAAGAGGATGGCCAGCCACAGGTAGCCGCCCGCGTTGCGCTCCAGCAGCTTCGTGTCCGGCCCCAGGGCGAAGGAGAAGAGCAGCAGCGTCGCCATGGCGAAGAAGATGAGCGCGTTGAGGCGGGCGCGGGTGCGCCATTCGATGAGCAGGTCCTTGCGCAGCAGGACGAGCGTCGACGCCAGGAGGCCCAGGGGGCGCGTCGTCCGCCTCATGCCGCCACCGCGCGGCCGTCCTGCAGGTGCAGCCGCTCCTCGCACAGGCTCAGGCCCTGTTCGATGAGGTGCGTGGCCAGCACCACCGTGGTGCCGCTCGCCTTCAGCTCCGCGATGACGGCCTCCATGTCGCGGATGCCGGCCGGATCCAGCTCCCCGAAGGGCTCGTCCAGGAGCGCCAGCGCGGGGGCCTTCATCAACAGCCGCGCGATGGCCAGGCGCTTGCGCATGCCGGCGCTGAAGCCGCGCACCGGGCTGTCCGTGCGGCGCGTCAGCCCCACGCGCGTGAGCAGCGTGTCGGTGACGTCCCGGGGCGCGTCCATGCCCAGCAGGCGCGCGAGCACCATGAGGTTCTGGTGCGCGGTGAGGTCCTCATAGAGGAAGCTCGCGTGGGACAGCAGCGCCACGTCGTGCCGGACCGCGTCACGATCCGCGACGGCGTCCCGGCCCAGCACCTCCACCCGGCCCGCGGTGGGGCTCAGCGCGGTGGCGACGAGGCGCAGCAGCGTCGTCTTCCCGGAGCCGTTGTGGCCGGTCAGCAGCAGCGAGCGTCCCGGGGGCAGGGCATAGGTGAGGCGCGCCACCGCCCAGCGACGCCCATAGCGCTTGCTCACGTCATGGAGGGCGAGCGCTGATCCAGGGGGGGGAGGGGACATCGGCGGGGCGTTTCGTAGCCGGAAAACCCGCTGTTCACCAGTGAAACCCCTGGACCCGGCCGCAGGAGGACAGGAAGTTTTTACGCCTGCTTCGCCTGTCCCCTGCTCGCGAGGCTGAAAGGTTTTCGCCACTGGTGGGCGGAGGACTGCCCTGGTGCACCCAGGTACGACACCCAGGGGCACCCCGGTCCCCCTTTTCTCACATGGAATCAGTGGTTTACGGAGAGTTTCCCTGCCCTGACGTGCTGGCATCCACCATGCACTGCTGGTGCGCGGGGCCTGTTCCATTGGGGGGAGCGGGCGGGCGGCGGGGATCCGCGAGGGAGTCGTGATGGCAGGCAAGGTGTTTCGGCGGGCGGCGAAGGCGGCGGCGGCGGGGGTGATGCACTACAGCGGCGTGCGCAAGGCGATGGCGGCGTACCGGCGTTCCCAGTCGGGGGGGCGGCGAATCCTCATCGTGAGCTATCACCGGGTGGTGGGGGACTTCACCGGGGAGCTGCAGCGCTCCATCCCGGGCCTGCTGATTTCGCAAGAGACCTTCCGCCGTCACCTGGAGGAGGCGCATGCGGCGGGCTACGAGCTGGCGAGCATTGGTGACGCGGTGGACGTGATGGCGGGCCGGCGCACGGCGAAGAAGGACCTGTGCGTGGTGACGTTCGACGACGGCTACCGCGACGTCTACCGGTATGCGTACCCGGTGATGAAGCGGATGGGGGTGCCGGCCATCACCTACCTGCCCACGGCGTTCATCAACACGGACAAGCGCTTCAACCACGACCGGCTCTTCCACCTGCTGCGCCGGGTGCAGGAGCGCCGCTTCCGCCCGGACTTCGAGACGATGCCCGGGCCGTCCCTGGACCTGCTGGGCCCCATCCTCTCCGGCCACAAGACGGTGTCCGCAGCGCTGGACGACTTCATCGGCGAGCACCCCACGCGCATCCTCACCGGCATCATCGACGCGCTGGAGAAGCAGCTGGGCGGCGGGGCGGACCTGATGCCCGAGCAGGGCGACGTGATGAGCTGGGACGAGGTGCGCACCATGGCGCGCGACGGCTTCGAGTTCGGCGCGCACACGCTGGGCCACACGGTGCTGACGCAGGAGCCCACGTCGGTGGTGGAGCACGAAATCGTGGAGTCCAAGCGCACCATCGAGCGCGAGGTCGGCGTGCAGGTGAAGGACTTCGCGTACTGCAACGGCTGGTACTCGGATGAGATCATCCGGGTGCTGAGCCAGAACGGCTTCCGCTCGGGCGTCACCACGGAGGACCTGCCCAACCGCGTGGCGGGCGACCCGTTCACCCTCAAGCGCAAGGTGATGTGGGAGAACTTCAGCCTGGGCATGATGGGGGACTACTCGTCCGCGCTGACGGTGTGCCAGTTCGATGACTGCTTCGGCGTGCTGGGCATGAGCCGCCCGGTGCTGGGGCGCCGGCCGCACTCGCTGTCGTCCGTCGTCGGGGGCACCGCGGGCGCCAACGTCCTCATCCAGGACTCTGTCCTGCCGCAGGCAACGCTGACCAAGGTCACGCCGGTGGAAGTCGTGGAGGTGACAGAGCCGGTGCGTGTGACGGACACGCGGGTTGCCCCGGTGGTCGGGGGTACCCAGGTGGTGGTGGCGTCGGACGTGGCCCTGGCCTCGGAGGCGGCGCAGCCGGAGGAGCTCCAGTGAGTGCATCACCCAAGCCGGTCGCGACCCCGTCGTTCCTGGGGCGCGCCGGCCCGTTGGTGTTGGCCCGGCTGTTCACCGCCGGGCTGACGTTGTCCATTCCGCTCGTGCTCGCCCGGGTGCTGCACCTGGACGAGTACGGCACGTACTACCAGCTGTTCCTCATCGCCACGACGCTCTCCTACGTGCTGCCCTTCGGGGTGGCGCAGAGCCTCTACTACTTCCTGCCCCGCGCGGAGGCGAAGCGGCCCTTCCTGGGTCACGCGCTCCTGTTCGTGTCGGGGGCGGGGCTGGTGGCGGCGGCGCTGGTGTGGGCCTTCCTGGGCCACGTGGCGGCCTACTTCAACAACCCGGCGCTGATGGAGTACCGGGCGTCGCTGGCGCTCTACACGGCGTTCTTCCTGGGCAGCTACCCGCTGGAGATTTCACTCACCAGCCAGGGCAGGACGAAGGCGTCCGCGGTGGTGTACCTGGTGTCCGACGCGGTGCGCGCGGGCGTGATGGTGCTGCCGCCGCTCATGGGCTTCTCCCTGCACGGGATGATGATCGCGGTGGCCGCGTTCGCGGCGCTCCGCTACGCGGCGACGTGGGGGGTGTCGCTGCGCGGCGCCACGGGCCCGCTGGTGGACCGCAAGCTGTTCCGGGAGCAGCTGCTGTACTCGGCGCCCTTCGGCGCGGCCATGCTGCTGGCCATTCCCCAGCAGAACGCGCACCTGTACGCGGTCGCGGGCGTGGTGGCCCCGGCGGTATACGCGCTCTACCGGGTGGGCTGCTTCCAGCTTCCCGTGGTGGATCTGCTCTACACGCCCACCAGCGAGGTGCTGATGGTGCGCCTGGGAGAGCTGGAGCGCGAGGGCCGGATGGAGGAGGGCGTGGACGCGTTCCGGGAGGCGGCCGGGAAGCTGGCGTATGTGTTCCTGCCCTTCGCGGCGTTCCTCTTCGCGGCGGCGCCGGAGTTCGTGGGGGCGATGTTCGGCCAGAAGTTCCTGCCCGCGGTCCCCATCTTCCGGGTGAGCGTGCTGGGCGTGGTGCTCTCCATCCTGCCCATGGACGGCACGCTGCGGGCCCGGGGCCAGACGCGCGCCATCTTCGCCTCGTACCTGGTGAAGGCGCTGGTGACGGTGCCGCTGCTGTGGTTGGGCGTGAAGCACTTCGGGATGATGGGCGGCATCGGTTCGTGGGCGCTGGCGGAGCTCGTGGGCAAGGGGATGCTGCTGTCCCGCGTGCCCGCGGCGCTGTCCACCCCCGAGCGGAAGCTGGGCCTGGTGGACGTGATTCCCTGGCGGGAGCTGGGACAGGCGTCGCTGGCGGCGGTCATCGCGGGCGGCAGCATCTTCCTGCTGCGCTCCGGGGCGCACGACGCGTGGGTGAACCTGCCCGCGGGCTTCCTGTGGCGCGTGCTTCCCCTGGCGGTGGCGGGGGTGCTCTTCGTCGTGGGCTATGTGGTGGGCCTGTATGCGCAGGGGGTTCGTCCCCTGAGCGCGCTGCAGTCCCTGCGGCCCCGCCGGGCGGTGTGAACGTCGTCTGGAATCCGACGCGTGGGGAGGACTTCCCTCTCCACGCGTGGGTACTTAGTTTCCCGGCGTCACGAAGTACGGGCGTGGGCGAGGGAGATGCGTGATGGGCTTTGATGCGATGACGTTGTACCGGATGGCGCACGGACTTCGGATGCGCGGTGTTCCGCTGCTGCCGGCCGTGCTTCGCAAGGCCATCTACTACCTCCACAGCTCCTACATCCCCGAGGACGCGGAGCTGGGTGAGGGCACGCAGCTGGGCTACGGCGGCATCGGCGTCGTCATCCACAAGGCGGCGAAGGTGGGCCGCCACGTCCTCATCTCCCAGCAGGTGACCATTGGTGGCCGCTCCGGCCTGGAGGGCGCGCCGGTGATTGGCGACTACGTGCGCATCGGCGCGGGGGCCAAGGTGCTGGGCAACATCCACGTGGGCGACTTCGCGGTGATTGGCGCCAACGCGGTGGTGGTGAAGGACGTGCCCGCGGGCGCGGTGGTCGCGGGCGTGCCCGCGAAGGTGATCCGTCAGGACTCGGATCCGCTCACCACCTACCAGCGGGAGATGGGGCTGCTGCCCCGCCGTCCGGCGCCGAAGCTCACCCAGGTTCCGCGCCCCGCCGCGCAGGCCTCCTCCCGCTAGGGTCGTCCGGTCCGGAAAGAGGGGCTTGCCCATGCGCGTGCTGCTCGTCGGAGACTACCCGCCGCCCTACGGCGGCGTGTCCATCCACGTCCGACAACTCCATCAATTTCTTCGCGGCCGTGGGATCGAAACGAAGGTGCTCGACATCGGGAAGGGTGGCCGGCCGGCTCCGGACGTCCTCCCCGTTCAGGGCGCCGCCGCGTTCGGCCTGCGGCTCGCGGGATTCACCTCCGCGGGCTGGGTGACCCACCTGCACACCAGCGGCAACAACCCGAAGGCGTGGGTGCTGGCGGCGCTGGTGGGCACCATGCCCGGTCCCCGCTCGCCGCGCGTCATCACGCTGCACTCGGGGCTGATTCCAGACTACCTGGCCGCGTCGCAGGCCCGGCGGGTGTTCGCCCGCACGGCGCTCGCGGGGTACGCGCGGGTGGTGGCCGTCTCCCCGGCGGTGCGCGCGGCCGTGGTCGCGTGCGGCGTGCCGGAGGAGAAGGTCCTGGTGCATCCGGCCTTCTGCGGTTCGCAGGTGCAGCCCGGCCCGGTGACGCCGGAGGTGGAGGCCGCGAGGTCGCGCCGGCAGCCGCTGCTGGTGATGGCGCACCACCCGTCGCCCGTGTACGGGCGCAAGCAGATGTTCCGCGCGCTGAAGCTGCTGTCACGGACGCACCCGGGCGTGGGGCTGGCGCTGTTCGGGCCGGGCACGCGCTCCGAGGAGTTCATCCGCGACGCGCGGGAGCTGGGGGTCGCGGGGCTCCTGGAGGACCTGGGCGAGCTGGAGCACGCGAAGGCGCTGGGGCTGTTGTCCCAGAGCGACGTCTTCATCCGGCCCACGACGCACGACGGGGATTCGCTGTCCGTGCGCGAGGCGCTGGCGCTGGGGGTGCCCTGCGTGGCGAGCGACGTGTGCTCGCGCCCGGACGGGACGCGGCTGTTCAAGGCCGGGGATGAGCACGCGCTGGCGGCGTCGGTGCGTGACGCGCTGAAGGCGGGCCCGGCGAAGGTGATGGCCCCGGACGTGGGGCCGGTGTTGCTGGACGTGTACGCGGAGCTGCTGTCGTCCGGCATGGCAGGTGCAGGAACGGTGAACGCGGCGTGATGGGGCAGGTGGTGGGGCTTCCGGCAACGGGAGCGCTTCATGGTTTCGCAATCTGGATTCTGACTTCAGGAGAAGACGATGCGGCGCAGTGACGAGATGGATCTGTCGAAGCGGGCCCTTCGCGGGCGTGACCTGGTGGTGTTCTCCAACGACTGGGATGGAGATCCGCTGTCGAAGGTCCACATCATGCGGATCCTCTCCCGGGACAACCGGGTGCTGTGGGTGAACAGCATCGGCAACCGGGCGCCCAAGGTGAACGCGCACGACGCGAACCGGATCATCCGGAAGCTGAAGTCCTTCAGCGAGGGCATCCGCGAGGTGGAGCCCAACCTGCACGTGCTGGCGCCGCTGGCGATTCCGTTCTACGGCTCGGAGACGGTGCGCCACGCGAACCGGCACCTGCTGCGGCTGCAGGTGCTGCGGGCGATAAAGCAGCTCAAGTTCGAGCGGCCCATCTCCTGGAGCTTCCTGCCCGCTTCCGCGCCGGTGTCCGGCACGCTGGGCGAGGACTTCGTCGTGTACCACTGCGTGGACGAGTTCTCCGCGTTCAGCGACACGAACGGCAAGCACATCGCGGAGCTGGAGGAGCGGCTGCTGCGCCGCGCGGACATGTGCATCACGTCCGCGGAGCGCCTGTACGAGAACAAGAAGAAGTTGAACGCGCGCACGGTGCTGGTGCGTCACGGCACGGACTTCACGCACTTCGTGAAGGCGTGCGACGCGCAGACGAAGGTCCCGGAGGACATCGCGAAGCTGCCCAAGCCCATCATCGGCTTCTTCGGCCTGGTGGCGGACTGGATCGACCAGGACGCCATCGTGGCGTGCGCGAAGGCGCACCCTGAAGGCTCGGTGGTCATCGTGGGCAAGACGACGCCGGACTGCGACGACTCCAAGCTGCGCGCGCAGCCGAACATCCACATGCTGGGCCGCAAGCCGTACGCGGACCTGCCGGGCTACAACAAGGCCTTCGACGTGGCGCTCAACCCGTTTGTCATCAACGAGCTGACGCTCAACTCCAACCCGCTGAAGGTGCGTGAGTACCTGGCGTCCGGCCTGCCGGTGGTGTCGTCCGACTTGCCGGAGGTCCGCAAGGTGGGCCTGTGCCGCATCGCCACCACGCCGGAGGACTACGTGAAGCAGGTGAACGCGGCGCTGGCGGACAACCCGGGTCCGAACCGCGAGCGCGCGGAGAAGATCTTCCACGAGAGCTGGGAGGCGCGCGTCGCGGAGATCCGCCAGCACGTCGGTGAGGCGATGCTCGCCGCGGGCAAGAAGCTGTAGGTCCGGTCCGGTACCGGGCGACAAGGGGGCGCGGGTCCGGCGGGTGCCGGGCACCGCGCCTTCGTCATTCCGGGGAGGCGCCCGCGCGTCCCGTCACCTGTCGCTCCAGGTTCGCGTAGCGGCGGGCGAGCCGGGTGTAGTCGGCGGGCTTCACGGGCGTTCGCTCGCGCGTGCGCAGGAGGTCCTCCTTCGCGTCCAGGTAGTCGCGCGCGGGCACGCCGCAGGTCTCCTCCAGCAGCCGCGCGGCCTCCGCGTCCGGCAGGGAGGAGGCGATGCCCAGCCGCTCCTGCATCAGCCACCGCAGGGCGCCGTCGAGCTCCGGCAACAGCTCCGCCTCCACCTTCGCGCGGCGCATGAGCCACCCGAGCGAGCGCACGTATTCGCGCGACGAACGGTGGCGCTCCACGCGCACGGGGCGGGGGGCACCGAAGCGCGTGCCCCGGGAGACGACGTACACCAGGCCCACCGCCAGCGCCTGCGCGATGAACACCCAGAGGCCATGGGAGAGGGGAGGGCGGGTGACGGCGGCGTGGTGGAACTCGTCGAAGCGCAGCGGGCCGCGCGCGGCGAGCGCATCCCAGAAGCGCAGGTTGTCGAGCAGCTCCAGCCGCCGGTTCTCCGCGAGGTCCGCGCCCGCGACGACGTAGACCTCGCCCTTGCCGCTGGCCCAGCGCCACACCACGCTGGCCCCGGCCCGGCCCGCCAGGGGCACCGCGTCCTCGCGCTCCATGCGCAGGCTCCGGTCGCGCGACACGCGCAGGGCCGACAGTCCCCGCAGCGCGCCCGCTTGAAGCCAGACATCCACGGTGACGCCCGCGGGGTCCACCCACTCGGAGTCGAGCCCCTGGTGGTTCGTCCCCAGCAGGGGGCCCGGGGCCAACCCCAGCCACTCCTCCAGCCCCGGCTGCTCCTTTCCCAGCGTGTGCGGCGACAGGTACACGAGCGTGCCGCCGCCCTGGACGAAGCGCTCCAGCGCGGCGACCTCTTCCTTCGTCACCGGTTGCGCCTGGGGCGCGGCGATGACCAGCGTTCGCGTGTCGGCGGGGAGCGACTCCAGGGACGACTGCTGCGCGCTGACGTCCCGGCCGCCCTCGCGCAGGTAGACGAAGAGGGCTTTGAGGCCCAGCGGCCCGGGGTTCGTGATGGACGGCACGGGCGAGTCCGGCGCGGCCTCCCGCGAGGCAAGTCCCACCGCCAGCGCCACCGCGATGAGCAGGCCCAGGACCGCCGCGACGCGCGCGTTCTTCATGGCCGGCCCTCCGCGAGCGAGCCGTGCAACTGCTCCACGGACTCCACGAAGCGCGCGGCCTCGTCGCGGGGCACCGGCTCCAGCGAATAGAAGGCCTGGTCGTACCAACCCACCAGCCGCTCCACCTCACCCGTCACCCGCGGGGGGGCGCCTCGCGAGGGCAGCTCCGCGGCCAGCTCGCGGTTCGTCTTCACGCGGTCCGGCCTTGCCAGCCTGCGCTGCTCCAGCGTGGACAGCAGGCCCAGGAGCCCCTCGCGGATGGCCTCGCGTGCGTCCTCCGTCTCCAGCGCGGTGCGGGCCCGGCCCAGGTGTTCGCCGGGCGTGTCCAGCTCCAGGGGCGGTGCTTCGCCCGGGGCCCCTGTCGCGGTGACGGCGCGCTTCCGACCCCTGCGCCAGCGCACCCGCAGCACGCCGAACAGCACCACCGCCAGCGCCACGCCCAGCATCACCGCGCGCGTGGCCACGGCGAAGCCCTGTGCTCCCCGGGACTCGAAGAGGCCTTCCAGCCAGAGCCCCAGCTCGCGCAGCAGCCGCGTCACCACGTCACTGTTGCGCTGCCGCGCCCTCGCGAACTCCGGCCGGTCGAGGATGGCGCGAAGCCGCTCCGGCTCGCTTTCGACCTGGGGGGCCACGTCCTGGCCCTGCTGTTCCTCCAGCGCGCACACCGCGTCCAGGTACACCGTGAGCTGCCGGGCCCGGTCGACGGGCGACTGTCCGGAGCTTCCGGGGGGCAGCGGCACGCCCTCCAATTGCTCCACCAGCCGGTTCACTTCCGCGTTGAAGTCCTGGGGCCGGGCGCGCGCCGTCTCCTCCAGCCGCTGGGCGACGGCGGCGCGGTCGGCGCAGGGCAGGGCGGACAACAGCAGGAGCAGGGGCAGGGCGGGCACGGGGCGTCAGGGGGACGGCGTCGTCGGTTCCGGGGCCGCCAGCCGCCGCTCCAGGTCCAGGCCCTCGCGGCGCACGCGCATGTCCACGTAGAAGAACGCCGACACCACGAAGCTCAGCGGCGTGAAGAGGGACTGCCCCACCACCTGCAACAGCTCCGCGGGCACCAGCAGCGCCTGGGGGATGGCCGCCTGCGCCGCCGGATCCAACAGGTTGCCGCCATGGCTCAGCCGGACGATCCACGCGGGCAGGCCCGACACCAGGCTCACCGCCACGAGGATGCCGCCCACCACCGTGGACAGCACCATGGCCCGCACCGTCCCGCGCCCCAGGAAGCCCGGCTCCACGCGGCCGGCCAGCAACGCCCCGGAGCGCTTGAACGCGGCCCACGCCCCCACGTCCTCCATCGCCAGCACGGGCGGCAGCAGCATGAAGCGCAGGAAGTACCAGAGCACCGCGGCCAGCGCGCCCACCCCCAGCAGGATGGCGCCGATGATGATCAGCGCCACGGTCACCGCCGCGTTTCCGCCGGAGCCCCTGCCGGTGACGCCCGCCACGACGCCCAGCCCCATGACGATGGAGCCCGGCAGGCACAGCAGCAACGTCACGCCCAGCGACCACGCCAGCGACAGCAGGTAGGTCGCCGTCAGCGTGCCCAGCCGGGACACCGCGCGCCGCAGCCCCTCCATGGGGCGCACCGGGTCGCCCAGGCGGGCGGGCACCACGTAGCGGGCCGCCGCCGTGGTCGCGACCCAGAAGTTCCAGATGAGGAACACATACAGCACGCCCATCATCCCCAACATGAGGCCCGACTGGGCAAGCGTCTCCGACGGGTCCTCCCCCGGGCGGGGCCCCTGCAAGCCCGGCATCACGCCCACCACCCGCGTCAACGCGAAGGTGAAGACCTTGACCGCGATGTAGTTGAGCAGGTCGAACCCCAGACACAGCACGAACAGGGGCTTCAGGTGCGCGCGCCAGAACGTCGCGGCGCGGTCGATGAGCTCCCCGATGGCGAGCGGGCGCAGTTCAGCGGAGGTCGCGGAGGGATTCACGGCCGCGCAGCATAGCGCGCCTCAACCGCGAGGGGCCGCGCATGCATCCAGCAACGCCCGCGCCGCCTCGCGCGGGTCGTCCGCCTCCAGCACCGCGGAGATGACCGCGACCCCCCAGGCCCCGCGCACCGTCTTCGCGCGCTCGGCCGTCATGCCTCCCAGCGCCAGCGCAGGGCACGACAGCCGCGCCATGAGCCCGTGGAAGCCCTCCGGCCCCAGCGGGGAGCGCGTGTCCCCTGGCTTGGAGCCGGGCGCGAACACCGGGCTCACCAGCGCCAGGTCCGCTCCCAGCGCCGCCTCCGCCTCGTTCGCGTCATGCACGGCCACGCTGACGAGCCGACCTGACGGCAGGTGCGGGCGTACGTCCTGGGGGGAGGGACCGGAGGCGGGCAGGTGCAGGTGCGCGCCCACGAGCAGCGCGACGTCCAGCCTCCCGTTGACGAACAACGCCCGCCCTCGGGCCCGGCACACGTCCGCGACGAGCCGGGCCTCCTCCAGGAACAGGCGGCCCGAAGCCTCCGGGTGGCGGTGCTGCACGGCGACGTCGGGCCCCGCCTCCAGCGCCCGCTCCAGCGCGGACAACAGCCGCGTCCGGGGCAGGCGCCAGTCGGTGACGACGACGAGGCGGGGCAGGGCGGGCACTACTCGACGAGCCCTTCGATGGGGCTGGACGCGGAGCCGTATGCCTTCCTGGGGATGCGTCCGGCCAGGTACGCGTCGCGGCCGGCCTCCACCGCCTTCTTCATGGCGACGGCCATGCGCACGGGGTCCTTCGCGCCGGCGATGGCGGTGTTCATGAGCAGGGCGTCCACGCCCAGCTCCATCGCGATGGCCGCGTCGGAGGCCGTGCCCACGCCCGCGTCCACGATGACGGGCACCTTCACCACCTCGCGGATGAGGCGCAGGTTGTGCGGGTTGCGGATGCCCAGCCCGCTGCCGATGGGGGCCGCCAGCGGCATCACCGCCGCGCAGCCCGCGTCCTCCAGCTTGCGCGCGGTGATGGGATCGTCGCTGGTGTAGGGCAGCACCGTGAAGCCCTCCTTCACCAGGATGCGCGCCGCCTTCAGCGTCTCCTCGACGTCCGGGTAGAGCGTCTTCTCGTCTCCCAGGACCTCCAGCTTCACCCACTTGCTCATGCCCAGCTCCTCGGCGAGCCGGCAGGTGCGCACCGCGTCGTCCGCCGTGTAGCAGAGCGCCGTGTTGGGCAAGAGGCGCAGCTTGTTGCGATCAATCCAGTTCATCAGCGACGCCTCGCCCGTGGCCTTCAGGTCCAGGCGCCGCACCGCCACCGTGACCAGCTCCGCGCCCGATGCGTCGTGGCACTGCTTCATCACGTCGTGGCTGGGGTACTTCCCCGTCCCGACGATGAGCCGCGAGGTGAACGTCACCCCCGCCAGCGTGAAAGGCTTGTCCGCGATGCCGCTCATGACCGTGTCCTCTTTCAGGCCTGCACTCACCCGCCACCCACGAAGGTGACGATCTCCACCCGGTCCCCGTCCTGGAGCCGGTGCTCGGGGTGACGGGCGCGGCGCACCACCTCCGCGTTCACCTCCACCGCCACCCCCGGTCCGCTGCTCAACCCCAACAGCGTCAGCAGGGACGAAAGGGTGCCGCCCTCCGGCAGCGTTCGCGCTTCTCCGTTGACCCACACCGTCACGGCGTCACGACTCCTTCCCAAGCCCGCTTCCTCTGCCTCGCGGGGACCGCCGCTGCCAGTACAAGGGCGGTTCTGCCCTGTCAACGCACAGGCTCCTTCACGCAACAGGCCTGAAACAGCGCGCCGGGACGGATTTTTCGTGCGCGGATGCTTTTGTTCCGCTTCCCCAGCAGGCAGGCGGCCAGGGCCATTTTCCTTGGAAAGGGCCCCCTGTGTCCTGGATCCGTCGCTGACAACCCCTGTGCAGGTACGGGGGGAGCGACCAGTTTCTGCCCAACGCCGGGGAACAAATCCTTCGGCTTCCAGAACACATCTCACACAGGGGGCAGTCACATGCGGAAGCTCATGATTGCGGTCACGACGGTGGCGGGGCTGACGATGGTCGCGGGCTGCAAGAAGGACGACGTCCAGGAGCAGCGTCAGGACGTCGCCGAGGCTCGTCAGGAAGCGGCGCAGGAGACGGCGGAGGCGCGTCAGGCCGAGGGTGAGAAGCTGGCCGCGGCGCAGCAGGACGCCAACGAGGAGATCGGCTCCGCGCGGCAGGACGCCAACGAGGACGTCGCCGAGGCGCGCCAGGACGCCAACGACAAGATCGCCAGCGCCAATGAGGACGTGCGTGACGAGGAGCAGGACCTGGCCGAGGCGCAGGCCAACCGCAACGAGGACCTGAACGAGGACCTGGCCCAGGGTGGCTCGGGCATGGCGGGCGCGACCGCCGCGGCCACGACCATCAACGGCCGCGTGCTGTCGAAGTCGGGTGACACGCTGACGGTGGTGGACAGCAACCACCGCGAGCTGAAGATCAAGACGAACGACAAGACCGCGCTGATGGACAACGGCAGCCGCGCGGTGAAGCTGGACGACATCAAGGAAGGCTCGCAGGTGCGCGCCTCGTACGTGATGGACGGCAAGGACATGGTCGCCCGTGACGTGACGCTGGTGGCCGCCACGAAGAAGCTGGACCAGTAGCCTCACGCCTCGCACGCGTCATCACGCGGGCAGGACACGGCTTGAAGGCGACGGCTCCCGCGTTCGCGCGGGGGCCGTTTCCTTTTTAGTCGGGGAAACACCCGGTGGGGTGGGACGGGAATGTCTGACCCGGGTGGTAGGACGCGGGCGTGAGGTCTTCCTCATGCCTTCCCACCCCCGGGAAGCGCCTCCCGAAGGAGCGTCATCCACGATGGCCACCCATCCCCCCGCGCAGTCCGCGTCCCGGCCCTTCATCCTCTTCTCCACCGGGGCCACGTCCTATGAGCTGGTGCGCTACCTGGGGTCGCGCGCCGGAGGGGAGCTGTTGCTCGCCCGCCGGCACTACGCGCGGACGCCGGGAGGGCTGGTGCTCATCAAGCGCCTGCGCGACGTCGGGGACGACGTGGGGCGCGCGCGGCTGCGCGAGGAGGTGAAGCTGCTCATGCGGCTGAGCCACCCGGCCATCGCCCCGGTGTACCTGGTGCGGGTGCACGACGGCGCGCCCCACCTCGTCATGGAGTACGTGGACGGCCCGTGCCTGGAGACGCTTTCCAGCTTCGCGGCGCTGCGGCGCAGGCCCTTCTCGGAGGCGTTCGCCGCGTACGTGGGCGCGGAGGTGGCGGACGCGCTGCACCATGCGCACGCGCTGGAGGACGCGCGCGGATTTCCGGTGGGCGTGGTGCACCGGGACGTCAGTCCGCGCTCGGTGCGCGTGGACGTGCACGGGCGGGTGCGGCTGGCGGACTTCGCGCTCGCCTGGTCCAGGCTGCCCGGGCGCGTGGTGACGGAGCCGGGACTGGTGCGCGGGGACGTGGCCTATGCCTCGCCGGAGGCCCTGGAGGGCCAGCCCCTGGATGGACGGGCGGACCTGTTCTCCCTGGGGATGGTGCTCCTGGAGCTGCTCACCGGACTGCACCTGCTGGACCTGGAGGACGTGGAGCGCGCGGCGCAGCGGGCACAGCCCCTGCCCGGCGCGCAGGGGCTGTGCGCGGAGACACCCAGCTGGCTGCCGGCGCCGCTGATGGCCGCGCGCATGGCGTGCCTGGAGCCGTCCCATGTGGAGCATGCGACGCGGGGGTTGTCCGAAGGCATGCGGGCGGTGCTCCAGCGGGTGCTGCGGCGGGAGCGCGACGCGCGCTTCCAGACGGGTGCCCAGCTGCGGGACGCGCTCCGGGACCTGCTGGGCGCGGCGGGCCGGCCCTATGGCCCGGCGGAAGCGCTTCGCGAGGTGGCGGAGGTGCGCACGGCGGCCCTCGTGGGCCCCGGTGGCAACGCGGAGGCCGGCCTTCCCCTGGAGGATGAACGCTGGCCCGAAGACGACGACAGCGGCGCGGACTGGACCTGAAGCGCGCTTTTCCGGGGGCGCGGGTGCTTGTCATCGCGGGAGGCGGTGGCGAAGACTGCTGGCATGGGTGACGTGAAGGAATTGCACCAGCGCTGGTGCATCGCGGACGGTCATGCGGATTCGCTGATGTGGAACCGCGACCTGTGTGAACGGTCGACGCAGGGGCACGTGGACTTCCCCCGCCTTCGCGAGGCGGGGGTGAAGTTGCAGTGCTTCACGCTGGTGACCCGGGGCTTCCCCTTCATTGGGGGCTTCCCCCTGTTCGCCGCGTGGCGCAAGTGGCCCCGCGAGGCGCGCGGCGGCGAGTGGCTGCGCGCGCTCTGGCAGATCGAGCGGCTGGACGCCTTCTGCGCCCGCTCCGGGGACACGGTGCGCGTCGCCACCACCGGGGCGGGGCTGGAGGACAACCTCGCCCAGGGGCGGCTGTCGGCGGTGCTGGGCGTGGAGGGGGGGCATGCCATCGAAGGCAAGGTGGAGCGCCTGGCGGAGCTGCACCGGCGCGGGGTGCGCTTCATGGGGCTCACGCACCTGTCCAACAACGACCTGGGCGGTTCGTCCTTCCCGATGATGGGCAACCGGGGGCTGACGCCGCTGGGCCAGCAGGTGATGGAGGAGATGGCCCACCTGGGGCTGAGCGTGGACGTGGCGCACGCCTCCGAGCAGACGCTCACGGACCTCTTCGCGCACCCGTCCGTGCGCTACTTCTGTTCGCACACCGGCGTGCGCGCGGCGGGCGGGGGCTGGCGCAACCTGTCCGACGCGGCGCTGCGCGCCATCGCCCAGCGCGGTGGCGTGGTGGGCATCATCCTGGCGCCGGTGTACCTGGGCGGCGACACGATGGACGACGTGGTCCGCCACGTGGAGCACGCGGTGGACGTCATGGGGGTGGAGGGCGTGGGCGTGGGCTCGGACTACGACGGCATGGTGGCGCTGCCCAAGGGCATGCGGGACGTGACGGACCTGCCCCGCCTCACGGAGGCCCTGCTGCGGCGACACCCGGAGGCGTGGGTGGAACGTGTGATGGGTGGCAACTTCCGGCGTTACTTTCGGGAGACGCTCGGCGGCGGTTGACAGCGAAAAACCGGTCGCGAAGAGTCGCCGCCACCCATGAACCGTCTTTCTCTCGCGCTCTTGTCCTTCGGCTTCCTCCTCCTTTCCGGCTGTGGCGGGCCGGGCTCGGGTGACTCGTGTGACGGCGGGGACTACGTGTGCCTGGACGACGCGCAGGCGCTGGAGTGCCGGGCCGGGACGTGGCGCTCGCTGGCCTGCCGGGGGCCGCTGGGCTGCCGTGAGCTGTCCGACAGCGTGCGGTGCGACACGTCCCTCAACGTGGAGAACGACGCGTGCGCGCAGGACGCCGAGGGCCGGGGCGTGTGCAGCCCGAACGGCGCCGCGCTGCTGGTGTGCCAGGGCGGCGTGCTGAAGAAGCAGGCCGACTGCTCGTCGTGCACCGCGCAGGGCGACCAGGCTGTCTGCGCGCCCTGAGGTTCCACCGCGCCGCCGGGGCCGGAAGCAGGACTTGCTTCCGGCCGGGGCGCGGGGGCTCTCAGCGCTCCGGTTCGCCTCCGCCGTCGGAGGAGGGCGGGGCGCTCCGGGGCGGCGGGCCGGGCAGGTAGCCGCCCGCCGCCATCCGCTTCGCGGACTTCGCGTACAGGTCGGGCGACAGGCCGTGGACGCCGGTGCCGTCAATCCACCGGTTGTAGAAGTTGAAGAGGGCGCAGACGGACACCGCGTCGTAGACGGCCTCGTCCGACCAGCCCGCTTGCTTCAAGCGCTCCACGTCCTGCCTGCGCACGTCTCCGGGCGCGTCGTTGAGTCGGTCCACGAAGGCGAACAGCGCCTTCTCGGCCTCCGGGATGGGGGCCGTCGCCACATCGTCCAGCACAGCCTGGACGCGCTCCGTGCTGCCCAGCAATTCCGCCGCGACCGCGGCGTGAGAACCCAGTCAAAACACGCAGGCGTTGCGCCGCGACGTGTACGCGGCGATGAGCTCCCGCAACCCGGCCGACAGCGGCGAGGGTCCCCGCATCACCTCGTGGGTGAACGCGGACAGGGCGTCCGTCATGCGCGGCTTGAAGGCGAACAGGTGCCAGATCTGCGGCGGCGCGAAGCCCGACTCCCGCGCCATGGCGATCATCCGTCCGTAGTGACCGTCGGACTCGTGGGACTCGACGTCCGGCAGGTACATGGGCTCCGGGGCGGGGGGCTTCTTCATCGCGCACTTCCTGCTTCAGGACGACGGAGGGAGAAAGACGACGCTCAGGACAGCGACGCGAGGAACGCGTCCAGCACCGCGTTGAAGGCTTCGGGTTGCTCCTGGTTGGGCAGGTGCGCGGCGTTGGTGATGACCTCCAGCCGAGCCCCCTGCACCAGATCCACCATCTGCTTCGCCCTGGCCACGGGCGTGACGGTGTCGTGCTCGCCCACCACCACCAGCGTGGGCCCCGCGAAGCGCGCGAGGATGTCCTTGCTGTCCGGCCGCAGCGCCATGCCCCGCTGGGCGGCGGCGAGCGCCTGGGGGGAGGCGGCGAGGCCCAGGGCCATCACCTCGCGGCCCACGGGAGAGTCCGGCCCCGCGTGCACCAGCTTGGGCACCAGCCCCTGGATGATGGAGGGCGTGCCCTCGGACAGGGCCTGAAGCGCGGTGGCTTCGCGCTTCTCCCGGCCGGCGTCGTCATCCGCGGTGCACTGCGTGTCCACCAGCACCAGCCCGCGCACCCGGCCCGCGTCCTCGCGCAGGAGCGCCATGGCCGCGTAGCCGCCCATGGACACGCCGCCCACCACCGCCGCGTCGATGTCCAGCGCGTCCAGCAGCGCCAGGCCGTCCTGCGCGAGCCGGCGCATCTGCGTGGGCCCCTCGCCCATGCGGCTCTGCCCGAAGCCGCGCAGGTCGGGCACGAGGAAGCGGTAGCGCCCGGACAGCGCCGCCACCTGCCGGTCGAACGCGGAGCCGTCCAGCGGGAAGGCGTGCAGCAGCAGCACCGGCAACCCCTGGCCCACGTCCCGGTAGTGGAGCGGGATTCCATCCACGGTGACCGTCAGCATGCGTCCTCCCAGCGAGCCCCGTCAGGGGATGGGCGTCAGATCCACTTCTTGTACTTGAACCAACCGATGAGCCCCAGCGGGAAGCCCACCATGGTGGCCCACATGGCGTAGTACCAGCCGGTGCCGGACAACGCGTCGAAGTTCTGCCCGAAGAAGCCGACGATGAAGGACAGGGGCAGGAAGAGGGTGGCGAAGATGGTGAGCTGCTTGCTGATGTCGTTGGTGCGGTTGGCCACCATGGACAGGTAGCCGTCCATCACGTTGCCCACCACGTCGCGGCCGGAGTCGAGCTGCTCGTACAGCCGCACCAGGTGGTCGTACACGTCGCGGAAGTACAGCGTCGTCTTCTCCTGGATCTGCGGGATGCCCCGGCGCGACAGCATGCCCACCACGTCTCGCTGGGGGGACAGCACCCGGCGCAGCGTGACGAGCGCGCGCTTGAGCTGGAAGATGCGCTGGAGCTGCTCCGGCTCCGGCTGCGCGAAGATGGCGTCCTCCAGGTCGTCCAGCTCGTCGCCGAAGTCGTCCAGGATGGGGAACTGCGCGTCCACGAGCGAGTCCGCGAGCAGGTAGAGGATGACGTCCACGCCCCGGCCCAGCGTGCCCGCGGGGTCGTCCTTCACGCGCCGGAGGATGGCGTCATGGCCGGGCAGCCGCAGCTGGTGCACGCTGATGAGCCAGTCGTTCGCCAGGAAGTAGTGCTGTTCGTGCAACGTCAGGTCGGTGACGTCCTTGCCGTTGCAACTGAAGCCCTGCAGCACGATGAACTGGTGGTGCGGGTACTCCTCCAGCTTGGGCCGCTGGTCCAGGTGCAGGCAGTCCTCCACGGCCAGCCGGTGGAGCTGGAAGCGCTCGGCCAGCCGCCCCAGCACCTCCGCGTCCGGCTCCAGGACGTCGATCCACTTGGGGCCCGGCCGGTCGAGCAGCTCCTCCCCGCCCGAAACCACCTTGCCGTCCTCCCACAGACAGACCTGGATCATCGCGAGTCGGCTCCCCGGCCGTCCTTCTGGCCCGGGATGCTTGCTAGAACTCCCCGGACGCGATGTCGAGGGGTAGAGTGGGGGCAACGTGTCCGCTGCCGCCGAGAGTCCCCCGCCGGCCTCCCTCACCCCGAGGCTCGAAGAAATCCTCCAGTCGCTGCCCGACCGCGCCTTCGCCGCGCGGCTGCGAGCGGTGTATCTCGCCGCGGCCCATGCCATCTCCCGGCTGAGCGACCTGGACCTGGTGAAGTACGAGACGCCCGTCGTCGACGCCAGCCCCGACCTGTCGCTGTGGGAGGAGATGGCGCCCGTCATCCGCGACACGGTGATGGACGTCAACGCGCTGCTCAACGTCATCCGGGAGCAGTTCCCCGGCGCCCCTCCAGCGTCCCCACCGCCGTCCCGCCCGGGCTCCGGTGACGTGCCCGGCCTGCTCCAGGCGGGCATGGGGCGGCTGGCCCAGAGCATCACCCAACTGGGCGAGGCCATGCGCAACCCGGCCGTGGTGAGCGACCGCTGGCAGCTGTTGGCGGAAATCCAACGTTTCCGCGCCGACTACCGCGAACAGATGAGCCAGCTCGTCTTCGAGTCCGCGAGCGCCTTCGGCGAGGTGTCCCGCGCCCAGGTCGTCCCGGGCTACGAGGCGGAGGTGAAGGCTGCCGTCACCGTGCGCGCCATCACCTCCGACCTGTCGCGCATCGTGGCGGCGCGGCTGGGCAAGGTGCGCGACGCGAAGCCGGAGGAGGTGCTTTGGAACGCGCAGCAGCTCCAGACGGAGCTGGACGCCTTCGGCCGCACCGCCGCGTACCGGAACCTGCGCGCGCAGGACAAGCGGAAGATCGTCGAGGCCCGCGCGGAGGTGGGCGCGCTCGCCATCCAGACCGCGCCGGACCAGCGGGAGCTGCTCACCGTCGCGGAGGGCCTGGATGCGCTGGTGCGCAGCCTGTCCGCGGTGAACCAGCGCCAGCTGCTCATCCTCCATGACCGCGAGGTGTGGGCCGCGTGCGGCGTGCGCCTGGAGCGCGCCCTGATGCAGTCGAAGAAGGATCCGGTCGCGTCGGCCAAGGCGCTCGCGGAGGCCGCGGTCAGCGCCCAGGCGCTCTACGGCCGCGACGCGACGATGGACGCGTTCCTGCGCAAGGCGCGCAAGCTGAAGCTCGCCACGCTCACCGGGCCGGAGCTGCTCTCCACCATCGAGTCCTTCCAGGGGCAGCTCGCGCAACTGGACGTGATGTGAAGGCCCGTCCCGTGAAGGGCCTCCCGAAGGGGGCCGAACCCAGCCCCCTGAAGCAGGCGGACCTGTCCCGGGTGCGCGGCGTCTTCACCGACGTGGACGGCACGCTGACGACCGGCCACAAGCTGCGCAGCCAGACGGTGCGGGCGCTCGAACAGCTCTCCGCCTCCGGCCTGCGCGTGGTGCTGGTGAGCGGCCGGCCGGCGGGGTGGGGCGAGGCGTGGGCCCGGCAGCTCCCCGTGGACGGCGTCATCGTGGAGAACGGCGGGCTGTTCTTCCTCAAGGGGAAGAAGGGCGAATTGCGCAAGGTGTACCTGGAGCCGCCCGGCCAGCGTGAGGCGAACCGCGAGCGCCTGGAGGCGGAGGTGCACGGCGTGCTGGCGCAGGTGCCCGGGGCGCGCCTGTCGGTGGACAGCCGCTACACGGAAGTGGACCTGGCGGTGGACTACAACGAGGAGGCCCGGCTGGGCGACGCGGGGGCGAGCGCCATTGAAACGCTGCTCCGGGCCCGGGGCGTGACGGCGGTGCGCTCGTCGGTGCACGTCAACTGCTGGCTGGGCCGGTTCGACAAGCTGTCCGCGTCCCGCCGCTTCGCGCGCGTGGCGTGGGGCGAGAAGCTGGACCCCGAGGACGGGCAGTACGTCTACGCGGGGGATTCTTTCAACGACGCTCCGATGTTCCAGGCGTTCAAGCTGGGCGTGGGCGTGGCCAACGTGCGCGCGGTGCTGGACCGCATCGACGCGCCCCCGGCCTTCATCACCCGGGCGCCCGAGGGGCGGGGATTCGAGGAGCTGGCACGCGCCCTCCTCGCCCGCCGCCGGCCGTCCCGCAGTCGAGGAGTCTCAACGTGAATGTCGTGAAGCTGGAGCTGGCCCGGGGCCTGGGGCGTCACCTGCGCGCGGGCCACCCGTGGGTGTTCCGCAAGGCGCTGGAGCACCCGCCGCGGATCCCCGCTGGCAGCGTGGTGGACCTGACGGAGAACGGGAAGTTCGTCGCGCGCGGTTACTATGATCCGCACTCGGCCATCGCGGTGCGCGTGCTCACGCGGGACTCGCGGGAGACGGTGGACTCGCGCTTCATCACCCAGCGCGTGCAGCGCTCGCTGGCCGCGCGCACGTCGCTCATCGACCTGAAGGACACCGACAGCTACCGCCTCATCCACGGCGAGGGTGACGGCCTGCCCGGCGTGGTGGTGGACCTGTACGCGGGCTGGGCGGTGATGAAGCTGTACTCGGCGGGGCTCACCCCCTACCGGCCGCTCATCGTGGAGGCGCTGAAGGCGGGCGTGCCGGGCCTCAAGGGCATCATCGGTCGCGACGAGGTGGGCCGCGACGACGTGGAAGAGGACGACGGGCGCGGCACCGGGCGCATGCTCTGGGGCGAGGAGGCGCCGGAGCTCATCCCCATCCGCGAGCGCGGCGCCGTGTTCATGGTGGACGCGTGGCGCGGACAGAAGACGGGCTTCTTCCTGGATCAGCGGGAGAACCGCCACCTCATCCGCCGGCTGGGGCAGGGCAGGGACGTCCTCAACTGCTTCTGCTTCAGCGGAGGCTTCTCCGTGAACGCGGCGCTGGGCGGCGCCAAGAGCGTCTTCTCCGTGGATCAGGACCCGGAGGCCATCGCCCTGGCGCGCGAGAACTTCACGCGCAACGGGCTGCCGGCGGAGAAGCACGACTTCCTCGCGGCGGACGTCTTCGCCCTCATCCAGTCGTTCAAGGAGGAGGGCCGCACCTTCGACCTCATCATCCTGGATCCGCCCGCCTTCGCGAAGAGCCAGCGCGCGGTGGAGGCGGCCATTGACGGCTACGCGTCGCTCAACCGGCAGGCCCTGGCGCTCCTGCGGCCCGGGGGCCTGCTGGCCACGGCGTCGTGCTCCGCGCGCGTGAACGGGGACATGTTCATGGGCGCCGTGCGCGAGGCGGGCTTCAAGGCAGGCGTGGACCTGGCGCTGGTGGAGGAGCGCTACCAGCCGCCGGACCATCCCGTGCGCCTGCAGTTCCCGGAAGGCAAGTACCTGAAGTTCTACGTGATGCAGGCGGTGTAGCGCGCCGCTCAGCCAACAGGAGGCGCCCCGTCCAGGGCGCCTCCCCGGGGGCGTCAGGTGCCGAAGACCCGGTGGGCAACGCGGTCCAGCACGTCCTTGCCCCAGACGATGCTGGCCTTGCCCAGGCGGTCCAGGTCGCGGGCGAACTCGCGGCCGTCCGGCATGACGGGGTATGTGCGGCTCAGGAAGAGGCTGCCGCTCTCCGGCTCGAAGTCCACGCTGCCGCCGCCGGTGTCCGTGCCCTCTTCCTGCTGCTGCCGGAAGCCCTCGATGATGCCGGGCTTGGGCGGCTCGCGGAACCGGTAGATGAGCGCGCTGGCCTTGAGGGAGGGAGGGGACTCGATGTGCTCGAAGGCGAACTGCCCCTCGCCATTCATCATGCCGCCCAGGCCCTGCTCATTGAGGCCTTCGGTCATGCCCGCGCCCTGCGACTGCAGGTACCACTTCACCAGCTGACGGGCCGCGTCCCGCGTCATCGGGCCGCCAGCGGCCGGCGCTGGACGCGCCATGCCGATGGTGGACAGCAGCCACTGCAGGCCGGTGGAAAGGGAGCGGCTCATGGGCGCTTCACTTCGCGGGGACGACGCGATCCGCGACGCGGTTGAAGACTTCCTCGCCCCAGTTGAGGCTGGCTTCCACGAGCCGGTCGAGGTCTTCCTTGAACTGCTGCTCCGCCGGCAGGACGCCGTACGTGCGGCTCAGGAAGAGGCTCTTGTTCTCGGTCTCGTAGTCCACCTTGCCGCCGCCGGTGTCCGTGCCGGCCTTCTCCTCGGCACGGAAACCGTCGATGACGCCCGGACGGGGCGCATCGCGGAAGCGGTAGATGAGGGCGCTGCACTTCAGCGCCCCCGAGTCCTTCGCATGTTCGAAGTAGATCTGCGCCTCGCCAAGAGCGGCGCCGCCAAATCCCTTCGCGTTGAGCCCGGAGCCTTCCGTGTCTCCGTGGGCCCTCATGAATGACTGCACCAGTCGCTGGGCTTCTTCGAGCGTCATACGTGCAGTCATATCACACCGTCCGTTGACTAGAACTTACCCTCGCGCGCCTGGTCGAACGGGACGCGCTGGTTCAGGTAGGTGTCGTTGATGTTGTGCGCGCCGGAGAAGATGCTCTTCTCGGAGAAGTAGTGGATCTTCGCGTCCTTGCCCGCGTTGCGGATCAGGTCGAGGGGGCCCTTGCCGCTGGTGCCCAGGCCGAACAGGCCCGGCACGGGGTCCTTGTCGTTCACGTAGTGCACGTACTTCGGGCCGTCCGGGTAGGTCGCCGCGGCGGCGCCGAAGGTCTCCACGGAGACCTTGCCGAGCTTCGCCTCGATCTGCGCCGGGGACAGCCCATCTTCGATGCGCAGCCGCTTGGCCACGTCGTTGAGCGCGCGCGAGGTGATGAGACCGCCCTGGCTGTGCGCCATCAGGTGCACGTCACGGCCGGCCTTCAGCTCCGTGTAGAGCGAGTCCGCCAGGGTGTCCACGGCCGGGTTCTTGCCCTTGTCCATCTTGTCCGTGATGCACTGGCCCAGGTCCTTGAAGAAGCCCTCGGTGGAGTTGTGGATGCCGATGGTCTTCTGGCCCGTCTTGTCCGCGATGGCCTGCAGCGTCTCCTTCTGGCCCGCCATGTCCGTCATCATGCCGTTGACGTAGATGACGGTGCCTTCGGTCTTCACGCCGTCCTTGGGCGTGTAGGCCGGGACCTGGCTCAGCGGGGTGCTGGCGTCGAACGTCTGGCCGCCGGCGCCCACCAGCTTGCCGTCGAACACCTTGTCCTTGGAGCCGGAGGGCGCGGTGAAGACGCCCGTGGGCGCCACGGTGCGGGCCGCGCCGTTCGGAGAGCGCGTGTCGAAGCCGTCCTTCACCAGGTTGGCCGGCTTGGCCGTCACGGCCGGAGCGGGCTTCGCCACCGCGGGCGTGGTGGTCGGCGTCGTCGCCGTGGTGCGCGTGGCGTTGTTGATGGAGTTGCGACCGCTCCCGATGGTTCCCATGGCTTGACGCTCCTGCGGATTCTTTGAAGGGGGAAGGAAAGCTTGAGGCCTTGATCCATTCTCACCGCAACCGCCCAAAAGTTGCGAGGGGGTCGCGGAATGTGTGTGACGCACTGCGCAGCGGGGCGCTGGGGCGGCGTCGAAGACGGTCCGGCCGCGCCGGGTGGGGCGGATTAAGGTGGTTTCATGGTCCAGAAAGGTCAGTTCCTGGAGCGCTCCACGCTCATCCCCGTCGGTGGGGGGCAGGGGGCCCCGCTGGTGATGGAGGGCACGGTGCACCGGGGCCAGCGCTCGCCGCCGCTGCTCATCCTTCCGCCCCGGCCGGAGGAGGGGGGCGGCATGGATCACGTCCTGGCGGCGGAGGTGGCCTTCGCGGCGGCGCGGGCGGGCTTTCCCACCCTGCGCTTCAACCACCGGGGCGTGGGGGCCAGCCAGGGCGCCCGGGGTTCCGGGGGCGCGCTGGTGGAGGACGCGGAGGCCGCCATGCGGGTGGCGCTGGAGAACGCGGGGACGTCCGCGCTGGCGGTGGCCGCGCTGCACGGGGGGGCGCGCGTGGCGCTGGCGCTCCAGGAGCGGCACCCGGCGGTGGGCGGACTGTGTCTGGTGTCGCCGGACGTGGATCCGCTGTCGCTCGTGCGACTGTCGTGTCCGCTGCTGGTGATTGTCGGGGCGCAGGACACCCGCCTGCCCCGCGCGGCGCTGGCCGCCGCTGTCGCCGAGGCCGGGGGCGATTTAGAGGTCATCGACGATGCCGGAACCACGTTCCACCGCAATCTTCCCCAGGTGGGCCGGGCCGCGGCGGCGTGGCTCCAGCGGCTGTCGGGCGGGTAGGGCAGGCGCGCAAACCTGCGGACTTCTTCACATTTCTTTGTCCTCGTACCCTTGCATGGCCGGCCGGGGGGCGAACAGACTGGCGGGGCAGACCCAATCGTCCCGCCGTGCGTTCGTAGTGGGTCTTCGAGGCGTCTTCGTTCAAGGAGTGTCCCGATGCGGATGAGGCGATGGAACGTGGTTCTCGCGGCGCTGGCCCTGTCGGCCTCGGCGTGTGCTTCCGCGTCGCGGGAGTCGGAGGCCCCGGTGGGGCCTGACGTGGCGGTGGCCCAGGCGGAGGTGGCGCAAGCCGTGCGGGGGGGCTCGGACGACGTGGTGTCGGGCGCCATCGTGGTGGACTTCAAGGACGGCACCACCCCGGCGGAGTTCGACGCCTGGGAGCAGGAATGGGGCGTGGACCTGGAGTTCAACTCCCTGGAGGGCCCCCGGACTGGCGTCACGCTCGCGGTGGGCGTGGACGACGTGGAGGACGTGCTCCAGCGCATCCGGCAGCACCCGGCGGTGGAGTCCGCCGAGCCGCTCATGCAGGTGCGCAGCAGCTACACGCCCAATGATCCGCAGTTCGGTTCCCAGTGGAACCTGCGGATGATCGACATGCCGAAGGCCTGGGACGGCAACCGGGGCAAGGGCGTGGTGGTGGCGGTCATCGACACGGGCATCGCCTATGAGGACCACGACGACTTCAAGCAGGTGCCGGACCTCAAGGGCGTGTCGTTCGTGAAGGGCTACGACTTCGTCAACGACGACGAGCACGCCAACGACGACCACGGCCACGGCACGCACGTGGCGGGCACCATCGCGCAGGCGACCAACAACGGCGAGGGCGTGGCGGGCGTGGCCTTCGACGCGACGCTGATGCCCCTCAAGGTGCTGACCCACTTCGGCAGCGGCACGTCGGCGGACATCGCGGACGCCATCCGCTTCGCGGCGGACCACGACGCGAAGGTCATCAACATGTCGCTGGGCGGTGGCCTGTACTCCCAGGTCATGGCCAGCGCGGTGGAGTACGCGCGCAAGAAGGGCGTCACCGTGGTGGCCGCCTCGGGCAACACCGGGCAGGGCCGGGTGGAGTTCCCCGCGGCGTACCCGGGCGCGGTGGCGGTGGGCGCGGTGGGGCCGGATGGCTCGCGCACCCCGTACTCCTCCTATGGCAAGGAGCTGGACATCGCGGCGCCGGGTGGGGACAAGCGCCAGGGCGACTCGGGCGGCATCCTGCAGAACACCATCGACCCGCGCGACCCGTCGCGCTCCGTCTACGCCTGGTACCAGGGCACCAGCATGGCCGCCCCGCACGTCGCCGCGGTCGCCGCGATGCTCTACGGCGCGGGCGCCAGCGGGCCGGATGAGGTGGAGCAGGCGCTCTACGCCGGGGCGAAGGCGGTGGGTGACCAGGCCTGGTCCGAGCAGTACGGCCACGGCATCCTCAACGCCAACGCGTCGCTCCAGGCCTTCACGGGCGGCGGGCCTCGCTGGCCCGCGCTCGGGTGGGCCGCGGCGCTGCTGGCGCTGGTGCTGCTGACGCTGCGCGGTCGCGAGCGTCCGGGCTTCCTCAACGTCCTCTTCCGCCCGGCCTTCTTCGTGCCGCTGGTCCTGTCCACGGTGGGCTTCTTCTTCCTGCGCTCGTGGTTCTCGGGCGCCTCGGGCGCGGCTGGCGACGTGGTGAGCGTGGCCTCCCTGCCCATCCCGGACTGGCAGCGCATCATCTTCGGGCGGGCCACGGTGAGCCCGCTGTTCTACAGCGCGCTGATTCCCCTGGTGCTCTCGCTGCCGGCCATCACCTGGCGGGGCTTCCGTCCGGCCGTGGGCGGCCTGGCGCTCGGCTTCGCGGGCTTCCTGACCTACGCGGCGTGGGTGGGTGCTCCGGCGCTGGCGTGGATGCCCTTCACCTTCCTGGCGAAGCCGTGGCTGGGCATCAACTCGGTGGTGTGCCTCGTCATCGCCCGCGCGATGCTCAAGCGGGAGGACGCGTGAAGCTCTCCGGCACGGTGCAGTACCAGGACCTGGAAGGCGGCGTGTGGGTCCTGAAGGCCGACGACGGCAGGACGTACCAGCTCGCGGGCGGCGACCGGAAGATCAAGAAGGACGGTCAGCGCATCTCCGCCGAGGGCAGCGTGCAGCGGGACACCGTCACCGCGGCGATGGTGGGACCGGTGTTCCACGTCACGTCGTACACGGCGGACTGACGAAGGGGCGCTTCCGCCCGCGCTCCACCGCGCGGGCAGTCGCTCCATCCAGCACGGCCTGCCGGAGGCGACGGGCCTACAGGGCCTGGGGGCTGCCCAGTCCCTTGGGCTCCAGTGCCGGGGCGGAGGCGCTGTCCGGGGCCTTCGCGAACCACACGCACAGCAGGCTGATGCCCGCCGCGCCCACCATCTTGCCGCCGGCGATCCACGGCGTGAGGGCCAGGGGCGATGGCTGCCCCGGCAGACGCCCATACACGAACAGCAACACCCCGAGCGGGAACACCGTGAGGGCATAGAGCGTCCCCAGGAGCCACCGCGGGGCGCTCCCGCGCGCCGCCAGGACGACCGCGGGGAGCAGCAACACCAGGTAGTGCTCCCACGCATAGGTGGAGGCGATGCTGATGATTCCCAGCATCGACGCCATGCCGAACTCGGGGGGGCACCCCCGGTGAACGCGCAGGGCCCATGCGGCCAGCAGGAACACGATGAACAGCCCCGTGGCGGCCACCGCCAGACCCGAGGGCGCGATGGGGCTCGGGCCCGGCCAGACGTGGCTGAACACCCCGAGCACGGAGTGGTTGTATTCGGAACTGATGGACACGCGGATGCCCATGTCGTGGATGCGCCCCCCGGCGACGCCCAGCAGCGTGCCCGTGTAATAGCTCCACTGCTGGATGGGGCCCATCAACGGCAGGGACAGCAGGGTGAGCCCCAGGACGGAGGCCGCCACCGAAGCCAGGGGCCGCCATTCGCGCCGCAACAGCCAGTAGAGCGCCAGCGCCCCGGGAAGCACCTTCATGACGGCGGCGGCACCCACCAGCGCGCCAGCGCCCAGCGGTCGCCGTCGCGCCCAGAAAAGGGCCACCACCACCGGCAGCAGCAGCACCAGGTTCACCTGGTACCAGAGCAGGTTGTCCCAGAGGGGGAAGAAGGTGACGAGCAACAGCGCCATGCCCCCGCGGGACAGCCCCAGGTGCTTGCGCATCAAGCCCAGCACCCCCAGCAGCAGCACCTCGTTGAGGACGAACATGCCGACGAGGCCCGCCCTCGGTGACAGGGGGAGCGTCCAGAGCATGCTCAGGAGGAAGGGTGGGGGATACAGGAAGGGCGCGACCGACCACGGCGACAGCCTTTGCAGGGCCTGGAGGTCGTAGGGACTGCCGCCGAGCAGCGCCTGCCGGAGCGCGTAGTAGTACGTCGGGAAGTCTCCACCCTCTCCCATGTACGGAGGGCGGAAGCCGACCTCGACGATGAGGGGGACAATCAGGTGGAAGGCATACGCCAGGAACAGGGTGAGCCTGGAAACCGTCGGCGGAACTTGCATGATCATCCTCCGAAGAGGGCATGTGGCGCGGGAGCCGCTGGAGGCGCGGCGGGCAGAGCTTGTCGCGTTCTCCTCAGGGCCTCGCGGCCCCGAGGTTGTCCTGGGCGGTCAGCGGGGCTCGCCCTTGCTCGCGGGGGCATGGGCCTCGGCCTGCCGCACCCGCTCCTCTTCGTACAGCTCCATGGGCATCTCGCCCTTGCGGACGGCCTTGCGCAACTGCTGCAGGGCCTTGCGCTCCGCCTGGAAGCCGGGGGGCGCGTCCTTCGACAGCGGCGGCACGGGGTGCTGGACGTCATAGACGCTCAGCGACACGCCCCGGCCGTCCAGCAGGGCCAGGGCCCCCACGGACAGCGTCGCCGCCACCACCCACGGCAGCAACTGGACGGCGAACAGGGGCACGGGCTTCGTGGCACGCGCCGCCTCGTCGTCCGGCGGAGTGCCGCGCCCCCAGACGGCAGGGACGTGCCGGGACGCGGCGCGCAGGCCCAGCAGCACCGTCCAGCCCACGAGCGCCAGCCCCAGCACGGCGCGCCAGTCCGTCACGTCGTCCGTCCCCGTGTCCTTGGCCGCGCTTGAATGCGTGGCGATGAGGAACAGCACCGACGACACGATGTTGTTGGCCGCGTGCGCGGCGATGCTCGGCCAGAGCGAGCCGGTGCGCAGCAGCAGCCAGCCGAAGAGCAGCCCCAGCTCCACGCGCGCGAGGAAGCCCACCGGATCCAGGTGGAAGGCGCTGAACACCACCGACGTGATGATCAACGCACGCCAGGGAGAGGCCGGGGCCGGGGGCGTCATGGCGCGCTGGACGAGCCCGCGGAAGAAGAACTCCTCGCACAGCGGCGCGGCCACCGACACGCCGCCCAGCAGCAGCGCCAGCTCGAAGGACGTCTGCCCCTCGAAGAGGCGCGAGGCGTCGAACATCTCCCGCAGCCACGGGGGCGCCAGGCGCTGCGCCAGGAACTGGATGGGCACCACCACCGCGAAGAAGTTGGCCACGCCCAGCAGGAAGCCGAACAGGGCGGGCTTCCCCTCGAAGGGCGTGAGGCCGGTGTACGCGGCGGGCCGGAGGCCCGCGCGGCGCAACATCACCCACGCGAGGCCCAGGAAGAGGAACACCTCCGTGAACCACACGCCGAAGGCGGGGTTGAGCAACTGGGTGGTGGCCCCGAGCGTCAGGTAGAGGCCGAAGGCCAGCACCACCGCGAGCAGCGGGTGGGGTGGCGTGAGGGGCGGCGGCACGGTGGGTCCTACCGGCTGCGGGTCGCTGGGAGGCAAGCCTTCATCCACCGTGTCGTCTCCTGACCCTCCGCGGGGGGCGGGGGGCTGGGTGCCGCGTTCTCGCTTCGGGTGTCTCGGGTGACGCGGCTCAGGCCCGGTGCAGGTAGCCCCGGATGGCATCCGCGAGCGGGTTCTTCCGGGGCAGCTCGGCCGCCGCTGCAGGGTCGCCCAGCTTCAGCTTCTTGTCCTCTTCCACGAGGATGCGCTGATCCAACAGGTACTCCACCGCGTTCTCGAGCGTCGTCTTCGCCAGCGACTCGGAGGCGGTGATGCGCCCGGCGTTGTACTCGCCGCGCCCCGTCTCCAGCGCCAGCTTGACGAAGGTCTTGCGGTCGGTGGCGACGCCCGCGGCCACGTCGGGCAGGGTCATCGCGGCCAGCAGGTAGGCCTCCAGGAAGTCGCGCAGCAGGTCCGCCAGGAACTCCAGCTCCGGCTGCGCGTGCGCTTCCGGGGCCTGCTTGAGCGTGTCGCCCTCGTGGATGACCAGCCCCATGCGCACGAGCCCCTCCACGCACTCGGCGAAGAGGGTGTCGAACGACGCGCCCACCCGGTAGATGAACTCCACCTTGAAGAGGCGCGACAGGAACAGCGCGCGCGCCTTGACGGTGTCGTACGGCGCGGGCGTGCCGGCGAGCAGCGCGTTGGCCACGAGGCTGCGCGCGGCCACCAGGTTCATCAGCGTGTTCTTGTAGAAGGACATCTCCGGGCGGCGCGCGTCCTCCACCTGGTAGCTGACCTCGTTGCGCGCTTCCTTCGTGCGCACGATCTCATCGGAGATGAACTCGCGCATGGCGTCCTGGATGGGCCCCAGCGTCTCCGGATTGCTGGGCGCGTTGGCCAGCTCCGCGGACAGCCGCGCGCCGTCCTCCCGGGCAATGCGCCGCAGCAGGCTGATGCGGTCGGTGAGCTCGCGCTGGGTGAGGCCGCGCCGGCGGTGGGCCAGCAGGGACGCGCTCACCAGCGCATGCGGCGTGATGGTGGACACCTTGCTGATGCCGTACATGACGCGGTTGCCCAGCGCCCGGACCAGGCCCTTCTTCTGCTCGTCCGTCACCGGCTCCTGCGGCGACAGGCCGCGGGCCTTCATGAACTCCACCAGCGACAGGGGCTCGTCGAACGTCAGGTGGATGCGCCCGTAGCGCGCCGCCAGCACCTTGGGGGCGCTCAGCAGGGCCTTCAGGTCCTCCGGCTTCTTCTCCCCGCCGGCCAGCTCCTTCGAGTAGCTGTCGGACTCCACGACCTTCTCGTAGTCGATGGAGACGGGCACGAAGTAGAGGTCGTTGCGCGCGCCGTCCAGCACCGCCTCCACCTGCCAGGTGAGCATGCCCAGCTTGGGCGTGAGCAGCTTGCCCGTGCGCGAGCGGCCGCCCTCGGGGAAGAACTCCTGGTGCAGGCCGTCGTGCACCAGCTTCTTGATGTACGCCTTGAAGGACGCGGCGTAGACCTTGTCGCCCTTGAACGAGCGGCGCAGGAAGAACGCGCCGCAGCGGCGGAACAGCGGGCCCAGCGGCCAGAAGGACAGGTTGGCGCCCGCGGCCACCAGCGGCGCCGCGTAGCCGCGGTTCCACAGCACCCAGCTCATCACCAGGTAGTCCACGTGGCTCTTGTGGCTGGGGCAGAGCACCACCGGCGCGCGTCCCGCGGCCTTGAGCGCGCGGTGCAGGCCCGCCTCGTCCACGCCGATGCCGTCGTAGATGCGGTTGAACACCCACTCCAGCACCGGCGCGATGAGGGCCAGCACGGACGGGTTGGGCTTGGCCGCGATGGCCTCCAGGTTGCGCTTGGCCTCGCGCTGCACGCTCGCGGGCTTGCGGCCGGTGGCGGCCGCGTGCTCGTCCAGCACCTTGCGCAGCTGACGGTCGCGCAGCGTCTCCTCGATGAGCCGGTCGGTGGGCTTCTGCGGCGGGCCGAACACCGCGCGCGTCTCCCGCGCCAGGTACACGTGCAGCGCGCTGCGCACCTTGCGCGCCAGCACCTCGTCGGTGGCCTGGGGGTTCTCCTCGATGAAGCGGCGCAGGTCGATGGGCTCTCCCACCCGGAACTGCGCGCGCTTGTAGTTGCGGAAGAACGCCACCATCGAGTGCACGAAGCCCGGCGCCTCCGGGCTGCCGAACACCACGTCGCGCCAGCCCGGCTTCAGCTTGGCGGCGCGCTTCTCCCAGACGAACAGCTCCGGCACCAGGAACACCGGCTTGTCGGCGCCGCGCGCCAGCCGCACCAGGGCGGGGAAGGGGTCCTCGCGCGTCTCCTTGCCGGAGGCGTGCAGCAGCGCCGTGCGGCGCAGGAAGACGAGCCCGCTGCCGCCCTGCTGGCCGGCGTAGCGGAAGCGCTCCTCCACCGCGCCACCCTGCGCCGTCTGCCGCCAGGGACGGGTGAACCAGGGGCGCAGGTTCACCACCGCGCGGATGGGCGGCAGCGTCCGGCGGACCATCGCCCACGCGAGGTACAGGAAGTTGATCCAGGCCGTGGTGCGCATGACGTGCACCACGAAGCCCCGGGCGCTGAGCGCGCGCAGCTCGTTCTCGGCCTCGGGGGGGAAGTGCACCCCGTCGAAGTACCGTGCCCCGAGCACCCGGGACATGGGACCGAATTCCTCCTTCAAGGCCTCTCCTTGCGTCACGGTCTGCGCCAGCGCGGTTTCCAAGGCAGCCCCCCAGGCTACATGTTTTCCGGCGTCGGGATGCCCAAGAGGGTCAGGCCCGCCGCCAGGGTGATGCGCGTCGCGTCCGTGAGGGCCAGGCGCGCCGCGCGCACGGCGTCGTTGTCCTCCACGAGGATGCGCTTCTCACGGTCCTTGTTGCCAGCCGTGTAGTAGCGGCTGTAGGCCGCCGCCACGTCCAGCAGCAGCCGCGCGACGAGGCTCGGCTCGTACTGCTCCGCCGCCGCGCGCACCGTGTCCGGCAGCCGCGCCAGCTGGCGCACCAGGGCCTGCTCCTCGGGGAGCGTCAGCAGCGCGGGATCGTAGCTCGCCGGGACGCCGCCGCCCTTGCGCAGCACGGTCGCGCTGCGCGCGTGCGCGTACTGGAGATAGGGGCCGGTGTGGCCCTCGGGGCTCGTCACCTCGTCCCAGTCGAAGGTGTAGTCGCTGGTGCGGTTGTGCTTCAGGTCGCCGAAGGCGATGGCGCCCAGGCCGATCTGCTCCGCCAGCCCGTCGGGATCCTCCGTCACCAGGCTGCCCGAGGCGATGTTCGCGTCCACGAGCTTGCGCACGCGCTCCTTCGACTCGTCCAGGACCTGATCCAGCTCCACGACCTGGCCCTTGCGCGTGCTCATGCCGTGGATGCGGCCGAAGGGCACGTGGATGCACTGGTCCGCCCACGGCTGCCCCATCTCCTTCAGGGTGCGGAACACCTGCCGGAAGTGCAGTGCCTGGTCCTGCGCGACGACGTAGAGCGACTTGTCGAAATGGAAGCGCGCGTGGCGGTCCTCGGCGGCGGCCAGGTCGCGCGTGGCGTAGAGCGTGCTGCCGTCGTTCTTCTTCAGGAGGACGGGCGGCTCGTTCTCCGCGTAGGGCATGTCCACGATGATGGCGCCCTGGGACTCCTTCACGCCGGGCTTCTTCGCGATGGCGTCGATGACGGCGTCCATCCGGTCCTGGTAGCGGCTCTCACCCTCGATGTGCTCGAAGTGGATGCCCATGCGCTTGTAGATGCGCTTGAAGCCCTTGAGGCTCGTCTCGCGGAACTGGTTCCAGAGCTTCATCGCCTCCGGCTCGCTGGCCTCCATGCGGCGGAAGAACTCGCGGGCCTTCTCGTCGAAGGCGGGGTCCTCACCGGCGCGCTTGTTGGCCTGCACGTACACCTGGACCAGGTGCGCCATGTCGTCGATGCGCGCCGGGTCGCCGTACTCCTGGAAGCCCACGGCCACGAGGCCGAACTGCTTGCCCCAGTCGCCCAGGTAGTTGATGCCCTCCACGCGCCAGCCCAGCGCGCGGTAGAGGTTCGCGATGCAGTGGCCCAGGAACGTGGTGCGGATGTGGTGGAAGCCAATGGGCTTGGCGATGTTGGGCGACGAGTAGTCGATGACCACCGTCTTGCCCTTGCCCGCCTCGGCGTCACTGCCGTAGGCGGCGCCCGCCAGGCGCACGCTGTCGATGACCTCCTGGGTGAAGGGCAGGGGGAGGAAGCGCGCGTTGACGTACGGGCCCACGGCCTTCACCTCCAGGCCGGGGACCTGGAGCGACTGCGCGAGCGACGCGGCGATGGCGGGGGGCGCCTTCTTCTGCGCCTTGGCGACGGCGAAGGTGACGAAGCTCAGATCGCCGTGCGCGGGATCCGCGGGCTTGATCTGCGATTCGATGTCGGCGGCGGGGACGCCCAGGGCCCCGGCGAGAGCCTGGGCGAAAGCGGCGTGGTAGCGGGAATGGACGGAAGTGCTCATGGGCCGCGCGGATACTACCCAAGGCGGGGCGCCTTCCTGCCACCTCTTCTGTGGGGAAGGCGTCGGGCCGTCGTTCAGGGCACTGCGGGGCCGCGGTTCTTGGGACGCACGACGGCGGCCACGGTGTCCAGCAGCTTGGGCAGCTTCAGGGGCTTCTCGAAGAACCCGTCGATGCGATCTGGCCCTTCCCCCGACGTGAGGGACGCGACGTCGCTCGCGCCGGAGATGATGTAGACGACCACGTCCGCCAGCGACTCCGTGGTGCGGATGAAGTGCAGCACGGAGCGCCCGTCCTCGCCGGACAGCCGCAGGTCCAGCAGCACCATGGCCGGCCGGATGTGGGACAGGATGGAGCGCGCCTCGGCGGCACCGGACGTGGCCATCACCCGGTAGCCCTCCTGCTCCAGCACCTGCTCCAGCACCTCGCGGCAGTCCACGTCGTCCTCCACCAGGAGGATGCCGCCCGCCTTGGGCGCGGCCTGGCTCAGGTCCGGGGCGCTGACGGCGCTCGCGAACAGGGGCAGGACCATCTCGAAGGTGCTGCCCTCGCCCAGGACGCTGGAGGCGTCCACGCGGCCGCCGTGCAGCGCGACGATCTTGGCGACCAGGGGCAGGCCCAGGCCGGCGCCCGGGGGACGCGGCATGCCGGGCTGCGCGCGGTAGAACGAGTCGAAGACGTGCTCCAGCGCCTCGGCGGACATGCCCTGGCCGGAGTCCTTCACCGTGAGGGTGCCCAGGCCCTCGCCGGACGCCACGCGCACCTCGACGACGTCGTCCGTCTCGCTGTGGTGGATGCCGTTCTCGACGAGGTTGTGGATGGCCTCGGAGATGCGCTCGCGGTCGCCGCGGACGAACACCTCCGGGCAGGGCGGAATCACCACCCGCACGCGGCTGTGCTCGGCGACGGCGCCCAGCCCCCGCACCACCTCTTCGGCCACGGCCTTGAGGCCGAAGGGGCGCTGGTTGAGCTGCATCTTCCCGGAGGACAGCCGGGACATCAGCACCAGGTCGTTCACCTGCTGGAGCAGCCGGTCGGAGTTGCGGTCGCAGATCTGCACCGCGCGGCGCTGGCCGTCCGTCAGGGCGCCCAGCTTCTCCCGGCCCAGCATGGCCAGGTAGGCCTTGATGGTGGTGAGCGGGTTCTTCAGGTCATGGGACACGTTGCCGAGCAGCTCCTCGCGGTTCTGCTCCAGGCTCTTGAGGCCCGCGATGGCCGTCTGCAGGTCCTTGTTGCGCCGGGCGCTGTCGTCGCGCAGCCGGGCCACCTCGTAGGCGGCGGTGAGCTGCGACGCCAGCGACTGCATCAGGATGTCGGACGCCTTGCGCCGGGCGCCCAGGACGACGAGCACGCCCGTCACGCCCTGCGGGCCCTCCAGCGGCACCGCGACGGTGTCGTCCTCGCGCAGCAGGACCTTGTCGGTGAAGCACCGGCCCACGACGCCCTCGCCCGGGACGGCGGCGGTGACGCGCTCGTCGTAGCGGCCGCGCACGTGCTCCACGTGCAGCTGGTTGCGCGACGGGAAGTGGCGCGCGACGTAGCAGACCTTGGGCTTGAGCAGCGTGTGGAGCGTCTGGAGCTGGGCGCGCAGGGCCTCGGTGGGGCCCGCGTTGTCCGTCAGCTGCCGGCCCATCTCCAGGAGCGCCTGCGCGGCGGAATCCGTGTCCACGGGGGGCGGAGGCTTCGCCGCCCGCTTCGGTGGGGACTTCTTCGCGGCGGTGGCGGTGGGACGCAGCGGCACGACCTCTGCGAGCTGCGGATCCTTCTTCTTCGAGGGCACGCCTGAATCCTGCTTCATGTCTCGCGTGGGAGGGAACCGCCCTCGTGATCGCCAGCCCCCGGGGAGGGGGGCCGTGTCAGGTGCCCGACAGCAAGGGCGGTCGCCGCCTGCTCTCTAGGCCCGGCGCTGGACGCGGCCGTCCTTGTCCAGGCTGTAGGGCTCCACCAGGGCCGACTGCACCTTCTCCTGATAGCCCTGCACCCCGAACCCGCTCTCCGCCAGGGCCGCCAGGGCGGCGGTCTGCACGCGCCGGGCGGTGTCCTCGTTGGTGAGCAGTTGGAGCAGGGGCTCGCGCGCCGGCTCGTACTTCAGGGGCCCCAGGAGGTTGATGGCGGCGATCTTCACGTCGTCGGACATGTCCTCCAGGAAGGGGAGGACGGCGGGGGCCACGCGCGGATCCTGCTTGCCCACGACGTGGTGCAGGAGGACGACCTTCTTCTCCGGGTCGCGCGTGTAGCGGGACGACAGGTGCTGGAGCGTGTCGACGATGACGCCCAGCAGCGCGTCCTCCGGCAGCAGCTCCTGCAGCACGCGCAGCGCCCAGGACGTGGCGTGCTCGCTCTGCTTGAGGAAGGCGCTCACCGGGGCGACGGCGTCCTGGCCGAAGCCCTTGATGAGTTCGAAGGTGTGCTCCTTCTCATCCGCGTCGGTGGTGAGCGGGTCCACGGTGATGGTGAACCGGCTGAGCAGCACCGTGACGGCCTCGGGGTACTTCATCTCCCCCAGTTGCTGCAGGGCCTTCTGCCGCGTGGAAGGCTCCCCATACTTCTGGGTCACCTTGGACTTGAGCTTGAGGGCTTTTTCGGGGCCCGAGCCGCCCGTGAAGAAATCGAAGAGACCCATAGGTACGTACCCGCTCCGGATTCGGAAGGTGGAGGCGCGATGTAGGACGGTGCGCCTTCCAGGACAAGAGGCAACAAGAGGTACCACGCGGCAACAACACTACAGGTTCAACTCCCGGCGCACGTCACCCCGGTAGGCCTTCGCCAGGACTTCCGCGGCCGCGCGCACCTCGTCGGTGGCGTCCTCGGGCACCTTCACCTGGAGGAGGAGGTACATGTCTCCCGGTGTCCCGCCCCGGAGCGACGGCACGCCCCGCCCCTTGAGTCGCATCTTCCGGCCGGACTGCGAGCCCGCGGGCACCTTCAGTGTCACCTCGCCCTGGAACGTGGGCACGCGCACCTCGCCGCCCAGCAGGGCCTCGGACACCGTCACCGGCAGGTCCAGGTACAGGTCGTCGCCCTCGCGGCGCACCAGGGGATGCTCGGCCACCTCCGTCTCGATGTAGAGGTCGCCAGGGGCCCCGCCCTGGACGCCCGCCGCGCCCTGGCCGGCGAGCCGCACCTTGGAGCCCGTCAGGACGCCGGCGGGAATCTTCACCGTCAGCCGCGTCGTCTCCTCCTGGATGCCGCGCCCCCCGCACTGCGAGCAGGGCTCCGGCGCCCGGCCGCTGCCACGGCAGGTGGGGCACACGCCCGAGCCGCCGAACATGGCCCCGCCCCGGCGCGCCCGGCCCGTGCCGTTGCAGGTGGGGCAGCTGATCAGCTTCCCGGTGTGGCCCTCGCCCTGGCACTTGCTGCAGCGGCCCGGGCGCTGGAGGGACAGCGTTCGCTCGGTGCCGGAGACCGCCTCGGCGAGCGAGATCTGCACCCTGGTGGTCAGGTCGTCGCCGCGCTCGGCCGCCGTGGACCGGCTGCCGCCCCGCCCCCGGCCGAAGAGGTCGCCCACGTCGAAGCCGCCGCCATGCCCTCCACTGCCCGAGCGCCCGAAGATGTCGTTGAACAGGTCGCCCAGGTCCACGCCCTCGGTGCTGAAGGGGATGCCCCCGCCACCACTGCCCCCGGCCGCCTGGGCCGCCCGGTACTGGCGATAGGCCGTGGCCTTCTTCTCGTCGAAGCCGATCTTCTCCGCGTCCTCGCCGAACTCGTCGTAGAGCGCGCGCTTCTTCGGGTCTCCCAGCACCTCGAAGGCGCTGTTGATGCGCTTGAACTTTTCCTCCGCCGCCTTGTCCCCGGGGTTGACGTCCGGGTGGTGCTGGCGCGCCAGCTTCCGGAAGGACTTCTTGAGCTCGTCCGCGGACGCCGTCCGTGGCACGCCCAGAATCTGGTAGTAGTCGTCCGCCATAGTTCTCGCCGTGCAGTACCCGACAGCCAAGAACGTAACCAGTGGGTTGGTGAGCGCCAGCACGGGATGTCGCGACAGGGCCGGGATGGTTACAGTCGCCGGAAGATGAGGAAGGCCATGCCAGCACCGCGCGGGCGTCGGAAGGTCCCCCTGTGGCTGGCGTGCTGCCTCCTGGGCGCCTCCCTCGGGTCGGGGGCGACCGCCCACGCCGCGCCCCCCACGGAGGCCCCCAGGCAGGAGGGCAGGGTGGTGGACCGCGTCGTGGCGGTCATCGAGGGGCAGGTCCTGACCCAGAGCGAGCTGGAGATGGAGGCCCGGGTGGCGCTGATCCAGCGAGGGGCCGTGCAGGTCGCCGCCCTGCCGCTGGACGAGCAGACGCTCCAGGGCGCGCTGGAGCTGTCCATCAACCAGCGGCTCCAGGTCCTGAGCGCTGACCGGCTCCAGGCCTTCCCGGCCGAGCCCTCGGAGGTGGAGGCCCGCCTGGACGCTTTGCGGGCCAGGCTGGGAGGGGAGGAGGGGCTGCGGCGCTTCCTCGCCCGTCACGACGTGAGCCGCGAGGCGCTGGCGGCGGTGTTGGCGCGCGGCCTCCGGGCGGAGCGAATCCTGGACAGCCGGGTCCGGTTGAAGGCACAGGTGAGCGAAGCGGAGGTGCGTCACCACTACGACGAACACCGGGACCTCTACCCCGGGGACTTCGATCAGGCGGCGCGCACCGCCATCCGCGAGCAGCTGGTGCGAGCGCGCTACGGGGAGCTGGCGGCCCAGGCCCTGGCTGAAGTACGCAAGTCGGCGCAGGTGCGGCGCGTGGCGCCCTTCGCGCGGGAGGCACGGCGATGAGACGGCTGCGGGAGGACGGGACTCCCGAAAAGGGGCAGGGCTTCATCATCCGGCAGATGACCGTGGAGGACATGCCGGCGGTGATGGCGCTGGAGAAGGCGTCCTTCAAGAACCCGTGGTCCCACGAGCTGCTCGGGCGCGAACTCCAGCATGACTGGTCCACCATCCTCCTCGTGGAGGAGCCCCGGCCCGAAGGCGGCGTGGAGCTCCTGGGCCTGGCCATCTTCTGGATCGTCCACGACGAGGTCCATGTGCTCAACGTGGCCACCGCCCCCGTCCACCGTCGCCGGGGCGTCGCGCGCACGGTGATGGAGGAGGTGCTGCGCCGGGGCGTGGGGCGCCGCTGCTCGCTGGCCACCCTGGAGGTCCGCCGGGGCAACGAATCCGCGCTCAACCTCTACCGCTCGCTGGGCTTCCGGCCGGTCGGCGTCCGCCCGAACTACTACGCGGACGAGGGCGAGGATGCGATCGTGATGGTCCTCGACTTCTAGGGTTGCGCGGAGTAGAGCGTCCGGCCGTTGTCTCAGTCCCAGGTTTTTCGGGTGTCTGGTGGAATCAACCCGGGTCCTCTGGCCGGTTCAGGCCCAGGGGCAAGCCATGCTTGACACCCGGGGGGCCCTCCCTATACTCGCGGGCCTTTCTGTAGCCTGTAGGTAGATATGCTCCGCTTTCGTGTATCCGGAAGCGGTTCCCATCGAAGAAGAGGTTTCAGTGCCGACCATCAGCCAGCTCGTCCGCAAGGGCCGCGAGAAGCTCAACATCAAGGGCAAGAGCCCTGCCCTGAAGGAGTGCCCCCAGAAGCGCGGCGTGTGCACCCGCGTCTACACCACGACTCCGAAGAAGCCGAACTCCGCGCTCCGCAAGGTGGCTCGCGTTCGTCTGACCAACGGGATCGAGGTCACCTCCTACATCCCCGGCGTGGGCCACAACCTCCAGGAGCACTCGGTGGTGATGATCCGCGGTGGCCGTGTGAAGGACCTCCCGGGCGTTCGCTACCACATCATCCGCGGCACGCTGGACTCCGTGGGCGTTGCCGGTCGCAAGCAGAGCCGTTCGAAGTACGGCGCGAAGCGTCCCAGCTAGTCGGTCCCCCGCGCGTCGTTGGCGCGGAACACCTTCGCTGTCCTTGAAGCAGTGTTGGACGCTGGCCCCACACCCTGGGGAGTGTCCCTGGAAGTCCAAGTCTTGAAGCCCCATCAGGCTTCCCTCGATGAGGGGAGTGGGGCGTAAGGGAAGAGATGCCTCGTCGTCGCGTAGTCGCCAAGCGGAAGATTCTCCCGGATCCGAAGTTCCAGGACCGGCTCGTCACCAAGTTCGTCAACGACCTGATGCGCAAGGGGAAGAAGTCCATCGCGGAGGGCGTGTGCTACGGCGCCTTCGCCCTCATGGAGGAGCGCGCGAAGGAAGACCCCCTCAAGACCTTCAAGAAGGCCCTGGACAACGTCAAGCCGGTGCTTGAGGTCAAGAGCCGTCGCGTCGGTGGCGCCACGTACCAGGTGCCCGTGGAGGTCCGTCAGGATCGCCGCGTCGCGCTGGGCATGCGCTGGATCATCTCCTACGCCAAGGCGCGCGGTGAGAAGACCATGCAGGAGAAGCTGGCCGGCGAGATCATGGACGCCGCCAACAACCGCGGCAACGCGGTGAAGAAGCGTGAAGACACGCACAAGATGGCGGAGGCGAACAAGGCCTTCGCGCACTACCGCTGGTAGGTCCCCTCAGGGGCTTCGCGGTTGCCGCCCGGATGCGCTGCCAGCGTCCGGGCGGTTTTGTTTGTCAGCACGGCAGATTCTCTGAGATGTCCGAACGGTCGGTGGAGAGGGCCGCTCCCGGTTCCTCCCGCCTCCCTGGAAGGAACTGACTCATGGCCCGCGAGTTCCCCCTCGAGCGCTACCGCAACATCGGCATCATGGCGCACATCGATGCCGGCAAGACGACCACCACCGAGCGGATCCTGTTCTACACAGGCGCCATCCACAAGATGGGTGAGGTGCACGAAGGCACCACCACCACGGACTGGATGGTGCAGGAGCGCGAGCGTGGCATCACCATCACGTCCGCGGCCATCAGCGCCTTCTGGGAGCGCGAGGGCCACCGCTACCGCGTGAACATCATCGACACGCCCGGGCATGTGGACTTCACCATCGAGGTGGAGCGCTCGCTGCGCGTGCTCGACGGCGCCATCGCGGTGTTCGACGCCGTGAACGGTGTCGAGCCGCAGTCGGAGACGGTGTGGCGTCAGGCGGACCGCTACAAGGTCCCGCGCATCTGCTTCATCAACAAGATGGACCGCGTGGGCGCGGACTTCGAGATGTCCGTCGGCACCATCCGCGAGAAGCTGGGCGCGCGCCCCGTGCGCATGCAGCTGCCGCTGGGCTCCGAGGACAAGCTCAAGGGCGTCATCGACCTGGTCCGCATGAAGGCGCTCGTCTTCCAGGAGCAGGAGCAGGGCAGCAAGGTCGACGTCGTGGAGATCCCGGAGGAGTTCCGGGCCGCGGCGGAGGCCGCGCGTGCGGAGCTGCTGGAGGCCGCGGCCGAACAGGACGACGCGCTCACGGAGAAGTTCCTTGAGGGCCAGGAGCTGACCGAGGAGGAGGTGCGTCGCGCCATCCGCAAGGGCTGCGTGGGCCTGCAGCTGTTCCCCGTGTTCTGCGGCTCGGCGTTCCGACACAAGGGCGTGCAGCCGCTGCTGGACGCGGTGGTGGACTACCTGCCCAGCCCGCTGGAGGTTCCGCCCATCCAGGGCAAGACGCCAAAGGGCGAGGACGCGGTGCGCGAGACACGCGACGACGCGCCCTTCAGCGCGCTGGCGTTCAAGATCATGAACGACCCGTCGTTCTCCTCGCAGACGCTGACGTTCCTGCGCGTCTACTCGGGGAAGCTGGAGGCGGGCACGGCGGTGTGGAACTCCGTGAAGGGCAAGCGTGAGCGCGTCAGCCGGCTCGTGCAGATGCGCGCGGACAAGAAGGACGAGCTCACCGAGTGCTACGCCGGTGACATCTGCGCCGTGGTCGGCCTGAAGCTCGCGACGACGGGTGACACGCTCTGCGACGACAAGCAGCAGATCGTGCTGGAGCGGATGGAGTTCCCCGAGCCGGTCATCGATATCGCCATCGAGCCGAAGTCCACCGCCGACCAGGACAAGATCATCCAGTCCCTGCAGCGGCTGGCGATGGAGGATCCCTCCTTCCGCGTGCGCACCAACGAGGAGACGGGCCAGACGCTCATCGCCGGCATGGGCGAACTGCACCTGGAGATCATCGTCGACCGGCTCCTGCGCGAGTTCAAGGTCGACGCGAACATCGGCAAGCCCCAGGTGGCCTACCGCGAGACCGTGACGACGACGCAGACGGCGGAGGGCAAGTACATCCGCCAGGCGGGCGGCAAGGGACAGTACGGCCACATCTGGCTGCGCGTGTCGCCCAACGAGCCCGGCAAGGGCTTCGAGTTCATCAACAGCATCACCGGCGGCGCCGTGTCCAAGGAGTTCGTGGACGCCGCGCGCGACGGCGCCCGGGAGGCCATGCAGAACGGCCCGGTGGCCGGCTACCCCATGGTGGACGTGAAGGTGGAGGCCTACGACGGCTCCATGCACGACGTGGACTCTTCGGAGATGGCGTTCAAGATCGCCGGCTCGCTGGCCTTCAAGGACGCGGTCCGCGCCGCCCAGCCGGTGCTGCTGGAGCCCATCATGGCCACGGAGGTCCTCACCCCCGAGGCAGCCATGGGCGACGTCATCGGCGACCTGAACGCCCGTCGGGGGAAGATCCTGGGGATGACGCCCCGGCCCGGCGGAGTGCAGGCCATCCAGGCAGAGGTGCCCCTGGCGGCCATGTTCGGCTACTCGACCGACCTGCGCAGCAAGAGCCAGGGAAGGGCGACGTACACCATGCAGTTCAAGCACTACGCGGCAGCGCCCAAGTCCGCCCTCAACCGCTGATGCCTCGCTCGTGGGGGAAGCCGCCGGGCGAATTGTATTGACGTTCCAGCGGCTTTGAAGCACACGCAGCACCGCTCGGGAGTTCTCCCAAGGTTCCAGACCGCCGGGGTTGCACCGGTGCCGTCGTGAGGAGTGGTTCATGTCCAAGGAAAAGTTCGATCGCAGCCTGCCCCACGTGAACATCGGAACGATTGGGCACGTGGACCACGGCAAGACGTCGCTGACCGCCGCCATCACGAAGGTGCTCGCCAAGACGGGCGGCGCCACGTTCATGGCGTACGACCAGATTGACAAGGCGCCGGAAGAGCGGGAGCGCGGCATCACCATCTCCACGGCGCACGTGGAGTACAAGACGAAGAACCGCCACTACGCGCACGTCGACTGTCCGGGGCACGCGGACTACGTGAAGAACATGATTACCGGAGCGGCGCAGATGGACGGCGCCATCCTGGTGGTCTCCGCGGCGGACGGCCCGATGCCGCAGACGCGCGAGCACATCCTGCTGGCGCGCCAGGTCGGCGTGCCCTACATCGTCGTCTTCCTGAACAAGGTGGACATGCTGGACGACCCCGAGCTGCGCGAGCTCGTGGAGATGGAAGTGCGGGACCTGCTCAAGAAGTACGAGTTCCCCGGCGACAGCATCCCCATCATCCCCGGCTCGGCGCTCAAGGCGCTCGAGGGTGACACCAGCGACATCGGCGAGCCGGCCATCCTGAAGCTGATGGAGGCGGTGGACAGCTACATCCCGACGCCGCAGCGCGCGACGGACAAGCCCTTCCTGATGCCGGTGGAAGACGTCTTCTCCATCGCCGGCCGTGGCACGGTGGCGACGGGCCGCGTCGAGCGCGGCATCATCAAGGTGGGCGAGGAAGTCGAAGTCGTCGGCCTGCGCGCGACGCAGAAGACGGTGGTGACGGGCGTGGAGATGTTCCGCAAGCTGCTGGACGAGGGCCGCGCGGGCGACAACATCGGCGCGCTGGTCCGCGGCCTCAAGCGCGAGGACATGGAGCGTGGCCAGGTGCTGGCGAAGCCGGGCTCCATCACGCCGCACACGAAGTTCAAGGCGCAGATCTACGTGCTGTCGAAGGAAGAGGGTGGGCGCCACACCCCGTTCTTCAAGGGCTACCGCCCGCAGTTCTACTTCCGCACGACGGACGTGACGGGGACGGTGAAGCTGCCGGACAACGTCGAGATGGTGATGCCGGGCGACAACATCGCGATCGAGGTGGAACTCATCACCCCGGTGGCCATGGAGAAGGAGCTGCGGTTCGCCGTTCGTGAGGGCGGCCGTACGGTGGGCGCGGGCGTCGTTGCGGAAATCATCGCGTAGCACTCAGGCCACCAGGCTCTCCGGAAGGCCCAACAGGGCGCTCCCGGAGGGCAGGTGGGAATCCAGTTGCAACCCACGGGGTGTGGTGGTACACACCGCGCCCCTTCGTTCCGAAGAAACGGTTCTCTGAAATCCAGGCGTTGACGGGCGTACCGCCTCTCGGTTCAGAGGTCGTTCAAAGAGGTTCTTTCGAATGGCGACACAGAAGATCCGCATCCGGTTGAAGGCGTACGACTCGAAGCTCCTGGACCAGAGTGCTGGGGAGATCGTCGAGACGGCCAAGCGCACGGGCGCCAAGGTGGCCGGTCCGATCCCCCTGCCGACGCGCATCAACAAGTTCACCGTGCTGCGGTCGCCGCACGTGGACAAGAAGAGCCGCGAGCAGTTCGAGATCCGCACGCACAAGCGCCTGCTCGATATCCTTGAGCCGACCCAGCAGACGCTGGATGCGCTGATGAAGCTGGATCTGTCTGCCGGCGTTGACGTCGAGATCAAGTCCTAGGAAGCGGGATGGCGTCGGAGTGGTTTCACTCTGACCCCCGAGGAAAGTGCCATGGCGAAGTTTGACGTAGTCGACCTGGATTTGAAGAAGGTTTCGGAGATCGAACTCTCCGACGACATCTTTGGTGCCGAGCAGAACAGCCACCTGTTCTACGAGGTGGCGAAGATGCAGCAGATCAACCGGCGCCGGGGTACGGTCGGGGTGAAGAACACCTCGCTCGTCAGCGGTGGCGGCAAGAAGCCCTGGAAGCAGAAGGGCACCGGCCGGGCCCGTCAGGGTTCCATCCGCGCTTCCCACTGGGTGGGCGGCGGCAAGGCGATGGCTCCGAAGGCGCGTGACTACTTCTACCGTCCGCCGCGCAAGGTTCGTCGGGGGGCGCTGCGCGCCGTCCTGTCCCTGCGCGCCAAGGAGAAGCAGCTCATCATCCTGGACGGGTTCAAGCTGGATGCCCCGAAGTCCAAGCAGGCCTTCGAGGTCCTCACCCGCCGGCTGAAGCTCCAGAACGCGCTGGTCATCGACGAGCGCGGCAACACCAACCTGCACCGCAGCGTGCGCAACCTGGCGAAGTTCGACGTGCTGCCGCCCGAGGGGTTCAACCTCGAGTCCGTGCTCAAGCACTCGCACCTCGTCCTGACTTCCGCGGCCGCGAAGGCGCTTGAGGGGTCCCTGTCATGAATCTGAACGACGTCATCAAGGGTCCGCTCATCACGGAGAAGCTGGACAAGGCCCGCGAGAAGTTCCGCCAGTACTCGTTCATCGTGGACCGCAAGGCCACGAAGCACGACGTGTCCCGCGCGGTGCAGGCCCTGTTCAAGGTCACGGTCGAGGGTGTCAACACCAACATCGTGCGCGGCAAGACGAAGCGGGTGGGCAAGAGCATCGGCCAGCGCCCCAACTTCAAGAAGGCGGTCGTCACCCTCAAGGAAGGTGACAAGATCGAACTCTTCGAAGGGGGGGCGGTCTGACGCCACTGGCGACAGATCAGCCTGAGACGAGGAACACACCATGGGCATCAAGAAGTACAAGCCGACCAGCGCCGCCCGCCGTCTGATGACGGTGTCCGACTTCGCGGACATCACCAAGGACTCGCCCGAGAAGGCCCTCACCGAGCCGCTGAAGCGCTCGGGTGGCCGCAACGTTCACGGGCACATCACCCGTCGTCACCAGGGTGGCGGTCACAAGCGTCGTTACCGCACCATCGACTTCAAGCGCCGGGACAAGGACGGCGTGCCGGCCAAGGTCGTCGCTGTCGAGTACGACCCGAACCGCACCGCGAACATCGCCCTCCTGCACTACGCGGACGGCGAGAAGCGCTACATCCTGGCCCCCGTCGGCCTGAGCGTGGGCGACACCGTCTTCGCCGGCGCCTCCTCCGACATCCGGCCTGGCAACAGCCTCCCGCTGCAGAACATCCCGGTGGGTACGGTCATCCACAACGTGGAGCTGAAGCCGGGCCGTGGCGCCCAGGTCATCCGCTCCGCGGGCACTTCCGGCCAGCTCATGGCGAAGGAAGAGCGCTACGCCCAGGTCCGCATGCCGTCGGGTGCCGTGCGCAAGGTGCTCATCGAGTGCCGTGCCACCGTGGGCCAGGTGGGCAACATCGAGCACGAAATCATTCGCATCGGCAAGGCGGGTAAGAGCCGCTGGCTGGGCATCCGTCCCACCGTCCGCGGTCTGGCGATGAACCCCGTTGACCACCCGCACGGTGGCGGCGAGGGCAAGTCCGGCCAGGGTAACCCGCACCCGGTGTCTCCGTGGGGCAAGAAGACCAAGGGCCTCACCACGCGCACCAACAAGCGCACCGACAAATTCATCGTGAGCGGCCGCCGTCAGGGCGCGCGCAGCCAGTAAGAGGATTTGAAACATGGCTCGTTCGATCAAGAAGGGTCCGTTCGTCGATGATCACCTCCTCAAGAAGATCGAGGGGATGATCGCGGCGAACAAGAAGGCGGTCGTCAAGACCTGGTCCCGGCGCTCCACGATTCTCCCTGAGTTCGTGGGTCACACCTTCGCCGTGCACAACGGCAAGAAGTTCATTCCGGTGTTCGTCACGGAGAACATGGTGGGCCACAAGCTCGGCGAGTTCGCCCCGACGCGTACCTTCGGTGGCCACTCGGCGGAGAAGAAGGTCGCCAAGGCCCCGGGCAAGTAGCCCGTTCGTTCGCCTGAGAGCCTGAGGAGATGACCATGGAGTCGACTGCACATCTGCGTCACCTGCGCATGAGCCCGCGAAAGCTGTCCCTCGTCGCGGCGCTCATCCGGGGCAAGCCTGTTGAGGCTGCCCTGAACATCCTGAAGTTCACCCCGCGCGCTGCTGCGCGGCCGGTGGAGAAGCTCATCAAGAGCGCCGTCGCCAACGCGACGGATCTGTCCAAGGGGCAGGTCGACGTGGATACCCTCTACGTCAAGACCATCTCCGTGGATCAGGCCGCCACCCAGCGCCGGTTTATGCCGCGCGCCATGGGGCGCGCGACGCCCATCCAGAAGAAGTCCGCCCACGTCCACGTCGTGTTGGCAGACGCCAAGAAGTAGGACCCGTCGGGCCCTGCCCGGACGCACCAAGGAGAATCAGTTTGGGACAGAAAGTACATCCGATCGGGTTCCGGCTCGGCGTCATCAAGACCTGGGACTCCAAGTGGTTCGAGCACAAGAACTACGCCCAGTGGCTCCACGAGGACATTCGCATCCGCGAGTTCGTGAAGAAGTCACTGAATCATGCGGGCGTCTCCAAGGTGGAGATTGAGCGCGCCGCCAACAAGGTGAAGGTCAACGTCCACACCGCTCGACCGGGTATCGTCATCGGTAAGCGCGGCGCGGGCATCGAGACCGTCAAGAAGGACCTGCAGCAGTTCACCAAGAACGAGGTCTTCCTGAACATCGTCGAGGTCCGCAAGGCCGAGACGGACGCGCAGCTCGTGGCGGAGAACATCGCCACGCAGCTCGAGCGCCGCATCGCGTTCCGCCGCGCCATGAAGAAGGCGCTGCAGACGGCGATGAAGTTCGGGGCCAAGGGCATCCGTATTGCCTGCTCGGGGCGCCTGGGTGGCGCCGAGATGGCGCGCTACGAGTGGTACCGCGAGGGCCGCGTGCCCCTGCACACCCTTCGTGCCGACATCGACTTCGGCTTCGCCGAGGCCAAGACGACCTACGGCAAGATTGGCTGCAAGGTCTGGATCTGCAAGGGCGAGGTCCTCCCGGGCAAGGGCGGCCAGGCCCCCATGCCCACCAACCGGTAAGACGCCCTCAGCAGGGCGGGTTGAAAGACCCGCCCTGTCCGTGAGGCACGAAGGACAGCGACGATGCTTCAGCCTGCTCGAACCAAATACCGAAAGATGCAGAAGGGCCGCATGGGCGGCGCGGCCCACCGGGGCAGCGACCTCACGTATGGTGAGTTCGGCCTGGTGAGCCTCCAGCCGGGCTGGATCACCTCGCGACAGATCGAGGCGGCCCGTATCGCGATGACCCGCCACGTGAAGCGCGGCGGCAAGATCTGGATCCGGATTTTCCCGGACAAGCCCATCACGAAGAAGCCCGCCGAGACCCGAATGGGTACCGGAAAGGGTGGCGTGGAGTACTACGTCGCGGTGGTCAAGCCGGGTCGCGTCCTCTATGAGATGGAGGGCATGACGAACGAGATCGCCAGAGGGGCGCTGAAGCTGGCGCAGGCGAAGCTGCCGCTGCTCACCAAGATCGTGCAGCGCAAGGACCTCTCGCTGTAGTCACGCACCGCGGCGGGCGCCCCCCTCGAAACAGGGAGGGCGTCCGCATCGCGCCGAGGAGACAAGATGGCGACTGCGAAGGAACTGAAGGACCTGTCGACGGATGACCTGCAGAATCGTGCGAAGGAACTGCGCGACACGCTGGTCCAGGATCGACTGAAGCGCCGGACCGGCTCGCTGGACAGCCCTGCAGAGGGCGTGCAGCATCGCCGCGATCTGGCCCGCATCCTCACCGTCCTGGGCGAGAAGGCCCGGGCCGCGAAGGCGGGGTAGTTGTAGCAGTGCATCCGTGATGGCGTCCGGGCTCACCCGGGCGCCCGCGGCCATCCGGGCAGAGGGCCCGGGTGCATGACAGACAGTGAGAACCAACATGGCTGAAGCGACCGAAACGCCCGCTGCCGAGACCTCCACCCGGGGTCGTCCCAAGACCCGCGTGGGCATCGTCACCTCCAACAAGATGCAGAAGACGGTGGTCGTCACCGTCCAGCGCCGCGCTCCCCACCCGAAGTACGGGAAGATCATGAGCCTGCGCGAGAAGTACAAGGCGCACGTCGAGGATCACGACTACCCGAAGAAGGTCACGATCAACGAGGGTGACCGGGTGCGCATCGCCGAGACCAAGCCCGCTTCGAAGGACAAGCGTTGGCGCGTGGTCGAGGTGTTGGAGAAGAGCAAGAACGTCTAGGTAGGCCACACCGGGTCCGCACGCCATGAAGCGGGCGGCCTGGTTCGAGCAAGAGGAGACTTCACATGATTCAGATGCAGAGTGTGCTCGATGTGGCCGACAACTCGGGCGCCAAGAAGGTGTTTTGCATCAAGGTTCTCGGCGGCTCCAAGCGCAAGTACGCCTCCATCGGCGACGTCATTGTCGTGTCGATCCGCGAGGCGCTGCCCAACTCCAAGGTGAAGAAGGGTGACGTGGCCAAGGCCGTCATCGTCCGCACCCGTCGCGAGGTGGGTCGGGCGGATGGCAGCTACATCAAGTTCGACGGCAACTCGGCGGTCCTCATCAACAAGGACCTGGAGCCCATCGGGACGCGCATCTTTGGGCCGGTGGCCCGTGAGCTGCGTGCCCGTAAGTTCATGAAGATCATCTCGCTGGCGCCCGAGGTCCTCTAAGAGGACGCAGGCCGGACGGCGAACAGCCAGAGTGAGGAAGCCATGCAGAAGCTGAAAGTCGGTGACACGATCCAGGTCATCTCCGGGTCCGAGCGCTCGGAGAAGACGCCGGCGACGAAGCGCGGCAAGGTGCTGAAGGTCGACCGGGAGGCGGGCCGCGTGACGGTCGAGGGCCTGCGCCTGGTCAAGCGCCACATGCGCAAGACGCCGCAGAGCCCCGAGGGCGGCATCATCGAGAAGCCGGGTACCATCGCGCTCTCGAACGTCCAGGTGGTGTGCGCCAAGTGTGACAAGCCGACCCGCGTCGGCATCCGCAAGGAGGGAGAAGCCTCCAAGCGGTTCTGCAAGCAGTGTGACGCCCTGATTGACTAGGGGTCCGTGTTCGGGCATGTATGCGCGCCCCTTGCTCCACCTTCCGGTGGGGCAGGCGGGCGTGCACGCCTGGAGGGCTGAAATTGTGGGCCTCTCCGGGTGTTTCCAGGTTCCAGAAGAAGGACTGATCGGGCGCGCTGGGTTCAGAACGGCGTTCCGAAGCAGGGGATTGAAAAATGGCTGACGAGAAGAAGGCCGAACCGAAGGACAAGAAGGAAAAGAAGCGCGGACGCAAGGAAGAAGCCAAGAAGGTCGGCTTCGCCGCGAACATCGAGGAAGGCCTGAAGGCCCGCTCGGCGCGTCTGAAGGATCGTTTCCGCAAGGAAGGCGTTCCGTCGCTCATGAAGGAGCTGGGGCTCAACAACCCCATGGAAGTGCCGCGGCTGGAGAAGATCGTCGTCAACATGGGTCTGGGCGAGGCGCTCGCCAACAACAAGATCCTGGAGTCGGCGGTGGACCAGCTGGCCGCCATCACCGGTCAGAAGCCGGTCGTGACGCGTGCGCGCAAGTCCATCGCGAACTTCAAGCTGCGCCAGGGCCAGGCCATCGGTGCTGCGGTCACGCTGCGCGGCGACCGCATGTTCGAGTTCATGGACCGTCTGATCTCCGTCGCGCTCCCGCGCGTGCGTGACTTCAAGGGCGTGTCCCCGAAGGCCTTCGACGGGAAGGGCAACTACACGCTCGGAGTGCGCGAGCAGATCATCTTCCCGGAAATCAACTACGATCAGATCGAGAAGGTGAAGGGGCTCAACATCAGCTTCGTCACCACCGCCCCGAACGACGAGCAGGGACTGGCGCTGATGCGTCACTTCGGCATGCCGTTCCGTCAGTAGGACCGAGTTCAGGACTCCCATCGATCATGGCCAAGCTCTCCAAGATTGCCCAGGCGAAGCGCAAGCTGAAGTTCCCCGTGCGTCAGTACAACCGCTGTGGTCTGTGCGGTCGTCCTCGCGCCTTCCTGCGCAAGTTCAAGATGTGCCGTATCTGCCTGCGCCACCGTGCGCTGCGCGGCGAGATCACCGGCGTCACCAAGTCGTCCTGGTAGACCGCTGGATTCGCGGTGCCAGCCCCGCCCTGAAGAGGGTAGGGTGGTGCACCGCCGAAGTAGAAGGGCAGTGGCGATCACCGCGAACCCCCGGGATGGGCCCGGCAGGCGTGGGTGGTTGCGATCGCGGAGTCGCCCTGAAGGGGACGCCGCTTCGGAAGGTGTTTCATGCCGGTCAATGATCCCGTTGGCGACATGCTGACCCGCCTGCGCAATGCTTCGCGCGCGCGGCACGACAAGGTCGTCATCCCCCACTCGAAGCTCAAGGTCGAGGTCATCAAGGTCCTCAAGGACGAGGGCTACATCGGTGACTTCACCATCCACGAGCTCGCGCCGCAGAGCGAGATCTCCGTCCAGCTGAAGTACGGCCCGGATCGCAGCCCGGCGATCACCGGTATCCACCGCGTGTCGAAGCCTGGTCTGCGCCGCTACGTGACGGTCCGCGAGATCCCGCAGGTGCTGGGAGGCATGGGCATTTCCATCCTCTCCACGTCGCGCGGCATCCTGGTGGACACCGAGGCCCGGAAGCAGAAGGTCGGCGGCGAGCTGCTCTGCAAGGTCTACTAGCCAGGAGTCTGGGTGTAGCGCCCCGCGAGGAGCGCGCCCCAGGCGACCCGAGCACGAGGCAATCATGAGTCGGATTGGAAAACTGGCGATCAAGCTTGGCGACAAGACGAAAGTCAACATCGCCAACGAGCAGGTCAACTTCGAAGGGCCCAAGGGCAAGCTGTCCGTCAAGCTCCCCGCCAAGGTGAAGGTGGAGGTGAAGGACGGCCAGGTGACGGTGCAGCGCGAGGACGACTCTCGCGAGGCTCGCAGCCTCCACGGCCTGACGCGCACCATCCTCGCCAACGCGGCGAAGGGTGTGTCGACGGGGTTCGAGAGGCGCCTGGACATCCGCGGCGTTGGTTTCCGCGCGGAAGTGAAGGGCAAGGCGATCCACTTCTCCCTCGGCTACTCCCACCCGGTGGTGTTCAACCTGCCGGAAGGCGTGACGGCCGAAGTCGATAAGGCTTCGCGCACCGAGGACAGCCTTCCCACGGTGGGGCTGACGCTCCGCTCGGCGGACAAGGAAGCCCTGGGCGCCACGGCGGTCAACATCCGCTCGCTGCGCCCGCCGGAGCCCTACAAGGGCAAGGGCATCAAGTACTCCGAGGAGCGCATCCGTCGCAAGGAGGGCAAGACCGGTACGACGTAGTCGTCGCCCCGTCTTCGCCAATAGTTCAACCCTGCCGGGCCCTGGGGCCAGGCGGAATCATCCGGCGGTGGAAGGCCGCATCGCCGCCGGACGGAAAAGGAAGCAGCCATGTCCAAGGTCGATCAGCGTCTCAAGAGGAAGAACCGCATCCGCAAGAAGCTCTCGGGAACCACCGAGCGCCCGCGGCTTACGGTGTACAAGAGCCTCAAGCACATCTACGCGCAGGTGGTGGATGACTCCACCGGCCGCACGTTGGCGTATGCTTCCTCCCTGTCCAAGGAGCTGAAGGGCAAGGACGAGGGCGACAAGAAGTCCGACGCCAAGCGGGTGGGTTCTCTCATCGCGGAGAAGTGCAAGGCCGCCAACGTCGACGCGGTGGTTTTCGACCGCAACGGCTTCCCCTACCATGGGCGCATCGCTGCCGTGGCCGACGCCGCGCGCGAAGCCGGCCTGAAGTTCTAGGTACCAGAAAGGAATTCCTCAAGTGGCAACTCCGATCAATCCGAACGATCTGGACCTGACCGACCGCGTGGTGAACATCAACCGCGTGGCCAAGGTGGTTAAGGGTGGCCGTCGTTTCTCGTTCGCCGCGCTCGTCGTGGTGGGCGATGGCAACGGGCACGTGGGCGTGGGCCTGGGCAAGGCCAACGAAGTCCCCGAAGCCATCCGCAAGGGCGGCGAGAACGCGAAGAAGAACCTGTTCCGCGTTCCGCGCATGGGTCACACCATTCCGCACGAGATCCTGGGGCACTTCGGTGCCGGCTGGGTGCTCTTGAAGCCGGCCAGCGAAGGTACGGGCGTCATCGCCGGTGGTGCGGTGCGCGCGGTCCTCGAGGCGGCGGGTATCCGGAACATCCTGACGAAGAGCCAGGGTTCCCGGAATCCGCACAACGTGCTGAAGGCTACGGTGGCGGGCCTGAAGCTGCTGCGCAGCGCCGAGCAGGTCGCGCGGCTGCGTGGCAAGGACGTCGAAACCCAGAAGCTCGCGGGCGAGGCGAGGGGCTAGTCATGGCGCTCAAGGTTAAGCTGATGAAGAGCTTCTCGGGTTCTTCCGAGGACATGCTGGCCACCATCCGTGGCCTCGGTCTGAAGAAGTTCGGTGACGAGCGGCTGTTGAAGGACACCCCGGCGGTGCGCGGCATGGTGTTCAAGGTGAAGCACCTGGTCTCCCTGGAGACGGTCAGCCAGGAGGCCCCGGCGCCCAAGCGTCGCAAGCCCCGGAAGATCGTTGCCCGGGACCGCGCCCTGGAGCGCCTGGCCGCCAAGGCCAAGGCCTGAGGAACGAGGATCCAATCATGAGCATCCTGACAAACCTGAAGCGTCCCGAGGGCTCCTGGCACCGCAAGAAGCGCGTCGGTCGCGGCCAGGGTAGCGGCCTCGGCAAGACGGCAGGCCGCGGTGGCAAGGGCCAGAAGGCCCGCTCCGGCAACATGCGGTTCGAAGGCTTCGAAGGCGGTCAGAGCCCGCTGCAGCGTCGCCTTCCGAAGTTCGGCTTCAACCCGCCCAATCGCACCGTGTACGCGGTGGTGAACCTGGGTGACCTCGAGCACGTGTTCGACGCGGGCGCGACGGTGGACGAGGCCGCATTGAAGCAGGCGGGCCTGGTCAAGGGCCGTTATGACGGTGTGAAGGTTCTGGCCCACGGGGAGCTCGCCAAGAAGCTCACCGTGCGCGTGAACAAGGTGTCCGCGGCGGCTCGCGAGAACATCGAGAAGGCCGGTGGCTCCGTGGAAGAGCTGCCGCTGGTGGCGCACAAGCCTGAGTCGGCCGCGAAGGCCCACTCCGGCAAGGGCGTCAAGGCCCCTCGCCAGCCCCGGGCGTAGGCGTGACAGGCGTGCATCACAGCGATGTGGTGCGCGCCTTCAGCCTTGTGTAGGCTTCCGCGCCCCTTTCCGGAACCGGAGAGGGGCGTTTGTTGTTGCTGGCAGAACCTCTTGAAGAGGATGGCTTTCCCGTGGCCTTGAACGCCTTCGCCAATGTCTTCCGCATCGCGGAGCTGCGCAGCCGGCTTGCGTACACGCTCGTGCTGCTGTCCGTCTACCGCATCGGCATCTTCATCAACACGCCGGGCGTGGACCGTTCCGCGATGAACGCGTTCATGGACGCCCAGAAGCAACAGGGCGGCCTGGTGTCGCTGTTCAACCTCTTCTCCGGCGGCGCGCTGGAGCAGATGTCCATCTTCGGTCTGGGCATCATGCCGTACGTCAGCGCCTCCATCATCATCCAGCTGCTGGCGGTGGTCGTGCCCAGTCTGGAGCGGCTCCAGAAGGAAGGCGCCGCGGGTCGGCAGAAGATCAACCAGTACACCCGTTACGGCACCATCGCGCTGTCCATCGTGCAGGGAGTGGGCATCTCGCGGTGGCTGGCCTCGCTGGGGCGCTCCGACGCAGGGCAGAGCGGCTTCAACCAGGTGGTGGTGCCCAACGACAACCTCTGGTTCACGTTCATGACGGTCGTCAGCCTCACGGCAGGCACGGCCTTCATCATGTGGCTGGGCGAGCGCATCACCGAACGCGGCATCGGCAATGGCATCTCGCTCATCATCTTCGCAGGCATCGTGGCGCGGGTGTTGCCGGGCGCGAAGCAGTTGCTGGACCTGACGACGCAGGAAGTGGTGAACGTGGCGGCCGTGCTGGGCCTGCTGTTCTTCATGCTGCTCATCATCGGCGTGGTGGTCTACGTGGAGCGCGGCATGCGGCGCGTGCCCATCCAGTACGCCAAGCGCATGGCGGGGCGACGGATGTTCGCGGGGCAGGCGACGTATTTCCCCATGAAGGTGAATGCGTCGGGCGTGATTCCCCCCATCTTCGCTGGCGCGGTGTTGTCGTTCCCCGCGACGCTCGGAGCGTGGTTCCCGTTCCTGCAGGGTTTCCAGCGCAGCATCGAAGGCAACCTCTGGGTGTACAACGGGCTCTTCGTGCTGATGGTGGTGTTCTTCTCCTACTTCTATACGGCGCTCACGTTCCGGCCGGATGACGTGGCGGACAACATCAAGAAGCAGGGCGGCTACATCCCCGGCATCCGTCCGGGACGCCAGACGGCGGAGTTCATCGAGCGCGTGCTCAACCGGCTGACGTTCGGCGGCTCCATCTACCTGGCCATCATCTGCGTGATTCCGACGGTCATCAGCAGCGTGCTGGGTGTGCAGTTCACGTTCGGCGGCACGGCACTCCTCATCGTGGTGGGGGTGGCGCTGGACACGGTGCAGCAGATCGAGGGTCACCTCATCAGCCGCAACTACGAAGGTTTCGCTGGTCCGCGCGGTCCGCGCATCCGTGGTCGGGTTCGCGTGGCGGCCTGACGGCTGGCGGTTGTGTTCCGGGCGCCTCTCTCCAGTGGTGGGGAGGGGCGCCTCGTCGTTCAAGGATGGACGCTGGTGCAAAGGAGCGACATGAACCTCATCCTGTTGGGGCCGCCGAACGCCGGGAAGGGTACCCAGGCGAAGAAGCTCTACGCGGACTTCCAGATCCCGCAGATCTCCACCGGGGACATCCTGCGCAAGGCCGTGAAGGATGGCACGGCGCTGGGCAAGGTGGCCGGGCCGCTGATGGCTGCGGGGCAATACGTGCCTGACGACGTCGTCATTGGCATCGTGGAGGAGCGGCTGAAGGAGCCGGACGTGGCCCAGGGGTTCGTGCTGGATGGCTTCCCGCGCACGCCCGGCCAGGCGGATGCTTTGGACCAGATGCTCATCCGGCTGGGGCGACAACTGGACGCAGTCGTGTCCCTGGAGGTTCCGCACTCCACGCTGGTCGAGCGAGGCTCGGGCCGGCGTGTGTGCCCCAATGACGGGTCGGTGTACCACGTCACCCAGAACCCCCCGAAGCGTGCGGGGATGTGTGACAAGTGCAGCTCAGAGCTCGTCCAGCGCGAGGACGACACGCCGGAGGTCATCGAGCGGCGCCTGCGGAAGTACGACGCGGAGACCTCTCCCCTGAAGGACTTCTACGCGAAGAAGGGCCTGCTCAAGAGCGTGGACGGCGTGGGGGCCCCTGAGGGCATCTACGAGGAGATCAAGAAGGCGGCAGGTCGGTCTTCCTGAGCAGGCACCAGGCAGTGGAGCGATGGCTCGGTGAAGAGCCGGACTTTCGCTTCCCTGGGCGCGGGTTCCCGGGACGCAGCACGCCGGTAGGGAAAGAGGCGCGGGAACCCGATGGAGCTCAAGAGCCCCGGCGAGATTGCCCTGATGCGGGAAGCAGGGCGAATCGTTCGTGAAATCCTGGATGAGCTGGAGAAGGCCGTGGCGCCGGGTGTCTCTACCTGGGAGCTGGATGCCCTGGCCGAGCAGCTCATCGCCAAGAAGGGGGCCAGGTCAGCGTTCAAGGGTTACCACGGCTTCCCGGGCGTACTCTGCGCCTCCGTGAACCAGGAGGTGGTCCATGGCATCCCCAACCGGAAGCGCAGGCTGGTGGCAGGAGACCTGATGAAGCTGGACTTCGGGGTGGTGTACCGGGGCTTCTTCGGGGACTCGGCGCGGACGGTGCCTGTGGGAAGGGTGACCGCCGAGGCCCAGGCCCTGGTGGACGCCACCCGTCAGTCCCTGGAGAAGGCCATCCAGGCGATGCAGGTGGGTAACCGGATAGGCGATATCGGGCATGCCGTGCAGAGCCACGTGGAAGCCCGGGGGTTTTCGGTGGTGCGGGACTTCGTGGGGCATGGCATCGGTCGGAAGCTCCACGAGCCGCCGCAGGTGCCCAACTACGGGCAGGCGGGCTCGGGGCTGAAGCTGCGGCCAGGCATGGTCCTGGCGGTGGAGCCGATGGTGAACCAGGGAACGGCCGACGTGGAGGTGCTGGAGGACGAGTGGACGGCCGTCACGGTGGATGGGAAGTTGTCCGCCCACTTCGAGCACACCATCCTGATTTCGGAGCGCGGGCCGGAAGTGCTTACCCGCTGATCCTGCAGGCCCCCCAGACCCGGGGTGAAATAGGGTGATGTCAGAGGGTGTTGATAGATGTCCCATTTTCGAATCGCGCGGTGCTTGCTACTTACGGACCAAAGTGTTATCCCGCCGCGCTTCCAGAAGGTTCGTGGTCCGGGAAGAAGGTTGACGCTTGCCGAAGGATGATTCCATCGAAGTCGAGGGGACCGTTATGGAACCCCTACCGAACGCGATGTTCCGCGTGGTGCTGGACAACGGCCACAAGGTGCTCGCGCACATCTCGGGCAAGATGCGGATGCATTTCATCCGCATCCTTCCGGGCGACAAGGTGAAGGTCGAGTTGTCTCCGTATGACCTGACCCGCGGACGGATCACGTACCGGGCCAAGTAATTCTCGCCGGCCGCCTTCGCGGACCGGCTGTTGTGTTTTCTCCGTTGAAGGAAGGAAGTTCGCTCCATGAAGGTTCGGGCGTCCGTCAAGAAGATCTGCGACAAGTGCAAGGTTGTCCGCCGCAAGGGCATCGTGCGCGTCATCTGCGCTTCCAACCCCCGGCACAAGCAGCGCCAGGGCTAACGGTCCCTCAGGGACCGTTGGCCTCAGACCAACTCCACAACAAGGAAGACCGAAGATGGCTCGTATCGCCGGCATCGATCTGCCGCCCAACAAGCGCGCGGTGATCTCGCTCCAGTACATCTACGGGATCGGTAACAAGACCGCGCACGACATCATCGAAGCGGCGGGCATCGATCTCACCACCCGGACCAAGGACCTCACCGAAGAGCAGGCTCGAAAGATCCGCGAGATCATCGAAGCCAGCTACAAGGTGGAGGGCGACCTCCGGCGTGAGGTGACCATGAACATCAAGCGGCTCATGGACCTGGGATGCTACCGGGGTCTGCGTCACCGCAAGGGTCTTCCGGTCCGCGGCCAGCGCACCCACACCAACGCGCGCACCCGCAAGGGTCCCAAGCGCGGCATCGTTCGCGCGAAGCCGGCCGCTCCGGCCCGCTAAACCCTCTGGCGCCCGCTGCCTCCTTTCGTGAGGCGCGGGCGTTGATCACCTACTCCCAGGAGCAGCGATTCACATGGCTGACGAGATCAATACCGCCGCCGCGCCGGCCGGTGCCGAGGGCGGCGAGGCCCCTGCGGCGAAGAAGAGCAAGCGCAAGGGCAAGAAGAACATCCTCAACGGCGTGGTCCACATCCAGTCCACGTTCAACAACACCATCATCACGATCACGGACGTGTCCGGGAACGTGATCTCCTGGTCGTCGGCCGGGGCGCGCGGCTTCAAGGGCAGCCGCAAGTCCACGCCGTTCGCGGCGCAGGTGGCCGCTGGCGACGCCGCGGCGAAGGCGATGGAGCACGGCCTCAAGACCGTGACGGTGTTCGTGAAGGGTCCGGGCGCGGGCCGCGAGTCGGCGCTGCGCGCGCTGGCCGCCGCCGGCCTGAAGATCAGCCTCATCCGCGACGTGACGCCCATCCCGCACAACGGCTGCCGTCAGCCCAAGCGCCGCCGCGTCTAATCACCGCTTCGGGCCTGGCTCGCGGTTTCGCGAGCCGGCTCCAGACCATCTGCAAGGAGAATTTCCGTGGCCCGTTACACCGCGAGCGCCTGCCGTATCTGCCGGCGTGAGAACCTGAAGATGTACCTGAAGGGCGACCGTTGCTACACGGACAAGTGCGCCATCGAGCGCCGCCCCTATCCCCCCGGTCAGCACGGCCAGGGCCGCGTGAAGTTCTCCGGCTACGGCGTGCAGCTGCGCGAGAAGCAGAAGGTCAAGCGCATGTACGGCCTGCTCGAGAACCAGTTCCGCGGGTACTACCACCGCGCGTCTGCGGCCAAGGGCAAGACGGGTGAGAACCTGCTCCAGCAGCTGGAGCTGCGCCTGGACAACGTGGTGTTCCGCATGGGCTTCGCGGACACGCGCAACGAGGCGCGCCAGCTGGTGCGTCACGGTCACTTCCAGGTCAACGGTCGCCGGGTGAACATCCCGTCGTTCTCCGTGAAGCCGGGCAGCGCCGTGGAAGTGGTGGAGAAGAGCCGCAAGGTGCTGCGCATCTCCGAGGCGCTGGAGACGGTGGACCGCCGTGGCATTCCGCAGTGGATCGACCTGGACAAGAAGGCGTTCAAGGGCACGGTGAAGACGGTCCCGAACCGTGAAGACCTGACCATGCCCATCCAGGAGCAGCTCATCGTCGAGTTGTACTCGAAGTAGTCTGGGTGCCGGGCCCGCTTCAACGGGCCCCTCCCGCAGTGGACGCCCTGGCCGACGAGGCCGGGGCGTCATTGCTTTGGTCGCCTGGAATGCGCGCTCTGCGCGCGCCGGACGACGCCGTTACGCAGTCCCCGCGTGCCCGTCCTCCCGTCACTCCGACGGGGATGTCGGTGATGGCGCACGACCCGAGGAGCAGTCCCCATGGCTGATACGTTTGTCGCGAAGAACTGGCGTGACCTCATCAAGCCGCGCCGCATGGAAGTGGACCAGGACTCGCTGAGCCCCACGTACGGCAAGTTCGTGGCGGAGCCGCTGGAGCGCGGCTTCGGGACGACGCTGGGCAACTCGCTGCGGCGGGTGCTGCTGTCGTCGCTGCAGGGCGCGGCCATCACCTCCGTGAAGATCGAGGGCGTGGACCACGAGTTCACGACCATCCCCGAGGTGGCCGAGGACGTCACGGACGTCGTGTTGAACCTGAAGGAGGTCCTCCTCCGGATGCACACGAACGAGCCGAAGACGCTGCGCATCGAGGTGGAGGGGCCCAAGGAGGTCAAGGCGGGCGACCTCATCGCGGACCAGGACGTGGAGATCCTCAACCCGGGTCACCACATCTGCACCGTGTCCGAGGGTGGCAAGGTGCGCATGGAGCTGTCGTGCCGCCGGGGCCGTGGCTACGTCGCCGCGTCCACCAACAAGGTGCCGGGTGCGCCCATCGGGACCATCCCCATCGACTCGCTCTTCTCGCCCATCCGCAAGGTGAACTACCAGGTCACCAACGCGCGCGTCGGTCAGGTCACGGACTTCGACAAGCTGTCGCTCGAGGTGTGGACGGACGGCTCCGTGGTGCCCCAGGACGCGGTGGCGTACGCGGCGAAGATCATCAAGGAGCAGCTCACGGTGTTCGTGAACTTCGACGAGACCGAGGAGCCGGTCGTCGCCGAGGCGCCGAAGGAAGAGGCGAAGCTCAACGAGAACCTGTTCCGCTCGGTGGACGAGCTGGAGCTGTCGGTGCGTTCGGCCAACTGCCTGCAGCAGGCGAACATCAAGTCCATCGGTGACCTGGTCCAGCGCACCGAAGCGGAGATGCTCAAGACGAAGAACTTCGGCCGCAAGTCCTTGAAGGAGATCAAGGAGATCCTCGCGGAGATGGGCCTGTCGCTGGGCATGAAGCTGGAGAACTGGCCGCCGAAGAACGCGCCGGCTCCCGCGGCGCCCAAGGCCTAGTTTCGACGTTTCCCGTCGTCGCAGCACCTGTCCCGCACCCCACCGACACGGCTTCACGGTGGCGCGGGGCAGGGGGCCCTGGTAGACAGGGCCCGATTCAACGGACGTCCCCGGTGTCGGGGCCGTCCTTCCCACCCGGTACCTGACACGGCCGGAGTGGTGGGGTTCTCCCAGGAGGCCCCGGAGCACGCGCATGCGCCACAAGGTCGGACAAAGGAAGCTGCACCGCACCACGAGCCACCGGCTCGCGATGCTCAACAACATGGTCACCTCGCTGCTGGAGCACGGTGCCATCCGCACCACCGTTCCCAAGGCGAAGGAAGTCCGGCCGCTGGCCGAGCGCATCATCACGCTCGCCAAGCGTGGCGGTCTGTCCAACGTGCGCCTCGCCGCGCGCACCGTGAAGGACCGCGTGGTCCTCCAGAAGGTGTTCAGCGAGTACAAGGAGCGTTACGCCTCCCGTCCGGGTGGCTATACCCGCATCATCCGCCTGGGCTTCCGCCGGGGCGATGCCGCGGAGATGGCCCTCATCGAGCTGGTGGACCGGCCCGCGAAGGCTCCGGCCGCCGCCGAGACGGAAGCCCCTGCCGAGACGAAGTCCGAGGGCTAGCCGCCCCTCCGCGTCCGGGTCTCTCCTTGCTGGGGAGGCCCGGCCGGACTTGAAACAGCACAAAGGGCGCCTTCCCGGCTTGGGAGGGCGCCCTTCGTGTTTCCAGGCGGTACGAGCCGACTACTTCTTCGGTGCGCGCAGGCGCTCCCACTCGACCTTCAGGTCCTCGGTGAGGTCGGCGCTGTCGTCCGCGCTGCGCATCTTGAGGGACTGGAAGCGCAGGTCCGCCGGCGCCGTGGTGCCGCCCGCGCCCAGGAGCTGCCGGGGCGTGATGGTCAGGAACGCTCCCGGCTGCACCTCCGCCACCGCCGCCCGGTACTGCTCGTTGACGGTGATGGTGACGTCGCGCCAGACGTCCTGGCTCTCGTTCCAGATGGTGACGGAGGGCCGGTCCAGCTTGTCGCTGAGCACCAGGCGCGCGTCCATGTCGCCCGTCGCGACGGAGCGCCCCGGGCAGGCGATGGCGAAGCTGGCCACGGACACCATCACCCAGCCGGCGACGATGCCGGCCTTGTACTTGAAGAAGCGGTCGCTCGCGCGGAAGTCCGCCAGCTGCTCCTTGAGGATGGAGAAGCCGTTGAGGACGACGTTGGAGGCCTCGGAGGCGACGCGCTTGCCCAGCGGGCCTTCCGCCTTCGGCTTCTCCAGGGGGGCCGCGCGCGCGGCGCTCACGGCGCGCATGCCGGAGCTGGTGGCCGCGCGCGGCTGGGGCGCCGGGCCAGGTGGAGGGGTGCTGGGGGAGGAGGGTTTGCGCGCGTCGCTCATCGGAAGCGGGAGTGTAGAGGCCCGGGTGTGCTGGTGGCTACTGGCCCTTGAGCAGTTGCAGGGCCCGGCTGGCCACGGCGTTGTCGGGCTGGGTCTCCAGCACCTTGCCCAGCCAGCGCTCCGCCTCGGCCGTGGCCTTCTGGCGCTCCTGGGGGCTTCGCGCCTTCTGGGCCTCTTCGGTGTAGAGCAGGCCCAGGCGCAGGGCGAACTCGGTGTTCTCCGGGTCCTTCTCCGCCACGTGCTTCAGCTCCCGCTGGGCGGCCGGGTAGTCCCCCTCCAACTGGTGCACGAGCGCCAGCTTCCCGCGCGCGGGCACCGCGTTCGGCTCCAGCGTCACCGCCACCTGGAACGCCGTCTTCGCCGCGGGGAGGTCCCGCGCTTCCAGGCTCAGGTCGCCCAGGCGGAACCAGGCGAGCTCCAGCAGCGGGTTGAGCACCACGGCCTTCTCGAAGGCGGCGCGGGCCGCGTCCGGGCGCTGGCGCGACAGGTACAGCTCCCCCAGGTAGAGCTGGTTCTTGCCGTCCCGGGGGGCGCGCTCGATGGCCTGCTTGAACTCGTCCACGGCCCGGCCGGCGTCGTCCAGGCGCTGGTAGGCGAGCCCCAGCAGGGCGTGCACCACGGCCAGGTCCGGGTAGTCGTGGAGGATCTCCTCGAAAGCGATGACGGCGTGCTGGGGCACGTCCAGCTCATGCAGGAAGCGCATGCCCTCCTCGAGCTTCGCCTCCGCCGCCTTGGGGAAGTTCTGGAAGGGGTCCGCCAGCTGGTTCATCAGCGCTCGCGCGGTGGCGACCTCCCCGGGTGAGGGGTTGCCGCGCACGACGGTGCCCAGGGCCTCCACGGCGCCCACGGTGTCCCCGGTGCGCGACAGGGCCTTGGCGAGCGGCAGCTTCCAGCCCGCGCGCTCCGGGGCCAGCTCCACGGCCTTGCGCAGGGGCCCCAGCGCGGCGACGTACTGCTCCGACTCCAGCCGCGCGACGCCCAGGCGGTAGTGGAATTCGGCGGTGGTGGGCGACAGCGTGATGGCGCGCTCGAAGGCGGCCACCGTGGGCTGGCCCGCGTCCTTCGCCCGCGAGAAGAGCGTGAGGCCCAGCATGTACTGGTCCATGGCCCGCTCGTTCCGGGCAATGGCCTGGCGCAGCTCCTCCGCCCACGCGTCCGCGCGGCCCGCCTTCACATGGGCCTCCGTGAGGGCCCTCGCCACGTCCACGTCGTCCGGCGTGCGCGCATGCAGCTCGCGCAGCAGCGGCAGGGCCTTCTCCGGCTGGTTCTCCGCCAGGTACGCGCGCGCCTGGGCCTGGGGGGCCAGGGCGGTTTGCGCGGCCTTGCCGTGGCCGCAGCCGGTGGCGAGGAGGCCCAGGCCCAGCAGGGCGACGTGGGTCCAGCGGTGCGAGCGGGGGCGGTTCAGGGGCGTCAGGTGCACGGAGGGCTCGCTCAGGAGGCTTTGGAGGTGGGGGCGGAGGCGCGCTGCTGACCGATGCCCTCTTTCCCCGGCGGGGCGATGGCGTCCTCGGTGTCGCCGCCCTTGCCTCCCAGGGAGAGGTTGTCGGCGATGATCTGCTGGCGCACGGCCCGGGCCAGACCCTCGCGGTCGTTCTCCGCGAACGCCGTGGTGTCGATGGGGCGGCCAATCTTCACGCGCACCGGGCCCGGGGTGATGTTCCACGAGTTCTTGGGCATCAGCGTGGAGCTGCCCTCGATGGTGACGGGGCAGATGGGCACGCGGGCCTTGAGGGCGAGCGCGAAGGGGCCCTTCTTGAAGGGCAGCACGCGGCCGTCCTCGGAGCGGGTGCCCTCCGGGTACAGGAAGATGCTGGTGCCCTCGCGGACCTTCCGGGCGGCGCGCTCCAGCGATTCAATGGCGGAGGCCCGGTCACCGCGGTTGACGAAGATGTGGCCCGCGAGCCAGAGGTACCAGCCGATGAAGGGCACGAGGCGCAGCTGGCTCTTGGCCACGTAGCGGAAGTCCACTGGCACCGAGATGAAGTGGGCCGGGATGTCGAGGGTGGACTGGTGGTTGGCCACGTAGACGGTGGGACGCTTCGGGTCCACGTTCTCCGCGCCGAACACCTCCAGGCGCGCGCCCCCGGCCCAGAGCAGCACGGGGGACCAGAGCCGCCGGGCGACCCAGACCGAGCGCGACGGGTTGAGCGTCAGGATCATGGCCGTGATGGAGACGAAGAACATGATCGCCGACCACACCGCCGCCACCAACATGCACCACAGCTTGCGCAACATGCGTCGGGTTTCCTCCTACCGGCCGCCCCTTGAGGCGGCCGAGCCCTGGGGGTGCCGCTCACCGGACGGGCAACCAGGCGACGCGTGACCCAACGCGGCGCGTGCACCTGGACGTGCGGGACGGGGCGGGGGCATGCACTTTATCTACCATGGCTTCCCCCACCATTGTTTCTGGTGTGTGCCGCTCGCCGGGGTTACAAGCAAGGGTGGCGTGGCCAGGAAAAAGTTCATCGCCATCGCGGGCAACATCGGGGCCGGAAAGACGGAGCTCACGTCCTTCCTGTGCCGGAAGTACGGCCTCACGCCGTCCTTCGAGCCCAATGACCAGAACCCCTATCTCGCTGATTTCTACAAGGACATGAAGACGTGGGCGTTCCGCTCGCAGCTCTTCTTCCTGACGCACAAGTTCCGCCTGCATCAGGAACTGGAGCGCACGCCTGGCACCGTGCTGCAGGACCGGACGCTGTACGAGGACGCTGAAATCTTCGCCAAGAACCTCCACCGGCAGCGGCTCATCGACAAGCGCGACTGGGGGACGTACTGGGAGCTGTACCAGACCATCTCCACGTCGCTCACGCCGCCGGACCTGATGATCTACCTGCGCTGCCCGGTGGCCACGTTGCGTGAGCGCATCCGCCTGCGCGGGCGCGCCATGGAGAAGGACATCCCGACCGCGTACCTCAAGCGCCTCAACGCCCTCTACGAGGAGTGGTTCGAGGGCTATTCGCTGTCGCCGGTGCTGGTGCTGGGGACGGACAAGCTGGACTACCTCACCGACCTGGTGGACCGCGTGGACCTCTTCCGACAGATAGAGAAGCACCTGTGAGGGAGGTCTACGTCCTGGCCACCGAGCAGACGGGGCCGCCTCCGCTGGAGGCGCTGCGCACCGCGTTCGCCACCGACGAGGTGGAGTTCGTGCCGCACGAGGACGCACAGGGCTTCACCGTTCGCGCGGACGGGTCCGAGGTGCGGGTGGTGCTCAAGCCCGAGAGCGAGGGCCGTCCGCGCGTCAACCCGGAGCTGTTCAGCGGCAGCCCGGAGGCCTTCGCCCGCGTGGAGAAGGCCCGGTCCTGCTACGCGTTCCTGCTGGAGCCCGGGGGCGCGCAGCCCACGCTGCCCGTCTTTGAAGCGCTGTGGACCGTGCGCACGCTGATGGAGCTGGTACCCGGGGTGCTGGTGGACGTGACGGCGTTCAAGCTGCACGAACCGGAGGACGTGGCGGAGATCACCGAGCTGGATTTCGACATCCGCGACCACGTGCACCTGCACGCCATCGAGCTGGCGGAAGGGGACACGCCCCTGTGGGTGCACTCGCACGGGATGGAGAAGTTCGGCGCGCGCGACGTGGAGATCTTCCACCTGGGCGAGGGCGACCTTCTGGCCGCGGAGAGCTTCCTCCACGAGCTGTGCACGGACCTGGCGTTCGCGCAGGGGCCGGCGCTGCGCCAGGAGGTGTCCACCAGCGAAGGCCAGAGCTTCACGATGGTGCCGTCGGAGGAGGCCCGCGCGAACCTGCTGGGCGTGCCCCTGGACGCCTTCGAGGGCCATGAGGGGCTGTTCCTCACCGTGGTGTCGCCGCTGGGCCGGCACAACACGGCGGAGCTGCTGGCGACCTACCGCGAGCGCTTCGCGAAGGAGCCGGCGGAGCAGACGGCGGCCATGCTCGAGGAGGCGCAGGCGCTGCTGCCGGCGTTCCTGGCGCGCTTCCAGCGCAAGGGGCTGATGGAGCCCCTCACCTTCCTGGTGCGCGCCCCCTTCGAGACGCACCCGGAGGGCGAGGCGGTGGTGGAGAACCTGTGGCTGGAGGCCGTGACGCGGGACGAGGGCTCCGTGGTGGGCCGGCTGGTGGATGGCGCGGTGCACACCACCGAGTGGCGCAAGGGGGCCCACGTCGAGGTGGAGGAGAAGCAGATCAACGCCCTGGCCATCGCGCGCGAGGGCCGCCCGCTCAACGAGTCCGAGCTGCGGGCCCTGCTGACCGCTGAACGCCCCATGTAGGGCCGGTGCTTGCGGGTGCCCCTCGGGGCGCTGCTAGGCTTGCCCCAATCGCATGCCGGCACTCCTGCTGCTCACGGGCCCGTTCGCGGGGCGCCGCTACGACGTCGTCTCCCAGCTGACCCTCGGGCGCAGTCCGTCGTGCGACATCCCCCTGGAAGACGACCAGGTGTCGCGCCGCCACGCGCAGCTCTTCCTGGACACCGTGGCGGGACAGGTGCGGCTGCGCGACCTGGGCTCCACCAACGGCACGCTGCTCAACGGCCAGCGGCTGGCGCTCCAGGAGGAGGCGGTGCTGCGCCCGGGCGACCGGATGCGCGTGGGCGCCACCATCGCGGTGTTCGAGCCGCCTCCGGTGTCCATCGTCGACGAGCCCTCCGGCATGCCGGCCTCGGAGCCGGGCCACGTCCCCATCGAGGAGGTGCTGCCGCACGTGGGCGCGGCCGCGGCGATGTACTCGGCGGGGACGGCGCTCCTGGGGGCCACCAGCGAGGCGATGGTTCTGCGGCGGCTGGCGGAGGAGACGGCGCACGCGCTCAACGCGGATCGCAGCGCCGCGCTGCTGAGCGGGCCGGAGGGGCTGCGCACCGCGGCGGTGTCCGGCGCGGCGTCCGTGGAGGTGCCTCGCGCGCTGGTGCAGGCCGCGCTGGAGCGCAAGGAGCTGGGCCGCACGGACACGGCGCTGTGCGCGCCGCTGGTGGCTTCGGGCGGCATGCCCTTCGGCGTGCTGTACGTGGAGCGCGAGGAGTCCCCCTTCACCGAAGGCGAGGGGCAGCTGCTTGCGTCGTTCGGTCGGCTGGGGGGCGAGGCGTGCACGGCGGTGCGCTCCCGCGGCGAGGCGGACGCGAGCGACGTGCCCTGGGTGACGCCGCTGGGGACGTCGCGGGTGTTCCGGGGGCTGCTGGAAGAGGCGCGGCGGGCCGCGGGCAGCGCCGCGCCCGTGGTGTTGCATGGCGAGCCGGGCACGGGGAAGGCGCTGCTGGCGCGCTTCCTCCACGCGCGTTCTCCCCGCGCCCTGGGGCCGTGGGTGGCGGTGGAGTGCCGGCAGCCGCTGGAGGCGGTGGAGGTGGCGCTCTTCGGTCGTGCGGGGGCGCCGGGGCAGCCTCCGGTGACGTCCGCGGTGCTGCGCGCGGACGCGGGCACGTTGCTCCTGCGCCACGTGGAGGCGCTCCCCCGGGCGGCGGCGGAGCGGCTGGCGCGGATGCTCGCCCGGCGCGCGGCCCCGGCCCGGCAGGGCGGCGAGGAGCCCGTGGACGTGCGGGTGGTGGCCACCTGTGCAGCGCCCGTCTCCCGGCTGGCCACCCGCAGCGAGTTCGATGCGGCGCTGGCGCGGGGGCTCGCGGGCTTCGAGCTGGAGGTTCCCGCCTTGCGCGAGCGCCGCGGCGACGTGCCGGTGCTGCTGGAGTACTTCGCGCTGCGCGCGTCCCGGCAGGGCGGGCGGGAGGCGCCGGTGCTGGGGCCGGAGGCGCGGCGCCTGCTGGCGGACTACCCGTGGCCCCAGAACGTGCGCGAGCTGGAACTGGTGGCGGAGCGGCTGGGGCGCGTGTACGCGGCGGGCCAGGTGGGCATCGCGCAGCTGCCCCCCGAAGTCCGTGAGGGCGCGGTGGGGCACTCGCCACGCACCCTGCCGGAGCAGGTGGCCCGGCTGGAGCGCGACATCATCGCGGAGGCGCTGCGCGAGTCGGGCGGGAAGAAGGTCCGCGCGGCGGAGCTGCTGGGCATCAGCCGGCCCACGCTCGACCGGAAGATGGCCGAGTACGAACTCACGCTGGAGCGTGGGACTCGCGGCTGACGCAGCGGGGACTCAGGACGTTCCCTGGGGCGTGTCCCTGCGGCGGCTGATGAGGACTCCCGCGAGGATGAGCGCCGCTCCGAGCGTCTGGAGCAGGGTGGGGCGCTCGCCTCGCACGGCCCAGGCGGTGAGCGCCGCGACCACCGGGATGCCGGTGCCGTAGAGCGTCGTGCGGTTGGTGCCCACCTGCTGCACGCTGCGGAACCAGACGAAGTACGCGAGCACCAGCGGCACCAGCGCCGAGTACACGAGCGCCACCCAGCCGGAGGTGCTCACGCTCGCGGCGTCCATCGTGATGACCTGGGAGGCCCCGGCCAGGACCACGCCGGGGGCGCCGGTGAGCATCGTGATGGCGGTGATGCGCAGCGCGGACACGTCCGTGCCCACGGTGCGCGTGCCCACCGTGTAGATGGACCAGCACAGCGAGCAGCCGACAATCAGGAGGTCCCCGAGCCACGTCGCCGGGCCCAGGTTCGGTCCCCTCGCGCCCACCACCAGCAGCATCCCGACCACCGCGAGGGAGAGGCCGGCGATGACGGGACGGCGCAGCCGTTCGATGCCGAGCGCCGCGCCCAGCGCCGCCGTCACCACCGGGCTCACCGCCGTGAGCATCCCGCTGTTGGCCGCGGTCGTGCGCGCGAGGCCTTCGATGAAGAACAGCTGGTAGAGCGTGTTGCCCACGAGCCCCAGGCCGGTGAGCCGCAGGAACACCTTCCAGGGCATCGGCTTCCAGCCCTCCACCGCCAGCAGCACGAGCCCCATCGCGAGCGCCGCGAGCCCGAAGCGCAGCGCCATGAAGGCCCGGGGCGGCATGCCCTCCAGCGCGTCCTTCACCAGCGTGTAGTTCGTGCCCCAGACGACCACCACGGCGAGCATCGCCAGGTCGGATGCGGAGAGGAGGCGGGCAGGCGCGGCGATGGCGGGGGACGGGGTGCTCACGGCGGCGGGGCATAGGGCGGCGCGGCGCCGGATGCAACCCGCGCGGGCGGGAGGTGGGCGCCGCGACGTTTCCCCACGCCCGTGCTTGTCCGGCCGCCCGGGCCGTGTCGTAAATGCCCGCCCATGGACTTCCGCTATTCGGACGAGGTGCGGCGCGCGAAGGACTCCGGGCAGCCGCTGGTGGCGCTGGAGACGAGCGTCGTCGCGCAGGGCCTGCCGTACCCCGACAACCTCGCGGCGGCTCGCGCGTGCGAGGAGGCCGTGCGCCGCGCCGGGGCCGTGCCCGCGCCCATCGCCGTGGTGGATGGCGAGGTGTGGGTGGGCCTGGAGGACGCCGCGATGCGCCGGCTGGCCGAGGGCAAGGAGAAGCTGCTCAAGCTGGGCGCGCGTGACCTGGCCGTGGCCGTGGCCACCCGCGCCAGCGGCGGCACCACCGTGAGCGCCACCTGCGAGCTGGCGGCGGCGGCGGGCATCCGCGTCTTCTCCACCGGCGGCATCGGCGGCGTACACCGGGGCGCCGCGGAGCACTGGGACATCTCCCAGGACATCGCCGCGCTGTCGCGCTACCCGGTCGCCGTGGTGTGCGCGGGCGCCAAGTCCGTGTTGGATCTGCCCAGGACGATGGAGCTGCTGGAGACGGCGGGCGTGCCCGTCATCGGCGTGGGCACGAACGAGCTGCCGTCCTTCTACAGCCGCGAGTCCGGCCTCTCGCTGGAGCACCGCGCGGACGACGCGGAGACGGCCGCTCGCATCGCCCATGCCCGCTTCGAGCTGCTGGGCCAGGGCGGCGTGCTCTACACCGTGCCCCCGCCGGAGGAGGCCGCGCTGCCCCGCAACGACGTGGAGCTGCACATCGCCTCGGCGCTCGCGGACGCGGAGCGGCAGGGCGTTCGCGGCAAGGCCGTGACGCCGTTCCTGCTGGGCGAGATGGCGAAGCGCACCGGCGGCAAGAGCCTCAAGACGAACCTGGCGCTGCTGGTGAACAACGCGCGCTTCGCGGGGGCGCTGGCCGTGGCCTACGCGCGCGTCGCGAAGCGCTGAAGCCCCACCCCAGGCGTGTCAGGGCGCGCGGTGCTGGAACCAGGACACCAGGTCCTCCAGCGCCGCGCGGTCCACGTCGTCGAAGGTGTTCTTGTGCTCGGAGTCGATGTCGAGCACGGCGAGCAGCTCCCGGTCGCGGCCGAACACCGGCACCACGATCTCCGACGCGGACCTGCCGTCGCAGGTGATGTGGCCCGGGAAGGCGTGCACGTCCGGCACCACCACCGTCTCACCCTTCGCGGCGGACGTGCCGCACACGCCCTTGCCGAAGGCGATCTCCAGGCACCCGAGCGTCCCCTGGTAGGGGCCCACGCGGAGCAGCTTCCCGGGCGTCACCACCCGGTAGAAGCCCGTCCACAGGTGGCCGAAGGCGTGGTGCAGCAGGCAGCTCATCGTCGCCATCGCGCAGACGTCGTCGTCCATCCCTTCGAGAATGGCGAAGGCTTGGGACTTCAGCTCGGCATACGCCTCGGTCTTGGGCTGACCGCGCAAATCCAGGGTGACTTCCGCCATGATGGAGGCCTCGGGGGAGGGTGTTGCCGCCCCTTCTAACAACCCTGGTGCCCGCTGGCACAGGAGGCCGTGTGGAACCGCTCGTCCTGGATTCGCGAACCCGCCTGCTCGTGCTCACCGGTGCCGGAGTCTCCGCGGAGAGCGGGGTGCCGACCTTCCGGGGCATGAACGGCCTGTGGGAGAACCACCCCGTGGAGGCGGTGGCCTCTCCCGAGGGCTTCCAGGCGGACCCCGCGCTCGTGTGGCGTTTCTATTCGCAGCGCCGCTCGGGCGCGTCCTCCGTGAAGCCCAACCCAGGCCATGAGGCGCTGGTGCGCTGGGAGCAGCACCTGGGCGACCGCTTCCTGCTGGCCACCCAGAACGTGGACGGCCTGCACTCACGCGCTGGCAGCCAGCGGGTGGTGGACATGCACGGCAACCTCTTCCGCACGAAGTGCGCGGACTGCCGGCGGGAGCCCTTCGACGACACCTCCGTGCACCCCTCCGGCACGGTGCCGAAGTGCGACCACTGCGGCGGCCGGCTGCGCCCCGACATCGTCTGGTTCGGGGAGATGCTGGCGCCCTCGGACCTGACGCGCATTGGCGAGTTCATCACGCGCAAGGATGGCACCCGGCTGGTGTTCCTGGCCGCGGGCACGTCCGGCGCGGTGTGGCCGGCGGCGGGCCTCGTGGATGAAGTGCGCGCCGCGCGCGGGGACACGTGGCTCATCAACTTCGAGTCCGCCGCCAACACGGAGCGCTTCCATCACTTCGTCCAGGGCCGCAGTGGCGAGGTCCTGCCCACGCTGGCGAAGCTCGTCTGACGGAGGGCCCCCGGCTGCGTGGCCGCGCTCCGCGTCGAGTGGGTGGACTCAAGGCGCGGCTGAGGTGGCGTTGAGTGATGGCCTCACGGCCCTGGCTTGCTCGTCCTGGGGGGCAGGGCCTTGAGCATGGCCACGACAGCGTCGTGGCCCCACCTGGAGGCATGGAAGGCGGCGTCTCGTCCGTCCTTGTCCAGCAGCGCCGGATCCGCCCCATGCTCCAGGAGGAGCTGAACCAGGTCCTGGGCGCCGTGCTCCGCGGCCTCCATGAGCGGGGTCCTGCCGTTGCTGTCCTGCACATCGAGACGGGGTCTGGCGTTGAGGATGAAGACCTCAGGACCCCAGCGTGAAATGAAGACTCCATCCGCTGACGCCCCGCCGTCCTCCTTGTGCCACGCCAGGCCCTGGATGACGAAACTCACCAATGGGACGTGGGTTGCGTCTCCGTAGTGCTCCTTGGTCGCGTTCGGGTCGATGCCCAGCTCCATGAGCAGCTTGACCAGGGTCTCGGACCGGGCGCGGTCCACCAGACGGAGCGCCCGGTCGTATGCGGCAAAAGCCAGCTCAGGGGAGAACTTCGCCCCTTTCTCCACGAGCCTCCGGATGATGTCGGGGTTCGCCCACTGGACGGCATGGCGGAGGGCGTCCTGCTTCAATCCCTGATCCACCAGCAGAGGCTCGACTGCCTCCCACACCCCCGAGTCGACCGCGGCTTCGACGGCCGACTTCGTGGAGCCGAGCCGGGTCCCGCGGGAACTCCAGACACTCGAGTGCGGGGGCGCCCCGGCATCCAGGAGCTCACGCACGCGTTGCGCATCCCCACGCCCGGCGGCGCTGACCAGCATCTCACCCGTGCCGCCACCGGAGCCCGCGCCACAACAGCACGCCTGCACGCAGAGGGCGAATGGGAGGAGGAGCAGCGAGACAAGGTGCCGAGGCCGGGCCATGGGCAGACCGTAATCAACCCCGACCGGGCGCTCAATCCGCGCTGCTCCGTTTCGCAACAGCAGCGCGGCGCGTTTGATGGCGGCCCGGATGCGGAGTCACCAGCAGCCCGCGCCGGGGTTCAACGCGCAGCGGTGCTCTGCTAAATCAGGGTGAAACGCCTCGGGGGGGCCGAAGACCATGGCGACAAAGAAGCGAGTACCGGATCCGGTGGATGCCTATCTGGCGAAGCTGACGAACCCGGCGGCGCGAAAGACGCTGGGTGCACTGCGGATGCAGCTTCGCAAGCTGCTCCCAGGCGCCACGGAGTCCATCAGCTACCAGATGCCCACCTTCAAGGTCGACGGGAACGCCGTGGCGGGCTTCGCGTTCTTCAAGACCCACTGCGGCTACTACCCCTTCAGCGGAGGCGTGGTGCCGGTGCTGAAGGCGGAGCTGGAGGGGTACGTCACGTCGAAGAGCGGCGTCACCTTCCCGCCAGACGAACCATTGCCGGCGAAGCTGGTGAAGCGGCTGGTGCAGGTGCGGCTCGCGGAGATCGCCACGAAGGCGAAGAAGCCCGCGGCCGCGAAGAAGAAGGCGCTCATCACCGACCGCGTGACGGACGCCGCCGTGAAGGAGGCCACCGGGCGTGACTGGAAGGCCTGGATGCGCGTGCTGGACAAGGCCGGCGCCACCGAACTGAGCCACAAGCAGCTCGTCGCGCATCTGGCCCAGGAGGTCGAGTCATCCTGGTGGCAGCAGTCGATCTCCGTGGCGTATGAGCAGGCGCGTGGCAAGCGGGTGGTGGGCGAGACCGCCGCCACGGGCTTCCAGGTGGGCGTGGTGCGCACGCTGCCGATGACCGCCGCGGAGCTGTGGGCGTGGATAACGACGCAGCCGGAGCGCTGGCTGGGCACGGCGCTGAAGCTGGAGCCGGGGACGGAATATGAGGTCCCCAAGCGTCGCGGGGCCCCAGCCGTGCGCGGAAAGGTCCGCGTGGTGAAGCCCGGCAATCGCATCCGCATGACGTGGCAGCCGGACGGCTGGAAGAAGCCGGCGACGTTGCAGTTCGCGCTGGTGCCCAAGCCGCGCGGCGTCTCCCTCACCGTGCACATGGAGAACCTGCCGGACGCGGAGGCCCGCGAGGCGATGCGGGAGCGCTGGTCGAAGGTCCTCTCGACGCTCGCGAAGACGTAGCGCCCCCGGCGCGGCGGGGCTCCATCAGGCGACACGATGGAGCCCGCTTGGCGGCCTGTTAGTTCGAGGGTGGGAGGACCGTCCCGTCCTCCCAGGTGTTGTTGGACCAGACGTTGCCTGGCTCCGAGGTGTCGAAGCTGGTGATGGCCCCGTAGTAGCCACAGCGTCCGCTCGCACCGCGCCCGAAGACGTTGCCGATGAAGCGGATGTTGTTCGTCGCGCCGGAGTACGGCTTGCCCTGGGACGAACCGCCATAGGCGCAGAAGCCGCCCGTCGTGCCCGGGAAGTAGTTGTTCTCCACCAGGTTGTTCTCCACCGGGGCGAAGTCGCCGTAGCCGGTGAGGGCCGCGGAGCAGCCCGCGTCGGGCGGCACGTCCGGCGCGTCGCAGACGATGGTGTTGTGTCGCAGGGTGACGTTGCGGCCCATCCGGATGCCGGACTCGTGCGCGGTCCCCGTCTCGTCCGTCATCTGGCCGTGGACGTAGGAGTCGCGGATCTCGCAGTCGTGCCAGCAGTGCATGGAGCGATTGCCGCCCTCCACATGCACGCGGACGGCGGTGAAGTTCACGGCGCCCACTCCCGTGACGATGCGATCCCCCGCGTCGACGTGGGAGTCGGTGAGGGTGAAGGAGAAGCCGGTGGAGTTCTCATCGGTGGCGACGCTGCCGTTGATCTTCGAGTTGCGGATGACGACGCCCGCCGCGCGGATGGTGAGGTCGCAATTCACGGTCTTGGAGTCGATGACCGTGTTGGCCACGGTGAGGGTGCACGGGCCGGTGTAGGGCGTGAGCTGCGTTCCCGCTGGTACGCCCGTGTTGCTCGCATTCGGAAAGCCTCCGGACGGTGGGTTGGCGTGCGTCGTCGCCGTGACGGTGCTCGAAGCGGCGCTCACGTTTCCCGCGGCATCGCGCGCCTTCACGAAGTAGCCGTAGGCCGTGGCCGCGACGAGCCCGGTGTCCGCGTAGGTGCGGCTCGCGGTGGACGCGACCTTCACGCCATCGCGGAAGACGTCGTAGGCGGTGACGCCGACGTTGTCCGTGGCGGCGCCCCAGTTGAGGTGGATGGCGCTCGCGGACGCCGCGGACGCGACGAGCCCCGGAGGGACCCCCGGCGCCTGGGGGTCCACCGGCGGAGGCTCGGTGCCGCTCGGGAGGAAGACCACGTCCACTGCGTAGTCGGTGTTCTGATAGCCCTGCGTCGGGAACCCGCCACCGTAGCGGTAGACGCCGTTCACCCCGTCCGCGCCCGACGCGAGCCCCCGGATGGGGCCTCGCGACTTCTCCGTGTTGAAGCCCCCCACGGTGGCGCCGTACCGCCCGGCCGAGGCGTAGTACGACACGACGTAGGTCGTTCCCGCGCTGACGTTGATGGGGGCGGCAAAGCGCACCGTCTGCCAGCCCGTCGCCGTCTCGCTCGTGGAGGTCGCCTCCGCGAGCTTCGCGCCCCCCCGGCTCCACAGGCTCACGCGGTGCGGGCCGGCGTTCTGGGCGCCGCCCTTGTAGAAGCGCACGCCGCGGACGGTGCCCGCGACGGATACGCGGAACTTCATCCCCAGCTCCACCGCGCCGGTATCACTGTCCATCGGGATGGTGGGGAGGGACGAGTCCAGGAAGAGAGAGACTTCGCCCGCTTCGAGCGACTGCTGCTCTCCGGCGAGCCCTTCCGGGTTCGCGAACCCGTCCACCGCTCCCGTGGAACATGCGGACAGCACAAAGCCAATCACGGCTGCAAGACTTCGGATGCTCATGGGGACTTCCTCCGACTGGGTGGGCACGTACCGCGCGGACGCCTGGGTGATTTGTGGCTACAGCCCCACGGAGCCCACGCCCGCGTGCGTGAGCGTCTCCCAGGAGATCTGCAGGTCCGTGAACGAGCCGCCCGCGCGCACGCGTGGGAGCAGCGCGCCCGTCGACGGCATGGAGCGGCCCTTTCGCGTCACGTAGTGATTGAAGAGGATCTCCCAGCTCGGGAGGATCTGCATCTCCATGGTGTTGTTGGGCACGGGCTGGCCGTTCTTCGTCACGGCCTCGCTCCTGCGCGGGCACAGCCAGGAGTCGACGGGGATGGTGAGCTGGGCGTTCTTGTCCGGGGCATGGGGCACCAGGAACCGGGCCATGAACTCGGCGCTCGCGATGAGCCGTGCCTCTTGTTCGGCGTAGAGGTCCACGCCCTGGAGGAGCGCCGTCTCCGCCGCCTGCGAGATGGAGGCAATCGACATCGTCGCATGGCCGAAGTCCCGGCACGCCTCCATGGAGATGCCATTCACACGCGCGGTGCCGAACTCGGTCTGGCCGCGCCAGCTGCTGAGCAGCGAGCCGCTCTTCCAGCTCCCGTCCGCGTTGCGCTGGTCCGGGGCGGAGATGGGCGCCGCACCGTCACTCGCCAGGTGGTAGGTCTCCCGCACGCGCTGGCGCCACATGCCGAGCGACTGCTCGAAGAGCGCCTTGTCATTCGTGTAGACGGCGATGTTCATCACGCCGTTCGTCATGGAGTTGTTCCAGTTGGAGCCTCCCCCCTGCCAGCCGTTGGTGATGCGGGGGAGCACCGCGCGCTTCAGCATGTCGCCGAACCTGACGGCCTTCTCCTCGGTCCAGCCCGCGCCGCTGTAGCGGAGGATCTCCGCCGAGCGGGGGAACAGCTCCGCGAGCCAGGCCGCCTGGAGCGGGCCGTTGTACGTGCTGTTGTCACCCTGGATGAAGAGGATGGTCTGGAGCGTGTCCGCGTACGCGTCGAGGATGCGGAGGGCCGCGTCCGCGTAGCGCTGCTCACGCGTGTGATACCAGAGGAGCGAGAGCGTATAGGCGTGCAGCGCGTCCTGCCGGGAATCGGTGCAGCCGATGTTCACCGTGCTGCCGCCGTTGCCACACCGCATGGTCGCGACGGGCTTCGGCGTCCAGGCCGTGTTCGCATACGCGCCGCCAGCCGCCTTGTTGAACTGGGCGAGCCACGGCTGCGCGCCCGCGCCAATCTTCGCCCGCACGAAGTCGAGCTGGGCCTTGGAGACGTGGAGCCCCGGGTGGACGAAGCCGGGCGTGTAGGTGACGGTCAGCTGCGGACGCTGCGCGGCGGTGGCCGCCTCGGAGGACGCCAGGTCCAGCCCGTCCATGTTCGTGTTGGCATCCAGCACGAAGCCACGGTTGGTCGCGGGGTCGTCCACCCACGCCTGGACCGCGGCGATGCCCGCCGCGCCAAACGTCACGGTGTGGGGGCCCGTGACGGCGGGCAGGAGCGTCCCCAGCACGCCCGTGCCCCTGTCCGCCGCGCCGCGCGCGCCCGGCGTGCTCCAGGTGCTCGTCGACGTTGCCCGGGCCCAGGTGGCCTGCGCCTCGGTCCAGTCCCGGCCCGCGGCGTAGAGGAAGAAGCCCTCTCCGCTCGTCCGGTTCGTCACGTTGACCGTCAGCTTGACGGAGCGCACCGTCGCGCCCACGGGGATGGCGCGCACGTCGAAGCGCAGCAGGGCGTTGGCGCTCTTGCCGCTGGCCGCCGGGTAGTCGCGGTCCATCCGCAGCAGGGTGTCCCCGCCCGCATTGGTGGACGGCAGGCCCTCCTGGAGCCACGCATCGGAGACGCCCGCGTAGCTCGACGACGGTGACACACCCCGCTGGAAGGACACCGTCACGTCCGTGGCGAGGCCCTGGGGGGCCTCATGGACGGTGACGGGGACCTCCGCGTCCGAGAACTCGGGGCCGCCACACGCGACGAGCGTGCAGGGAACGACAAGATGAAGCGCCAACTGGCGCAGCCACGTCGGGGTGCTCACGAAAACTCCAAGGTCTGAAAGAATGGGAATTCATTCCGCAGGCGGAGTTATCGCGCGCTGTGTCGCGCAGTTGCGTCAGGGGCGCGTCATCGCCGTGGCTGCGATGCGTGACGCAGGGCCCCGGGGGCGCTGGCATCGGGCTCCGGGGTGCCGAAGCGCAGGGCCAGGGGGCGGCAGCCGGCGTCGGGTTCGGAGGGCGCGGACCAGGCTCCGAGCGCGTGGTAGAGCCGGCCCTCGCGTCGCTCCAGGTAGAGGATCATGTTGAGCGGCCAGCCAGCGCCGTGGAACAGGTGCCGGTCCATGGGCGTGGGCTCCTGGCTCACGCGCAGGCCGCGCTCGTGGGGCGGGCCGATGCGGTGCCAGTCCGGGTGCAGGTGGATGGAGCCGAGCACCTCCAGCCCGGCCGCCTCGGCCTCGGCGGTGATGCGCAGCAGCTCCCGGGGCTCGCACCAGTAGCCGCGCCTGCCATTGGCGTAGCAGGCGCCGAAGCGGGGGATGATGGTGGCGTCGAACTCCTGGAGCACGGAGTCGTCCGTCTCGCGGATGTTGGCGGCGAAGCGGACGCGCTCCACCTTCATCGCGTCGTCGACGAAGCGCCCCAGCAGCACCGCCCAGCTCCGGGGGGGCAGCTCCGGGGTGCACGCCGCGTACTCCCGCTGGGCGTCCGCGAGGAAGTCCGACAGCACGCCCGGATCCATCAGCACGAGCTCCGGCGTCATTCCGGCGTCTCCGACGTGGGGTTGCGGAGGCGGCCCTCGGCCCGGTCCTCACGCAACTGGGTGATGAGGCCGCGGGCGACGCGCTCCTCGAACGCGGCGGTGGCGTCCGGGGTCCAGGTGTAGAAGCCCTGGCCCGTCTTCAAGCCCAGCTCGCCGCGCTCCACCTTCTGCGCCAGCACCGGGGGCACCGGACGCCCGGCGTTGCGCATGACGCCGGTGACGAGATCCAACCCCGCGAGGTCCAAGCGGTCGAAGACGCCGGACACGCCGAAGCGCCGCCCGATTCCCTGGGTGAGCACGCGGTCCACCATCTCCGGCGTGGCGACGCCTTCCTGCACCAGCCGGATGCCCTCGCCGATGAGCGCTTGCAGCAGGCGGGGGCCCACCGAGCCCGGCACGTCCTTCGCGAACACCACCGGCGCCTTGCCCACCTCCTCCAGGAACCGCCGCACGGTCTCCACGACGTCGGGGGACGTCTTCTCCCCGGGGATGACGTCCACCAGGGGGATCAGGTGCGCCGGCAGGTAGTAGTGCGCGCTGAGGACGCGCTCCGGCCGGGTGCAGTCCCGGGCCAGCGCCGTCACGCTCAACGCCGTGGTGTTGGAGGCGAGCACGGTGTCCGGCGCCGCGAGCGCGTCCATTTGACGGAAGACGTCCTGCTTGAGCGCCAGGTCCTCCGGCACCGACTCCAGGACCAGGTCCTGATCCACGACGGCCTCGGCCAGCACCGTGGTGCGCCGGATGCGCCCCAGCGCGGCTTCCCGCTGCTCAGGCGGCAGGAGCCCCGTCTCCACCAGCAGCGCCGCGTCCCGCTCCAGCCTCGCCTTCGCGCGCTCACTGCTGTCCGCGCGCGTGTTGAAGAGCACCACCTGCCTGCCCGCGATGGCGAGCTCGAGCGCGATGCCGCACCCCATGGCTCCGCCACCCACCACGCCAATCCGCATCAGCCGCTTGGATTCCATGGCCGCGCAGCGTCGCCGCGTCCGAGTGGCGGACGCAATCCCTGCCTGCCGCGCGGGGAGATTCAGGCGGACGCGGTGAAGGCTCGCTGCAATTGTCCATCCGCGGCCTCCACCGCATCGCGTCGTCAGCCGTACAGCTCGCGAAGGTCTGGAGCCGGTTGACCTCGCGCTCCAGCGGCGGGCGGTAGCACACGCCGTGCTCCAGCCGTGAACGCTCCGCGAGCCTGCGAGCCTGGAGGTGCGTCATGATATAATGCTGGTTTTCCTTGATGTGCCGGGATGCGTCTGTCCCAAGAACCGAGGCAACCATGCTCAAGCTCCTGTCATCCGCCGTCCTCAGTCTTCTGCTTTCCCTGGGGCTCCTGCCCGCCACGTCGGAGCAGGACGCCGCGCTCGCGGTCACGACGACCACGGTCGCGACCCACAACGTCCTGCACGGGCAGGGGACGCTCAAGCCGCTCGCGGACATCATCGGCTGGCAGGAGGTGGACTCCGCCGAGGCGCACTCCAAGCTCGAAGCGCTCACTGCCTACGAGCACTTCCGGCCCGGCGAGAACCGGCTCGACGCCCGCAACTCCATTGCCATCTCGTGGCGCAAGAACAAGTACGAGAAGACCGGTGACGGGTCTCGCCTCACGCACGGCGGTGAGGCCGGGGTGACGCCTTCGCGCTTCGTGAACTGGGTGGTGGTGAAGAACAAGGAGACCGGCGCGAAGCTGGCCTTCATCAACACCCACTACATCTCCGGCGCCTGGAATGGGGCGCACCCCGAGCGTCAGGAGCGCTGGCGGACGCACAACGCCGTGGTGCGCGAGGTCGTCGCCGACCTTCACGGCCGGGGCCTCCCCGTCGTCCTGGTAGGCGACTTCAACCGCGCGCTGTCCCAGGACATCCCCGGGATGAACCACCTGCGCACGGCGGGGGTCGACGGCGTGCCCATCGACCAGATCTACGTCCGCGTGGGCATCGGCACCGGCCCCGCCGAGCGGCTGGAGAAGTTCGGCTCCGACCACTTCGCCTATACCGCGACCGTCGCGTACTGACGCATGGCCACCCGGGCCGCGCCCCGCACGGTGAGAGCCCTCAGCCCTGCACCGTGAAGTCGAGCACCCGCTCCCACGCGGCGTGGAACTGTGGCTCCTGGAAGCGGGAGCCCGACTTCAGCCAACTGACGTAGCCCGGGGGCTGGTCGAAGTGGCCCATGACGTCCAGGTGGTCCGCGGACGCGACGTGGATCACCTTTCCCCAGACCTGTGAGCGGCTGGGGACAATGCCGTCGCTCCACGCCTCGAACTTCTCGCCGAAGGCTTCCTGGAGGGCCTGGGTCTGCGCCGCCGTGCGCTCGGGGACCTGGAGCTCCCGGGAGAGGGGCGCGCTCTTTCCATACAGGAAGGAGAAGATGCCGTAGAGGAGCGCGTCCGGGGAGAGCAGCACGCGCAGGGCCAGATTGGGCGGTGGCGCGCCCGTGACGATGCAGCCGTAGCGCACGCCCTCCCGGTCCCCGGTGTCCGCGTTGAAGGCCCGCACCCTTCGCGGCGTGAGGTCCTCGATGAGCCTCTGGTCCTCTCCCATCGGGCCGAAGAACCGGAGGAGTTCCTCGCGCTCGGCGTCGGAGAGGTCCGCGGTCAGCCGGGCAATTTGATTGAAGAGGTTGGGCGGGAGCTTTGCCTGCTCACCCGCCAGCACCAGCCAGTAGCACGCCTGGAGCACGGCGGCCCTGAGGGGCATGGCCTTGCGGTGCAGGGTGAGGAAGGTGAAGAGCCACAGGTAGCGCAGCAGCGTCTTCCCCACGCCGCCCTGGTGGAAGAAGCTCGCCAGCGGTGTGCCGTGATGCGGGGTGGCGATCGTCACCACGGAGCGCACGCGCTTCACGAAGTCCGGAGCCTCCGCGGCCATGCGGAGCGACACGACGCCGCGCGCATCCAGCCCGCCCGTGGAGTGCCCGACGAGGTGGAGCTGCGCGTCGTCCGCGCTCGCGGTCCGGGCCATCTCCCGCCAGATGTCGCGTGCGCGCGCCTCCAGCCCGGACGTCGGGGAGGAGGCCACGGCATGCACCTCCGCGTTGATGCCGCGCTCCTTGAACCGCCGCTGGAGGAAGCCGGGGACGTGCTGGAAATAGGCGATCCGCTCCGTTTCCTTGTCACCCATCTGGGTGAAGCCGAAGAAGCCCGGGACAAGATAGACGCGGTGCCTGATGGCCATACGGACAGTCTAGCTTCGGAATCAAACGCGGAGGCTGGTGGGAGGCTTCAGCGTGAAGTCCCGAACCCTTGGCCTGCACCGTCGGGCGGCGCGAGGAGCGGTGGAATCGAAACATCCGCCGATGCGGCCTGAATCCCCGCCCTCCCATTCGTCGAAGTCCAGACGCATCCTCGGGTTTCATCGCCCGCTCCTGGCAGGCCTTTTCCGAGGACACGTCATGGCCCACGAACACTCCGCCTCCTCCGTCCATGGCAGCATGACGGGCTTTGGCGCCGACCGCGCGCCCCACTACGACGCCCAGGCGGCCATCAGCCTCGCCGGCGTGCAGGCCGCATACGAACTTGGCGTCAGCGCGCTGACGGCCCGGCTCGACGGCCAGGACGCGGCGTCGCTGCTCTTCGTGGGGCTGGGCACGGGCGCGGAGCTGCTGCCCTACACCCGCTTCAACGTGCCGGGCTGGCGCTTCACGGGCGTGGAGCCCTCCGAAGCGATGCTCGCCGTCGCCCGCGAGCGCCTGGCGGCCGAGGGGCTGAGTTCGCGCACGCACCTGCACGCGGGCGAGCTGCGCACCCTGCCTGCCGGCCCCCCGTTCGACGGCGCGCAGTTGATGGGGGTCCTGCACCACGTGGACGGCGAGGAGGCCCGCATCGAGCTGCTGCGCGAGGTGACCCGGCGGCTCAAGCCCGGAGCGCCCCTCGTCCTGGGGTGCCGCGTCGGCATGGACCCCGAGCTGACGAACGTGGAGCTGCGGCGGCTGCGGGCGTATGGCATCCCCCAGGAGAAGCTGGATCGGATGCGCCAGCACCTCGCGGCGATGCAGCCCATCGAGTCGGATGCCGCCCTGTTCGCGATGTTCGCCCAGGCAGGGCTGGTGGCGCCGCGTCCGCTCTTCGTCTCGCTCCAGTACAAGGTCTTCCTCGCGCGCTTCGAGCCCGGCGCCGCCGGCTGAGCCGGCCTGCTCCCCGTACGACAGGGGCCGCCCAGAGGGGGGCTCCCGTCAGACGGCGGGGCGTGGCGCGCCCAGGCCCCGCTCCCGCGTGCGGGCGTTGGACAGGCGCTGCCGGTGGCCGGCGAGCAGGTCGCTGCGGGTGAGGATGCCCACGACGCGCAGGGGCTGCTCGCGCCGGACCACGGGCAGGCGGCCCACGCCTTCGTCCGTCATCAGGTCCGCCGCCTCGCGCAGGGAGCTGTCGTCGAACACCACCGCGGGCGGACGCTTCACCAGGTCCACCATCCTCCGGCCCGCGCCCTCCCGTCCGTCCAGCAGGTCCCTCCGCGTGACGACGCCCAGGAGCACGCCCGCCGCGGAGACGATGGGGAAGCCCTGGTGGCGGGCCTCCGCCGCGTCCGACGCGAGCCAGGCGCGTACCCCGTCCAGGGAGGCCTCCGCCTGGAGCGTCACCACGGGCTTGAGGCCATGGTCGCGCACCAGCGCCTGACCCAGCGCATCCGCGCCCAGCTCCGTGGGGATGCGGCCTCCGCGCCGGGCCAGCTTCTCCGTCATGATGGAGTGCCGCATGAGCAGCGCGGACACCAGGTAGGACGCCGCGCAGCCGGCGAGCAGCGGCAGCAGCCCCAGCGGCTGCCGCGTCGTTTCAAAGGCGAACACCACCGACGTCAGGAGCGCGCGTGACGCTCCCGCGAAGAGCGCGGCCATGCCCACCAGCGCCGCCACGCGCACGTCCACGCCCAGGCTGGGGAACAGCTGCGTGGCCAGCAGGCCCAGGCCGGAGCCCAGCCCTCCGCCGAGCGTGAAGAGGGGCGCCAGCGTCCCGCCCGACGTGCCGCTGCCCAGCGCGACGGACCACGAGATGAACTTGAGCGCGCAGAAGACGAGCATGGCCGTCCCCACGAAGTGGCCGGACAGGATGTCCTCGATGTTGGTGTAGCCCACGCCCAGCGTGCGCGGGGACAGCCACCCCACCACGCCCACGACGATGCCGCCCAGCGCGGGCCACCACATCCAGTGCAGGGGCAGCTTCTCGAAGGCGTCCTCCAGCCAGTACACCGCGCGCGTGCACAGCACGGAGGCCCCGCCCATGAGGAGCCCCAGCACCCCGTAGAACGCGAGCGCGCTGCCTGAAGGCGACGTCAGCTCCGGGATGACGAACGCGGGCGCTCCCCCCATGAAGGCGATGCGCACGCCGGTGGCGGTGGCGGTGGCCAGGGCCACGGGGATGACGGAGCGGGGCTTGAACTCGAACAGGAGCAGCTCCACGGCCAGCAGCACGGCGGACACCGGCGCGCCGAACGTGGCGGCCATGCCCGCGGCGGCGCCGGCGGCCAGCAGCGCCTTGCGCTCGTCGGCCGTGACGTGGAGCCCCTGGCCCAGCAGCGAACCCAACGCGCCGCCGGTGGCGATGATGGGGCCCTCCGCGCCGAACGGGCCGCCCGTGCCGATGGCGATCGCCGCCGACAGCGGCTTGAGCAGCGTCATCCGGGGCGGGATGCGGCTCTGGTTGAAGAGCACCTGCTCCATGGCCTCCGGGATGCCGTGGCCCCGGATGGCCCGCGAGCCGTAGCGCGCCATCAGCCCCACCACGATGGCGCCCGCCACGGGGACGAACATCGCGTAGAGCCCCAGGGTGTTGTCCGCGGGGGACACCGGCTCCACGGACAGCCGCCCGAAGTAGGCCAGGTGGGTGAAGAAGTGGATGAGCGCGCCCAGCGCCTGCGCGACCAGCGCCGCGACGACGGCGAGCACCACCGCCAGGCCGCTGATGAACACCGTCCGGGAGTCCACCGACACGGGGACGCCGGGCGTGCGCAGGCTGGCGAGCGCGGGCCCCATCGAAGGGGCCACGGGGAGCCCGACGCGGGCCTCCGGCCCCTCGCCCAGGGCCTCCTCGATGCGCTCCACGTCAGGTTTCTTCATCGGGCGGCTCCTGCTGTTTGCGGCGCCGCGATGGGCGCGAAGGTTCGTCTTCTTCGAAGAAGAGCGGGGCGGCGTTCCCGTCGGACCCCAGCGCGTGCGCCCACGCCTCCAGCCCCCGCACCAGGCCCGCGCGCACGGAGGGCTCCAGCCCCCGCAGCCCGGAGATGAGCCGTGCCTGGGCCATGGGGGGCGCCTTGCGCAACAGCGTCCGCCCCCGGGGCTCCAGCGCCACCTCCACGCGGCGGCCGTCCTGGGGGGAGCGGCTGCGGCGCACCAGCCCCTGTTCGATGAGCTTCGTCACGACCACGGACACGCTGCTCTGGTGCGTGAGCGTGCGCTCCGCGAGCGTGTTGATGGAGCAGGGGCCGGCCTCCGCCAGCTCCTGGAGGACGAAGAGCTGCGCGCCGCTGATGCCCACCTGCCGCTCGGAGGCGCGCGCGGAGACCCGCAGCAGCCGCACCAACTGGCGCAAGCCGTCCATGGCCGCGCGCACCTCGCCGGAGACCCCGGCGGGCGGCGGGGCCTGATTTGAATGGGAGCCCATATATCTCCCCGCAACCTACGGGCCAGGGTGCGCGGGCACAAGCGAAAGCGGTGGGGTTGCCTGGCCGCCTGGGCGCGGCGGGGGCCGTCAGTCGGTGAAGACGGGGGGCCGGGTTTCGGTCAGGGAGGGCACCGGCTTGTCCCCGGACATCGCCAGGACGCCCTTGAGGCAGCGGACGGCGAGGAGCCAGTTCTTCGGGTTCTTCATGTCGAGTCCGCCGATGAGCTGCTTGAGGATGCTGAGCGTGTCGAAGTAGACGCGCTCGCAGACCAGCGTCTCCGTCTCGTCGAAGATGAAGTAGGCCGACATCCGCACGCGGAAGCGGTTGCCCGTGGGGGGAATCTGCCCGAGCGGGCCCAGGTGGGTGCCCATCAGCCAGAACTCGACGATGACGGCGTCGTCGCTGTGTCGTAGCGCGATGATCTCATGGTGCTGGTCCGGGAACGCGACGCGGGTCTGGCGGTAGTAGTCGCGCACCGCGCCGTGGCCGTCGTGCACCGTCAGGGTGGAGATCAGCTCGTAGTGCGGGTGCGGGAACGTGGCGAGGACGGCGTCCCAGTCCTGCTTCACCTCGTCGTGGAAGTGGTTCAGCACCAGCTTCTGACGTGCCTTGCGGACCTGCTCCGTGATCATGGGGACCTCTTGGGGGGAAGGATTCTGGAAGGGGCTGGGGGAAGCGAAGGCCCGCTCGCATAAATGGATCCGCGGGTGATAGCAATTGAGCGACGGCACGCTCCCGCCCCACCACGTCAGCGCCCTTTTCCGAGCCCTCCATGCGCACCCGCCCGTTCCCCTTCGCCGCCCTCGTCCTGTTCGCCGCGCTCAGCGCCGCCGCCCAGACGGCCCCGTCGCCGCTGGGGCCCGTGTCGCCCACCACCGGTCTGGTGTTGCGGGACGACGTGGTGCGGGCCCTCATCCAGGAGAGCTCCGGCGACCGCATCCACGACGGCGTGCAGCGGATCGCCCTCGTCTCCCGGGACTCGCAGGACGGCTACGCCGAGGCGGCGGCGTGGACGATGGCCGCCGCCCGGGCCGCGGGGCTCCAGGACGTGCGCGCGGAGGCGATGAAGGACGGCCCCCAGTGGCGCGCCACCCATGGCGAGCTGTGGGTGGCCGGTCCCCACCGCTACCGGGTGACGTCCTACGCCGACCTGCCCATGTCCCTTGCGGGTGGCAGCGGCAGCTTCGAGGGCGCGGGCCTGGAGCTGGTCGACGTGGGCACGGGTGCCCGGGACGCGGAGTACGCAGGCAAGGACCTGAAGGGCAAGGTGGCGCTCACCCGGGGCCATCCCGCCGCCGCCCTGCAGACCGCCGTGGCGAAGCTCGGCGCCGTGGGCGTGGTGTCGTCGTATTCGACGCCGTCCTGGAACGCCCCCCACCGCATGGACGGCGACTTCCCGGATCAGGTGGGCTGGGCCCATGTCCCGCCGGGGTTGGTGCCGCAGGGCAGGAGCGCGCCCTTCGTGTTCATGATCTCCGACCGGCAGGGGCGCGAGCTGCGCACCCAGTTGGAGGCGGGCCCGGTGAAGGTGGACGTGAGCGTGGCCACGGAAGCGCCCACGGGACACCTCAGCATCGTCAGCGGCGTCATCCCCGGCACCCTCGCCGGGGAGGAGGTCGTCCTCACCGCGCACCTGGACCACTACAAGCCCGGGGCGGACGACAACGCGTCCGGGGCCGCCACGTTGCTGGAGCTGGTGCGCACGTACACCACGCTCATCCGCCGGGGCGTGCTGCCGCCGCCGGTGCGCACCCTGCGCGTGCTGTGGCTGCCGGAGTTCGAGGGCACCCGTGAATGGTTCTCCCTCCACGGCGCGGAGCCGGTGCGGCGGGTGGCCCAGTTCAACTTCGACATGCTCGGCGCCAGCCTGACCCGCGCCCACTCGCGCTTCATGGTGTCGTACACCCCGGACTGGAATGGCAGCTTCGTGAACGCCGTGTCCGAGTCCACGGTGGCCTTCATGAACCGCTTCAACGGCGTGGCCTACCCGCCGCGAAAGGACTTCCGCATCGGCTCCGTCACCGGATCGAATGACCCGATGGACGGCCACATGGAGCGCTACAGCCGGGGCTCCGACCACCAGCTCTTCAACGACCACGGCATCCCCGGCGTGGCGTTCTCCACCTGGCCGGATGACGGCTACCACACCAGCGGCGACCGGCCGGAGTTCGTGGACCCCACCCAGCTGCACCGCTCGGCGTTCGTGGCGCTGGCCTCCATCACCGTCGCCGCCTGGGCGGAGGGCGCGGGCGCCCTGGAGCTGGCGCGCCTGGTGTCGGTGCACGGCGTGCGGCGCGTGGCGGAGGACGAGTTCCGGGCCCGCGGCGCCCTGGCCTCGGCGCCCGTCGCGGAGCTGGCGGACACCGCCCGCCTGGCCCGCGCCGGGGTGCGCGCGGGCTACCAGCGCGAGCGCGACGCCCTGCGCTCCTGCGTGCCCCTGGGCGCGCCCGCAGCGGCGGTGCAGCCCCTGATCAAGGCGCTGGAGACCGCCGAGTCCCAGGCCCTGAAGCGCGTGGAGGCGGACGCCAAGGCGCGCGGGGGCTCCCTTCGCGAGCCTGCGCCTGGCGAGGCCGAGCGCCGGGCGCGGGCCTTCGTTCCGCGCCGCGTGAAGGGCCAGGAGCTGGCCTCGTTCGACGGGGTGGCGCGCCGTGCGGGGGCAGGGGCCCAGCCCCGGGCGGCCGTGGTGAAGGCCGCCATGACCGCTGCGGCCACGGCCCTGCGAGCGCGGGGGGAGGGCGAGCTGCGCTTCTACCAACTGGCCGACGCGCTCGCGAGCTACGCCGACGGCAAGCGCTCCGTGGCGGACATCCGCGACGCGGCCCACGCGGAGTACGGCCACGTCTTCCCCGTGGAGGCGCTCGTGGAGCTCTTCGGCCTGCTGGAGCAGGGCGGCGTCATGACGCGCAACCGCTGAGCTGGGGACGGAAGCTCAGGGGGCTCGGCCCGGCGGAGTGGCCCCGGGCGTGAGCTTCCACAGGCGGCCGTTCGAGTCGTCCGTGAGGACGTAGAGCGCGCCGTCGGGCCCCTGGACCACCTCGCGGATCCGCGCGTTGCGCTCCGTGAGCAGGCGCTCCTCGCCGACCACGCGGTCGTCCTTCATGACGAGCCGCACGAGCGCCTGGCTGGACAGGCCGCCGATGAAGAAGTTCCCCTTCCACTCCGGGAACAGCGCCCCTGAATAGAGGGTGAGCCCCGAGGGCGAGATGACCGGATCCCAATAATAGACAGGCTGCTCCATGCCGGAGGCCTGCGTCGTCTTGTGGATGGGCTCGCCCGAGTACTCCTCGCCATAGCCAATCGTGGGCCAGCCGTAGTCCTTGCCGGCCTCGGGGCGGTTGAGCTCGTCGCCTCCGCGCGGTCCCATCTCCACGACCCAGAGCCGCTGCTGCGCGTCCAGCGCGGCGGAGAGGATGTTGCGGTGTCCGGAGGACCAGATCTCCGGACGGGCGTCCTTCTTGCCCACGAAGGGGTTGTCCTTGGGGATGGACCCGTCCGGGAGGATGCGGACGACCTTGCCGAAGTCGCTCTTGAGGTCCTGCGCCTGGACGCGGCCCTTGAGGACGGAGCGCTCGCCGAGCGTGACGAAGAGCTTGCCGTCCGGCGTGAAGACGAGCCGTCCGCCCGCGTGCAGCGTCGACTCCAGCGTGGGCTGCATGCGGAAGATGATCTGGAGTCCTTCGATGCGCGGCTTCGGGCCGTCCACCAGTCGCGCGCGCGCCACCGCCAGCCCGTTGCCGCCCTCGCGAGGCTCGTAATAGGTCCAGTAGATGAGCCCGCTCTTCGCGTAGTCGGGCCCCACCTCCACGTCGAGCAGCCCGCCCTGTCCCCGGCCGTCCACCTTGGGGAGGCCCGCCACCGGGGGTGACTTCTTGCCGTCGGCGGTGACGATGAAGAGCGAGCCCGTGGGCTTCTCCGTGACGAGGAAGCGGCCATCCGGAAGGAAGGCGATGGCCCAGGGCTTGTTGAAGCCCGCGGCGACCTCCGTCACCACGAGCGGCGTGCGCGTCTTCACCGCGGGCGCGCGCGTCTGCCCGGGGAACGCGGGCTTGAACTCCGGGACGTTGGGCGGCGCCGTCTCCACGGGCGCGCCCGGAGGGGCGGCGCCCTGGCGCGGCACGGACTGCTGACTGTCGCCACCACGCCCCGGCGCCAGGTTGCCTTCCTGTTTCGTCGGAGGCCGGGCCGTCTGCGCCTCCGCTTCGTGGGCGGCGCTCAGCAGGAGGGTGGCGAAGGTCGCGGTCAGGAGTCCATTGCGCATGGACGCGACTCTCCGTTGAAACGGTAGGGACGTCATCTGGTGATGCGCTCGCGCCAGGCCTCCTTTGTCGTGCTGAACACTCGCCGCGCCCGTGACACCCCCACCACTACTTCCAGGGGAATGACACTGAATCAGGATTGGCAGGTAAGCGCGGATGGCAGGAGGTCCGGGTCCAGGTCAATTCAACCCCTCACGCGGGGGTAAAGGTTTTCAGCAGCCGCGCTCGCTAGGCTGAGGTGAGTGGTGGCTTGAGGCTGACGCTGGCCCGGGCCACCACAAGTCCTCTGGGGGGGCTCGAATGAAAACACAGACGTCGCGGATGGACCGGGTCATTGCTGGCGCGTGTCTTGGACTGCTGCTGGGCGCGGGCGGCTGCGTCGGAGACGGGCCGGGCGAGTCGCCCCTCCTGGAGCATGGCTGGGTCGCGCAGGAGTCCATCTCGGTCAACGGCCTTTCCACGAACGGCTTGTCGACGAACGGCTTGTCCACGAATGGACTGTCCACGAACGGTTTGTCGACGAACGGCCTGTCCACGAATGGCCTGTCCGCCCCTTCGTTCGCGACCTGGTTCAATGGCAATGAATCCGTCGCGTACTCGGACATGGTGATGAAGTATGTCGTTGCCTGCGCCCTGCCTTCGGGCCAGACGCGCACCTGGACCAACCCCGTCACGGGCACGAGCCACTCCTGGGCGGGAGCGCTGGGGCTGGCCACCGGCTGGACCCAGGGCCGCCCCGTCACCGTGGCGGAGCAGCAGTTGCTCTCCGCCTGCCTCGCCGCGCACGTCAACAAGTTCGGCGTCTCGGTTCCCATCTCGGCGCGGGGCCGGGACTCGGCGGGCGTCGCCATCCCCGTGACCTCCAGCGAGGCCGCCACGTACTCGGAGCTGGAGGCCTGCTTCTTCGGCAACCTGTTCACCGGCGAGGGGCTCTTCGCCGGCAGCGACCGGGTCCTCAAGAAGAAGGAGAGCACCACGCGGGCCTGTGGGCTCTCCTCCAAGTCGGGCGGGGAGAACACGGAGTGTCCTCCCATCCTGCACATGGGCGCGTGCGCCACCGTCTGCACCCGCGATGCGACGCGCGCCTTCTGGAAGAGCTGCGTCGTCAATGGCGTCACCTACCTGCCCATCACCACGCACCTGCGCCCCCAGGACATCTATTCGTGCGGGGACGGCGTCTGTCAGTTCACCGAGTCGTGCGGCAACGGCAACACCTACGACAGCTGCTCCGCGGACTGCCTGGCCTGCGGCACGTCCCCGGGGGACTCCCAGCACCGGTGATGCGCGGCGGGCCTGGAACCCGGGCGGGGTGACAGCCCGGGAGGAGGGCGGTGTTCCATCCCTTGCCGGTGTCCCGGCATTCCCAACGAGGAGATGGAACATGGCGGTCCTGCACCGTGGCTTGCGGCTGGGCATGACGTTGATCGCGGGCGTGATGGCGCCCGCCTGTGGTCCGGACCTCCCGCCAGCAGGCGTCCCGGAGCTGGGCGAGCGCGAGACGACGGTCCTGGAGATGGAGGCGGGGGCGCGGCTGCCTCCGCTCAATCGCGAGGCCCTCCGGCAGGCCATCGCGGGCCTGCCGGACGCGGAGGTGACCGGCGCGCTCGTCCGGGTGGAGGGCGTGGCGGGGCGGTGGCTCGGGGCGTCCGGCGTGGCCGACGTCCAGACGGGGGCGCCGGTGCGGGCGGATGCCCTCTTTCGCATCGGCAGCATGACCAAGACCTTCACGGCCACGGTCGTGTTGCAGCTCGCCGCCGAGCGCCGCCTGGACCTGGACCGGCCCGTCCAGGAGTACCTGCCGCGCCTGCTGCCCGCGGGCGTCTACGCGCCCATCACCGTGCGGCAGCTGCTCAATCACACCCATGGCCTGCCGGGGGTGCCGGTGCCGCAGAAGGATCCGGCGTGGTTCTTCGAGAACCGCTTCCGGCGCTACAGCCCCCGGGAGCTCGTCTCCCTGTCGCTGCCCGCGGGGCCGCGCTTCGCGCCGGGTGCGCAGCAGCAGTACGGCAACATCGGCTACATCGTCGCCGGGCTGCTCATCGAGCAGGTGACGGGCCGCCCCTACGGGGACGCGGTGCGCGACCGCATCCTGCGCCCGCTGCGGCTGCGGGACACCCTGGTGCCCGGCAACGTCGTGACGATTCCGGGGCCGCATGCCCATGGCTATGAGCGGGTCGAGGCGGAAGGGGAGGTGTGCCCGTCGGGTGCCATCTCCTACCGGGGGCAGTGCCTGGTGGACGTCACCGAGGCGAGCCAGTCCGTCCCCTGGGCCGCGGGCGAGATGATCTCCACCACGGCCGACCTGGATCGCTTCCTCGTCGCGCTCTTCCAGGGCCGGCTGCTGCCGCGTGCGCAGATGGAGGAGCTGTTCACCGTCCCGGCCGTGCCCTCCGTGGGGGGCGGCCGTGCCTCCTACAGCGCGGGGCTGACCCGCATGGAGGTCAACGGGGTCACGCTGTGGGCAAAGAGCGGCGACCGGCACGGCTACAACAACGGGATGGGGGCCACGCGCGACCTGCGTCGGCGGCTCGTCTATTCGGTCAACACGCTGCGCATGGGGCAGGACCGGCCGGACGCCGCCGCGCGCATCGTCGCGGCGGCGATGGACGGCCTGGGGGAGGCCCCCTAGCCGCAGGGCGCCAGGGCCTCGGGTTGCCGCGCCCAGGAGGGCCAAACCGCGATAGAACCCCTCCCGTGGAGAACATGGGAGGCACAATGGAGAAGAAGGGGCGAGGGCCCTCTGAGCGCGCATTGGCCAGGCTCGCGGCGCGCCAGTCGGCGGTCCAGCGTGTCCTGGGAACCGTGGGGGGAGGGCTCTTCCTTGGGGGCGCGAGCTTCGGCCTCCTGGGGGCCTTCACCACGGACTGGCTCTTCATCCCCGCGGGCACGCTCGCCATCGGCTCCGGCGTCCTGTTCCTCATCCGCAGCGCCATGGGCGCGGCGGGCGGCGCGGGGGCGAACGTGAATGCGGCGGCGCGGATCGGCGCGGGGGCGGAGATCGCGTCCTCGGCGCGCATCGAGCCCGGCGCGGTCATCGAGATGGGGGCGACGGTGCAGGAGGAGGCGGTCATCGAATCCAATACCGTCATCCGCATGGGCGCCACCGTGCAGCGTGGCGCGACGGTGCAGCAAGGCGCCGTGGTCGGCTGGGGCGCCACCATCCAGGAGGGGGCGACCGTGGAGCGCGGCGCCAGCGTCGGGGCGGGGGCCACCGTCGGCCGCAACGCCCGGCTGGCCGCGGGCGGCCACCTGGGAGCCGGGGGGCACCTGGCCTCGAACCAGGCCTCCGGTGCATCCGCGAAGCGCGTCCCGGACGCGGTCGCGGTGTTCCAGGAGGATGCGCGGCTGCGGGAGCTGGATGAGGTCTGCGACCGGCTGGAGGCCGCCTACCGCAAGGCGACGCCCGCGGTGCGCGAGTTCGTCAGCGGCGGCGAGGAGTCCGTGCTGGCGCTGCGCCGCTCGTGCCACGCCCTGCGGGAGCGGGAGCAGGGCCTGCGCCGCGAGGTCAGCCCGGATCTGCTGGCCCGGCTCGACGCGGAGCGCGCGACGCTCGCCGCGCGCATCAACGCCTCGGAGGATCCGCAGGTGTGTGCCTCGCTGCGCAGCGCCGTGGCGGCCATCGACGCGCAGCGCGGGCAGCGCGAGCGGCTGGCGCGCAACGCGGACCGTCTGGAGGCGGAGCTCACCCGCCTGCGCTGGAGCATCGAAGGCCTGGTCGCCCAGCTCGTCCAGGTCAACGGACAGAGCGGAGGGGGAGTGGCGCCCGACGCGGAGCTGGGCCTGGGGCGCGTGCAGGAAGAGCTGGCCGCGATCTCCGACGCGCTCGAATCCGTCAACGAAGCGGAGCGCACGGGGCTCCAGCCGGTGCAGGAGTCCTTCTCCTCCCAGGACTCCCAGGCGCAGGGCGTCATGCCCTCCCGCGTCCGAGGCTGAGCCCCGGCAAGGCGTTCCGGCGCGGGGGCTGTCGCCGCCCCGCGTCGTAGCCGGAGGTCGCCCGGGGGCTCGACGTGGACGGCGGGGCGGTGCTGCTCCAGCGCGCCGGATGAACGGATCCGGGTCCTCCGAAAAGGGGCTTTCTGTCAGAGTGGGTGCTTTCGCCGGGGGCCCGCAATGCAGACCAGTGTCGTCACCGAGGTGTTCCTGCCAATCGCGTTGGGGGTGATCATGCTCGGGCTTGGCCTGAGCCTCACCCTGGCGGACTTCCGCCGCGTGGCCCAGTTCCCTCGCGCGGCGCTGGTGGGCCTGGGCTGTCAGACGCTGCTGATGCCGCTCATCTGCTACGGCATCGCGAGCGGCTTCGGCCTGCCTCCGCAGCTCGCCGTGGGGTTGATGCTGCTCGCGGCCTCGCCGGGCGGCGCGACGGCGAACCTCTTCAGCCACCTGGCCAAGGGGGATGTCGCGCTGAACGTCAGCCTGACGGCGGTCAACAGCGTGCTGTCGCTGTTCACGCTGCCGCTCATCGTGAACCTCTCCCTGTCGCACTTCATGGGAGAGGAGCGCGCCATCCCGTTGCAGTTCGCCAAGATCCTCCAGGTGTTCGCCATCGTCCTGGTGCCCATCTCGCTGGGAATGATGGTGCGCGCGAAGAAGCCGGCGCTCGCGGACGGGCTGGACCGGCCCGTGCGCATCATCTCCGCGCTGTTCCTGGTGCTGGTGGTGCTCGCGGCGACGTTCAAGGAGCGTGAGCAGTTGGTCACGTACTTCCAGAGCGTGGGGCTCGCGGCGCTCGCCTTCAACCTGGCCAGCATGGCGGTGGGCTTCGTGGTGCCCATGTTGCTGCGCATTGATCGCAAGCAGGCGGTGGCCATCGCGATGGAGGTGGGCATCCACAACGGCACGCTCGCCATCGCCATCGCGTCCAGCCCGCGCCTGCTCAATGACAGCGTGATGGCCATCCCCGCCGCCATCTACAGCGTCATCATGTTCTTCACCGCGGGCGTCTTCGGTGCCCTCGTCGCCCGGCGCCAGGCCGCGGGCGCGGCGGCGGTGGGCACCCGGTAGAAGAAGGGGCGCGAGGCCGGTGCCCGAAAGCATCGGGGCCGCGCCCACGCCCTGGCCTTCAAGCCGCCTCCCCTCTAGAAGTCGGGGCCATGAAGACGCCCCAGCTCCCCGTGGCTTCTCCCCGTCTGGCGATGCGACTCGAGGGCCTGGAGGGGACGGCCCGCAAGTTCTGGTCCTACGCCTGGCACGGTGAGCGGCTGGACCTGCACCACGGCAGGTCCGGCACGGACGGCAAGCGCGAGTCCCGCACCTTCGCTTCCGCCGAGGACGCCGGGGCCTTCGCGCGCAAGCAGGTCGCGGCGCGGGTCGCCAAGGGCGCCTGGTCCAGCGACCTCGCCTTCGAGTCTTCCACCTGGGAACAGGTGAAGGGCTCGGTGCGGGTCCCGGGCAACTCCGAACAGGACGACGACCGTGTCCTCATCCTCTCCGGCGACGTCGTCGTGCCTCACGAGCTGTGGCTCGACTTCCGCCAGGGCATCTTCGCGCTGGACGACCCGGACGCGCCGCCCTTCGCCGGGCTCATCGTGCGCGGCAACCTCACCGTCGAGGGCTGCCTGTTCAACGCGGAGAACGACTTCGGGCCGTTCCTCCAGGTCCACGGCCACCTCGTCGCGACGAGCATCGCCATCGGTGGCTCGCGGCTGCACGTCACCGGTGACGTGATGACCGGGGACTTCGTGGCGGTCTACAACCACGGCAGCGTCCACGTGGGCGGCGCGCTCGTGGCCCGCACCGTCGCTTCGGACTACGCCCTCCGGGTGGAGGGCCCCGTGGATGCCTACCGCTACCAGGGCCAGGGCTCGAAGGTGTTCGCGGTGTCGGACGGGGTGGAGGCGTCGGACGACCCCTTCGACGTCAAGGGCGTCTTCGTCCCGGAGGTGGTGGCCGGCGAGCGCGTCCAGCTCGACAAGGCGCGCAGCCTGCTGAGCGCGGGCAAGCCCATCTCCCGTCCCGCCTTCACCAGCGTTCGGGACGCGTTCCGAAAGCTGGTTTCAAAGAAGCTGGCGGAGCCCGACAAGGTGAAGAGCGTGTCGTTGGAGGACAAGGGCCTCACGTCGCTGCCGGAAGAGCTGTTCCAGTTCCGCCGACTGGAGAAGCTCAACCTCCGGCGCAACGACTTGCGCACGCTCCCGGAGGCCCTGGGGCAGCTCACGGAGCTGCGGGAGCTGGACCTGCGCGGCAACGGCTTGCGGACGTTGCCGGAGTCCATCGGGGCGCTGAAGAAGCTCCGGGTGCTGGACCTGGAGAGCAATTGCGTCTGGCGGCTGCCGGACTCGCTCGCGGAATGCGTCGAGCTGCGGACGGTGAACCTGGTCAACAACCCGTATGCCTACGTCCGGAGGGTCTTCGGGGGCTGGAGCCAGGTCCAGCTCATGTGGGACTTCCCGGAGGTCCTCACGCGGCTGCCGAAGCTGGAGGTGGTGACCTTCCATGGGACGCCGCTGCGCACGCTGCCCCGGCGCCGCTTCGACAGCACCGCCCTGAAGTCGGTGACCGTCCGCAAGTCCCTGGTGACCGAGGTGGACCCGGACCTCCACTCGCAGCTCACCGTGAGCGTGGAGGACAGCGCCGCGAAGGCCGCCGGCTACGTCGGCTCCTGGTTCCGTCCGGAGTACGTCCGCCTCGAAACCTTCCACGACGCGAAGTCGGGCCGGTATGACTTCACGGAGGTCCTCGCGCTGCTCGGGCTGCTCCTGCGCATGAACATCCCCGCGGCCGCGCCCTATGTCACGGCGGTGGAGAATTTCCGGGAAGGCAGCCAGGCCATCGTCCGGGATCTGACGTGGGATGGCTTGAACGCCCACCACGTCCAGGCCCTCTTCACGGCCCTGCGTGACGCGCTGGGGCCGCTCGGCGAGGCATACCCTGGCAACGCGCTCATCGCGGGGCTGCGGGACGTCTTCGCGGTCCACGCGGACGGTGGGCGCTGAACCCGACGGGCGGGGGAGGCACCGGCGGGGCGGTGTGTGGGCCTCAAAGGAAGATGAAATCGGTGTCGATGGGTGGGCGCCTCGTTCGTCGCGGAGTAGAAGCCCGCGCACCCCGCCGGATGCGGCACGCCCTCTTTCCCGGAGCACACCCCATGGCCACCTCCATTCCCAACGCTTCCACCACCGTGGAGGCTCCCCAGAAGAAGTCGCTGGCCCGTCACCTGCCGACGGGGGCCCGCCTGCTGCTGGGGCTCGTCTTCTTCGTCTTCGGCCTCAACGGCTTCTTCGATTTCATCCCGCCGCCGAAACTGGATCCGGCGAGCCCGGGGGCCGCCTTCGGCATCGCGATGAAGGCGACGGGCTACCTGTTCTGGCTGGTGAAGGGCACGGAGGTGGTGGCCGGGGCGATGTTCCTGGCCAACCGCTTCGTGCCGCTGGCGTTGGCGCTCATCGCGCCCGTCATCGTGAACATCTTCCTGTTCCACGTCTTCCTGGAGCCCTCGGGCGTGGAGCTGTCGGTGGTGCTCCTGGCCCTGGAGGCCTATCTGGCCTGGTCCTACCGCGCGGCGTACCGCCCCATGCTCGGCATGCGGGTCACCGCGGGCGCGTGAGGTTGATGACGGGCGGGCACAAGCCTTGTCACGAAAGTTGAATCTCCCGCCGACCGCTACGTAGATGGGGGGGCGCGGCGCCACACCTGGCCCGCACCTCACATCAGGGGGAATGACAGATGAACAGGAAGCTCGGCACCGCGGTGTTCATGATGGTGGCGTGTACCTTCGGCCCGATGACGGCCATCGCGGAGGAGGACTCGGAGCAGGAGGCCACCATCGACGTCACCGGCTCGGGAGAGACCGCGACCCACGAGTGCAAGCCGGACAGCACGGTGGAGATCACCGGCGCGTCCAACAACATCACGCTGACCGGCGAGTGCAAGAGCGTCACCGTCAACGGCTCCAGCAACGTCGTGAAGGTGGAGGCCACCCGCCTCATCTCCGTGACGGGGATGTCCAACACCGTCACCTGGAAGCGCGGCCACGGCAAGTCGAAGCCGAAGATCAGCCGCACCGGCATGGACAACAAGGTCACCCAGGAGAAGTAGTCGCACGAACCGCGCGCCCGCTCCGTCATGGACGCGGGCGCGTGGGGGCGACCGGGCCAGCTACGCGCCGCTCCAGAGCTCCTTCGTCACCTGCACCACGCGGTCGCGGATGAAGCGGATGGCCTCGTCGTCGTCGACCGCGCCCCGCCAGAGCAGCTCCAGGGGCGTGCCCTGAAGGGCGAGCGGCACCGCCGTCGTCTTCAGGTGCGGGCGCAGCCGGAGGATGTCGCGCGCGACCATGGCCGGCACCGTGGCCAGCAGCGCGCTCCCATCCACCAGGGCCCCGATGCTCTGGAACGTCGGCACCGACACGCGCACCCGGCGCTGGACGTCGAAGTGGTCCTCGATGACGCCGCGCAGGTCCCCGTTGTAGGAGACGATGACGTGCTCGTGCTCCAGGTAGCGCTCCAGGGTGAGGCGCTTCGGGATGCGCGCGTGGCGTGGGTCGAAGAGGCACACGAAGCTGCCGGTGAAGAGCTCGATGCGCCGCGTGCCCGCCGGGAGCGCGTCCGCCACCGTCACCGCGAGGTCCACGGTGGCGCCGGTCAGGGCCTCCACGACGGTGCGGAACTGGACGGGGAGGATCACCAGCCGCATGCGCGGCGCCTCCCGGGCGAGGATCCGGAGCAGGGGAGGGAGCAGCCAGACCTCCGTCACGTCCGACAGGCCGATGCGCACCGTCCGCTCGCTCGTCTTCGGGTCGAACGCCACCGGTGACAGCGTGGCGTCGACGAGCGCGCCCAGGTGCGGCCGCGCCGAAGCGAGCAGGCGCTCGCCGCGCGTGGTCAGCGCCAGCCCCCGCCCCGCGCGGACGAAGAGGGGCGTGCCCACCGTGGAGGCCAGACGCCGCAACGCCGCGCTGACCGCGGGCTGCGTGAGGTAGAGGCGCTCGGCCGCCGCCGTGACGCTGCCGGCCTCCGCCACCACGACGAAGACGCGGAGCAGGTTGAGGTCCAGGTTCCTTCCATAGATGTCATGCATGATTGGGATACAGCCTATTCAATGGATTTCTGCATGGCGAATGATGAATCTCCCTTCACACGGAAGGGGCGACACATGGCCACGCAAGAGACGCAGCAGGCGCAGCGCACGGTGAAGCTGGGTGCCACGGGCCCGGAGGTGTTCCCGTTGGGGCTGGGGTGCATGGGCATGTCGGGCATGTACGGCGCGACGGACGACGCGGAGAGCGTCCGCACCATCCAATCCGCCATCGACCAGGGCGTCACGCTCATCGACACCGGGGACTTCTACGGGATGGGCCACAACGAGCTGCTCGTGGGGCGCGCCATCGCGGGCCGGCGGGAGCGCGTCCAGTTGTCGGTGAAGTTCGGCGCGCTCCGAGGGCCGGACGGAAGCTGGATGGGCATGGACATGCGCCCCGCGGCGGTGAAGACCTTCGCCGCCTACAGCCTGAAGCGGCTGGGGGTGGAGGTCATCGACATCTACCGCCCGGCGCGGTTGGACCCCGCCGTCCCCATCGAGGACACCATCGGTGCCATCGCCGACCTGGTGAAGGCCGGGTACGTCCGCCACATCGGGCTGTCCGAGATGGGCGTGGAGACGGTCCGCCGAGCGCACCGCGTGCACCCCATCGTGGACCTCCAGATTGAGTACTCGGTGGCGAGCCGTGGCCCGGAGGCCGCCATCTTCCCCGCGCTCAAGGAGCTGGGCATCAGCGCGACGCTCTACGGCGTCTTCTCCCGGGGGCTGCTGACGGGGAGCAAGCCGAAGGGGAAGGGGGACTTCCGCGCCTGGCTGCCGCGCTTCACCGGCGAGAACGGCGAGAAGAACCAGGACAGCGTGGCCGCCTTCCAGCGCTTCGCCCAGGAGCGCCGGATGACGCCGGGTCAGCTCGCGATTGCCTGGGTGCTCGCGCGCCAGCCGGCGTTCGTTCCCGTGGTGGGCGTGAAGACGGGGGCGCAGCTGGACGACGCGCTGGGGGCCCTCACGCGGTCACTGTCGAAGGAGGACGTGACGGCGCTGGAGTCGCTCGTGACGATTTCCGGCGAGCGCTACGGGGCGGAGCAGATGCACCACCTGGACAGCGAGCGCCGGTAGTCGAGCGCGCCGTCGCGGCGGTCCCGGGGGGACCGCCGCGTCCGGCATGAGCCGAGGCGTGGCTCAGTAGACCCAGACACTCTTCGGGTGGAACCCCAGGCTGCTGACCGAGGTGTGGGGATCGATGGGGTGCGGGCCTCCGTCGCAGTCCTCGTTGAAGAACAGGGACGCGGTGATCCCATTGGTGTTGATGGCCGAGTTCGCCCGTCCCTCCCACCCGTGCTCCGGCAGGTTCACGCACGTCCCCTGCTGGGGATCGAGCGCCTGCACCATGAAGACCTCGCCCGTGAAGTCCTCGCCCTCGAAGAGGCAGAGGGTGCCCGGGAAGGGGCAGGGCGAATCGCTGTCCTGGGCGGACACGCCCGCGGGCAGCAGGGCCGTCATCGCCAGGGCGGCAGCCCCCGCGAGGAGGCGGGACCTGGGGAAACGACGACGCGGTGAACGTCCTTCAGCCTGGATGCTCTCAAACCCGTGCATGGATGCTCCTCCACTGCCCGTCATGGGCAGGCTCCTCCGCGAACCGCGAAGCTCAGTAGACCCAGACGCTCTTCGGCTGGAACGGCAATGGGCTCTGTCCCGAGTAGGGCTCGACGGGGTACGGACGGCCGACACAGTCTTCGTTGAGGAACAGCGACGCGTAGTAGCTGCTCGTGTTCATGGCCGAGTACGCCCGGTCTTCCCAGCCATGCTCCGGGAGGTTGACGCAGACGCCCACGCCGGGCGTGAGCGAACGGACGTTCCAGACCTCGCCCGTGTAGTCCACGCCTTCGAACAGGCAGAGCACGCCCGAGAAGGGGCAGGGTGAGTCGTTGTCCTGGGCCGCCGCGCCAGCGGGAGCCAGCAGCAGCGACACCGCCGCGAGTCCCGTCACCAGGAATGCGCTCCCTCCCAGGGATGCGGCGGGCCGTGAACGAACCTTGTCCTGAACGCGCTTGAGCCAGTGCACCATGGATCCTCCTCTGCCCGTCATGGGCAGGTTCCGCTGTGAGACGCGGCAGGGGAGGATAGCCACTCTTTCTGTTAAAGCATGACTTTCGGTGCTGCTGTGAAAGTGCAGTGAGCCGGCCGCTGAGGCTCCGCCAGCGGGGTTTCAGGGAGGGAGCTGGTGCCCGACGAGGAGGTCAGGCGCCTGACATTGGCGCAATGAATCACACACGCGCCCTTGGATTGCCCAAGGGTTTGAGCGCGAGCTAGCCAAGCTCCACCGTGCCCTGGGGCCCCACCCGCAGCACCACCTGGGAGGGCGGGGTGCTCGCGTGACCGGCGAGCCACTGGGCCAGCCGCGTCACCACGAGCTGCTCCACCGCGCGCTTCAGGGGCCGGGCGCCATAGCGCGCATCAAAGCCGGTGCGCGCCAGGTGCTCCACCACGTCCTCGCCGAAGGACACCTTCACGCCCCGACGGGTGAGCCCCTCGCGCGTGAGGGCCGCCTCCAGCGTGCGCCGCGCCAGGGCTCGGATGACCTCCGGGGTGAGGGGCCGGTAGGGCACCACCTGATCCAACCGGTTCAGCAGCTCCGGCCGGAAGAAGGCGGTGGCGGCGCCCAGGTAGTGCTGCTCCAGGTCGCGCACGCTGCCCCCGCCGAAGCCCAGCGAGCGCCCCGCGCTGTCCGCGCCCAGGTTGCTGGTGAGCAGCACCACGGTGTTGCGGAAGCTGACGGTGCGGCCGGTGCCGTCCGTGAGGCGTCCCTCGCCCAGGACCTGGAGCAGCAGGTCATGGACGCCCGCGTCCGCCTTCTCCACCTCGTCCAGCAGCACCACGCCGAAGGGCTGCTCGCGCACCCGGCGCGCGAGGCCGCCCTGCTGGCCGCCCCCTTCGCCCACCAGCCGCGCGGCGCTGCCCGGCGCCGCGTACTCCGCCATGTCGAAGCGGGCCAGCCGGGACGTGTCGCCGAAGAGGTACTCCGCCAGGGCCAGCGCGGACTCCGTCTTGCCCACGCCGGTGGGGCCCAGCAGCAGGAAGGCGCCCAGCGGACGGGACGGGTCCGCCAGCCCCGTCTTCAGCGTGACGATGAGGTTGCGCAGGAGCAGCGTGGCTTCGTCCTGCCCGACGATGCGCTCGCGGAAGCGCCGCAGCAGGGCCTCCGGGTCCAGGCGCACGGACGTGTCCACCAGCTCGCGCGGGTAGCCGGTGCGCGTGCAGAACGCCTGCGTCACGCCGGCCGCGTCCACCTCGTTGGTGGGGGAGGGCTGGGTGCTGGCCGAGCGCAGCAGGGACACCGCGCCGCCGGGCGGCGGGCCGTCTCCGAAGCGCTCCGTCAGTTCGGCGGCGCGCTCCAGCGCGTCCCCGGTGAAGCGCACCTTGCGCGCGCGGGCCACCCGCTGCGAGGCCTGCTGGAGCGCGGTGCGCGCGGCCCCGGGGGCCAGGGGCGCCACGGAGAAGTGCCGCAGCGCCTGCAGGAAGGCCCCGTGCGTCCGCTCCGCGCGGGCCACGTCCTCCGGGGTGGCCTCCAGCACCAGCGCCACCTCGCCGCCCTCCAGGGCCGGCAGCAGGTGGCGCGCCACGTCCAGGCCGGTGTCACCGCCGCCCAGCGAGAGCAGCTCCGACAGGCTGTCCAGGTGCAGCACCGCGCGGCGCACGCGCAGCGCCTCCACCATGCGCTGCACGCGCTCCTGCCACTGCCCCAGGTAGCGCATGCCGGCCATGATGCGTCCGCCCGACGTGCTGTACACCTCCAGGCCGTGCAGGGAATGGCCCGCGACGGCGGCCTCCGCGCGCTGCACCAATTCGTGCACCAGCGCTGTCTTGCCCACCGACGGTGGGCCCACCAGCAGCACGCTGGCGCGGGCGCCCGCGGTGACGGCCTCCGCGAGCCGGGCCACCTCCGCGTCGCGCTCCCATGCGCGCTCCAGGAGCCCGGCGCGCGCCTCCTCGTTGAGGCAGCGGCTGGCCTCCGCGAGTCCGGCGGGAGGCGGCAGGCGCCGGGACTGCTTCGCCGCTTCCTCCGTGGCGCGGGCCTTCGGCGTCTGCTTCACGCGCGACGGCACGGACAGCGTCTCCACCGACTCCTCGCCCAGGTACGCCAGCCCGTGCAGCCGCTCCAGCGGCGCGAGGTACAGCTCATGCCGGACCAGCTCCTCCACGTAGGACTCCAGGTCCGCCGCGTCGTGCAGCGTGCCCTCCACGCCCACGCGCGGCACCCAGACGCGCAGCGGCCCCTTCGCCGCGTCGGCCTTGCGCGCGGCCCGGGCCCCGCCCCTCCCGCCGTGGGTCACCACCGTCAGGCGCAGCGGCACGGCCAGCAGCCGCCCGTGCTGCATGGCGCGCACGGTGAAGGCCATGCGGCGCTGGCGCAGGTCCTCCCAGTGCGTCAGCTCGTCCCGCAGCTCGCCACGGCGCAGGAGGCGACCCACCACCTCCGCGATGTCCAGGCGCGCGGTGCCCAGGTCGCTGGCGAACGACGCCAGGTGCGGGTGCGTCAGCACGTGGGCCGCCACGCCTACCCCCGGGTAGCGGCGCACGAAGAGGTGGAAGTTCTTGTCCATGGCTCAGCCCTCCTCCCGGGCCGCGCGCCGCAGCACGCAGCCGGCCCACGCGAGCGCGTCCGACGGCGTGCGCCGGCTCGCCAGGTGGAGGAGCGCGCCCTCGCTCCCCTCCACCACCGCGCGGCCCCGGCCCTGCTCCTTCGCCGTCCCCGCCCGCCGCGCCTCGCGCTCCACCGCGCGCACCGCATCGCGCGCGGCCACCGGCCCGGACACGTCGTCCATCAGGCCCGGGTCCCCCTCCATCAGCTCCACGCGCACGGGCGCCAGCCGCGCCCCATCGCCCCGGAGGGTCTCCACCAGCGCGTAGCCCTCCAGCGGCGCCAGCACCTCCGCGAGGCCGATGGCCGTCAGGCTGACGGCGATGCGCCGCACCCGCACCCCCGCCGGACGCTGCGAACCGGGCGCCGCCCACGCGATGCGGCCGTCCGGCTCCACGCGCTCCTCGTGCACCGCCGCGCGCCCCAGCGCCTGCGGCAGCGCACGCACCACCGCCTCCAGCGCGGCCACGGGCGCGTCGCCCAGGCCCTCGACGAGCACGGCCCGTACGTCCGGGCCCCGCTCGCGGCAGGCGAGCTGATGCGCCAGCCAGTCCGTCTCGTCGCGCAGGTCCACCACGCGCGGGCGGCAGCGGCGCAGCCGCTCCTCGCGGGACACCGGCAGGGGCACCGACGCATAGGCCGGCCGGGCCCGGAGGCCGCCACGCCCGGGGTTGCGGTTCCAGTCGTACCCACGAGAGATCTCCTTGGGCACCGCCGCTTCCGTCTCCAGGAAGTCGCGCTCCGACAGCTCGTTCTCCCGGATGTCCACCGCCTCCGCGCGCAGGCGCTCCAGCCGCTCCACCAGCTCCACCGCCTCCGGGCCCACCTTCGAGCCTGGCTCCGGGTTCCCGAGCGCGTCCAGCCGAGCCGCCGTCTCCTCCAGCACGCGCGACACGTCCGCCAGCGTCCAGGCCGTGGGGTCCGGCTCCGGCGCCCAGGCCGGCTCACGCGCCATCAGCTCCACGGACAGGCCCATGTCGTCGCCCCGGCGGAACAGCTCCACCCGGGCCAGGTCCTCCGCGCCCCGCAGCACCAGGTGGTGGGCCAGGGGCACCGTGAGGCGCCGCTCCAGCGCGCGCTTGAGGGGCCGGGCGCCGTAGCGCGGGTCGTAGGCCTGCTCCACGAGCAGATCCAACAGCGCGGGCTCCACCTCCACCAGCACGTTGCCCCGGCGGATGCCCCGGCGCGACAGCAGCGACTCCAGCGCGTGCTCCACCACCACGCGCAGCGCGGCGGGCGTCAGCGGGCGGAAGGGCACCACCCGGTCCAACCGGTTGAAGAACTCCGGGCGGAAGAAGGCGCGCACGGAGGACAGGTAGTGCGCCTCCGCGCTGTCGGCCGTGCGGTGGAAGCCGCTGCGGGCCGCGGCCTCGCGCACGCCCAGGTTGGACGTCAGCACCACCACCGCCTGGCGCGCGTCCACCGTGCGGCCGGCGCCGTCCGTCAGCCGCCCCTCGCCCAGGAACTGGAGCAGGGCGTCGAAGATGCGCGGGTGGGCCTTCTCCACCTCGTCGAAGAGCACCACGCAGAAGGGCTGGGTGCGCAGCGCGGTGGTCAGCTCACCATCCGGCGCGCCCGGCATGCCGAGCAGTCGGGTGATGCTGGACGCGGACACGAACTCCGACATGTCGAAGCGCACCAGCCGCCCCTCGCCGCCGAAGAGGGTGCGCGCCAGGGCCTTGGCCGTCTCCGTCTTGCCCACGCCGGTGGGGCCCACGAAGAGGTAGGTGGCCAGCGGCTTGTCCGGCGGCTGCAGCGAGCGCTGCAACGTGAGGATGGCGTCCACCACCGCGGACACCGCCTCCGGCTGGCCCGCCACCTGCGCGGCCAGCTCGCGCTCCAGGGTGTCGCGCGTCTTCGGCGGCGCGCTGCCCAGCACGAAGTCCGGCAGGCCCGTCTGCTCGCGCATGGCGGAGGTGACGTCCTCCTGCGTGAAGCGGCGCACGCCGCCCTCCTCGGTGCCGTGCCGCGACACCACCCGGCGCAGCAGCCGGACGGCCTTGCCCGGGAAGGCCTCGTGCGCGACGAAGCGCTGCTGCAAATCGAGCAGCGTCTCCAGCGCCAGCGGGGACAGCCGCACCGCGCCCGCGTGGCTTTCGGCCTCCAGCTCGCGCAGCGTGCCCAGCAGCGCGGGCAGGGTGGCGCGCGCGTCCAGCGCGGGCACGTGCACCACGCGGAAGAGGGAGGCGAAGGTGGGGGCCTCCTCGCGCACGCGCTCGAAGCGCTCCGGCGTGGACTCGGCCAGCACCGTCAGCTCGCCGCGCGCCAGGTGGGGCTCCAGGTACTGCGCCACGTTGGTGCGCTCGCTGCGGGTGCGCCCCGCGTAGACAAGCGACGCCAGGTCGTCCACGTAGAGCAGGTCGCCCACCTCCACCAGCTCCCGCACCACGCCGCGCGCCCGGGCCTCCCATTGGCCCACGTACATCATGCCCGCGATGAACTGGTTGCCGTCCACGCGCCACACGTCGCGCCGGGTGCCCGCGGCGTCCTGCCGCGCGGTGAGGCGGCTGACGGCCTCGTGCACCAGCGCCGTCTTGCCGGAGCCGGACGGGCCCACGAGCACCACCGCGGCGCCCTCGCGGCCCTCCAGCGCGTCCACCACCTCGCGCACCAGCGCCTCGCGGCCGAAGCAGCGCTCCAGGGCCCCGTCCCGCGCGCCATGGCTCAGGTTGCGCGCCACCTCGCGCAGCTCCACCAGGGACAGGCGGCGGCGGTTGCGGCGCGCCTCGCGCTGCTCGGGCGTCTCCGGGGCTGGCTCCTCCTGCTTCTTCTCGGCGGTGGCCTTGCGGCGACGTGGTGGGGTGGGGGGCCTGCGCGGCGTCCGGGGGAGGATGGTGGGCGCGTAGGCGTCCACCTCCAGCAATTCCAGGCGCTCGTGGCCGGTGCCCCAGGCCTCGTCCAGGCCCTCCAGGTCGTGCTCCAGGCACCACGCGGACAGCCGGCGCGCGAGCGCCTGGGGCAGCGCGTCCGGGTCACCCAGCGCGAAGCGGGCCTCGGGCAGCCGCGTGGGCGTCACCACCCAGAAGTCGTCGCGCGGCCACTTCTCCAGCAGCACGGCCATGCGGCCCTGGAGGACGACGCGCTTGTTCTTCTCCCGGTCCCTCGCCTCCGTGTCCACCTTGACGTGCCGCAGGGCCAGGTGCGGCGGGAGCTGGTAGGAGGCCACGTGGGCCACGGGCTCCTTCTCGAAGCGCTCCATGACGGCGAGCGCCAGCTCGTCGCGGAGCGTGGAGAGGCTGGGGCCCACGCCGCTCAGCCGGGGCCAGAAGGCGGGCACCCAGGCCTGCACCAACCGTCCGCCAAGGGGGGACACCACCAGGGGCAGCTTGAGGTCCATGGCGTCAGTCCTCCTTCCGCGCGCCGAAGACGCGCCACTGCAACCACGCCTCCAGCAGCGATTCCATGTCCGGCCCCGCCGGCCCGTAGCGCTGCTTCGCGCCGGTGCGCAGGTCCTCCAGCGAACCGCCCGTCGCCGCGTCGCTGGTGGACGGACGCAGCCGGCGCACCTCCTGCTTCGTCAGCGACTTCTCCAGGTCCTCCAGCGCCGGCAGCGCGTACAGGGCCAGGGGCTGCGGCTCGAAGCGCACGCGCACCAGCGCCGCCTGGCTGCCCTCGACGAAGCGGTGCACGCCGTGCTCGGCCGCCAGCAGGAGCGGCAGCGTGTCGCGGGTGAGCCGCAGCGCGTACGCGGCGGGAGGCTGCTTCAGCTCGTGCAGGGGGCCGCTCTGATCTCCACGCCACGCGAGCCGGACGTCCTTGGCCTTGCGCGAGGGCTTCGGCTTCGCGTCCTTCTTGGGCTCCTCGGGCAGCAGCAGGGACCGCTGGAAGGTGATGGACTGCGCCTGCGCCCAGGCCTCGTACGCCTTCGCCAGCGTGCACAGGTGCGGCCAGGCGCCACGGCCGGGGACGAGGATGAGGGTGGCGCCGCGCGAGGGAGGGAAGAGGCTGGCGTAGATGCGCTCGCGCAGGGGCTGGAAGGCCCGCCGCAGCCCGGCCACGTCGCGGGCCAGGCCTTCCGCCTGTCCCACGGCGCGCGTGAGGTGCGCCTCGAAGAGCAGGTCCTCCACGGCCTCCGCCTGCTGCGCGCAGTCGCGGAAGGCCTTGTCCAGCTCGCGCGCCTCGGACGCCTTGCGTGAGGACGTCTCGGCCAGGGCCCGCTCCTCCCAGTACGCCGGCTGGCGGGACGCCTTGTCGAAGACGGCCAGCTCACGCCGCAGGCCCAGCATGGGCTCCGAGCGGCTCCAGCGCTGCACCTCCGCGCGCAGGCTGGCCGCGGCCTCCAGCACCTGCTCGATGGCCTGCCGTCCCACGCCCTCGGCGTCTCCGCCCACCGCCTCCGCGCGCAGCGACAGCCCCGCGTCACCGGCCTCGACGGACAGCTTCACCGCGCCGCCCCGGGGGTGGGAGGCGAGCCACGCCGCCACCGGCACCACCAGCTCCCGCTCCAGCACGCGCTTGAGGGGACGGGCGCCGTAGCGCGGGTCGAAGCCGCGCGCCGCCAGCCAGTCCAGCGCGGAGGGCGCGACCTCCAGCGCCGCGTCGTGGAGGGACAGCCCCGGGCGGCGGCACACGGCCGCCACCTCGCGCACCACCAGCCGGCGCAGCAGGTCCACGGAGAGGGGCGAGAAGACGACGACGTCGTCCAGCCGGTTGAACAGCTCCGGGCGGAAGAAGCGCTGCACCTCCGCCAGGTAGTGCGCGCGCAGGGCGGCGGTGTCGGGCTCGCCGCCGGAAGCGTCGAAGCCCACGCGGGCGCGCCAGGTGTCCGCGCCCAGGTTGCTGGTGAGCACGAGCACCGCGTTGCGGAAGTCGGTGAAGCGGCCGGACGCGTCGGTGAGGCGGCCCTCGCCCAGCACGCCGAGCAGCGCGTCGTGCACGGCGGGGTGCGCCTTCTCCACCTCGTCCAGCAGCACCACGCAGAAGGGCTGGCGGCGCACCGCGGCCGACAGGTGCCCGGGCGTCTCGCCGTCCCCCAGCAGGCGCACGAGCGCATCCGGGCCGGCGTATTCGCCCATGTCCAGGCGGACCATGCGCTCCTTCGCGCCGAAGAGCAGCTCCGCCAGCGCCTTGGACAGCTCCGTCTTGCCCACGCCGGTGGGGCCCACGAAGAGCAGCACGCCCAGCGGGCGGCGCGTGTCACCAAGGCCCGCCTTCAGCACGGACACCACGGCCGCAGCGCGCTCCACCGCCGTCTCCTGGCCCAGCACCCGTTCGGAGAGGAAGGCGCGCACCCGGGATGGCTCCAGCGGCACGTCGTCGCGCAGGAGCGCTTCGGGGATGCCGGACTCGGAGGCGAACTGGCGGATGGCGTCCAGGCGGGTGACGCGCGGCTGTTCGGCGTGCGCGCACGTCGCCACCAGGCGGCGGAGGAAGGCCACCGCGTTGCCCACCTGGGCCCCGTAGGGCAGGAAGCGGCGGCAGAGGAAGCGCGCCTCGTCGAGCGCCTCCGGCAGCACCTCCAGCGGCTTCGGCCCGGTGTCGTCCTCCGCCACGCGCGCCAGGATGCGGGAGAGCGCGTCCGTTGGCGGCTCCTCCACACGCACCACGGAGAAGAGGCGGGCGAAGCTGGTGTTGCGGCGCTCCACCTGCGCCCACGTCTCCGGCGTGGCCTCGGCCACCACGGACACCTCGCGGGTGGCGAGCAGCGGCAGCAGGAGCTGGGCCACGTTCTGGTCGCTGTGCGCGCTCTTGCCCGCGTCCAGCAGGTCCACCGCGTGGCCCAGGCAGAGCAGCGCGTGCGCTTCGGCGGCCTCGCGCATGCAGCGGATCACCTGCTGCTGCCAGTCGCCCCCCATGCCCTCGCCCGCGATGAGGCGGCTGCCGTCCAGGAAGAAGAAGGGGCGGGCGCGCTCGGACGCGGCGGCGGAGGGGACGCGCAGCGCCTGCGCGAGCGCGTGGAGCACCGCCGTCTTTCCCACGCCCGAGGGGCCCACCAGCACCACGGACTCCGCGTCCTTCGCCGCGAGGCGCGCGCGGAGCAGCGTCACCAGGGCGTCCTGTTCGTACGCGGGGTCGAGCTGACCATCCCGGGCGAGCGTGTGCCAGGGCACGGCGATGCGCTCCAACGTGGGCGTGGGCGGCGGCTTCTCCGGCTTCGCGCTTGGGTCGCGGCGGTGGGCGCGGCGGCGCGGCTCCCACGAGTCCAGCTCCAGCGCGTCCTCGTCCTCGTCGTGCAGGTCGGCGTCCGCCCCTTCCACGGGCGCATCCGGAGGGCGCGGCGGGGGACGGATGTCCAGGCGGAGCTGGCGCGGGGTGAGGGTGGCGAGCGGGGTGGGCGTGGCCTGCACCTCCAGCTCCACCAGCGACTCCGCGCCCTCCAGGCGCAGCGCGAGCCGGCGCGCGTCGGAGAGGCCCTCCAGCTGTTCGCCCAGGCGCTCCGCCGCGTCCGGGGGGAGCACCTTGCCCTGGAACCACAGGTGCGTGCCGAGTCGCGGGGTGTGCAGGCCGATGAAGGACTGGTGCGCGGGGGCGACGACGGCGGTGAAGTGCAGCGGCGACACGGTGTTCTCCTCCGCGCCCCAGACGGGGATGCCCTCCTGCACCTCGAGCGTGTGGAGGACGCCGCCGGACGCGGCGATGAACTCCGGCACCCGGCGGGGGTGCACGCGGGTGAGCTGATCATCCAGCGCCAGCGTCAGCTCCTCGGTGGCCTTCTCCAGCGTGTCCGCGTGCACCGCCAGGTGGGGGAGCGCCAGCGGCGTGAGCGTGACCCGACGGCTGGCGTGCCGCTGCACCCAGCATTGGAAGCGGAAGTTCATGGAAGGAGGCTCACGCTAGCACGGCGCCACGCAGCGACGCCCCGGGCAAGAGCGTCCTCTTCAATCGCTGACCTCTGCAGCGCAAGCTCTCTGGTGGGCCAAGCATCGCTTGGTTCACATCGGTTACTGCCCTGACATTGCAAATCAGGGACAATGCAAGCAAGCCTCCCCTGTCCCCAGGAGCTGCCATGCCCAAGATCAAGACGACCCCCTCCATCAAGAAGGCGACGCAGGCCGCGCAGAGCAATCCAATCGCCTCCAAGGCCCAGGTGCAGGCCCAGGCCAAACCGAAGAAGGAGCGGCCCCTTCCTCCGCCCCCGGAGCACAAGGTCTTCACGGATGGCTTTGGCGGCGCGGTGTATGGCTCCAAGAACCCGGACAAGAAGCTGAGCCTGGACGCGGACAAGAAGCTGTCCACCGAGCACCAACGGCTGGCCGGCATCGAGGCGAACGCGCGCACTGAAGGGCTGAAGGGGAAGACGGAGGGCGGCGCGGCCCTGGGCAAGAAGACCAACTTCTTCGCCACGTCCTTCGGCGCGGTGCACACGGAGGGGGCCTACACGAAGTCGTCGGGCCCCACCGTGCCGCCGCCGGAGGCGATGAAGCGCAAGTACCACCCCAACGTGCACGACCTGACCCAGGGCGGCACGCGCGTGTCCGCCAGCGTCCGGGATGACGCGAAGACGAAGACGCCGGGCTTTGAATACAACGGCTCCAAGGTCGCTGGCTCGGACGACTTCGGCCGCACCCCGAAGCGCGATGCATTGCAGGCGGGAGCGCCCTTGGAGGCCCGGTACAAAGATCCGGCGTCCAACGTGGATTTCCACTCGACCTTCACCCACAGCGAGCAGTCCGACGCCGCGAAGCTGATGGACGCGGGCGCGGCGAAGAGCGTCGCCGAGTCCTTCAAGCGCACGCTGCCGCCCAACTCGAAGATCCACGCGGTGACGTACAGCGGCCACACCACGCGCTACACCTGCGCCAACTGCGAGTACACGACGGGGCATCTGGCGAAGAACCCGGACCTGTTCCGCAAGGACCTGAACACGGAGCTGAAGGCGCAGGGCTTCCAGGTCCCGAAAGACGGCGTGCGCCTGCTGCCCATCATCTCCGCCCACGAGAAGACCCGCCTCGTGCGCCAGAATCCGCAGCACCCGCGCCGTCCGCTGGAGGCAGGGCAGGTCGACCTCAAGGACCTCGCCAGCAAGGGCCAGTTCATCGAGTCGCCGCTCGCCAACGTGAAGTGAGCCGCGGGCTCTCTTCCTTCAAGGACTCCTTCCGATGACGACTCCTACCGTGAACGAATCGCTCCGCCACCTCGTGGACTGCCAGACGCTGGAGTACGGCGCGGTGTCCGTGGATGGCACCACCTGCACCGACGACGGATGCCTGTGTGACACCGTGAGCCTGAAGGTGACGGCGGGCGGCGAGCAGGCGGCGCTGACCCTCACCTCCGACGGCACGCTGCTGGATGACGAATTGCGCCCCGCGCAGGACCGCTGGGGCGGGGTGGTGCGCGCGGCCTCCCAGGCGCCGGGCTTCCTGCAGGGCTTCGATGCGCTGGTGACCCAGCGCCGCATACAGGTGCTCGAAGCGATGGGCCGCCTGGAGGGCTCCTTCGAGGTCCAGCTTCCGGAGGTGCTCCTGGGCGAGGACGCGGACCTGGAGCGCGACATGCTGGGCCGCGTGGAACTGGACGGTCAGCGCTACGCGTACCGCATCGAGCTGTGCGCGGACCCGAAGTGCGAGTGCGAGAACCTCTTCCTGGTGGTGTGGCTGCCCGGCGACTCCCTGCGCGCCGTGTTCGCCATCACCGCGGATGGGCGCTGGATGGTGGAGCAGGCGGGGCGGCCGGAGCTGACCATGGACGCCGTGGAAGGCCCCCTGGTGGCCACCGAGGCCTTCCAGTCACTGCTCGGACAGATGCGCGTGGAGCGCATCCTCCAGAAGTACCACCGGTCCGTGCGCGGGCCTTCGTTCGTCTGATGTCCGCTGGAGGGCAGGACGGTCCCGGCGCACGGTGGGTCCCGCCCGATGCGGACACTCGGGCCCGCCTGGCAACGAGGGCTTCACTTCCCGAGGTGGCCGGCCCAGGATGACGGAGGATGCCTCCCCGCGCCGCCCGTCCACCCCGCTGTCCGCGTTGCAACCTCGCGATACACCTGTGCCTGTGCGCGGAGATTCCCCGGGTGGAGACGCGCACGCGGATCCTGCTGCTCCAGCACATCATGGAGGTCTCCAAGCGCAGCAACACCGGGCGCGTGGCCGCGCTGGCCCTCACGAACGCGAAGCTGTTCATCCACGGTGCGAGGGCCGAGGCCTTCGACACGGCCGTGCTCAGCGAGCCGGGCACCTGGCTGCTCTTCCCGGATGGCCCCGTGGCCCCGCCGGACGCTCCCGCGCCGAGGCAGCTGGTGGTGCTGGATGGGAACTGGTCGCAGGCACGGAGGATGACCCAGCGGCTCCCCGCGCTGCGGGCGCTCCCCCGGCTGGTGCTGCCACCGCCCGAGCCCGGGCTGCTCCGGCTTCGCGACACGTCGCATCCGTCCGGGATGTCCACCCTGGATGCCATTGCCCGCGCGGTGGCCCTGCTCGAAGGACCGGAGGCGGCGGCGCCGCTGGAGCGGCTGGCCGCGCTGCGGGTGCGGCGCATCGCCGACTGCGGAACGCTGAACTGAGCCCCGGGGCCCGGCGTCACCCGGTCCGGACCCGCCGCGCCTCACCCTTCAGGAGCCTCTATCTCCGCCATTCCGGGGCGTGTTTCACTGCGGCTTCAAGGAAAGGTGCTCCCATGGCCGCTGCCCCCATCTTGCGCTTCGAGCTCTATCGCGAAGTCGAGCGCGGCAACGCGGACGCAGGCAGCGGCACGCATCCCAGCGTCGAACGGTGCGAACTCGTGCCACCCGCGGGAGTGGATCCGCTCGCCCTGAAGCTGGTCCTCCTTCCGTGCTTCGGCGAGCACAAGCCCGACACGACGCTTGGCGCATACTTCAAGGCGCAGGCCCTGGGGCTGGACTCGCCGGAGGGTGCGCTGCTCCCGTCGAGCCTCGAGGACTACCTCCGCCACGAGGAGGCAGAGCGCCGCGCGTTCGGCACCCTCGTCGAACCAGGCTCCGAGCATTCGAGTGTCCTCGTCGTCTGGAATGGCAGGGCGCGGTGGTACGTCGACGCGGTCTTCCATCGCCTCGAAGGCGTGGAGGGTTGGAAGCGTGGCGCGTGTGTGGACGTGGTCGAAGGCTCGCTCAAGGACTTCATCCGGTTCTCGCCGCTGATCCAGCCCCGCTTGAGCGAGGGGCGCCCCGGGCTCCGCCACCCGGGACGCGCGACGGAGTTCTCCGCGGACGCTTGCGTCCTCAAGCTCTCAAAGTCGCCCGGCATGCCCAACACGCGGCATTTCAGCCTGGAGGTCTTCGCCGACGGTCGCTTCGAGCGCAGGGTCTCGCGCGAATCGGACTTTCAGGGCCTCGACGTCCACCAGCTCACGACGCTGCTCATCGCGGCAAGTCGGATGGGGGAAGTCCGCGGGCCCTTGGGCCCGCCGCCCTTCGCGCATGACAGGCAGAAGACGTCCGTCACCTTCCCCGTCTCTGGTGGAACCCGGAAGATGACGCTGGACCCTGACACGAGCCCCGAGGTCGAGGGCTTCGTCCAGCAGGTGGCCGCCGCGTACGGTCTCGAACGCTGACCGCTTGTTTCAAGCCGCCGCCGCCGCCCGGGCCCGCGTCCGCTGGATGCACTCCTCCATCAGCCGCCCCAGCTCCGCCTGGGGCAGCACGCCGTTGCGCGCCAGGAAGTCCTCGTCGACTCCCGGGATGCGTGGGAGCTCGGGCGTCCGCTGCGCGTCCAGCGCCTCCAGGGCCTGACGCAGGGCCTGCTTCGCCTTGCCGCCGCCCCGCTCCAGGGCGAAGGCGAGCACGTCCCAGCCCAGCTCCGCGTGCCGCTCCTCGTCCTCGGCGATGACGGACAGCGTCTCCCGCACCACGGGATCGCTGACCCGGGCCGCCCCTTCGGCCGCGACCCGGGAGGCCATGCCTTCCGCCAGGCACCCGTCCAACAGCGACCCGCGCACCAGCCGGGACCAGGCGTCCCCTTCGCCTGGCTCTGGCCGCTGGGGGCGCTCCTGGCCCAGCTCCGGAATCGCTCCCGCGGTCCACGGCAGCCCCGAGTAGGCCCTGGCGAGCGCGAAGCACCTCCGGGCATGGCGGACCTCGTCCAGGGCCGCCAGGTGACACGCTTCAATCAGCTCCGAGGGCGCGCCCAGGGAGGAGAGCTTGAGTGACAGCTTCGCGAAGGCCGGAACGGATGCGTGCTCCATGCTTGCGGAGTGCCTCCACGCCTCTCCCAGCACCGTTCGCTGCCAGGGCGTGAGCCCCGCGACTTCCGGAGCGGCGTCGTCCGCCCAGCCGTCCCCCAGGGCCCGACGGGCCACGCGGGCGCGGCCCTGCAGCCGCAGCACCCGTCCCTTCGAGAAGTTCATCTTGCCGATCTCGCTGAAAACCCAGAGCAGGAACACCATCGTCGAAGCGCCCGCGAGCGTCAGCAGGCCCCCGGGCAGCCGGGAGCGCCCCGCGGAATCCCGCTGCTTCATGACGATGATCCCCCAAACGAAGAGCCCGGGCCCCAGGAGGAAGATGAACGACCCGATCATGAAGAACACGAGCATGCACAAACCTTTCGCGAATCAGCGAAGACGCCGCTGTCCCGCTGGATTCCAGAAAGCCGCTTCGGCACTCAGCAGCCCATGTGCCAGCGAATGCCGCCGCGCGTTTCAGCAAGACGGCGGTCCCGTGTGCAGGGTACCCCGCTGAATGCGCTGCGCACCTGTGCATTCCGTTGCACGGTGGGGCCGCGCGGCAGGTCTTGTCGTGATTGTTGCTTAATCCAGGCTCACTGGTCTTTGCGGATGGGGTGTCCTAGAAAGGTCCGCTGTCCGCCCGTCGCTCCCATGCTGGGAGCGTGGGGAGAACCGCATCCGGACAAGAGGAGAAACGAGCATGTTCAAGCGAGCGGCAGTCCTCGTGGTGAGCTGTGGCGCGTTGCTTTCTGGCTGCGGTGACGACGCACGGGTGGAGAGCGAGGAGATCCGCTCCAACCTGATCGAGGCCGGGTTCCCGTCCGAGGACATCAAGGTCGTCGACGGTGTCGTGTTCGTCGGGGGCGACGCCCAGGTGAGCCTCGCGGCCTCCCAGGAGATGCTCCAGCGCGGCGAGGGGAGCGCGGAGCACTTCAAGACGACCAACCTGGTCGGCACCTCCGTGACGAGGATCTGCATCAATCCCACGCCCGCGTTCAACGGCTATACGCGGCTGAGCCAGGGGCTCGACCTGGCCATCGCCAATTACAACAGCCTGGGGCTCCGCTTCACCATGCAGCGGGGCTCCAGCCCTGCCTGCAACGCGACCATCACCGCGAAGACCATGGCCGGCGCCAATGGCTCCTCGGGCTACCCCTCGGGCGGCCTGCCCTATGGACAGATCAACATCGGGACCGGTCTGCAGACCTACAGCGTGGACGTGAACGAGCACGTCATCACCCACCAGCTGGGCCACACGCTCGGTCTGCGCCACACGGACTTCTTCAACACGGCCGGCTGCGGCGGTGGCGAAGGGAGCTCGGGCGTGGGGGCCATCCTCATCCCCGGGACGCCCAGCGTGGACCCGCTGTCGATCATGAACTCCTGCTTCACGTCGAGCGCGACCGGTGAGTTCTCCCAGTACGACATCGTCGCGCTGAACGTCCTCTATTGACGCCTCGCCCCTCAGGCGAAGGCAGCGCTGCGCAGGACCATGACGTCGGTGAAGTCCAGACGCTCCGGCGCCAGACACAGCGCCCCCTGGGAGACCTGTTCGAGGAAGTGCTCGCCGTAGTCGAGCCGGGGGCCCTGGGCGTACACGGTGATGTCCCGGGCGCGCGCGAAGTCCCCGAGCGTCCGGGCCACCGCGTGCGCCACCTCTCCCCAGAAGGGGAAGTACAGATAGAACGAGGTGCCGTCCGACATGTCCACGTCGCGGACGTCCGCGTGGATGAATTCCAGGTTCGGCAGCGCGAAGCGCTCGCCATTGCGGCGCGCGGACTCCACGTACGTCTGCCCGTACTCCACGCCCTTGACGCGGGCGGCGCAGCTGGCGGCCACGGTGATGGCGAACTTCCCGTTGCCACAGCCCAGGTCGTAGACGGTGTCGCGTTGCCCGGGGCTCGTGACCGACAGGAAGTCGGAGATGCGATGCGCGCGCGAGGCCATGTTCACCTGCCCGAACGGGGGCCGGCTCTGGCCGGTGGTGATGCGGGAGATGCGCAGCAGGCCTTCGAGCCAGTCATCCGCCGCGGTGCTCGCGCGGCCCGCGGACTCGGTGAACCCGAGTCCCTCCCACTGCTCCCGGAAGCGCGCCGGTGAGAGGCTCCCCGCGCGAAGCTGCCGGGCGATGTCCTCTCCAGCCGCATCCAGCGCGGTGGTGACCAAGAGGGCCCGCGCCTCCAGCGCCGTCCAGAGCGCCCGCAGCTCCGGTCGCGCCCGCACATCCAGCAGGAGCAGGTCCGGTTCCACGTTCTCCTGCACGAAGGAGAACCGCTCGTGGAGTTCCCACTGCGCGCCCAGGCTCAACGGTCGTGAATCCCCGGGCGCCAGGAGGAGCTCGGCGCGCTCGACCCACCAGGGAGAGGCGGGTGGCGGCGGGGAGATGGAGGGCATTGTGCAAGCAGGGTGTCAAACGGAGTGGATCCTGTCCAACAGGCCCGGCGGGCCCACACGACGACGGAGAGGAGACGCTCGGGAACCCGGCGGGGGGAGGCTTCTCCCTCCGTCGAGGTTCCATCGACTGCTTGGGGCTTCAACGGTTCTGGGGCGAACCCGTCGGTGCGGTCGGGTTCGGTGTCGTCGCGGTCTGTTCGGTCGTGACCGCGCAGCCGCAGCAGCAGCCACCCGAAGTGGAGATGCAGGCCACGCCGGGACCGCAGCTGCAACTGCTTCCATCATCACCCTTGCACTCCGCGGCCGCCAGGCGCCCCTGGGCTCCCGGCTCCGTGCGCTGGACCGACTCACCCGGTTGCGTCTGCAGGGTGACCGACTCCTCCTGGAACTGGGCATTGTTCTGGGCCTCGGCCACGCCACAGGCCTGGAGTGACACCACCGCGACCGTGAGCGCCAACAGCTTGAGCATATTTTTCATTTGAGGAGTCTTTCCTGGGTTGTTCTGATTTTGCTGCGCAATCACGATGGTGTGAGGGATTGAGTCTGTCAAACACAGACATCTAAGGGGTTCCCCTCCTCGAAGGTCATCCGCGTGGAGGGCGTGGGGACGGTCAGGGAGACATCGTGGGAATGGAATTGGAAACGCATGGCTCCCGGCCGGCTGCGATGCGAACGGTTGCCTGACCGCCTGCCTGCATCCAGGCAACGGTGGGCGGCGGCCCCTTCGCATCGTCGCACCCGTGTGTGAGGCCTCGCGGGCGCGGGACGTCGCGTGGCGCTTGTCGCGGAAGGGGCCTTCGGCGACGCTCCCGCCTCCCTTCCCGGAGGCACCATGAACGCACTGCGCCCCACGAGCGTCCTCGCCGCGTTGCTGCTGCTGTCCCCTGGCTGCACCACCTCGCGCCCAGCGGCCCGGGTGGAGTCACCGGCCGTCACGCCCGCGCCGTCCTCCGCCCAGGTGGCGCTGCGCGCCTTCGTGGACGCGCACCTGGAGGAGCACTTCCGCCGCTCGCCGATGTCCGCCACGTACGCGGGCCTCCACGCCCATGACGGGGAGCTGCGCGGCTTCCGGCCCGAGGAGCGGGCGTCGGACCTGACGTACCTGAAGGCACGGCTCGCGGCGCTGCCCAGCGTGGTGGACCGGGCCGCGCTGCCGCCGGAGGACCGGGCTGACTACGACATCCTGGAGAACCACTTCCGGGCGCGCATCCTGGAGCTGGAGGTGGTGCGCTCGTGGGAGCGCAACCCGAACGCCTACCTGGGCTTCGCCTCGGGGTCCGTGTTCCAGCTCATCAACCGCGACTTCGCGCCGCTGGAGGACCGGATGCGCTCGGCGGTGAAGCGCATGGCGGTGGTGCCGGAGGTGTTCGCGGCGGCGCCGGCCAGCCTCCAGAACCCGCCGAAGCTGTGGACGGAGATCGCCCTGGAGCAGGTGAAGGGCACGCGCGCCCTCTACGCGCAGACGCTGCCGCAGGCCTTCGCGCCGGTGAAGGACGCCGCGCTCCAGGAGGCCTTCCAGCGGGAGCAGGCGCGCTGCCTGGAGGCCATCGACGGGTACATCCGCTTCCTGAAGGACGACCTGCTGCCCCGCTCGAACGGGGACTTCGCCATCGGCGAGGAGACGTACCGCCAGAAGCTCCAGTACGAAGAGGGCGTCACGGAGAGCATCGACTCGCTGCTGGCCTGGGGGCGCTCGGAGATGAAGCGCACGCAGGAGCAGTTCCGCGAGGTGGCGGGGCGGATCGCGCCGGGCAAGGCGCCCATGGACGTGTACCGCGAGCTGGGCAGGGAGCACCCGGCCCCGGCGGAGCTGGTGGCCACGACGGAGGCGACGCTGGAGGAGATCCGCCAGTTCCTCATCGACCGCCGCATCATCACCGTGCCCAGCGAGGTCCGCGCGAAGGTGGCGGAGACACCGGCGTTCAGCCGCGCGCTGTCCTTCGCGAGCATGAGCACGGCGGGCCCGTTCGAGGCGAAGGCGACGGAGGCGTACTACTACGTGACGCCGCCGGATCCGGCGTGGAGCGCGGAGCAGACCGCCCAGCACATGAGCTTCTACAACCGCTACGCGCTGCCCATCGTCTCCATCCATGAGGCGTACCCGGGGCACTACGTGCAGTTCCTGTGGACGAACCGCATCCCGTCGAAGGTGCGCAGGCTGTTCGGCTCGGGCTCCTTCAGCGAGGGCTGGGGCCTGTACACCGAGCAGATGATGCTGGACGAAGGCTACGGCGGCACGGGGCCCCAGGTGGACCGGCTGCGGCTGAACCAGCTGGCGCTCTACCTCCAGCGGCTGGCGCGCTACATGGCGGGCCTGTCACTGCACACGCGGGGGATGACGTACGCGCAGGCGGTGCGCCTCTTCGAGGAGGAGGCGTACATGACGCGCATCAACGCGGAGCGCGAGGCGCGGCGTGGCACGTCGGACCCGACGTACCTGGTCTACGCGCTGGGCAAGAAGATGCTGATGGAGCTGCGCGAGGAGGCGAAGGTGAAGTGGGGCAAGGACTTCAGCCTCCAGCGCTTCCACGACGCGGTGGTCTCCCACGGCTACCCGCCCGTGCCCATCGTCCGCCAGCTGCTGCTCGGCGAGGACGCGGCGCCTCCCACGTCCCGCTGAGCGGCGCCGCGCTGACGACCGTGCCCACGCCCTGCTATGAGGCCCCCCGCGCGGAAGGGGCCGCCAGCTGACGGACCCCCACGGCGCGCGGAGGGTGCTTCGCATGAGCCATGGAATGCATGGAGTGGGGGAGCCGGAGCGTCTGGAAGAGGCCCGGCTCCCGGATGGCAGGAACCTGGGCTGGGCGCAGTGGGGCCCGGCGGACGGGGTGCCTGTCCTGTTCTTCTCTGGCGCCGCGATGGGGCGCAGCCTCGGCTTCGGTGCGGACGTGCTCGCGCGCCTGGGCGTGCGTCTCATCTCGGTGGACCGTCCGGGGCTCGGGGCCTCCAGCCCCAGTCCGGAGCGGACGCTGAACGACTGGGTGACGGACATCCGGCACCTGGCCTCCGCCCTGGCCTTGCCCCGCTTCGGCATCGTGGGGTTCTCCCAGGGCGCGCCCTTCGCGCTGGCCTGCGCGGCGGCGGGACTCCCGAGCGCGGTGGCGGTGGTGTCGGGGCAGGACGACCTCAACGCCTCGGAGCTCGCCGGCATGTTGCACCCGGATGTCGCGGGAATGGTGCGGCGGGCGGTGGAGGAGCCCGCGACCTTCGAGGCCACGTTCGCCGGCATGGGGAACGCGGAGGTGCTGTGGAAGCTCATCACCGGGACGAGCTCCGCCGTGGACCTCGCCGTGTACACCTCCCCGGGCTTCGAGCCGGCCTACCGGCGCGCGCTGGAGGAGGGCTTCTCACAGGGCGCCAGGGGGTACGCACGGGACCTCACGCTGGCCATGGGCCGCTGGCCCTTCGACCTGGGCCGCATCCAGGTCCCTGTCGCGCTCTGGTATGGCGGGCACGACACCAGCATCGTCCACTCACCGGACCATGGGGCCGTGCTGGCGCGCCGCATCCCCACGGCGAGCCGGCACCTGCTCCCCGAGGCCGGCGGGTCGCTGCTGTGGACCCACGCCGCGGACATCCTGGAGTCCCTGCTGCGGTCGGGACGGCACTGAAGCGGACCGGTGGCGCGGAAGTCCTGGACCGGCCCTCGTTGGAGGGGCCGGGCGGGCTCAGTCCTGCTTCAGGGTGCTGAACACGGCGGGCAATTCCTTCTCACCCAGGCCCGCGGCGAGGGCCCGCCTGTAGTTCTCCAGCAGCTCCCTGGGGAAGCGTGAGCTGATGCGGGCGTCCGTGCTCAGCCGGACGATGTGCTCGATGGCCGCGACGTGGGTGTTGAGGCTGCACTGGTCGCCGGAGAAGTCGTTGTTTTCGATCATCCCCTGCGCGGCGTCGGCGGTGACGGAGATCAGGCCGAGGAAGGAGTTCTTCTGCGCGAAGAAGCTCTTCGGGTCGAGTCCTTCGGCCCTGCACATCGCCGCGGCGTGGAGGACCGCCAGGGTGCCTCCGTAGTAGGCCTCCAGGATCGCGCAGTCGAGCGTCGCGGCGGAGCCAATCTTCTCGTCGACGTAGACGGAGTTCCTGGCGATCGCCTGGAAGGCTTCGAGGTGCCGATCAAAGGTGGCCCGCGACCCGGCGTAGAAGACCGTCGCGTAGTCGGTGGCGACGAAGCCAGGGTAGGCGAGGATCGCGGCATCCAGGTAGTCCACGCCGTGGGCCTTCGCCCACTCCAGTCCACCCCGCGCGTCCGCGGGGGAGCCGCTGGTGAGCTGGACGAGCGTCGTCCCGGCGAGCGCCGACGCGACGGCCGCCGAGGAGACCAGCTCGGAGAACGCGGCGTAGTTGGACAGCGAGACGACCACGAGCCCCCGTCCGGAGACGGCCTCGCTCAGGTTCTCGAAGGCGAGGGTGCCATGACCCACGGCCCTGGCCTTGTCTGGCGTCCTGTTCCAGACCGCGACCTCGTGTCCCGCCGAGGCAAAGGCCCGCGCCAGCGCGGTCCCCATGAGCCCACTGCCAATCACCGCGATCTTCGTCGGACGGCTGGAAGGCATCTTCAATCTCCCGTGGGTTCGAGCAGCACGGGCCTCGAACCGGTTCAGGAGGAGCGTACAGGCGAAGCCGGAGGAAGTTCGCGGGGGGGCGCGCGCGTCGTCTCCGGGGGCTCCTGGTGGCTTGGAGGGGGACGGCGCTACAGCAGGCCGTAGAGCTCCCCGGCATTCGTGCGCATCACCCTGGTCGCGACCTCCTCGGCGCGGGTGCGGCCCACTTCTCCGTCGCGAACCATGCCTCCGAGCGCGGTCGCCAGCGCCGTTCGCGTCTGGGCCGTTCCCAGCCACGCGGCCAGCTCCCAGCCTGTGTCCGGCCCGAAGGACGCGGCATCGGTCCCGAAGAGCACCCTGTCGGGGAACTGGCGCAACCAGTCCCGCAGGATGGCGGCCAGCGTGCCCGGCGTGTAGAGCAGCGCCATCGCGGACGTGTCCACGTACACGTTCGGCTTCCACATCATCGCGCGCGCATGCGCGGCGTGGACGCCACCGCCGTGCACGAGGACGAAGCGGGTGTGGCGCAACGTCGGATCATTGAACGTCGGCTCCAGCAGCAGCGGGTCGGCTCCGGCGGCGGCGTAGTACGCCCCCGGGCCCTCGAATGAATGGATGTGGACCGCCATCCCCAGGTGGCCGGCCTCGCGCGCGATCTCCCGGAACAAGAAGTCCTGGAGCGCCTTGTACTCGGCATGGGTCGGCGCCCCACCGCCGACGTAGCGCGAGTACACGGAGCCCGCGGTCGTGGGGGCGACGTCGGCGAAGTCCAGCGAGCGGAGCAGGGCGGCCTCGAACTTCACCGCGACGCAGCCTGCTTGCCGGTGACGCTCCAGCGTGGGCGTCACCACGGTCCGCACGTACGCCTCCAGCGTCGCCGGCAGCCCTCCGACCTTCAGCTCCGTGAGGTAGCGCCGCAAGAGCGACGCCTCCAGCGGATACAGCTTGCCGCGATCCGGCGTCATGGCGGCCTCCGCCCGGGTGGAGAGCGGCAACATCAGCGCATCCACGAAGGACACCCAGCGGAAGCGCGGCGGCGCGAGACCCGGCCCCATCGCCACCCGGTTCGCGAGCATCACCTCCGTCCCCACGCGGTCCAGCACCCACTCGGGAAATCCCTCTCCCTGTTGCTCGGCGATGGCCCGCATGGTGGCCCGCAGCCCGGGCCAGTGCGCGTCGCTCAGCTCCTCGTGGGGGAAGCCGTAGAGGGCTCGAAACGCAGCCAGCCAGCCAGGGCTCTCTGGGTGCAGCGTCACGGGGAGGGGGAAGTCTCCCAACACCTCCAACGGAAGCGCGTCCGACTCCGTGTCGCCGGGCACGACCGTGCTCGCATGGGTGTGGTTGTCGATGGCCCGGATCCCACCGATGAATTCGCACAGCGCCGCCGTGCTCGTGTCCGGTGTCATCCATCCTCCTCCCCGCGACAGCGGCGCGCACCTGGCCAGCGCGCGCCGCCCTTTCACCATGCCCACGGGGAAGGGTTTCGCCAACCGTGCGCGAGGGACCCTTCAAGGCCTGGATTCAGCGCAGGCCGGTGACGTCGATCCCGACGGAGGAGATCTGGTCGTTCCAGGGGCCTCCCGCGACGGCGTTGATGTCGCCCAGGCTCTGGGTCGTGCTGAAGCACCTGCCCGTCCGCGAAGGATGTTCGCAGAGGGTCGCGCGGTAGGGGCCCAGGATCCTGACGGAGGACAGGATGTCATCGAAGCCCACGTCGCCCAGGTAGCCGACGCCGGAGGTGAGCCGCAGCACGTTGCCTTCGAACTGACCGTGCTCGTAGAGGTACACCCCGTCCGAGGCCGAGTAGGCCTGGACGGCATACGTGTAGTCGCCCAGGGAGGCCTTGTGGCCCGTCCCGTAATCCGAATACGCCCAGTTGCTCAGTCCGCCGGGCGCCCTCTTCACCACCACGCTCCAGAGCTGGAAGGGGAAGCGGGAGCTCACCCGCCCATGGAGCTGGAGGGCCCGGTCGCTGGTGCTTCCCGTCAGGGCGCTGAGCTGGGCGTTCACGAAGCCGCCCAGCAAGCCATTGCTCACCGCGCTCGTCACCGTCCGCGAGGTGAAGGCAAGGTGCGTGTAGTCATCCATGGTGTCGGATTGGACGTAGCTTCCGTCCGTGTGCATCCGACCGGCCCAGCTGCCCTTGAGCGCCAGGGCATGCCAGTAGCGCCCCGGGGCGGCATTCTGGAGGAACGCCTTGAGGCCATGCCAGCGAGCCTGGGCGTCACCGCCAAGGGTGTAGGAGATGTTCCTGAACGCGGTGCCGAAATCGCCCGGGAGGATGCTGCCGGAAGGCAGCAACCGGTAGTTGAGGGCCAGGATGGCGTCAATCAGACCTGCACCGGGGAAGTCCATCATCATGACCCCCGCGCGCTGGACGTTGCCGCCCACCAGGTGGTCGATGGCGTAGTCATTGACGCCCCGGACGGAGAGGCCATCGCCTCCGGCCACCACGTTGGGAAAGGCCGCCACGGAGGAGCCACTGAGGAAGTTCACGTACAGCGTGGGAGGTGCCCCCGCGTTCGTCCTCCCCAGGTGGTCCCGGACCTTGTCCCACTTGTTGTCGATGTCGAAGATGGTGGACACGGTCCAGTCATCCTGGAGGGCCAGCGAACCCCAGCTCACGCCGTAGGCGCCACCGCCGAAGTTGTCCAGGACGACGATCTTGCCGCGCACCTCCCCGAGCGTGGGGACGTGGGTGCCTCGCCAGACATAGGGGCTGTAGGCGGGCTGGTTGCGATACCACTCGAACGTCTGTTGGAAGGACCGGCTGTTGCCCTCCGGGGTGTGCTCCTCCTTCACCCGCATGAGGATCGTCTCGCCCGGATGGTCGCGCAGGAACTGGGTGGTGGTCGTCAGCACGTCGTCGAAGTTGGCGTTCAGGTAGACGACGCCATGGTGGATGGCGAACCGGTCGCCAATGTGGCGACACCGGATGTCCAGGGCCCGCACGCCTGCGTCCAACTGGGCCCTCAGGCTCAGCGACTGCGTCTGGGTGAGGGCGCCGCCCGTCGAGGTGAACGCCATGGAGTCATGGGTGCCCGGCAGCGACAGGGAGGCGAGGCTCGCGGAGCCAGGCATCCAGCCCAACCAGTCGGGGTGGCTCGTTTCGATGCTGCCGGAGTGGTTGTAGTAGCGCCCCCGTGCGGCAGCGGGGGTGGTCGCGAGCAGCGCGAGGAAGAACACCGCCGCCGCGCCGCGCAGGCGGGCAGCATGGAGCATCGGGTGGGACATGGAGCCTCGGGGGAGGGGGAAGCGCGTGGGGTGAAGGACAGCGCACGCGAAGTGTGAGCTGCGTCCAGGACCTAAGCAGGAATGGGGGATCAAAAGCATCAGCCCCATGCCTCACTTCGAATCTCCCGAAGCCCCTTCTCGTGCCACCTCCGAGCCGCGAGGTCGGCATCACCGCGCGAAGTCCCTCACCCCGCTGACCGTGGCGCTCATGCTCGCGCTCACCGGCTGTGGGCCCGGCCTGGAGCAGGCGGTGGCGCGGAGGAGTATGCCTCTCGCTGTCAGTCCAACGGCTGACGCCAGTCCGCCCTCGCGCCTGTCCGGGCCGCCGGCAGCCGGACCAGGGCGGGAACGTGCAGATAGTCGGTGCGCGTGTGCAGGCCCTTTCGCTCCGCGAGCGCCAGCAGGGCCAGGCCCTCGATGCTGATGTATCCCTCAGTCGAGGACTCCCAGAGGGGAATGGCTTGCTTGGCGGCCAGCCGTTGGTATCGCCGGGCCCGTTCAGACAGCAACTGCTCCAGTCCCTGCTCGAAGCGCTCCGCGTCACCCGCGAGGAAGGCGCGCAACACGCTCAGGCGCGCGTCATCTCTGGTGCCGACAAGCTCGGCGTAGCGGTCCACCCAGCCGGCATCCCTCGCTGGGTCCGGTGCCCCGAAGAAGTGCGCATCCAGGAAGCGGCCGTAGAGGAAGTCCTCCTCGTATTCGGTGCCCGGGTCCCAGGTGTCGCCCACCTGCTGGAAGATGGTGGCGGCTGCCTCGAAGTCCCCGCATGCCAGCGCATCCATCGCCGGGGCCAGGGCCCGGGGCAGGGTGAAGGCGGGGGACTTGCGGGCGCTGTAGAAGGCGAAGGCTGCCGCGCTCTTGCGCAGGAAGCGGTGGAAGTCCTCAGCCGACGCGGCCAGGAGCAGCGAGCAGATGGCCGCGACGCGGTAGTTCCTGCAGAAGTCCTGCACCTCCGCCGCACCCGCCTCGCCTTCAAGGATGCGCGGCAGCAAGCGCGTATTGGCGGCCAGCGCGTTCTTCCGGAAGGCGGGCAAGAAGACGGAGCTGAGGCTCATGAGTCGGACGTCTCCATCTCGTGGAGGACGACGTTGGTGAAGCCTCCCTCGTGGAGGGCCCGGGCCAGCGGCTCGGTCACCACATAGACGCTCGGGTCCTCAAGGATGCGGAACAGGGGCGGCGCATCCTTGAGCCGCTGGGGCGACAGCACGATGCGCTCGACGCTCAGTATCTCCTTGCCCAGCCGCACCACCTCGCTGGCATCCGGATCCAGGCAGTCGAGCGCTCCCAGCGGGTTGATGATGGAATAGTCGCTGGTGTGCAGCCGGTCCCGGTGGTTGTAGATGTGCACCGGCAGGTATTCGATCTCCATGCCCTTGCACCACTGCTCAAGGAGCGCGCGCAGCGGACTGGAGACCACGAGGATGTTCTTGACGTTGCCGATGAAGGACTCCAGGCGCAGCCCGGGGTACTCCTCGCTCAGGTTGATGCGCGGATCCGCAGGGTAGATACCCTGGGTGGACAGGCCCCGTGACAGGTTGACGCTCCGGGATGCGAGCGCATGCGGAGCCGCGTCGAGGAAACAGCGATCCCGGTCAAAGTCTCCTACGACGTTCCAATTGTAGAACTTCATCCCATGTCTCCAGCGTTGCGCCTTTTCGAGTTCCTTCGTCCACCAGGCAGCCTGATTCTCCAGGTTCCTGCCCCCTGGTATACGGAGCGGCCGGACCTGGCGCCACGGTGGGCCCGGGCTCAGCTCAGCTCACGCAGGTTGCGCTCCGCGACCTTCGTGAGGGCCACGACACGCTTGTAGAGCCAGTCCCCGAAGGGGACGATCCGCTCGGGCTTCACGCGCCTGGGAAGCCGGGTGAGGTTGTCATCGAATGGGATGATGGCCTGCTCGCCCGTGGAGGAGACCTCGCGCGGGTCGAAGGCGAACGCACGGCCATGGTGCGCCCCGCCGTGGAACACGAAGAGGTCCTGGAGCTCCTCGTTGCCCGTGTTCTCCACCAGGTCCTCGATGGGGTAGTCGCTGTCGCTGTCGATCTCCAGGCAACTCCAACCGCCCCCGGTCACGTTGCTGCAATAGAACATCGACAGGCCCTCATCCGCCTGACCGTCGAGGATCCAGGTGATGGAGCCATACACCCGGGCGAAGTAGGCCCAACTGGACTCGCCCTTCTTTGGCGCGCGAGGCTTCGCCTTCGCCCAGCGTCCGACGCGGTTCTTGTGCAGGCGCAGGAAGAAGGTGGAGGCGTTCTCCACGGGGGTGACGCGCGCGCGGGCCGTCTTCGGCTCCAGGCACTCGGTGACGAAGTGGGCCACCGGGATGCGCGTGTGCAGGTCCTTGAGGATACCGATGGCCGCGTCCACCGCGGCGTAGGCGTCCTTCGGCTTCGCCAACGCAGGCGCCTTCGGCAGGGGAGGGCGCCGGGGGGCTCCCTTCGCGGGACGGGGGGCGGGGTTGGGGCGGGCCGCGGAGGTGAGCTCGATGAGGTGCGGCGCGAACCCGGCCTTCTCCTTCGCGCGGATGCGCTTCTCCGCGAGCGCGATGGCCGCCTCGCGACTCGGGGTGGGGAACGGCTTGCGCGCGTCCTCCACGACCGTGTCGCCATCCACCTCCACCGTCCACCGGGAGGACGGGCCCTTGCGATACTCCCGTCGCGTCACCTGCGCCTTCGTCGCGTTCCACGGCGTGCCATCCCGGAAGCCCAGCGCCCGGTAGCGCGCGAGCAGCGGCTCGACTTCGGAGGGCTCGATGCGTGTCGACAGGTCGGCGCCGTTCAGGACACCCCGGCGGACCACGGCCGCGCCCTCGCGGACCTCCACGTCGACGAAGAGCTGGTCCATCAGCTTGTAGAGCGTGAAGCGCTCCGTCACGGGCCCTGACACCGTGAGCGGTGTCGCTTGCGCCTTGTGGAGGACGCCGTCGCTCCACACGCGGAACTTGTACTCCGCGGCGAAGAACCAGACCTCGCGCTTCGTATCGAGGAAGGGGTCGGAGTAGAGGATGCGCTCCCCTGCGTTGAGCTTCTCAAGGCGTTTCCAGTCGGCCATGGGCCCAGGGTAGCCGATGCGGCTCGCAGCGACGGCGGTTTTGCCCAGGAGGCCTGGCGATGTTCCTGGCTCGCATCGCCTCGTGATGAAGCCGCGGAGGCGGCGCGCGACGGTTCGCCTCCGGGCTTGCTCAACGCTTCACTGCGGTGGGTGTTGCCTGCGATTGCCTACGGCACCGGCCGCGAGCCCACCGACGGACCCTCGGGGACCGCGGGCCAGCCGTTGGGCCAGGTGATGGCGTCCACGAGCATCACCCGCGCGGTGTGGGCGCTGTTCCATGCGTGGTAGACCATGAAGCTCTCGCCGCGAGGCCCGGTGACGACGGAGTTGTGCCCCGGTCCCACCCAGCCGCCACCCGTCGTGAGGATGGGCGCGCCGAGCTTCGTGTACGGGCCCAGCGGGCTGGTGGCGCGCGCCACGCCCACGGCGTACGTGCTGTTGTAGTACGCGTTGCCGCTGTAGAAGAGGTAGTAGTAGCCGCCGCGCGCGACGACCCACGGCGCCTCCACGACGCCGCCCTCCCACGACAGGTTGTTGGTCATGAGCGTGCGGCGCGTCCCCACCAGCGCCAGGCCATCCGCCGACAGCTGCTGGCCGTAGATGGGCGTGGGCTGCCCCACCGCGTTGCCGTCCGCCTTCCACACGAGGAACGGCGTGCCCGCGGTGTCCTTGAAGAAGGTCGCGTCAATCATCCCCATGTTCGCGTCGTACACGAGCGGCCGGCCCAGGTCGGTGAACGGCCCCAGCGCGCTGGCCGACGTGGCCGCGCCAATGGACAGCCGTCCAGACGAGTGCCGCGCCGTGTAGTACGCGATGAAGCGCGTGCCCACCTTGTGGATCTCCGGCGCCCAGAAGTCGCCCGTCGCCCACGAGGGCCGCGTCCCGGACGGGAAGATGGAGCCCGCGCCCGTCCACGTCACCAGGTCCGTCGACGTGCGCAGCGGGAAGGCGCTGGCGGCCCCTCCGGACGTGCAGGCGGCCACATACCGCGTCCCATCATGGATGACGCCCGGGTCCGCGCAGTCCACCGGGACCACCGGGTTCTGGTACAGCCCGCCGCAGCCCGTGTACCGGAACGACATGCCACACGCGTTCGAGCCGCTGAAGTACGGCGCCCAGCCGTTGGACAGCACCGTGTAGGAATTGGGGGAAGCGTTCGTGCACGCCCGGTCCCAGTACACGCGTCCGCCGACGTCGTCGTACCGCGCCGGGTGGTTCGCCGGGGCCAGCCACGCCGCCCCATAGGAGACACGCGTCGCGCACGCGGCGGCTCCGGCGCAATCCGTGTCGAGCGCGAGGACACACGCGTTGTTGCCGGTGAAGTACGGCTTCCAGCCGTTGGAGAGCACCGCGTAGGAGTTGGTGCCCTCGTTGACGCAGGTGCCGTCCCACGTCACCAGGTCCGCCGCGACGTCGTACTGCGCCGGGTGGCCCGACGGACGGATCCACCGGTCGCCGTAGGTGATGCGCGTGCTGCACGCGAGCTCCTGGGTGGCGGAGCCCACGGGGGACGTGTCCACGGGCGCGGCGTCAGGGCCGCAGCCGGACATGAGCGCTGACACGGCGCCCACGAACGCCAGGGAAAGGATGCGGGGGGATTGTTTCACGCGATGACCTCCAAGCAGGGGGGAAGGTGAATCAGTATGGTGGTCCAGATAAATCAGTCAAAGCTGTTTTCCCTGTGGACGCGAACCGCGTGCTCCCGTGGCGTCATTCGTTCCGGGCGCCTCCCGGACTCAATCGATCGCGGAGGACAAGGACGACTCCGGCGGTGGTTGCAGCGCGGGCCCGGCGCAGGGGGCGTGGCCTGTCGGGTCCCTGCTGGCGCTGGGCTGGGCGCTGCGCCGGCGCAAGGGCTCTCGCGGCACCGACGCCTGACGCAGGGGCAGCAGGGGACGGCGGAGGACAGCGAAGGGGCCCGCCGTCCCGGAAGCAAGGTGACGCGCTGACGCGCGCGTGCGCCCCGGGTTCAACAATGCACCTCCAGACACCTGCACGCACCCGGGTCGCCTTGAGGTGCACCCGCCGGGTGCCGCTAGCGTGCCTGCCGTCCATTCCTCCCGGAGGTCGCGACATGGAAACGGAACGTGGAAGGGCCTGGGTCCCCTGGCTGGTGACGGCGCTGGTGACGGTGCTCGCGGGCCTGGTGCTGTACCTGTCGCATCGCAGCACGACGCTCTCCGACGCGGCGGCGGCCGCGGCGGCCACCCGGGCCAGCGAGGCCGAGGCCGCGAAGCAGCTGCTGGAGACGAAGCTGGCCGCGCTGGAGGTGGAGCGCGAGAAGCTGACCACGGAGAAGGATCAGCTCAACACCGAGAAGGCCCAGCTCAGCCAGACGGTGCAGGAGCAGGAGGCGGAGCTGGCCCGGCTCAAGGCCACCTACGAGGACCTCCAGGACAAGATGAAGAAGGAGATCGCGGAGGGCGCCGTCCGCCTGACGCAGAACGAGGGCCGCATCCAGGTGGACCTCGTGGACAAGGTCCTCTTCGATTCAGGGGACGCCAGCATCAGCGCGCGCGGCCAGGAGGTCCTCACCCGGCTGGGCGGCGTGCTGTCCAAGGTGGATGACAAGCGCATCCAGGTGTCGGGGCACACCGACGACTCGCCCCCCTCGACGAAGCTCCAGGCCACCTTTCCCACCAACTGGGAGCTGTCCGTCGCGCGCGCCGTCAACGTGGTGCGCTTCCTCCAGGACAAGGGCGGCGTGCCCGCGAAGCGCATGCTCGCGGCCGGCTACGGTGACACGCGGCCCCTGGGGGCCAATGCCTCACCGCAGGGGCGCGCCCGCAACCGCCGCATCGAGCTGCTGTTGATCCCGGAGCTGTCCGCCCGGCGCAACCCCGCCATCGCGAAGTCAGCCTCCGCGAAGCCCGCGCCCGCGAAGCCCGTCATCGTGAAGAAGGTCCGGGCCAACAAGTAGGCGCGAGGCCCGCGCCTCCTTCGGCGAACCCTCCGGGCGGGGCTCCCGTGCTCAATCCCGGTCTTCGTCGATCCTGTGGGGCTCGGGCTCCAGCCGGGCCTGACGCTCACTGGCCTCCCATGATGCGTCCGCGTCACCGGCGTGCACGCGGGCGGCGGCCTCGTCGTCCTGCGCGCCCGTCCACGTGGTGTGCCCGCCTGCGTAGCCTTCCAGCGGCCGGGCTCCACGGTGGGACTCCACCTCCAGGTCCTTCTCCTCCTGCGCGCGCAGCCGCTCCCGCTCCTGTTCCCGCTCCTGCTCGTGCAGCTTCTCGATGGGGTTGTCCGCCATGGTGTCGTCACCTCCTGTCGGAAGGTGCGCCCTGGCTCGCGGGATGGCAGCCTTGGGGCGGGTCCTCGCGGATGGCCGCCTGCCCTGCGAACGGTTGGATGCGCGGGCGTCCTCTCACGCGAAGCCCCTTCGAGTTGAAGGCTGAAGGGCCTTGTCCCGACAGGGCAGTCACAAGAACATTGAAGAGGCCTGCGGTATGAACGGCGCCTCATGCGCCGCGCTCCGTCCATGGTTCCTCCGCCGCCTCCGCCCCGTTTCCGGCGACGACTGCTGGCGGTGATGCTGCTCACGGGCCTCATCCCGCTGGTGCTGCTGGGCGCGCTGGCCCAGGGCGTGTTGGAGCGCGTGCTCTCCGTGTCCATCGCCCCGGTGGAGGGCGTGCTCGACGGCGTGTCCGCGGACCTGGAGCGTCGCGGACTGCCGCAGGGCGCGCTCGATGATGCGCGGTTGAACCTGGCGCAGGCGGAGCTGGCGCGGCGGGCCCTGGTGCGACGTGTGCCCGTCTTCATCGCCGTGTTGGGGTTGGTGTCCGGCCTCGTGCTGGCCGTGGCGGCGGCGCTGCTCGGCCGCGTCCTCACGCGCCCCGTGGGCACCCTCATCGACGGGATGCGGGCCTACTCCCGGGGGGACCTGTCCGTCCGCCTGTCCGTGCCGGAGCCGCCGCGCGACGAGCTCCAGTACCTGCTGGGGCAGTTCAACCGCATGGGCCAGGAGCTGCTGGGGCAGCGCGAGCGCCTCAAGGCGGCCGAGCAGATCGCGGCCTGGCAGGACGTGGCCCGCGCGCTGGCCCACGAGCTGAAGAACCCCCTCACCGCAATGAAGCTCTCGCTCGCGCGTCTGTCCCGTCAGGATGACAGCACCCCGCCGGACCCGACGCGCCTCGCCGAAGCGGTGGCCCTCCTCCAGGAGGAGGTGGACCTGCTCATGCGCATGACGCAGAGCTTCTCCACCTTCGCGCGCCTGCCGGCCCCGCGCTTCCAGGACGTGGGGCTGCGCGCCCTGCTGGCGGAGGTGTGCACGCTGTACGCGGGCAGCTCGCCCGTGCCCGTGGAGCTGGAGCCCGGGCCGGAGGTCCAACTGCGCGCGGACCCGGACGGGCTGCGCCGCCTCTTCGGCAACCTGGTGAAGAACGCCGCCGAGGCCTCCGGGCCGGACACGCCCCCCGTGCGCGTGGCCCTGCGGGAGCAGGCGGACGGCGCCGTGCACGTCACCGTGAACGACGGCGGCCGGGGCGTCCCGGGCGTGCTGGAGGGCGCGGTCCTCACCCGGGGGCTGTTCAGCACCAAGCCCGGCGGCAGTGGGCTGGGGCTGCCCATCGCCCAGAAGATCGTCCACGAGCACGGCGGTACGCTGCGGCTGGAGCCGGGCGCGAACGGCGGGACGCTGGCGTTCGTGGCGCTGCCCCGCGTGCCTCCCACCGTCCAGGTGACGTCATGAAGCCAGGTCCCCGCATCCTCCTCGTCGACGATGATCCCGGCGTCCTCCGGGCCCTGCGCGGGCTGCTGGGCGACGAGGGCTTCACCACCGTGGAGGCCCGCTCCGCGGCGGAGGCGGCGCGCCTGCTCGAAGCGCCGGACGCGCCCCCCGCGCTGATGCTGTTGGACCTGCGCATGCCGGGCGAGACGGGGCTGGAGCTGCTCGCGCGCCTGCCCAAGCCGCTGGCCGTGCCGGTGGTCGTCCTCTCCGGCGAGGCCTCCCCCGCGGAGGCGGTGCAGGCGCTGAAGCTGGGAGCCACGGACTTCGTGGAGAAGCCTCCTTCCGCGGAGCGGCTCATCACGGCGCTGCGCAACGCGCTGGCGCTGGGCTCGCTGCGGGAGGAGCGGGAGCGGCTGCTGGACGCGCTGGCCCGCCCGGGGCACCTGGTGGGGGACAGCCCGGCCATGGAGGCGCTGCGCCAGCTCATCGCCCGCGTGGGCCCGAGCGACACGGCGGTGCTCATCACCGGCGAGACGGGCACCGGCAAGGAGCGCGTGGCGCAGGCGCTGCACAAGGCCTCCGGGCGCAAGGGTCGGCTGGTGGCGGTCAACTGCGCGGCCATCCCCGCGACGCTGCTGGAGAGCGAGCTGTTCGGGCACGAGCGGGGCGCCTTCTCCGGCGCGGTGGCCCGGCGCACGGGCCGGGTGGAGCAGGCGCAGGGCGGCACGCTGCTGCTGGACGAACTGGGCGACATGCCGCTGGAGCTCCAGGCGAAGCTGCTGCGCGTCCTGGAGACCCGTCAGGTGGAGCGCCTGGGCGGCACGCTGCCGGTGCCGGTGGACGTGCGCATCCTCGCGGCCACGCACCAGGACCTCACCCGCGCGGTGAAGGAGGGCCGCTTCCGGCAGGACCTCCTCTTCCGCCTCAACGTGCTGCCGCTGCACGTCCCGCCGCTGCGCGAGCGCCCGGAGGACCTGCTGCCCCTGGCCCGCGTCTTCGCCGCGGAGTTCGCCGGCCCCCGGGCGACGCTCGTGCTGGCCCCCGGCGCGGAGGCCGCGCTGCGCGCCTACCCGTGGCCGGGCAACGTCCGCGAGCTGCGCAACGTCATCGAGCGGCTGAACCTGCTGCGAGGTGAGGGCCCGCTGGAGCTCCGCCCGGACGCGGTGACGGCCCCGGCGGACACCCCGGCCGCGCCCCGGGGCACGCTGGGCGACAGGAGCTACCGCGAGCACGTGGAGGACTTCGAGCGGGACCTCATCCGCGCCGCGCTCAGGGAAGGGGAGAGCATCGCCGGGGCCGCGCGCCTCCTCCAGGTGGACCGGGGGAACCTCTACCGACGCATCAAGGCGCTGGGCCTCCCGGTGGTCCCGTGAGAGGCCCTCGCGCGACACGGGTGATGTCACGGGCACATCTCCCCGATGACATCCGGATGTGTCCATGACATCGCCGCGCACGGCGACTCCTCGTCCTTCCAGGCACTTGCCAGGGCCCTCCGCCTGGAACGGCAAATGCTCCTGCCCCTCCGCATGAATCGCATCCTGCTCTGCCTCTGCTTCGTCTCGCTCGCCGCCTTCGCGCAACCCGTGGGGGACGGCGGCACACTTCCACCGGCTGCCGGCGCGCCCACGGCCCCCTCCCCAGAAGGGGCCCGGTCCGGGGCTGGAACGCCCGGGGGCGTTGAACGACCGGACGATGGCGCTCGCGACGGGGAGGCCCCGGACGATGATGTTCGCGATGGACATGCTTCGGGCGACTCCGCTCGCGATGGGGAGGACTCGGACGATGACGCTCGCGATGGGCATGCTTCGGACGAGAAGGGCTCCCTCCGACGTGAGGCGTGCCCGGACGGCTTCGACGATGACGAGGACTCCGCCACCTCCTCGGTCCTCGCGCCGCTGCGGCTGGACGTCGACGGCAAGATGCTGGCGCCGACGGGCCTTGAACTCGTAGGGCTCCAGCACCTGACGGACGGGCAGGTGCGCTCGCTCGTGGGCGCCCCCGCCGCCGGAAGCACGCGCCCGCTGTCCCCTGACGAGACGCAGACGCTGCTGCGCCGGCTGGCGCGCACGGGCCTCTTCGCCCGCGTGGAGCCCCGCCTGCGGGTCAGCGAGCAGGGACCCACGCTGCTGGAGGTGGCGCTGGAGGAGAACCCCACCGTCACCTCGGTGGAGGTCCAGGGGCTCCAGGACCTTCCTCCCCACGAGTGGACGGAGGCCCTGTTCCCGCGACCGCCCGGCGCCTCCGCGGCGGATGACGATGACGACGACGATGCGCTCGAGGAGTTCGTCGCCACGTTCCGCGTCCAGGGACGCCGCGCGACGGTGTCCGTCAGCGACCCGTGTCCACCGCTCCGCCCTCCCCGCGAGTGGCTCGCGCGCATGGAGCAGGGGGCGTTCCGTCCCGGCATCGTCCTGGGCGGGCTGGACGCCGCGCTGGAGCGCGCGCTGAAGGACCTGCGGGACGATGACGGCTACCTGCTGGCGACGCTGTCCGCCACGCTGTCCAGCGCGGGGCAGCTGGTCGTGACGGTGGACGAGGGCCGGCTGGAGGCCGTGGACGTGAAGGGCGTGGAGCCGGAGATGGCGGCGCGGGTGCGCGAGGCGCTGGGCCTGGCGCCAGGCGATGTCTTCCTCCGGAGCGACGCCCGCCGCGCCGTGGAGCGCCTGGAGTCGCGGCTGCGCTTCCTCCGCACGGTGGACGGCGAGGGGCTGCGCGAGGCGGACCGGGGCGTGCGCGTCATCGAGGCGCGCGAGGCCGACGGCACGCGGCGCTACCGCACCCAGGAGCAGGAGCGGCGCGCGTCCCGTCGTCGTGAGCAGGAGGAGTCCGGAGCCGGTTGGCGACACTTGTTCTCGTGGGACGACGAGCGGGGCGAGGGTCTCACCCTGGAGGGAAGGAGGCTGGTGGTGCACGTGCGTCCGCGCCCACCAGACCTGTCGGTGGCGCTGCTGCCCGTGCACACGCAGGTGACGGGCTTCGCGCCGGGGCTCGAGGCCGGGCTGCGCTTCTGGGATCCGAAGGACCGGGTGCACGCGACGCTGGACGCGGCCTTCTTCGTCCCGCTGCGGCTGGGCGGCCAGCGGCTGCCGGACGACCCGGAAGGGACGCGGCGTCAGCGCCGCGTCAACCTGCTGGGCGGCGCGAAGCTCCAGGTGCCCGCGCTGGCGCTCGCGGAAGTGGGCGCGCAGGCCCACGACTTCACCGACACGGCAGATCGCTGGCGGCTGGGCGACATCGACTCCTACGTCTACTCGTTCCTCATCAACCGGCCTGACCGGGACTACTTCCGCCGCAAGGGCTTCGCGGCGTTCGCCACCTGGCGCTGGGCGCGCTCGTGGCTCGCGGGCGCGGAGTTCCGGGGCGACACCTACGAATCGCTCCAGCCCTTCACGCCGCCGCTCAGCCTCTTCCGCCGGGACTCGCCGGCCTTCCCCAACGCACCGGTGAGCGAAGGGCGCTTCCACTCCGTCCTGGTGCGCGCCGAGTACGACAGCAAGGCGAAGCCGGGGACCCCGGTGGGCTCGCTCTTCCGGACGCCGGAGACGTCCCTCCTCCCGCGCGAAGCGCACCGGACGCGGGAGCCCGCGCTGCGCGGACTCGTCACCCTGGAGGTGGGGCAGCAGGTGGGCGTGGACACGCGCTTCTGGAAGCTGGTCGGTGACGCGGTGCTGGACCTGCCCGTCAACTGGCACTCGGGGCTGAGCGTGCGCCTGCGCGTCGCTGGAGGCCAGGACCTGCCCCTGCAGAAGCAGGAGGCGCTGGGCGGCTGGAGCGCGCTGCGCGGCTTCGGCTTCAAGGACTTCCGGGGGGGCGACGCGTCGGTGCTCGGCAGCGCGGAGTACCGCTGGCAGGCCTTCGGCATCTTCGCGGACCTGGGCGCGGTGCACGCCGCTTCGGACTGGACGGATCCCCGGCTGGGCGTGGGCGGCAGCTTCCACCTGGGCGACGAGGTGCGCGTGGAGGCGGCGTGGCGCACGGATGAGAAGGCCCGGGCCACGCCCGAAGCGCGCCTGCTCTTCGTCCGGACCTTCTGAGGCATGGCACGGCACGGCACACGCGGGCGGTGGCGGCTCCATGCGGCGCTCATGGCGTCGGTGGGGCTGCTGGCGCCCGGGGCCTGGGCGGACGAGGCCCGCGCCACCTGCGCCGCGACGCTCTCCGGGCGGCGCGTGGTGGTGCGGCCGGAGGCCCGAGCCTTCGTGTCACCCGAGCTGGAGCGGTTGGTGCGGCTGGGCATGGCGGGGAAGCTGGAGGTGGAGCTGACCCTCGTCCGGCGCCGCGCCCTCTGGTTCGATGCGCGCCTGGACAACGCGCGGGTCACCCAGGTGCTCGCCTTCACGCGCACGGGCTATCTGCTGGACGGAAGGCCCCTGCCAGGAGGGGTGGCCACGCTGGAACTGGAGCGCGTGGCCTGGATGCTGGACGCGCCCCCGGAGCCGGGCGAGCGCTTCGTCGTGCAGGTGGAGGTGCGGTTGCAGGTGGTGACGGCCGCGAGCCTGGGGCGCGTGGCGGCCTGGCTCACCCAGGGGGCGCCAGCGGGGACGGAGCCTGCTGACCGCTCCGGGCTCACCGGGACCCTGCTGCGCTCCGTCGCGGAGGACCTCGCGCGCGGGGCCTCCGCGCGCTGTGACGTGCTCCGCTCGCCTTGAAGCGCGGAAGGCCCCCGGCCCCAGGCCTGCGCCCGCTCAGCGGTGGAGGCCCGGGCGCAGCCGGGGCGGCAGGCGCGGCGCGAAGGTGGGCGGCTCCTCCGCGAGCGAGACCTTCGGGGCGCGCTTCAGCGGGGCGACCCCCATCCAGCGGTTGATGTGGGCCTTCGCCGTGGCCTGCACGTCCGGCGGCAGATGGCTGATGCGCGCGCCGTGGTTGCCGCCCTCCACCTTGTAGAGGAACGAGTCCTGCGCGTTGCCGAGCACGAAGGCCGCCGCCGTCCACGGGTCCAGGCCGCCGTAGATGAACATCAGGCGCTCGCCATGAACGGAGACCCAGTCCTGGATGTCCGGCATGGCCTCTGGACGGAAGACGAACGGGATGCCGGGCGGCGAGTACACGTCGCCGGTGTCGGTGCCCGGGTGGTGGATGAGCGCGCCCAGGTGCTCCTCGTAGGGCCGGGGCCAGCCCAGCTCCAGCGCGGCCTGGTAGTAGTAGGCCGCGTAGGCATCGAGGCCGGGATCCGCGAAGTTGTCCAGCCCCACCTCGTAGTCCAGCGTGGCGAAGAGCGCCTCATCCGTGGCGGTGGGCTCGGGGATGCTCTGGGTGCAGCGTGACGGGACGTCGTACTGCCAGAAGGCGAAGTAGGTCTCGATGACCGCGTGCTCCAGCGCCAGCTCGAACCCCAGCCGCGTGAACTGCAGTCCCTGCTCCGCGGCATGGGCGCGGTACAGGTCGAGCATCCTCTCCCGGCGCGAGAGCACCTCGCGCTGGAAGGCCCACAGCCGCTCGCGGCAGGCCGCCTGCGCCGCGCCGCCGACCACCGCCTGGAACGCCGGGAAGCGCTCGTCGTCGCGGCGGGCGAGGGGCGCCACGTACGCCACGGTGGCGTCCACGTCGTCCGGGTGGTAGCGGCGGAAGAACACCACCGTCTCGCCGCCCTTGCTGCCGCCCGTGGACACCCACTTGCCGGTGTAGATGGGCTTGAGCGCCTGGGCGATGCGGTGGAAGTCATCCGCGGACTGGCGGATGGTGAGGTGGCTCCAGTCCGCCGGGGCCGGGATGCTGGGCGGGAAGAAGCGGTGCTCCACCGAGATCTGGTTTCCGCCCAGGAGCTGCGTGAGCTCTGAACGGCCGGGAGCCACGGAGACGCCGTAGCCGCCGGTGAAGAGCACCGTGGGGCTCGTGTCCGCCGTGTGCAGCAGCGTCACGCGCTGTTCGAAGCGCTGGCACTCCGGATGCGCATGGTCCGCCGGCTGGTTGAGCGTCATGATGAAGAAGCGGTAGCCCTGCGGCACCCTCGCCCCGTTGGGGTTCTCCTGCACCGTGAGCCCCGGGATGGCGCGCAGCCGGACCAGGATGTCCAGCGACGTGTCGTTGATGACGTCCGTGTCCGCCGTCCCTGCGTCCCAGCCGCTCGGGGTGCACGCCACGCCGCCATCGGTGCCGGCATCCTCCGTGCCTGTCCCCGCGTCCGCCATGCCCGTGCCAGCGTCCTCCGTGCCAGCGTCCTCCGTGCCAGCGTCCTGCGCGCCCGTACCGGCGTCCGAAATGCCCGAGTCGGGGATGCCGGCGTCTGTCCCTCCTCCCGCGTCCCCGACCTGTGTGCCGCTGTCGGGGGAGGCGTCCGGCTCATCATCGCCGCAGGCCACCGGCCCGAACAGCGTCAGCAGGGGAAGCAGCAACAGGGGAGCGAAGCGAGCGGCGCGAGCCATGAGGTCTCCGAACGAAGGGTGTCCAGTCTAGGACAGGTCCCTGACGGCCCGCTGCCGGGCCACCTCGGACAAGCCCCGTCCACCCGGGACGAGCGGTCGGAGGTGCTCCTCAACCGTGGTGCCCCGGCTGGCAGTCATCAGGGCGGTGCTGGATGCACAACGCCACCTCCGGCCCGATGTCGAACACGAAGTTGGAGCGACGTGGCGGTGGCCCCGTGTTAGCGCGTGGCGTTGCGCAGGTACTGCGCGTAGAAGCGGATGGCGGCGGCGTGACCCGCGACGGAGAGCCGCTCATCGCGACCGTGCATGCGCGCCAGGTCCTCGCGGGCCAGACGCACGGGCATGAAGCGGTACACGCTGTCGGTCAAGGGGTAGAAGTGGCGGGAGTCGGTGGCCGCCACGGTGAGGAAGGGCGCCACCAGCACGTCCGGGAACACCTGCCGGATGCTGCGCTGCAACTGCCGCCAGCCCTCCGTGTCCAGGCGCGACACCGGCGATGCCTCCTCGCCCTCGACGCTCAGCTCCACGCGCGCGTCGTCCACCGCCTCGCGCACGTGGGCGCGCACGTCCTCCAGGCTGTCGCCCGGCAGGGGGCGGACGTTGAGCACCGCGCGCGCCTGCGAGGGCAGCACGTTGGGCTTGGGGCTGCCTTCGAGCATGGTGGCCGCGAGGGTGGTGCGGATGCTGGCGTTCGTGGTGGGCGCCGCGGCCAGTTGTCGCTCGATGAGGGGCCCGAAGAGCCAGGTGTTGGCGAAGAGCAGGCGCATGCCGAAGCCCATCTCCGGCCCCACGTACTCGAACAGCGCCCGCGTCCCGCCGCGCAGCCCGGACTCGAAGGGGTGCTCCTCCAGCCTCACCAGGGCGCGGGCGAGGATGCCCGCGGCCGTCTGTCGCGGGGGCATGGACGCATGCCCGCCCGCGCTGCGCACCACCAGCTCCACGCGCCCCGAGCCCTTCTCCGCCACCCCCACCAGCGCCACCGGCGAGGCCACGCCGGGCACGAGCCCCACGCCGATGGGGCCTCCCTCGTCCAGCACCGACTCCAGGCGCACGCCCCGCTGTCGCAGCAGCGCGGCCACGCGGGCGGCGCCGTCACGCCCCCCCACCTCCTCGTCCGCGCCGAAGGCGAGCAGCACGGTGCGGCGCGGGCGGTGGCCCTGGGCGAGCAGGCCCTCCACGGCCTCCAGGATGGCGAGCACGCTGCCCTTGTCGTCCAGCGCTCCGCGCCCGTGGATGTACCCGTCCGCCACCTCACCGCCGAAGGGCGGGTGGCTCCAGGTGGCCTCCGCCTCCGCGGGCACCACGTCCAGGTGGCCCATCAGCAGCACGGGACTCAGTCCGGGCTCCGTGCCCTTCCACGTGTAGAGGTGCGAGTGCGCGCCCACGGCCTCGTGTCCGAGCTGCGCGTGCACGAGGGGAAAGGCGGCGACGAGCTGGGCGTGCAGCGCCCGGAAGGCGGCGTCGTCCGCGCTGATGCCGTCGGAAGCGGCGATGGTGCGGTGGCGCAGCGCCTCCGCGAGGCGGCCCGCGGCGCCGGTGGCATCCACCGAGAAGGGCTCGGCGGGCTCGGCGGGCACCTGCCGCGAGCCGAAGCGCAGCGTGCGGACGACGAGGGCGCCCACGAGGAGCAGGAGGATGGCCAGCAGGGCGAGGAGGGCACGCTTCATCGGCTCGGGGCTCCCAGGGAGGGCGCCGCCGAGCGTAGCAGCAGGCGCGGCGCGCGCACCTCGCGCGGATGCCGTGAAGCAAGGCGCGAGGGGCGTCGCGGAAGCAGGGAGGCCTTCAACCTCGTTCGTCCTTGACCGTCGCGGCGTTCAGGACCGCGGAGGCATCCTGGTTGGCGAGCGACACCGAGGAGGCGATGTCGCCGACATGGCCCGGCCTGGCGAGGAAGACGATGGCACCCAGCAGCTGCTCGGTGGGGTGTGAAATCCGGCTCAGCTGGGCGAGCACCTGTTCGACCTTGTCGGGCCCGAACTTCCGCTCGATCTCAGCGATGCGGTCCGCGTGATTGCGACCGTACTCCCGCGCGTCGCGTGGCATGGGGCACACCTGGAAGGAGCCGGCCTAGAAGAAGGGGGTGTACGTCTCGTCCCGCACCCAGAAGCTGGCGCTGTAGTTGAACGGCTCGGCGGCGAAGTTGGTCACGGCGTACCAGGGTCGACGCGCGATGGTGGGGTTCTGCAGCGGGATGGCGGTGGACGACACCGAACCGAGCAGCGCGAACGTGGATGCATTCTCCACCGTCGCGGCCGCGCTGCACGTCGCGCCCCAACATTGGACGAAGAGGCTGATCCGGAGCTTCCACACGCCGCTGAGGGCCGACTTGCTGAACGAAACGCAGTCCAGGATCCGCGAGCCGTAGATGTCGCTCCACCCGAACTGCTCGATCGCGAACTCGACCTGGGTGTCGGAGGCATCCGCGGGGCAGCTCGGATGGGCGGCGTTGTCGATCCGGCCCAACGCGATTCCGATTCCTCCATTCGGCGCATTGGGACTGAAGGCGCCCGTCGTGTTGAAGGGCTGGCCGCTCGCGAACCCGCTGATCGCGATGTGCTCGCTGCTGGATTGGAGGAGCGCGGTCGCGGCCACGTCGACTTCAATGGACTGCGTTTCGCGGGTGGCGCCGGCCGGCTTCACCGCCGCGCCACCAATCTTCGATGCGCCGCACAGCCCTGGCGCGCAGGGCGGCGTGAGGGAAAAGGTCTGTGCGGACGCGGAGGCGCCCCAGGCAAACAGGGAGAGGGCAAGCAGCCGGACCGCGGAGGATGTCTTCCAATTCATGGCGTTGCTCCGTCTGGCGGTTTCGTTCGCGGGGAGTCTCCCTCACGTCGTGCGCTCCGGACCATTCTTGCGGCCAGGGTGAGGAGGAATTCCCCCGGGCTCCGTTGAGGAGCCGTGACTGGAAGGAGGGCGGCACACACACCGCGATCCTCCGGCCGCTGAAGGCCCTACATGCACACCCCTCGTGGAGGGAGACCAGGACCATGAGACTCCGGAAGCAGACGACGCAGTGGACGCGCGCGGCGCTGGCGGGAGCGCTGCTGCTGCCGGCGGCGGGAGCGCTGGCGAACGAAACCCACGTCTCACGGCAGCGGCTTCACCGTCTGGAATGCCTTCCACGGTGACTCCTCGTGCGGCAACTTCGTGAAGCGCTACCTGGACGACTACGCGGCGAACTCGAAGAACGACGGCGTGGGCGAGAACTGGCTCGACGAGGCCTACGACTGGGGCGTCTTCAAGGACGACTGCCCGGTGTCCATCGTCTTCGGCAAGACCCAGGCGGACCGCAAGGCCATGGATGCGACGGGTGGCTGGAGGGACCGCAAGTCCACCGGAGAGAAGACCGGCTCCAGCTACTTCTTCGTGAAGGGCTGCGACCCCGAGAACGGCCGCGAACTGTACCCCACCGCCGTGGACACCCCCCAGCAACGGGTGCTCGCCGCGACGACGCTCAGCACCGGCTTCACCTTCGACGCCACCGCGATCGCCGCGCCTCCCACCGGAGGGCTGCCCTCCGTGCTGCTCACCCGCGCCGCGTTCGAGGACGCCGCCGTGCATCACGCGCTCCTGGGCACCCGCGAGCCCTTCCGGCTGACGGGGGACTCGCCTCACGCCGCGACCATGAGTCCCTGACCTGGAAGCTGGAGCGCGACCCCTACTCCGGGAGCCTGCTGGCGCTGCGCAAGACCGAAAGCGGCCCGGCCACCCCGCAGGAGCCCTCGCTGCTTCAGCAAGGCACCCTGTCGCGCCTCCAGGCCTGGGGCATCCCCACGGCGGAGGTGGGGCCGGTGCGGCAGGTGCAGGGCCTGGTCCGGAATGAGGAGAACGGCGCCGTCGGCGCTCCCGAAGTCGTCAACCACAAGACCTTCGTGCTGCGCGCGCTCCACGGCATCCGCGTGGAGGGCCACCGCGCGGTGGTGACCCACGGCGTGGATGGCGCCTTCCAGCGCGCGTTGATCAAGTGGCCCCCGCTCGCCCGCCAGGGCCACCTGCTGCGGACGCTGCTGACCCCGGCGGAGATTGAACAGCGCGCCACCGAGGCGCTGCTGCGCGAAGGGGAGACCGCGGGGCCGGTGCGCCTCTTCTGGAAGTACGTGCCCACCCAGCTCAGCACGGGCGAGGTGACGCTCACGCTCCAGGTGGGCGCCGCGATGCCGTCCTTCACCGGCGCGAGCAGCACCGAGGAGCCCCGCGTGGTCGACGTGGACGTGAGCCCCGTGCCGTAGCCGCCTCCGCGGCGCCCGCGACCGGATTCCAACATCCGGGGTGTCCCGGGAGGCGGCTCCAGCGGACGGGCCATGGGGATACCCTGCAATGGGAACGGCGGGGTGCGTTCCCTGCGCCCAGAAAAGGCGTCACGGAAGGGACTTCCTTTGGGGTCGCGAACATGCGGATGAGGCAAACGAGGGCCGTGCTCGTCCCTGACGAAGGGACGTTGGCGCTGACGGAGGACTATTTCCGCTCCGCGCACCACCTGCGGGCCGAACGGGTAACGCATACGCTCGCCATCGAGGACGGCGAGGGGAACTCGCTGCGAATGCCGCTCATCGTGCGGCCCATCGAGGGGACGCCGTACCGCGACGCCATCTCCCCGTATGGGTTCCCCGGGGGAGCGGTGGACGGGCTCGGGGAGGTGTCCAAGGAGGCGGTGGATTGGAGGGGGACGGAGCTCGTCAGCATCTTCGTGCGCGACCGCGTCGCGGGAACCCGCTGCTTCACGGGAGGGACGGAGCGCAACGAGGTGTTCATCATCGACCCGCGCCTGCCGGTCGAATTCCGGGAGATGCACTCCCGACACATCCGGCGCAACCTCCGGCTGGGCTTCGTGACCACCGCGCGTGAGGCCCGCGAGGCGCCGCGCGAGGAGCAGGAGGGCTTCAAGGAGATCTACCGGCAGACCATGCTCCGCGAGGGGGCAAGCCCCCGGTACTTCTTCTCCGACGCCTACTTCGAGGAGCTGTTCGCTTCGCCCTGCGCGTGGCTGGTGACGACGCGGGCGCCGGACGGGGGCGTGGCCTCCGCGGCGCTGGGCGTCCGCAGTGACGGCATGCTGCACTACTACCTGGGGGGCACGGCGGATGTGCACCTGGCGCGCTCGCCGGCGAAGAATGTCTTCTGGACGCTGGTGGAGCTCTCCACGCGGCTCGGGGTCCCGCTCCACCTGGGCGGGGGTATCCACCCAGGTGATGGCCTGGAGCAGTTCAAGCGGGGCCTCGCGAACGCGAGCTCCCGGCTCTGCACCCACGAACTCATCTGCGAGCCGGCCGTGTATGCCCACCTGTCGGAAGGCCGCGCCGGCAGTGACTTCTTTCCGGCCTATCGCGCGCCCGGCGCTTCATGCACCGCGCGGGTGGCGCAGTCCGTCGCCAAGGCGGCTCACGACGGGCCTCCGACGCCAGGGCCGACGGGTGCGGAGGACGCGACACATGTCCTCGACCGGAGGGGTCATGGTGAGGACAGAGGCCGTCACCTACCTTCCGACCCGTTCCGAGCACTGGCCGGAGATGTCCAGGAAGGGTGAACCCGGATGAGAAGCGCTGCCGCAGCCTCGGAGGCGAACCACCCGCGCCTGGTGGAGCTGGACGCACTCCGAGGCTTCGCGGCGCTGGCGGTCGCGCTGTATCACTTCACGTCCGAATACAGCGACCTCTACGGACACACCGCTCCCCTCTGGGGGGAGCTGTACGTCGGGAAGTATGGGGTTCAGCTCTTCTTCGCCATCAGCGGCTTCGTCATCCTGATGTCGCTGGAGCGCGTCGAGCGGGCCCGGGACTTCGTGATGGGACGCGCGGCCCGGCTCTACCCGGCCTATTGGACGGCGGTCGCGCTCACCTTCACGGTGGTGTCACTGTTCGGGCTGCCGGAGCGCGAGTTCGGCTTCCAGACGGCCCTGGTCAACCTGACCATGTTTCACGAACTCCTGCGCGTCCCGCATGTGGACACCGTGTACTGGACGCTGACCATCGAGCTGTCCTTCTACCTGTTGATGTTCGGGCTCGTGTTCGCGCGGGCGCTCCCCAAGGTCATCCCCATCTTCATCGCGCTCGTCGCGCTGCAGACCGTGGCCGAGCTGGCCGCGCAGGCGATGGGCATGCCCTTCGTCGCCCGCCTCGCGGGGCGGCCGCACCTGCAGTTCTTCGCGCTGGGCGTGCTGGCCTTCAAGCAGAGCCGCGGCCAGGTCTCCGTCCCCGCCTCGCTGGCGCTGATGGGCGTCTGCTTCGCGCACGAGGTGCTCGTCGGGAGCATCGCGCCCCTCCCCGTGTTCGGGGTCGTGCTCTGCCTTTGCCTCGCGCTCTCCCGGGGTGCGCTGCGCTGGCTCACCTGGCGCCCGCTGCTCTTCCTGGGGTTCATCTCCTATCCGTTCTACCTGGTCCACCAGAACATCGGTTACGTCATCATCCGGCGGCTCGAGGCCGCGGGTTGGCGTCCCGAAACAGCCATCGCGGTCGCGTTCGCCGCCGGGCTCCTGCTGGCCACGTTCATCACCTACCGCGTTGAACAGCCCGCGCTTCGCGGCTACCGCCAGTGGCGACGGAAGGCACAGGCCCGGACGGCGGTCTCTCCACGCATTGCATGAGGTCTCCGCGCGCTCGAAGCAGGAGGCGGAGGTGGGGCGCCGCGCCGCTCATTGAAAGGATGCGCTCGAATGATGAACCAGTCCGAAATCTCGCGGGTCAGGCCTACGCGCCTGAATCAATGTCGCGCCATCCTGGTCGCTGACGAAGGCAGCTCCGCCCTGTCGGAGGACTACTTCCGCTCCGCGCACCACCTGCGGGCCGAGGGGGTCACGCATACGCTCGCCATCGAGGACGGCGAGGGGAGGGCGCTGCGGGTGCCGCTCATCGTGCGGCCCATTGAAGGGACGCCGTATCGCGACGCCATCTCCCCGTACGGCTATCCCGGCGGGCGGATGGACGGGCTGCGCGAGGTGCCGAAGGACGCCGTGGACTGGACGGACACGGGGCTCGTCAGCCTCTTCGTGCGCGACCGTGTCACCGGTCCCCGCTGCTTCGCGGGCGGGACGGAGCGCAACGAGGTGTTCTTCATCGATCCCCGTCTGCCCATCGAGTTCCAGCCGGAGGCCCGCCGGCAGATGCGGCGCAACACCCGGCTGGGCTTCGTGAGCACCTGCTCTGCGATGCGCGAGACCTCGCACGAGGAGCGGGAGGGCTTCAAGGACGTCTACCTGCAGACCATGGTCCGCGACGGGGCGCACTCCCGTTACTTCTTCTCCGACGCGTACTTCGAGCAGCTGTTCTCCTCGCCCAACGCGTGGCTCGCGACGACCCGTGCGGCGGACGGCCACATCGCCTCCTCGGGCGTGGGCGTCTCCAGCGATGGCGTGATGCACTACTACCTGGGCGGGACGGCGGATGCGGACCTGGGGCGCTCGCCGGCCAAGAACACCGTCTTCGGGGCGCTGGTGGAGCTCAGCACGCGGTTGGGGTTGCCGCTCCACCTGGGCGGCGGCGTCCGCCCGGGTGACGGACTGGAGCAGTTCAAGCGCAGCTTCGCGAACGCGAGCTCCCGGCTCTGCACCCACGAGCTGATCTGCGAGCCCACCGTGTACGCCCGGCTCTCCGCGAGCAGACGCGACACGGACTACTTCCCGGCCTACCGCGCGCCCGGGAGCTGAGCGGGCGGGACATGCCAGGAGGGCGGGGCTCAGAGCGGCTGGGGGCTCCACTCGCGGTTGCGAATCCGGTTTTCCTGTATAATCCGGAGAATGTCCAACAACGATCTGACACGGCTTGAGCGGCAGGGGACTGCAAAGCCATTGCCTTTGGGCTTGCGGCGCCGCCTGGAGGCGTTCTTCGCCGAGGACTTCTCCGACGTGCGTGTCCATCTGGACGCCCGACCCCTGGCGCTTGGCGCGTGGGCCTTCACGCACGGCACGGACATCCACTTCGTGCCCAGCCGGTATCGACCTGGGACGGAGGCTGGAGTGTGGCTGCTCGCGCATGAGCTGGCCCATGTGGTTCAGCAGCGCCGGGGCGACGTTCCCGACATGCGGGGCGGCGTCCTGGACGACGCGAAGCTCGAGGCCGAGGCGGACCGCCTGGCCACCCTGGCGGTGGCGTTCCTGCGCGGGGGGCGCTTCGCTCGCGGTGCGGGGAGGGGGGCCACGCGAGGCCCGGGATGCACGACCGTGACGGGCAGTCCAGCCGTCGCGATCCAGTGCTTCCGCGTCGTCCGGCAGGTCGACAGCTCCCGCCAGGAGGTCGAGTTCTCAAGAAAGGAGCGGCAACCCGTCAACGGTCTCTACAAGGCTGACGGTTACTATTATTCCAGGATCGCGGAAGCCCAGACCACGATCCTCTACGAGCGCTCCAAGACGCCGTATCCGCCCGAGCCGGTCGTGCCGCCACCGCAGCCAGGGTCTTCGGTGCCCTACAAGACCGTCTCCGACACCCGGCATCTGCGCGCGGAGATGAAGAAGAGCGAGGCGCTCCTCCATCAGCGCTATCTCCAGTTGGGTCCCATCCAAAGGGACGTGGATCAACTGAGCAACCAGCTCTACCTCACGCTCCAGAACGGCAACAACGCGCTCAACGTCAAGCTGCGCGCGCTGCATCGGCGCCTCCAGCTCCTCCAGCGCCGCGCCACACGGAGCGCCTTCGCCGAGCTTCGCGCGTACATCACGCAATTCGAGTCGCAGGCGCACCTGCCGTTGATCTACCGGCTGGAGATGGGTCTCCCTGACGCGATGAACGGGATCATCGGCGGGTTCCGCGCCAGATCGATGCCCTTCGTCCCGTCGAACCACCTGCTCCTGTTGCTTGAGGACACGCCGAAACAGCCCCATGTGGGGGAAGACCACAAGACGCTTGAGGAGCGCTTCGACGTGCTGGCGCGCAAGTCCGGCGCGCCCCCGAAGATCCCCGCCTATACGGAATCGGTTCGCGAGCGGCACATCCACGAAGTGGATCTGGCCATGCTTCCCACCCAGGGCGGCCTCCCCATCGACCGCGTCCGGCAGCTCACGGACAGCGAAGGCGTCCTGCCCACCGTCACCACCGTCACCGACGCCCCTCCGGGGGAGAAGGCCATGGCCATCGGCTTCCAGGGGGCCATTGACTTCGGAGGCGAGCTCACCGTCGGAAACAACAAGGCCACGCGCATCTACGGGCTCCTCTTTCCCAAAGACGTGCTGGCGGAACTCGGCGTCAAGATGCGGGACGAGGACTCACCAAACCTGACGGTCTTCAGTACCCAGAGCCGCCGCAACAACCTGTCCAAGCTTTTTTCGATTCGCTATGAGAAGAGCACGGCCAAGGACGGACAGGCGCACCTGCACGACGACTGGTTGCTGGAGCTCGATGACGGGACCTTCATCAACCAGACGGAATATCTGCGGCAGATCGCCCTGGGCGTCGTCGAGCTGCGGCTCGTGAACGACGTGTGGGTGGTGCGCAAGTACACGACGTTCGGGCCCTTGGACTCATAGCTCGCGTCACGGTGACCCGCCGTGCCTCCCGGGGGACTCAGATATCCGTGGCGGCAGACGGCACGGCTCCGGATTTCCGAGAGCCTCGCCCGCGCGCTCCTCTGGGAGAACGTGGGGATGAATCTGGCCCGGCGCCTGCACCAGCGCCGGGACTCATTCTCAGGAGGACGCGGATGCGACGCACACTTCCATTGATGGCCCTCACCCTGCTCCTGGTGGCCTGCGGCGAGGTCGAGGTCTCCCTCACCACGGACGCCGCGACGTACCAGCCCGGTGACACCGTGCAGCTCCTGCTCCAGAACGAGGGGCTCCGCGAGGTGGGCTACAACCTCTGCGTCGTCCGGCTGGAGCTCCAGGAGGACAGCGGGTGGAGCCACACGCCGCACCTGGGCGAGACCGAGGCCTGCCCGCTCATCCTTCACACGCTGGAGCGCAGGGCCCAGGCCCAGGGCACGCTGCGGCTCCCCGACACGCTGCGGGCTGGTGAGTACCGCGTCGTGCATGACGTGGACACGCTGCGAACCGACTCCCAGGGGCGCGCCGCCCAGGAGCCGGTGATCAGCAACTCCTTCCACGTCGGTGAGGAAGGGACGCCGTAGGCGCACGCCCAGGCGGGAGCGGGAGGCACCAGGGCGCGCGCAGGGAGTCCCCTGGGCCCGCCCTGGCGGCCTTCGACTTCATGTCCGGAAGATGAGGACCAGATCCTCGTCCTGCTCCAGGCGGTACATGCCGTCGGCCCCGCGGCAGCGCTCGGTGTGCGCGCGGATCCGCGCATCCAGTTCGCGCGCTTGGTCCTCGGTCAGGGCCGCGAGCTGCTCCGCCGTGAAACAGCCCTCCAGCACGAGGAAGCGGCAGAGCGTGTACATCTCCTCGAAGGTGGCCGCGGCGAACCCGCTCATCGTCGGGATGACCTCGTGCGCCAATTGCTTGCGCTGGACCTCGGCGATCAACTGCTCGCTGAAGATCAACGTCTTGGAGAAGTCGCTGCACAACTCGTAGGTCGGCCCGCGCGCGGCGGCCATCGCGAGCAGACAGCAGCCCCCGGGGCGGACGAACGAGAGCAGTCTGTCAATGAAGCGTCCCCATTCAGGAGGAGGGACGTGGTACAGCACGTGCGAGCACACGACGAGCTCGTAGGTGTCTGGCGAGTGGAAGCCATCCAGGGACTTGAGATGGATCCTCGCCTTCTCGTGCTGGAACGGGGCGATCTGCTCGGGATTGGGCTCCAGCAGGGTGAGCGAGGCGAAGTGCCGCGCGAGCTTTTCGGCCACCTTGCCCGAACCGGCGCCCACATCCAGCAGCGTGGGGGACGTCGGCAGTTGGGGAAGGAGCCGATCCTCGACGACGCGATGGATGTTCTCGGGGTGTCGGGCGGTGGCCGCGAGCAGACGGAATGCCGTGGCGTACTCGTGCTGCGACATCGTGATTCCCATGATGAGTCCCCTCCAGAGGGGAACTCTACACGGTCAGGCGGAGGCGCTGACGGCGAGGCGCCCTTCGCCTTGCATCAGGCCCCGTCCTCGCTGAGCATCGGCCCGTGTCCCCACGCCCCTTTGTGTCGTCATCCGGTTCGCACTCCTCGCTGACGGGTCCGCGTTGAGCGCGGGCGCCAGTCTTCCCCCGCATCGCGTCCTGGCGGACGTCTTCGTGCGCACGCGCGCGCATGAGGCGGCGCTCGTGCTCGGCGCGGCGCTCTGGACCGCGTTGCTCGCGCAGGTCGCCATCGCGGTGCCGGGCTCGCCGGTGCCCATCACGGGCCAGACGCTCGCGGTCGTCCTCACGGCCGCCGCGCTCGGGCCTGGACGGGGCATGGCCGCGCAGCTCGTCTATCTGCTGCTGGGGGCGGTGGGGCTGCCGTTCTTCGCGAAGGCGGCCAGCGGCTGGGGACAGCTCGTCGGGCCGACCGGGGGCTACCTGGTGGCCTTCCTGCCCGCGGCCTGGCTCGTGGGGCTCGCGGCGCGCCACGGCTACGACAGGCGGCCGTGGACGGCGGTGCCCGTCTTCCTCGTGGGCCAGCTCGTCATCCTGGGCATCGGCATGGGCTGGCTCCGGGTGGCGGTCTCCCTCGACTCCGCCACGGCCTTTCACAAGGGCTTCGCTCCCTTCGTTCCCGGAGGGGTGCTCAAGGCCGCCATCGCCGGGCTGCTCACGGCCCTCGCGTGGCGGCTGGTCCAGGCGCGTGCTTCCAAGGCCACGGCATCGTGAAGCCAGGGCGGTGACGGCCTCTCCGACACGGCGAGAGGCACGTCCGTCCGGTGCGACGCGCATGGTCGCCGCCAGCCTCGGGGCGGCTGACGGCTACAGGCGGACCCGCAGCTCGTAGCGGCGGTTCTTCGCCTTCTTGGCGGCGGTGTCGTCCGGCTTCACCAGGGGCTTCTCGGAGCCGAAGCCCACGGCGATGATCTCGTTGCGGGGCACGCCGCGCGTCACCAGCTCCTTGACGAGGGTCTCCGCGCGCTGCTCGCTGAGCTTCTTGTTCTTCGCCGCGTCACCGGACGAGTCCGTGTGGCCGGAGACCTCGAACTTGTAGCTCTTCACCCCGGCGCCATCGAGCTGCTTCTTGGCGTCGATGAGGGTCGCGGCCAGCTTCTTCAGCTTCGCGTCGCAGCCGGCGTCCAGCTCGGCGGTGCCCGACTTGAAGCTGCACTGGTTCTTGCGGCCCTCGTCCATCAGCTTCGTGTTGACGCGCTTCTCGACGGCGCCCTTGCCGGCGTCGCCCGCGGACTTCTTGAGCGCGTCCAGCGCGCTCTGGGCGGAGGCCACGCCGGGGAGGACCAGCAGCGACATGGAGAGGCACAATGCCTTGAGCTTCATGGGAAGGACTCCTGAGGTCGAACAGGGAAGGGTGGAACGGCGCGCAAGGCTGCCCCCGCGGGCCCGGCGCGTCCAGCACGGAGAAGCCCACGGCAGGGAACGGGGGGCACGGTCGCCGGCCCGCTCACGGGCCCTGGGCGTCGATGATCTCGACGTTGCGGAAGTCCTCGCAGGGCTTCTTGAAGCCCAGCACGTATTTGAGCGAGCGCAGCTCCAGCGCCAGCTTGGACCAGAGCCTGCGAACCAGACTGGGGCCGAGCGCCTGGGGAAGCGCCGTGGCGACGTCGCCCAGGTCCAGGTAGTGCGTCGCCGTGCGGCCCATGCCCTCGAAGTCGTGCTCCAGCCCCCGGGTGACCTGGCGCAGCGCCGGGTCCAGCCTCGCGAGCACCGGGTCTGTCATCAGGACGTACTCCGCGACGGGGACGTCGTTCTTCAGCATCCGGTGCACGAGGATGACGTCCATCCCTGCCAGCTCCGTGAGGTGCTTCACCCGCTGGAAGGCAATCTCTCCGTCGTGGGCCACGAACTTGAGGGTCAGGGCGTTGACCTGCATGCACCCGTCGCACTTGCACATCCGGTCGATGATGAGCTGCTCGCGCCGGGCGAGGAAGGCGCGCCGGATGTCCGAGACCTGCTGGGCGAAGGCCGAGCCGTCGTTGCCCACGGCATAGAAGAAGGCCGCGTCCCCCTCCAGCTTCGCGAGCTTGAACCGGCCGGAGGCGTCGATGACGGCCTCGAGCAGCTGCGCCACCGTGTCCTGCGCATGCGCGAGGCTGAAGCGGTGGTGTTTCATGAAACGGGTGTACCCACCGATGTCCGCGATGAGCAGCAGTGCCTTCTCGATCGCCATGGCGCGGCCAGCCTAGCGAAGGGAGGCTCCGCGGGCCAGGAGCACGGTGGGCCGTGCCAGCGAGGTCGGCTCAGCGCGACGGGGGCGTGGAGAAGACGTCGTAGATCATGACGAAACCCACCAGCGGTCCGACGAGGGCAACCAACAGCCCCGCGACCGCGAAGCCCCTCCGCAGGATCGGTTTGCCGGTCACCGGGTCCGAGCGCCGCAGCATGCTCACCCACAGCGGTACGCTCACGAACGCGAGCAGCGGGAAGCAGGCGCTGAGGCACGCGAGCACGAACACCGCGTTGGCGATGCGCGGGTCCATGTAGCGACGCCAGCTCTTCTCCAGGGCCGCGGGCGTCACTTCGAGGCGGAAGAAGAGCCGGTTTCGCGTGCTGTGCCAGGCGAGCACCAGGGGCACGGCGAAGGCGAGCGCCACCATGGCGGCGAGCGCCACCCCGCGCCCCCCGGCGGCGAGGAGGGACGCCCCGATGAAGACGGGCACCACGAAGATGCCGCGCCGCATGGGAGCCCAGCCTCCCCAGTAGGCGAAGCAGGCCAGGCCCATCCCGGCGTTGAGGACGGTGTTCGTCCAGTCCATCTCACCGCCCACCACCTGCAGCACGATGATGACCCAGGACCAGACTCCGACGACGCCCAACGCCAAGGCCCACCCGTCGCTTCGGCCCCAGTGCTTCGCCCGGTAGGCCTCGGGGCCGGCCGCGTCGGGGAGGATGGCGCAGGCAGGACAGAGGAGGCCGTTCTCGGCCGCGCAGATGAAGGCGCCACAGCGCTGGCAGGTGCCGGTGGCGGGCGCTGACGGGTGGTTCGCGCAGCAGGCCTGGGCGGGGGCGGGGTCGGGGTCGGCGCTCATGGCGTGGCATGATGCGGGAGGTGTCGTTCCAGGCTCAAGTGAGCCTGGAATCGGGTCTGGATCCACCCGCCCGTCCCCGGTGCCGCCCATCCGTCGCCCCGGCGGGGCGGGCTCAGGGCTTCCGGTGCTGCTTCGCCCAGGCCGCGACCTCCGGCGTGCGCGCCTCCACCCACTGGCGGAACGCCTCGTCCGGGGACGGCTGCCCCTGGCTCGCGCCGCTCGACGGAGGATGGCCGTAGAAGCGGAAGTGGACCTCGGTCGCGAGCGTGCCGACGTCCACGCCGTGGGCCTTCGCCAGTCGCTCCAGGAACGCCTGGTAGTCCGCGCCCTTCATCCCCATCGCGTTGGCGCCCTGGCTCAGGCTGTCGAACTGGAGGGGCTCTCGCGCCAGCTCCGGGTGGTCGGTGATGAACCGCTGCACCTGCTCCGGCGACATGCGCGCTTGTTGCCGCAGTCGCTTGTCCAGGAGGTCGGGGCCCAGGTCGATGAGGTTCTGCGCAAGCTTCCCGTCCATGCCGCTCTCGGTGAGCAGGCGCACCTGGGCGCCCCGCGTGGCGTACTTGTCCGGGTCCAGGTACTTCACCGCGAGCCCGCCCAGGAACAGGGCCGCGCCGATGAGCTGGGCGCCGGGAAGCCACCGGACCAGCGAGCCTCCCGCCATGAGGAGGGCGCCCAGTGACTGCGCGCCGGACGCGCTGGCCTTCCAGTACTTGCCCTCCTTCACGGCCTGGAAGGACTGGATGCCGTCACCCACCGCGCCCAGCAGCGTGCCCGCGCCGGACGCCTTGCCGAGCACCTTGGAGAGGAGCGGTGCGGACTTGCCGAGCACGTCGAGGATGAGCGCCCCGCCGTCCCCGCCGACGCTGAGCCCGTCGCCGACGATCTTGATCTTCGCGGCGAAGTCCGCCTGGTTCCAGCCGGAGGCGTCCCCCACGGCCGCGGTCGCGGTGACGAGGACGCCCAGCCCGCGCAGCGCCTGGCTCCGGGGGGACTCCGGGTTGCCCGGCAGCCCCGTCTCCTGGTCGCGCAGGAGGTCCCGGAGCGACTGCGTGATGCCCTGGACCTGCGCATGCGTCGAGTCCGGGCCGATGCCGCGCAGCAGCTTGACGTACTGCCGCATGTCCCCCGGGTCCATCCCGAACAGGTGGGCGTTGCGCGCGAGCCCGTTGAAGATGGCCTCCGCCCCTCCCTTCGACTTGAGGCCCGCCGCGAGGATGGCGCCCGAGCCCGCGCTCTTCACGAGCGCGAGGGCGAGCTTCTCGTCGAAGTCCTTGAGGTCCTTCAGCTTGCCGACGGTGTCGAGGAACGTGGGGTGGTTCTCGCCCTGGGCGGCGAGCTGGGAGGCGAGGTACTCGGCGCCGGACTGCGTCGCCGCCATCCGCGGCAGCTCGCGAGCCAGCGCGACGACCTCCGGCCCATCCGCGCCCGACGGCGCGCCATCCGGGGCGGCGCTGGCCAGCAGCTTGCTGAGCTGCTCGAAGTCCGCCAGGTCCTTCTTGCGCTCGGGGTCGTTCAGGAAGGTGGCGGTGAAGGCCTGCTGCTGCTCCGGGGTGAGGACCTTGGCCGGGCCGCTGAGCAGCCCCGTGAGCTGCTTCTGGTGCTCCTCCGCCTTGTCCGCGACCGCCGTGAACCGGGTGCGAAGCCCGTCGATGGCGCTCCACAGCGTCTTGTGGATGGCCTGGGCATCCATGTCGCGGGTGGGCCCCTTGAAACCCGGCGGAAGGACCGCGCTCCTGCCCAGCTCGCGCTCCATGTCGAACGCGAGCCGCGCGCCGATGCCGGAGTTGACGGCGGTCCGGATGGCGTGGCTCAGCGAGAGGTTGGCGAACCCCGGCGGCGTGTCCCGGGTGAAGTACCTGCCCACGAGCCCGGCGGTCGGCTCTCTCAGCCGCTCCGTGGCGCGCGCCAGGCCGAGGTACGTCTTCTGCTCGATGGCGGTCTCCTCCTTCGCCAGCTTGTCGAGCAGCGGCCGGTCCCGCGCAAGGTCGGGGTGGCGCAGCGGCGGGCGGGGGTGGAGCTGGCGGTCCGTCTCCGGGGACACCCCGGCGAAGAGCTGGCCCATCTTCGCGAGCGAGGGCTCCGCGGCGCGGACGAACGCCTCCTGGTAGGCGGGGTCCGGGTTGCTGGCGATGAGCTGCTCGAACTGCAGGGCGCCCTGCTCCAGGCTGTTCTGGAGCGTGCCTGCCAGGGCCTTCGCGTCCTGCGTCGCCCGCGCCGCGACGTCCGCGCCGGACGCGCCCGGCGTGGCGACGTTGGCGACCCCCACGCCCGTCGGGGGCGTGTAGGGGCCCGGATCGAACGGGGGGAGGCTCGCGGCGGCCTGCTCCAGCAGCCGGGCGGCGGCGGCGCCCGCGCTGGCCCCCGCGTTGGCGCCATCCGGCCTCGCGGCACCGGCGCCTCGCGAGGCCCCGTGCAGCGCATTGAAGGACGGCTGGCCCCCGGTGGGGGAGAAGAAGACGCTGAGCTGGTTGCGCGTCATCGCCACCGGGCCACCGGTGTGCAGCGGGTCGGCGACGAGGTACTTCCCGTCGGCCGTCTTCGCGAGGATGGCGTTGAGGTGGCCGATGTCGCCGCTGCCCATGCGCTCGGGGAACTGCGAGCGCCAGGCCGCGTTCGTGGCGCCATTGGCGATGACGGGGTTGCCCGCCGCCAGCTGCTGGTCCAGGGCGTCCCAGCCCTGCCCGTAGCGTGACGTGAGGCCCGCGTTCTGGATGCCGTCGGACACCATGGTGCCGCCGGTGAGCTCATGGTCCCGGTCCAGCAGCGACACGCGCGTGCCGTCCGACGCCGTCACGGTGGTGAACTCCGACGCGCGGCGCGGGCTCATCAGCGCGCGCGCATGGTCCACCTGCTGTTCCTTCGTGAGCCCCGGGGGCATGTGGCCCGTGTACGCCAGGGACATGGCGAGGCTGGCGGGACCGCAGTTGGTGCTGCCGCGCGGACCGTGCGGGTTGTACTGGGAGGTGAACTGGGTGATGAACGCGGCCTCGGCGGACATGGCCGGGCCCTGCTTCTTGCCGCCCGGCTGCGCGGAGCGCGCGAGGGACTTCGACAGCGCGTCGCGGGTGGTGGCCTCGTAGTGGCCCCGGGCGGTGATGCCGTTGTCCCGCTGGAAGCCCTCCAGCGCGGCCTCCGTTTGCGGCCCGAACAGGCCCGGCCCGGTGGCGACCTGCTCGGGCGTCAGGTAGCCCAGCTCCACCAACGAGTCCTGGAGCTGCTTCACGTCTTCGCCGGTGTCACCGCGCTTCAGGTTCTTCTGCGGGACGGGACGGGCCTCCTCTGGCGGGGGCTCGGGCGGGGGAGGCGGGGGAGGGGGCAGCAGTCGCTCCCGGTGCGCCGCGGGCGCGTCCTCGAAGCTGGAGGTCGAATCAGGACCTTGCGCGCCGGGGGCCTCCTCTTCCCGGACGACGTTGGACTCGGAGACCTCGCGGGCCTGGGCCCTGCCTGTGTCTCCGGAAGAGATTGTTTGGGTTGAAGATGATGGACCGTCGACTCGCATGACGTACTGCCCCCCTCTGATACATCCGATGTTGCCGTCCGGATTATCCGCTGTCATCACGGGAAGTTGCGCCACCACCCCGTCGTGGCCCCGGCCCGGAAAGACGCTGTGGGTACGCGACCCCAGCGAAGCGATTGCGGCCAGGGAGCCTCGCGCTCGACTTCGCATCCGCGAAGAAACCGGGCGGCGGCCTCATGGGGGGCCGCGGTGTGGGAGCGGGGAGGGGACGGCCCGCAGCCCGCGGGCCTTCCGCGAGCGGTTCACCTGACGCAGTGCGAAGGATGATCGGGCCCCCAACGACCCCGGCCGGCGATGACACGGCACTTGAGAGTGATTGCGAAGCCGAATCCAAGCCTGCCTTCAGGGCGGTGGTCGACAGTGCGCCAGGCCGGGGGGCAGTAAGGACCAGGCTGGAGCGAAACCACCCCACGTCACCCCCGGGCGCGGATGACGCATGTTGTTAGTCCATTCTGGTTTTGAGATGAGTTCTGGAATGTCTCGTTTTTGGGTGGAGAGCGATCCTGGCGCCAGGTGTGATCAGACCCATCACCGCCAGACAGGAAAAACGCAGATGCGCGGTATGTGGGGTTGACGGAAAGTCTGGTTTGAATGAACGATGCGTGATCGTAGAGAAGGGATCTCCGTCTGCTTTGTCAGGCCCGTGAGGTCCCGTTCCTTTTTCCTCCACCGTTTGGGTCCCGAGCGGGCTTGGAGGATTGCGATGAACGTGGGGGAAGAATGGCAGGGATGGGTCTGATGAACAGGTGTCTGCTGTTGTTGTCGGGGCTGCTGTCGGTGGGCGCGCCTGCGATGGCAGGGATCCCCGCTCCCGAGTGTCGTCCCGTCTCGACCCTCAAGGACATCGCTCCGGGCGCGGAGGGCAGCGACCCGGCCTCGGGCGTGACCGTGGGCGGCGCCCTGTTCTTCGCCGCCGACGACGGCGCTGGCGGGGCCGAACTCTGGAAGACGGACGGTACCGCCGCGGGCACCCTGCGGGTCAAAGACATCCGTCCTGGCCCGGAGGGCGCTTCCCCGGCCCAGCTCACCGCGGTGGGCGACACCCTCTTCTTCATCGCGGACAACGGCGCGAACGGGCTCGAACTGTGGAAGAGCGATGGCACGGAGGCGGGCACCACCCTCGTCAAGGACCTCGTCCCGGGGGGCGGCTCCAGCCTGCCCACCAGCCTCATCGCCCTGGGCAGCAGGCTCTACTTCGTGGCGGACGATGGCGTCACGGGCTTCGAGCTGTGGACGAGTGATGGCACCGCGGGGGGGACCACCCTCGTCACGGATCTCGTCCCCGGAAGCATCGGCGCCCAGCCCTCGCTGCTCACCGCCGTCGGGAACACCCTCTACTTCGCCGCGGATGACGGCGCGTCGGGCATGGAGCTGTGGAAGAGCGACGGCACCGCGGGCGGCACCACCCTGGTCAAGGACATCCGGCCTGGCGCTGGATCCTCGTCCCCGGCGGAGCTCACCGCCCTGGGCGGGGTGCTCTACCTCGTCGCGAATGACGGAAACCAAGGGGCGGGGCTGTGGCGGAGCAACGGCACCGCCGCGGGCACCACCCGCGTCGTGCCTTCCGCCGTTGGCCCCCACTACTCCCCCGAGCTGCTCAAGGCGGTAGGTGACACGCTCTTCTTCAGCATGAGCGACCCCGTTCACGGTCAGGAGCTGTGGAAGAGCGACGGCACCTCGGAGGGGACCACCCTCGTCCGGGATCTGCTCGCGGGCGAGGGCAACGGGCAGCCGGCGCAGCTGACGGCCCTGGGGTCCTGGCTCTACTTCGTGGCGAACGATGGCACCCATGGTCGCGAGCTGTGGAGGAGCGACGGCACCGTGGCCGGCACCACCCTCGTCAAGGACATCCGCGCCGGTGCCAGTGGCTCCGGGGTCGCGACCCTGACGCCGGTCGGTCCGGTGCTGCTCTTCTCCGCCGACGACGGAGCCAGCGGGGTCGAGCTCTGGAAGAGTGACGGTACCGACACCGGCACCCGGCTGGTGGTGGACCTGGTGTCCGGGCCGACGGGCTCGCAGATCCAGGTGCTGGGCATGGTGGGGGACCAGGTCTACTTCCGCGCTTCCGACGGGCGGCAGGGTGACGAGCTCTTCACGGCCTTCACCGCCAGCTTCGGGGACTGCACCCCGCCGGGTCTGGTCTGCTCCAGCGACGTGACGGCGGAGGCCGCCGCCGCGACCGGGGCCGCGGTGTCCTACACCCCCGCGCAGGGGAGCGATGACAGCGGCGCGCCGCCCCAGCTCAGCTACAGCCAGGTCAGCGGTGAACGCTTTCCCCTGGGCGACACACCCGTTGTCGTCACCGCCAGGGACGCCGCTGGCAACACGGAGACGTGCTCCTTCCTGGTGAAGGTGCGTGACACGACGCCGCCGGAGCTGACGTGTCCGCCGTCGCAGGAGGTCGCCGCCTCCAGCGCCAGGGGGGCGGAGGTCCAGTACCCCGCCGCGCAGTCGACGGACGCCGTCTCCACGGTGGCGCTGGCCTACAGCCCGCCCTCCGGGAGCACGTTCCCGGTGGGCCAGACTTCCGTCGAACTCACCGCCACCGACGTGGCGGGCAACAGCTCGCGCTGCTCGTTCCAGGTGAAGGTCGTGCCCCAGGCGTCGGAAGGCGGGTCCGGCTGCGGCTGCCACTCAGGGGGCGCGGCGGAGGCCGCCGGGTGGTTGCTGCTGGCCATGGCGCCCCTGCTTCTTCGCAGGCGCCGTGAAGCCTCGCCCTCCGCACGCCAGGGCTGAGCCCTCCACTCCCTTCGCGGCCGTCTCCCAGCATGTGAAGCCTTTCACCCGGTGGGCGCGGATTCCGTCGCCCCGGCAGGCCACGGCCTTGCCCTCGTTTCATGCAGTGCAGGAGGAGTTCAATGATGACCAGGAGAAGCACCATGGGGAGCAGTCGTCGTCAACGGATGGGTTTGCTTGCGCTGGGCCTGTGGGCGTCGGCCTGTGGAGCGCCTGCTCTGGAGGAGAGCCAGGACGTACCCCGGGCGGTAGCGCCGCGGGAGGTGACGCCGCTCGACAAGGCAGACGTGCCGCCCGGCACGAGGCCTCCGGGGTTCAAGTCGGGAGCGCTCCAGCAGCAGATGGTCTCCGCCTCCGCGCTGAACGTGGTGAACGTGACCGAGTCCGGTTTCATCACCCTCTCCATCGACGGGGTGGGCACCAACGGGCCGAGCGGGATTGTCCAGGCGAACAAGCCCGCGGCTGGCGCCACCGTGCGCCGCGCCTACATGGCGGCGGCCAGCACGGGCTTCAGCTCCTACCGGATCAACAACGGGGAGGTGCGCATCGACGGCCAGCCCGTGTCCTGGAGCACCTCCCTGGCGAATGGCATCGCCTCGTGGAATCACTGGGCGGACGTGACGTCCCTCGTGAAGGCGAAGCTCGACGCCGCCCCCGCCGGGCGCGTGTCCTTCAGCATCACCGAGGCGGCCACCACGCAGGTCGACGGTGAGATCCTGACCGTCATCTTCGACAACCCGAGCGAGACCACCGTCAACACGGCCATCCTGCTCTTCGGGGCCCAGAGCACCACGGGGGACACGTTCAACATCTCCCTCTCGGAGCCCATCAACAAGAACGACCCGAACCTGGGCCTGGACCTGTCGCTGGGCATCTCGTTCGGTGCCCAGGTCGGAAGCCCCAATGAGACGCAGCGCAGCACCGTGGACGTCAATGGCCAGCGGCTGAGCTCCGTGGCGGGCGGTCAGGATGACGGCGCCAGCAGCAATGGCGCGCTGCTGACGGTGGGTGGCCTGGATGACTCGAACGCCAACCCCTCGCCCTTCGTCACGGGCCCCGGCCCCTCCGTCGACGACGAGCTCTACAACGTGCTGCCCTTCGTGAGCCAGGGCGCCACGCGCATCGTCATCAACACCTTCAACGCCTCGAACGACGACAACATCTTCTTCGCGGCGCTGTCGCTGCGCGCGGCCTCCGCCATCGTCGGTGAGGGCATCGTGCTCGGGCCCCCGCTGGCGACGAGCGAGGTGGGCCTCTCCCACACGGTCACCGCCAACCTGCAGAACGACCTGGGCCAGCCGCTGATCAACCGGGCGGTGTCGTTCCTCATCAATGCCGGCCCCAACGCCGGGCAGACGGGTCAGGCCGTGACGAACAGCGCGGGCCACGCCAGCTTCACCTACGTGGGCAGCGGCGGCGTCGGGCGGGATCAGATCCAGGCCTCGTTCACGAAGACGAGCGGCGGGGTGTCGCTGTCGAACCTCGCCCTCAAGGACTGGACGCAGACGAAGCGTCCTCCCACGGCGGTGTGCCGCGACCTGACGCTGGATGCGGGCCCCTCGTGCGGTGTCACTGGCTCCGTCAACAACGGCTCTTCGGACCCGGATGGCGACCTGGTGGGCTGCACCCAGTCTCCGGCGGGCCCCTTCGGCCCGGGCACCACCTCCGTCACGCTGACGTGCGTGGACCAGGCGGGGCTGTCCAGCAGCTGCACCGCGAGCGTCCAGGTGGTGGACTCCAGCGCGCCGGCGCTCAGCTGCCCGGCGAACCAGCAGGCGGAGTGCGTGGGCGGTGGCGCGAACGTGAACACCGGCCAGGCGAGCGCCAGCGACAACTGCGGCACGCCGTCCGTGAGCAGCCCCGCGCCGGCCCGCTACCCGCTGGGCACCAGCGTCGTGACGCACACGGCGACGGACAGCTCCGGCAACACCTCTTCCTGTACCAGCGCGGTGGTGGTCCGTGACACCCAGGCCCCCGCCGTCACGCCGAACCCGGCCTCCGCCGCCCTCGAGTGCAACGTCAGCACCTACGTCGAAGCGGGCGCCTCCGCCGCGGACGCGTGCGCGGGCAACCTGTCGGGCGCGGTCGTGACGTCCAACGGCGTCGACACGTCGCACCCGGGCAACTACACCGTGAACTACAGCGTGACGGATCCCTCCGGGAACGCCGCGAGCAGCTCGCGCACCGTCAGCGTGCTGGACACCCTGGCTCCGACGGTGGCCCTGGTGGGACCGGCCTCCTCGAACCACGAGTGCAACAGCGGTGCGTACGTGGACCCCGGCGCCACCGCGTCGGACATCTGCTCCGGTGACCTGACCGCGAGCATCGCCCGCTCCGGTTCGGTCAACGGCGGCGCCGTGGGCTCCTACACCCTTGGCTACACCGCGCAGGATGGGGCTGGGCTCAGCGCCTCCGCCAGCCGCGAGGTGACGGTGGTGGACACCCTGGCGCCGTCCATCGTCTGCCCGGGCCCGATGATCGTGGAGGCTCCGTCCTCCGGGGGCGCGGTGGTGACCCCCGCCGCGGCCAACGCGACCGACGTGTGCGCCCTGGCGTCGGTGGTCGGCCCGCCGGCCGGCCTCTACGCGCCCGGCTCCACGCCCGTGACGTACACGGCCACGGACGTCGGTGGCCAGTCGGTGAGCTGCAACACGTCCATCCTCGTGACGGACCCCGCGGCTGCGCCGCCGGACCTGACCATGTGCAACATGCCCCGCTACACGCGTGATGCCCTGGTCAAGGTGTGCGGCTACATCCGTCCTGGCTCGAGCAGCTCGCCCATCGCCCTGGCCTACTTCACCATCAACGGTGGCGAGCCCATCCCGATGGAGGAGGAAGGCACCGGCGGGCACATGGTGCAGTTCCTGGCGCTGGAGGAGGGCACGTACACCATCGTGCTCACCGCCATCGACGCTCAGGGTGGCGTGGTCTCGGACACGCGCGTCGTCACGGTGGACCGCACCGCGCCGGTCCTCCGCATCGTTTCGCCCCTCCCGGACGAGGCCCAGCCCTCCATCTGGGTGGACATCACCAGCGAGGTGACGGACGCCTCACCCTCGACGGTGTCCACCAACTGGGTGGAGAGCTCCAGCGTGGAAGCGGGGACGAACACCGTCACCCACTCCGTGCGCGTGGCGGATACGGGCTACAACGACGTCATCATCACGGCCACGGACGCCGCCGGCAACACCGGCGAGTTCATTGGCCGGGTGCTCGTCGCCGAGTGAGGTGAGCCTGGGGCCGCCAGTCGCGGCCCCGTGAGCCATCGCTGTTCAAGGCCGTCCGTGGAGAATGGCACTCCATTCTTCGCGGGCGGCCTCTTCATGTGATGCCAGCGGGCCCGGTGCCGCAGGCTCCAGGTGGCACGGCCGCGCACCCTCGCGCACAGGAATTCGCCCGGGTGAGATCCAAAGCGACCGGCAGCGGACAACACTGCATGCAAGCAGCACCTACCCCGCTGGAGCTACCGTGCGAGCCTCGAACACATACATGGCCGTGGTGTCCGCCGCGGTCTTCCTGACCCTGCCCCTGGGCTGTGGAGGAGGCACCGATGACGGTCCCCCCCACCAGGATGACGTTGAAAGCCGGAGACCGGGAGAGTCGCTCGACGCGGTGGAGTCCCGCTGGAGGCGGGCCTTCAAGGACAAGCCCACCGGCATCACCTCCACGGTGGAGCTCTCCGGCAGCTCCATCGTCCTGACCACGAAGGGACAGGCCCAGGTGGAAGCCCCTGGAGTGCTGGTGCCCGCGCCCGCGTTCTCCAGCAACCAGCGCAGCGTCTTCTTCGCCAACGCCCAGGTCGGCTCGCAGACGGGGCTGCTGGTACTGGAGGGGCCGCAGATCCAGTTCACCACCGGCACGCTGGGCAGCGTCGACGTCAACTCCGCCACCGCGCGCACGCAGCCCCCGAGCGGCGGCGCCACGCCCGTGGTCGCGCTGACCACCCAGGACAACGTCAGCGACGCCAGCCCCACCGCCACCTTCCCCGAAGACTGGGGCGGCACGGACAAGTCCCTGTTCTTCGCCGACGCGGCCGTCATCCACGCCAGCAACCTCACCCTCACGGGCTTTACCCGCGGCCTGCTCATCACCTCCACGGGCAACACGCCCATCACCGGCAGCGTGACCGTGAGCGCCGCGGATCGGCTGTACTGGGATTCGAAGTCCGTCATCCAGGTGGCGACGAGCACCGTCCTCAGCCCCGCGTTCGCGCTCGGCGGCGAGGTGGAGTCCGGTGCCCTGGACTCGCCGGAGCTGGCGGCCTCCAGTCAGGCGCCCAGCATGATCAAGGGCAAGCAGGCCCAGGTGACGCTGAGCCCTGGCAAGGTCCGGAGCGTGGGCTCCTTCCAGCTCACCCAGGGGGTGACGCAGCAGGGAGGGATGCTCCAGCCGGCCGACGTGGAGCTGGCCTATGACGCGACGCCCGTCACGGTGAAGAAGGACCAGCGCGTGCTGATCCCCGTGGTCTTCCGGGAGAAGTCCCTCAAGGGCGACGCCGTGCTCTCCGCGTTGCAGGTGACGGGCAGCGGCAAGGACGCGGTCAGCGTCCCGCTGGACTCCGTTGAAAGCTACCTCGAGTCGCTCTGGGCGAAGGCGGGGCAGGCTGGAATTGGCGCGCCGTTCCTGGCCATCGCGCTGGCGCCCCTGTCGCCGTTCATCGCGCTCGGGGAGGCGCTCGGGTGTCTGTTCTCCACCTGCCCCCGCGCCTTCCCCATCTGGGTGGAGACGGGGAAGGTCGAGCGCTTCCACATCATCGTCCAGGGCAAGGTGGCCCCGGGCACCTACGAAGCGACGGTCACGCTGGTGGGCCACAACTACACCGCCCAGAGCATCCCCGTGTCCTTCACCGTCACCGAGTGACCGGACCGCCGGAGCGGCCGGGCTCCCGCGGCATGGGCAGCGGGTTGCGGAGCTTGGCAGGGGGGCGCATGGCATCGAAGCCCGCGCCGCCCCGGTGCACCACCGGGGCGGTCTGGACCTGCGCCTAGTCCTTCGTGCAGACGACGTCGTCGATCTGGAGGTGGTCGCGGTCGGCTTCGCTGCGGCTCGGGTAGAAGATCAGCCGCCAGTCGCGCACGTTGCCGGTGAAGCGGGTGAACACCGGCTGCCACTCATCGCTGTCGACGGCGAGGAAGTCGGTCTGCTGGCTCCAGCCACCGCTCGAATAGATGCGGTGGCGGATGCTGCCGTGGCCCCGCACCCGGTACGAACAGGAGTAGTTGCCGCTCGGGACGTCGAACTTCTGGAGCGAGAAGCGCTCGGCCACCTGGATGGGGACGACGAACTGCAGCGCCCTCGAACCGCCGTGCACCGCGTTCGTGTAGGGCATGAGGCGCGAGGGCTTGATCTCGGTGCCCGGGTCGGCGATGCCGTTGTCGAGGCCGTACCAGTAATCAGGGATGTAATGGCTCCCGTGGTAGGGGATGGAGTAGGTGTTCCAGTCCTCGAAGCCACCGTTGCGGATGATGTTCGCGGGGTGGTCGGCGGAGACGCAGCGCCGGGTCGCCGCGTCGCAGGCGGGCAGCTCACCGCGGCAGTCGTAGGTGGTGAAGCAGGCGCCTTCGGCCAGCTCGCACACGCCGCTCGTGGGGTTGCAGCTCGTCGCCGGGTGGCTGCAGGTGACGCCCGCGCAGGGGTCGCCTTCGACGCAGCGATGCGTGGCGGATTCGCAGACCGGCGTCTCCGGGGTGCCCGCGCAGTCCGTGTGACGGGTGCAGCGATCTTCCGCGACCACGCACGTCTGGGTCGCGTCGCAGGTCTGCCACTCGCTGCAGTCCGTGGCGTCGTTGCAGCGGCCGGAGAGCGGCTCGCAGGTGGCGGTGGCGTTCACGCAGCGCTCCCAGGCCTCGCAGCTGACCTGATCACACGGCTCGTCGGCCCGCACGCAGCGCACGTCGTCGATGAGCAGATGCTCGCCGCTGGTCGCCTTGACGCTGAAGATGAGCTCGAAGGTGTCGAAGACGTCATTGGCCAGATTGAAGTCGTACGCCAGCGCCTTCCACTCCTTGCTGTCGACCTGGGTGTAGGCCGAGTAGGAGGAGAAGTCGTCGTCGAAGTAGAAGGCGTTTCGAACGTCACCGGTGCCCCGCGCCTGGTAGGTGCAGGAGTAGCGGCCAGCGGGCATCGACTTCGCCAGGGTGCTGAAGCGCTTGTGCGCGGTCGAAGGATTGCTCAGCCGGGCCGCGTTCACGCCTTCAAAGGCACGCGTCGTCACCTTCTGCACCGAGTCCGAGGGGAGATTCGACGAGCTGCCGTACCACTTCTCCGGAAGCGCACCGGACCACTCCTCGAAGCCCCAGTTGTCGATGACGCCTGCCTCGGGAACCTCGCCTGCATCCGGCGTCTCGGGGCCCGCGTCCGGCGTCTCGCTCCCCGCGTCCGGCGTCTCGGTGCCAGCGTCCGTCTCGGAGCCCGCGTCCGGCGTCTCGGAGCCCGCATCCGTCTCGGTGCCAGCGTCCGGCGTCTCGGAGCCCGCGTCCGTCTCGGAGCCCGCGTCCGGCGTCTCGGAGCCCGCATCCGTCCCGCTGCCCGCGTCCGGTGTCGCGACACCTGCGTCCGGCTGGGACTGGCCGGCATCAGCAGTTACCTCTGGATCCGAATCACCGCAGGCGACCACCAGGACCAGCAGCGAAGCCAGACACACTCGAAACAACGTCAAAGCGAGCCTCCCGTTTTTCCAAAAAGGTTGCTCGTACCACAATTTTCCAGTCAGGGGCAGGGTCGGAGCCGCGGAAGGCAAGCCCTGTGACGGGTTCACGGCCCGGCTGAATCCGTCGTGACGGGTGGTGTTGATGACAGGGCGGCCCATGCGTCTTCGGGCTCGTGCCTCCCCAGGCGATGCTCCGGTGGGTGACAGCGCCACGCCCTCGCGGACGGCTGGCTGTCATCGGAGGCCCGGCGCATCTTCCCGTCGGCGGATGGACGGGAGCGTGCCATGCGCGCGGGGTTGGCGGCGACAGCGAGGGCATTCGGGCTGATCCTGGCGCTCGTGGGGCTGGCGGCGCTGGCGGCCCCCCAGGTCTACGGCGAGAGCTTCATGGTGAAGGTGCGCCCGGAGACGCCTCCGCGCGGGGCCGAGCCGGTGGAGCTGCTCGCCGCGCGAAACGAGGCTGTCAGCTTCCAGGTCGTGATCCACGGCGGAGACTCGGGGGCGACAGCGGTGGCCGCGCGCCTGGGGGAACTCTCGGGACCCGCGCGCATCGGCGGCAGCCAGCTCACCCTCTACCGTCAAGACTTCCAGGTCATCACGCAGTCATCGAGCGGCCAGGACACGACGGGCCGCTGGCCCGATGCGCTCGTCCCCGAGGTGGATGAGGTCGCAGGCGAGCCGCGCAATGCCTTTCCCTTCGACGTTCCCCCACGGGAGTCCCGGGCGCTCTGGGTGGACGTGCTGGTCCCGGAGGATGCGCCGCCGGGGCGCTACGAGGGCAGGGTGGAGGTGGTGGCGGCGGGAGGCTTCACCGCCCTCGTCCCGGTGGGCCTCACCGTCGTCGACGCCGTTCTTCCCAGCACGCCGAGCTACCCTACGGCCTTCTGCCTCGAGCCGGATCTGGTCTGCCTGGCGCACACCGGCCGCGAGGATTGCGGTTCGGAGGACGTGCGGGTGGAGCTGCTCGGGCGCTACGCGCGGCTGGCGCTCGACCACCGCTTCACGCTCTCCGACATCTTCGTCCGTCAACCCACCGCGCTGGGGTGGGAGGCCTTCGACGCCGCCTACGCGCCGTTGCTCGACGGTACCGCGCCCACGCGGCTGAAGGGCGCTCGGATGACGAGCGCGCAGTACATGGGGCCCGCGGAGGAGCAGGCCCTCGCGGACTTCCAGGCGCACTTCTCCGCGCGCGGGTGGCTCTCGCGTGCGTTCGACTACACGGCCGACGAGCCGCCCCTGTTCAGTTCATACGAGGAGCTGCGGGTCCGCGCGAGCCTGGTGGAGCGCGCGGCCCCGGGGCTGGTGCGCATGGTCACCACGAGCCTGACGAAGGCACAGGCGAATGGCGTGGAGGGGCTCATCGGGCGCATCTCGGTCCTGCTCCAGCTCATGGCGGGAGTCGAGCCGCCGGACGTGGGCCCGCAGCGCCCGGCGTATGACGCCTTCCTGTCGCGGCCTGGGACGTCGCTCTGGCTGTACCAGAGCTGCGGCAGCCATGGCTGCGTGGGCGACCTGCCCGACACGATGCGCCTGCCCTCGTACATGATTGATCACCCGGCCGCGCTCAACCGGGCCATGCCCTGGCTGGTGTTCGCGTTGCAGGCGTCCGGCGAGTCCTATTACGAGACGACCGCGCGCATCACCACCGCCTGGACGGATCAGTGGTTCTACGGTGGCAACGGCGACGGAACGCTCTTCTACCCGGGGACGCCCGCGCGCATCGGAGGGCAGTCGCAGGTCCCGCTGCCCAGCCTCCGGCTCAAGCTGTTGCGCGCGGGGGTGCAGGACTACGAGTGGCTGATGCGCGTGGTGGAGGGAGGGGATCCCGAATTCGCCGCCCAGGTGGTGCGGGAGCTCGTGCCGTCGCCCCTGGAGGTGTCAGTCGACGCTGCCGCGTTCGAGCGCGCGCGGGAGAAGCTCATCCATCGAGCGCTGGAGCTCTCCCCCGGACAGCCTCCGCCCGGGCCGGTGGTGTCGGAGCGCCCGGTGGCGAACCCCCAGGGCTGCGGCTGTGGCGGTGGTGCGCAGGGCGCGGTGCTGTTGGCCGGCACGGTGGGGCTCGCCTGGGGGCTGCGGCGCCGGTATTCCCGGGCGCACCGCCCCGGGCGCCAGGTCGTGCGCGCCCCCCATGCCGGCCCACTATCCTGACATAAGGCTGTCATGAGCCAGGAGCATCGTGGCCCTATGAACGCCAACGAACCGTCTCCGCCGACGAACACCTCCTGGGCCCGGTGCTCCTGTGGGCGAGTCGAACTCGAACTGCGGGGCGCTCCCATCGTAGGGGCCGTCTGCTATTGCGATGACTGCCAGGCCGGATCGCGCCAGATTGAAGGCCTTCCGGGGGGCCAGCCCTCCCAGGAGGCCGACGGTGGGACGGCCTACCTCCTCTACCGGAAGGACCGCTTCCGCTGCACCCGTGGCAGCCCGCTCTTGAAGGACTACAAGCTCCGGGAGGCGTCGCCCACGAACCGGGTCGTCGCCACCTGCTGCGGCTCCGCCATGTTCCTGCGCTTCGATGGGAGCGAGCATTGGGTGTCGGTGCTCCGGGCGCGGCTCCAGGGCGAGCCCCCACCTCTACGGATGCGCATCAACACCCGCTCCAGGCCTCCGGGGACAGCGCTCCCGGAAGACCTCCCCGCCTACCCGACCGTTCCTCCTCGGTTCATCCTGAAGCTCATGGCCGCCTGGCTCGCCATGGGGCTCCAGCGCCTTGCTCCTGCCGTCGCTTGAGGTGGGGAGGCCGCGGCGGAGTGGGGCAGGGATGGACGAAACCGTTTTCGATCCTCTCGGGGGCCCATTATCCTGTGTCGCTGAACAGCCCGGCTCCGCGTCTGACCGTGAGTTCCCGGCCAGACTCGCGCCGCTCACCCAGGAGACGTCATGACGCGCGAGTACCCTCAGGAGCAGTTGCTGGCGTTCGTCCAGGCCATGGCCAACGTGGCGGCGAGCGATGGCCGCGTCACTGAGGATGAGCGCCAGCAGCTCGATGAGGTGGTGCTGGGCATCGGCCTGTCGCCCCGCGACGAGCAGGTCGCGGCGCTCATCGAGGGGGAGTTCCAGAAGCCTGGTCGCCTCACCGACATCGTCAGCAAGATTGAGATTCGCGAGCTGCGCGTCTCCCTGCTGCGCATGCTCGTCGAGGTGGCCTGCGCCGACGGAGAGGTCGCGGCCGAGGAGCGCGCGTCCGTGAACGAGGCCGCCAAGGCCTTCGGTCTCGACGCCTCCGTCACGGACGAACTCATCGACTGGGCGCTCGCCTCCATCAAGCTCGATCAGCGCGAGCGCGAGATCATGGCGAAGCTGATGTGAGACGTTCGTCCCACGCCTGCCCCTTCGCAGGGCAGGTGTCGGGCCTGGAGGTCGCCCGGAACCTGCGCGAGGGCAAGCTCCTCCGTCCTCCACGGATGGGTTGACAGCCACCCGCCACTGACGGAGCACGGGGGGCATGATTGAACTCCCCGAGCGCGCCGCGATGCCGGAGTACCAGCGCTACATCCACGACCTGGAAGCGCTGCACGGCTGGCTCCAGCAGGACCTGGTCCACAACTGCTTCCGGATGGGCGAGGAGGTCGGCGAGCTGTTCAAGGCCGTGCGCCAGTACGAGAAGCCGGCCCCGGAGGCGCAGGCTGCCCAGGCGCGGGCCCACGTGGGGGAGGAGCTGGTGGACGTCCTCAACTACCTGCTCGCCATCGCGAACCGCGCGGGCGTGGACCTGGAGCAGGCCTTCCGGGAGAAGAACGCGCGCAACCAGCAGCGCACCTGGCGCTGAAGCCGCCTTGGCGCACGTCCGGGGCCGCCGGCCTACGCGGCCTCGGCCACGTCCTCCACTTGCGCCGGTGCTCCGTCCACGGCCTCGTAGCCCTCGCGGCGCTGGTCCATCCGTTCCTGGAGTGCCCGGATGATCTGCACGCAGAAGAGCGCCGTGGCCACGAGGCACAGGGAGCTGAGGATGCCAATCAGGTGCGAGGAGGCCCCATCCACCGAGTCGAATGCTCCTGCCTTCGCCCCCGCCTTCGCCACCTGCCGGCCCACCTGGTCCAGGAGCCTCGCCAGGATGTTCGCACCCCACCAGAAGCTGATGGGCAGCGCGGCGGCGAAGTGCGTCCCGCCCAGCCGCTCCGCCGCGTCCTTCATGAGCTGGAAGGGCTTCACCCAGTTGGCGAAGGGG
>NZ_JAPNJY010000013.1:0-285134 GCF_026626625.1 Corallococcus sp. BB11-1 | reverse complement strand
GCGGGCGAGCAGGGCGGCCAGCGGCGGGACTTCAGGAGAAGCACGGGGCATGGCGGCGGCGAAGGAATGCACCCACGGATGACCGGGTTACAGAGTCGCCGGTGGCAGGAAGGTGTGGGGAGCGGTTGGCATGATCCCCACAACCGGCGGTCGCGGGGCGGAAATAGAACGGCGCCCCGTGGATGTTGGTCGGACGTTCTGGACTTCATGGTGTTGGGCCTAGGGGTCCCCCCCCTCCCCCTCTGGGCCCACGGGGCCGCTTGGAGATTCGCTCCTGGCGGTCCCTCTTTCCGAAACGCCCCGGCTTCCCTCGTGGAGGCCGGGGCGTTTCCTTTTTTCCGCCCCTCCTCCTTCTTTGCCGCCTGGGCGCTCCTGGAGGGGCCGCGCAATGTCGGAAGCGGAGCGTTCAGCGTCCGCGCGCACGCACGAGTGCTCCGAAACCGTTGACCCTTCAGGGAGTCTGTCGGATAACCGCTCCGGTGTGTTCAGGTCGTCACCTCGAATCCGCCCCGGAGACCCAGGTATGGCAGGCACCGACAAGCGCAAGCAGTCGCTGTACTTCCCCGAGGAGATGCTGAAGGAGATCCAGGAGGAGGCGAACCGGCAGGACCGTTCCCTCTCATGGGTGGTGCAGCAGGCCTGGAAGATCGCCCGCGAGCGCATCAAGTCATTCCCTGCCGTCAACGACGTCACTGGCGACGAACGCCAGGACCCTCGCGAGGAGTAGCCCCGGCAATGGCCACCACGGATCATCGCAAGCAGTCGCTCTACTTCCCCGAGGAGATGCTGGAGGAGATCCAGCGTGAGGCGAACCGGCAGGACCGTTCCCTCTCGTGGATCGTCCAGCAGGCGTGGAAGGTGGCCCGCGCCGACATCCGTCGGATGCCCTCGATGAACGACGTGCTCGGCCCCCTGCCCCCGCGGCAGGTGGCCGCCGTGGCCCAGGCCCCCGCTGCCGCTCCTGCGGCGGTGGTGGCCAGCGCCCCGGCCTCCCCGGACGAGCCCTCCAAGACGTAGCGGAGGCGTCCGTCCCCTCGCCCCGGCCCTCGAGGTCCTGCTTCGTGCTGCTGGCTTTTCAGCGCGGAGCGGGTCTGGCGGGCCGGGCGCAGTTCTCGAAGATGACGCGCGGGGCCTCCTTCAGCGCCTGGACCGGGCTGGGGTACGTGTTCTTCATGTAGGCCGCCGTGAGGTTGGTGTCCGTGCCTCCCAGCCTGCGCGCCTGCACCGGGTTGCGGTCCGGGTCCTGCCCCGCGTTGCCCAGGATGCTGCCGTAGCCGTCGCCCCCCTCCAGCACGAACGCGGACATCGCCACGCGGTAGCGGATGGATTCGTCCTCGCGCGCGGGCAGGGACACCGTGCGGCCGCGCACGCGCAGCTCCTTCACGCGCTGGCCGGAGGGACGGGCGCAGTCCACGCGCAGGGTGGTGCCGTCGGACACCTGGAGGAACGCGCCCGAGGGCGACACGATGGCCTGCCCTTCCGTGGCCAGCGTCGCCACCGAGTGCTCGAAGAGGGCCACGAGCTGCTTCTCCGTGAGGTCCACCGTCACCACGAGGTTCTCGAAGAGCATCACCTCATGGAGCACGCCGTTGGAGAGCGGCCCCGAGCGCAGGGACGTGCGGGTGACGCACAGCCCCTCGTCGCGCAGCGAGCCGCCGTTGATGATGCCCAGCTCGGTGGGCTTCGCCGCGCCGTCCTCGGCGTGGAGGAAGGCGTCCGCGGCCAGCTGCCCCAGCGCGTTGTTGTCGTGCCGGGTGAAGGTCTTGTCCAGGTAGACCTCCTCGCCCACGTAGCCGACGACGGCGTCGGGGTCGTCCACCAGCGGGGCGCAGGAATCGTTGTATGCAAGACACCCGGGCAGCAGCGTGAGCCCGGCGAGCGCGGCGGCGAGGAAGCGGCGGTCCATCAGTAGAAGGCCCTCAGGGTGAGGTAGCCGGACACGCCCTCGCGCGGCAGCAGTCCGGTGAGACGGTCCGGGCGGGGCACGTCGTCGCGCAGGTCGTGGTCGAAGAGGTTCTGCGCGAAGAGCGTCACCTCGAAGTGCTCCAGGATGGGCTCGGAGCGCAGCTGCGCGGTGATGAGGCTGTAGGCGGGGATCTTGTAGCGGCGGATGAGCTCCAGCGTGGAGCGGCTGTTGTTGCGGCGCTCGGCGCCGGAGCGCACCACCACGTCCAGGTTCATCCAGTCCCCCAGGGGCATGGACACGCCGGCGTTGAAGCGCGCCTGGGGCACGTCCGTGAGCAGGCGGGACTGGCCCGGCAGCTCCAGGTCCTGCGCGCGCGACAGGCTGGCGTTCACCCACGCGGCGGCGCGCTTCGACGCCTCCAGCCGCGCCTCCGCCTCCACGCCGTACACGCGCACGCCCAGCTCGCGGTTGCGCAGCGGCACGATGTTGCCGCTGGTGTCCACCGGGGTGATGGGCGAGGAGAAGTTCTGCAGGAAGGCGTTGCCGCGCACCCGCACGCGGGTGTCACCGGCGGCCTGGATGAGGTCCGCGCCCAGCTCGAAGGTGTCCACCGTGGTGGGCTGCAGCAGGGGGTTTCCCTCGAAGCGGCCCTGGTTGTAGTCGGTGTCGGGGATGCGCTCGACCAGCTCCTGCGGCGTGGGCGGACGGAAGGCGCGGCCATAGAGGGCCTTGAGCACCAGCGCGTCCGACGCGGCGATGACCAGGCCCACGCGCGGGTTGACGCGCACCACCGTCTTGCGGCCGTCGAGCGCCCCCGCCGCGTCCACGTTGGGCAGCTGGGTGGCGTCCACGCGCAGGCCGAAGGTGAGCGTCAGCGCGGAGAGGACGGTCCACTGGTCCTGCGCGGACACGCCCAGGTTGAGGCGGCGGGAGGCCGCGCCATCCGCCAGCTCGGTCAGGTCCACCAGCCCCTCCGGGGCGGTGGGGCTGGGGCGCAAGCGGCCGTCGAGCGTGTAGTTCGTCGTGTACCCGTAGTTGGCCAGGGACTGCTGTTCGGCGACGAGGCCCAGGGTGAGGCGGTTGTCCTTCGCGAGCGCGAGGTCCGCGTCCACCGACGCCGTCACGGTGCGCACGGTGACGCGCGTCTCTTCCTGGAGGCCGTCCGGGAAGCGCTGGTCGGGGCCGTCTCCGGTGCGGAAGTCAGGGGGCGTGAGCTGGAAGAGGCGGTCGGTGGTCTGCTGATCAAACCCGAACCGCGCGCGCACCTGCCCTCCGTCGCCCAGGGGGCGGTCCCAGGTGAGGTCCGCGAGCAGCACGTCCCACGACAGCTGCGAGTCCTCGCCCACGGTGTCGAACAGGCCCACCAGGGCGTCGCGCTTCTCCGCGAGGTAGCGCGCGGAGACCCCCACGCGGCCGGCGCTGTCCAGGCCGTAGGAGATGCCTCCGCCCACGTTGACGAAGAAGCGCCCGTCGCGCGTGCGGCCCGCGGGGTCCTCGATGTTGCGCAGGCCCTGGTCCACGGACTCCGCGTCCAGCGCGTCGTGGTCGATGACGAGCGAGTCGCCCTCCTGGCTCCACAGGTCCACGTCCATGAACAGGCGCAGGTCGCCCGTGGTGTGCGCGGCGGACAGGTGCCCGTCCGTCGCGAGCGCGAGCCGACCGTCGTCGCGGGGAACCCCGCCCGTGGTGACCGCGCCGCGCACGCCGTCGGCGTGGTTCGTGACCAGGTTGACCACGCCCAGGAAGGCGCCCGCGCCGTAGATGGCGGAGCCGGGACCGCGGATGACCTCGATGCGCTCCAGGTTCTCCACCGGCAGGTTCATCAGCGCCTTGCCGTCGAAGAAGTTGTTGAGGCGGTGGCCGTCCAGGAGGAAGAGCACCTCCGCGTCGTTGCGCTGGCCCCGGATGGCGGTGCGGTGGAAGCCCTGCACGTCGCGGCTGACGGACACGCCCGGCACCACGTCCAGCACGTCCGCCACCGTGCGCGCGCCCAGCGCGATCATCTGCGCGCGGCTGAACGACGCGCCAATGGCCGGGACGGTGCGCACCGCCTCCTCCTGGAGCGTCGTCACCGCGAGCACGTCCTCCGCGCTGTAGAGCGCCAGGTCGTCGTCCATCGCCGTGGGGCCCCTGGCTCCGGCATCGCGCGACGCGGCGGTGGTGCCCGGGCGGGAGGCGCTGTCGCGGGCGTCGGCGGGGAGGTCCGCGTTGAGCGCGGCCATCGCGTCGTCCGACTCCGAAGGGCGCGAGGTCGAGGAGGAGGACCGGGAGTCCGTGCGGGTGGAGGCCTCCGGACGCGACGGGCCACGGGAGTCCGGACTGTTCGCGCGCGCCGGGGCGCGAGGGTCGGAGCTGTCAGTCCGACCCGAAGCGCGAGCGTCCGTGCCATCCCCACGACCCGAAGCGCGAGCGTCGGTGCCGTCCACACGACCCGAAGCGCGAGCATCGGGACTGTCCGTGCGACCGGGGGCTCGCGAATCGCCGCCATCGCGACCGTTCGCGGCACGCGGGTCGGAGGCCTCCGCGCGCGTCGGGGCTCGCGCATCCGAGGGCGTGCCTGTCCCCGTCCTCGAATCCACGGCACCGCCCCGCGACGGAGGCGGCGGCGGCGTCCCTGCCCTGGCCGCGGGCGCGGCGTCATCGTCATTCGCGCCCGACGGCGGCGTGAAGGCATCGATGTCCGGCGTGCTCCTGGACGTCTCAGCCCGGGAGCCCGCCCTGGACGAACCAGACGCCACCGGCGCTGGGGGCTGCTCTCCGACCTTGACGCGCGCGGGGCGAAGCGCGGACATGAACAGGGGCGTGCGCGCCCCGTCCACCATCGACGCCTCGACGTAGTACTCCACGCCGGGCGCCACCATGTGTTCGGCGGGGAGCTCCGCGCGGTACAGGTCTCCGTACTGCCGTTCCATCGGGACCTGGATGTACGGCTCACCCGGGCCGCGATAGCGGACGAAGACCTCCAGCACCTTGCCGCCGTCCACCAGCGTCGCGTCCAACTGGAGGGCCTGGCGGGCCTCCGCGCGCGGCGGCGAGGCGTGCAACAGCGCGGGCTCTTGCGCGTGGACGGGGGCCGCGACGAACACCACGGCACAGAGGATGAGCGTGCGAGGAAGAACGGTCAGCAAGATTGCCGACGATGGTCCGTTGCAGGGCCATTCGAGTCAAGCAAGCCACCCCCGTTCCCTCCCGCTGATTTTTTGCCGCCCCCGGAAGCGCGTGCGACGTTGCCTCCGCTCCATGCGCGCGTCGCTTGCCCTTCACCTCGCCCTCTTCCGCCGCCAACGCGCCCAGATTGCCCGGGTGGTGGAAGGCCGCACCGACGCCTTCCGTGCCTACGAGGCGCGCTACCGGCGTCGCACGAACACCTACCAGCGCGTCGTGCCCGTCTCGCACGTGCACCAGCGCATCGCGGCGTCGGACCTCGTCTACGTCGGCGACTACCACACGCTGCCCCTGGCCCAGCAGACGTACCTGGACCTCGCCGAGCGCGCGCTCGCGTCCGGGCGGCGCGTCGTGCTGGCGCTCGAATGCGTGGAAGGCCGTCACCAGGCCGCGCTGGACGCGTACCTCGCGGGACGCCTGCCGGAGCGCACCCTGCTGTCCCGGCTGGGCCATGGCCCCACCACGGGCTTCGGCCCGGGTGCCGGCATCCGCGCCGTGCTCGGCTTCGCGAAGCGCCACAAGCTGTCGGTGGCCGCCATCGACCGGCGCGCCCAGGGAGAACGTTCGCTCGCGCTGCGTGACGCCTTCGCCGCGGAGCGCATCGCCCGGGTGGCCCGCGCGGAGGACGTCCCGCTGGTGATGGTGCTGGTGGGCCAGTTCCACGCCGCCCCCTGCCACCTGCCCGCCCAGGTGGAGCGCGCCCTGGGAGACACCCACCCGCGCCGGGGGCTCGTCGTCTACCAGAACGCCGAAGGCCTCTGGTGGCGCCTCGCCCGCGAGGGCCGCCTGGGCGCCGCGGAGGCGGTGGAGCTGGCCGACGGCGCCCTGTGCCTGATGAACGCCTCGCCCGTCCTCTGCCAGCAGAGCTTCCTGGACTACCTGGAGGCCGAAGGCGACGACGCGCCGCTGATGGACCGCAGCGCCGCGGAGCGCTTCCGGGAGATGGCGGAGCTCATCGGTCGGCTCGCGGGCGTGCCGGTGGGCCGCGGGCTGGATTCGGTGGAGGTGACGACGGCGGCGGACGGGGACGTGCTCGCCCGCATCCGGCGGCGCGGCCGCTTCACCCAGGCGGAGGTGTCCCAGCTGCGCAAGCACCTCCTGTCGCGGGAGAGCAGCTACATCCCCCGGGCGCGCACGGCATACCTCGCGTCGCTGTCGCTCAACCACGCCGCCGAGGAGGCCGCCCACTTCGTGCGCCACTGCGCCGTGGGCGACGCCATGGACGCCCCGCGCGGCGCGTCCGAGGCCTTCTACGCCCGCTGCCTGGAGGAGGCCCTGGGCTTCTTCGGCTCCAAGCTCGTCAACCCGCGCCGCACCTGCATCAACGTGGCGGAGTGGGCCAAGCGCTTCGGCGAGGCCCGGGGCCTGGAGCGGCAGATCGCCGCCTTCGTCCTGGCCCACAAGGCCACGGAGGGTGAAGCGCCGGAGGAGGCCGTGAAGCTGCTGCCCCTGCGCCGCGACCGCCTCTTCCATGGCGTCAGCCACGCGCTCGGCTACCTGCTGGGCGACAGCCTCTACCGCGCCTTCGACTCCGGCCAGGTGGACATCGCCGACATCCGCGCCCTCTTCCGCGACCCGCTCGAAGACCCCCGGGGCGCCTACTTCGCCTGGGCCGAACGCCTGCGCACGGCCTGACCCTCCCCACTTCTCCCCTTCCTGCCGGCCCTCACCCCTGCTTTGATTGATTCTAGAATCAATCCAGGGAGTGCGCCGCCATGAAGATGACCGAACGCGTGGAGAAGCTCGCCGAGCAGCGCCAGCGCAACGAGGGCATGGGAGGTCCTGAACGCATCGAGCGTCAGCACGCGAAGGGGAAGCTCACCGCGCGCGAGCGCCTGAAGCTCCTCTTCGATCCCGGCACCTTCGAGGAGCTGGGTCTGCTCGCCGCGCACCATGGCAACCTGCCGGACGAAGAGCAGGGCCAGCCCTCCCCCGCCGACGGCGTCATCACCGGCACGGGTGAAATCGACGGCCGCCCGGTGGCCGCCGCAGTCTACGACTTCACTGTGTATGGCGGCTCCATTGGTGAGATTGGCGAGCGCAAGGTGGCGCGGCTCCGCGACATCGCGCTGAGGAGCCGCATCCCCATGGTGTGGCTGGTGGACTCGGCCGGCGCGCGGCTGGACGCGAGCGCGGGCATCGACCCCCGGCGCATCGCGAGCTTCGCGGACACCGGCTACCTCTTCCGTGAGCAGGTGGTGATGAGCGGCGTGATTCCGCAGGTCGCCGCCATGGTGGGCCCCGGCGCCGCCGGCACGGCCTACATCCCCGGCCTCGCGGACTTCCTCCCCATGGTGAAGGGCACCAGCTCGCTGGCCATTGGCGGGCCGTACCTCGTCGAGTCCACCGTGGGCGAGAAGGTCACGGAGGAGGAGCTGGGCGGCGCGAAGGTGCACAACGAGCTGTCCGGCGTCGCGGACGCGGAGTACCCGGACGACGCCACCTGCCTGGCCGCCGTGCGCGAATACCTGGGCTTCTTCCCGTCCCACTGCGAGGACAAGCCGCCGCGCCGCCCCACCAGCGACCCGTTTGATCGCCGCGACGAGGACCTGCTCAAGGTGGTGCCGGAGAGCCCGCGCCAGGCGTTCGACATGCACAAGGTCATCCTGTCGCTGGTGGATGACCGGAAGTTCTTCCCCATGAAGCCGCGCTGGGCGCGCAACCTCATCACGGGCCTGGCGCGCATTGACGGCTACCCGCTGGGCATCGTCGCGAACAACTCCATGCAGCTGGGCGGCATCCTGGACGTGAACGCGGCGGACAAGGCGGCGCGCTTCATCAACCTGTGCGACGCCTTCAACATCCCCCTGCTCTTCCTCCAGGACGTGCCCGGCTTCATGGTGGGCACCAAGGTGGAGCAGCAGGGCATCATCCGCCACGGCGCGAAGATGATGTACGCGACCGCCAGCGCCACCGTGCCCAAGTTCACCGTCGTCGTGCGCAAGGGCTACGGCGCGGGCTATTACGTGATGAACGGCCGGGCCTTCGAACCGGACCTGCTGGTCGCGTGGCCGGGCGCGGAGATCGCCGTGATGGGCCCGGAGGGCATGGTGTCCATCGCCGCGCGCAAGGTGCTCCAGAGCGCGGAGAGCCCGGAGGCCGCCGCCGCGATGAAGAAGGAGCTGGCCGAAGGCCTGCGCCCTCACATCCGCATTGAGCGCACCGCCGCGATGGCCATGGTGGACGACGTGGTGGATCCGCGCGACACGCGCCGGCTGCTCGCCCGCGCGCTCAAGCGCACCGCGAACAAGCGCGTGGAACGCCCCTTCCGCCGCCGGGAGATCTCCCCGGTGTGAAGCACCACCCCGGTGCCGACGGTCGCCTTCCGTGAAGCCGCGCGGAAGGCCACCGCCGACCTGGGGCGTGACTACGCCACGTTGACGATCGTCTTCGGCGGCAGCTTGAGCTTCTGGCCCACCTGGATCTTGTCCGGGTCCTTGAGCTGGTCCTTGTTGAGCTCGAAGATCTTCGGGTACAGCTTCGCGTCGCCGTAGATGTCGCGGGCCAGCTTGCCCAGCGTGTCGCCCGACTTCACGGTGTGGATGCCGTAGGGCTCCGCGTGGGTCACGGTCAGGTTGACCATGATCTCCTCGCTCCACTTCGGGTGCTTCGCCTTGATCTGATCCCACATGCGATCGCGGTCGAAGGCGTGGTCCACCGTGCCCTTGATAATGAGCTTGCCGCCTTCCTCACGGGTCTCGACCTTGGCGCCCACGTTCTTCGCCACGTCCAGCACGTCCTGGTAGTCGTTCTGCAAGGCCATCACGTCCTCCTGTCGGGTGTCCGTGACCGCAAGCCACGCGCCTGCGGCCACATGAGGCGCGGCACTCTAGGCACTCCCCACCCACGCCCCAGGGGGCCCAGGTGGAGGGGATGGTCGAAGCTCAACAGTGCGACGGCAGGAGGTGTTCAGAGCACCACGCCCGCGTCCCCGTCCTCCTTCGAGGGCACCAGGGACGACGGCGGCGCGAAGGTGCCATCCGAGCGCAGCTCCCGCAGGATCTCCTCGCGACTCAGGCGCACCGCGCGGATGGTGCCGTCGGGTGACAGCGCGTAGATGCAGTCCTGATCCGACGCGCCCACGAACAGGCCGCCCAGCACGGGGTAGAGCATCACCAGCGCGAGCTCCGTCTCCATGGGGCCCGGGAAGAGCACGTGCGCGTGCGCGGAGAAGGCCGGCCGCTCGCCGTCGCCATCCGGCGCGATGGACACGGGGATGAGGCCCTGGTGCAGGGGCAGCTCCTGGAGCTTCTGGCGGCCGTCCTTGCTGAAGCGGAAGCGGAAGTCGCCGCCCAGCAGGTACAGGCTCGTGTCGTCGAAGCCCTGGAGCACGTAGACGGTGATGGCGTCGTCCTCCTCTACCACGACGGGGTTCAACTGCTTGCGCCCATGCACCTGGTAGACGCGCTCGCTGGCCGCGCTCACGGCCCGCGCCACGGCGTCCATCCCCTCGGGGAGCGAGGCCACGGGGAAGTCCTCCATCTCGGCGGAGAACTCGATGGGCGCGCGGTACGCGTAGGCCGGGACGAACGTGTCCTCGGGGTCGAAGCGCCCGAAGACGGTGTACCAGGCGTTCCCGCGCGGCACCGTGAAGAACCAGTTCATCCGCGCGCGGTCCAGGTCCGGCCGCTTCAGCAGCAGAGCCGTGGCGCGGATGGCGCCCTTTTCAGAGGCGACGATGTAGCGGGCGCGCTTCTGCACGCGCAGCAGCTCTTCGTCCGACACCAGCGTGATCGGCTTCTCGGCCTCGGCCGGGGCAGCGACCTTCGCCTCCGTGGCGGGCGTCACGCCCGAGTGCGCGCGGCAGCCAGCGGCCAGGACCACCACCGCGACGAGGAGACAGCGAACCATGGGGACTCCCGGCGACAGGGGGCCCGGTCAGTCTGCGCCAACCGGTCCCCTTCGTCACGCGCCCCAGCCACCGCGAACCTCAGGCGCCCTGCTGCGTGGGCGCCAGCGCCGCCTTGATCTTCTCCTTCAGCGCGCGGCGGCGCTCCTTGAACTGCGAGCGCTGGGCTTCATCCACCTGGCCGTTGGCGGCGGCGCGGGCGGCCTTCATCTCCTCATGCAGCGCCCTGGCTTCGGCCTTGAAGCCGTCGGCCTGGGCCTGGGAGAGGCGGCCCTCGGCGACCTGCCTGTCCAGCCGCTTCTCCATGCGGCCGAACTTGTGGCCACCACCGCCGTGCTTGCCACGGTGGCCCTTCTCGCACGGGCCGGACTTCTGGGGCGCGGACTCGGGCGTGGGGGCTGTCTGCGCGAGCACGGGCACGGCGAACAGCAGCGTGGCGACGGCGGTACCGCGAAGAATGGACTTCAGCGACATGGTGGTGGACTCCAGGTTCGGGTCGGAAGCGCGACGGAAGGCAGCCGGGCAGGCCTGCTTCCGTCGCGCCTGTCCTCAAGAACCCCGGAGCCGGCGGAAGGTTAAATCCCGCTCCGGACGGCCGGGACTACTGGCAGTCCGACAGGGTGTAGGTGAAGTCCTTGCGCGGCGTCTGGCCCGGGTCCTGGTTGATGGCCGCGATGCTCAGCTCCGAGTACGACACCGTCTGCGTGCCACCGATGACCATCTGCGTCTTCTGGACGCGCGTGGTGGACAGCACCACCTTGCCCGTCGTGCCGCCAGGCTCGATGCGGAAGCAGTTCAGGATGCGCGGGTCCACCGTGGAGCGGTTGCAGCGGGTGTACTGCCCCAGCACCACGCGCTTCAGGTACGTGCAGCGGCAATCCCACGGGTCGTACGCCTCCGTCACCGTGGCCGCCTCGTAGCCCGTCGCCGTCTGCACGACCTCCAGGTACGAACCGTCCTGCGGCTGCGTGCAGCGCAGGAACGTGTCGCCCACCGCGCCCTGCTCCACCTGCGCGAGCCGAGGCTCCACGGACACCTGCGCGCCCGCCTCGATGGCGTTCAGCGGATCGCGCGCACCCGCGCCCTCACAGCCCAGACCAAGAACGGAAACGCCCGCGAGCAGCAGGGCGGAGAGATTCAGGGACCACTTCATGGGTGACTCCTACAAAGGGGGGATGTCCGGGCGGACCCGGACCCCACCCCTGTAGGCGTTTTCAGCGCCGGAGCGCAACGCACATCCGCATCACGGACGCATTGGCGGCTTCACCGCGCGCGTGGCCATGAACGTGGGCAGGTACTTGGAGAGCAGGTCCTGCTCCTCGAACGTGTCCTCGAAGAGGTGGGTGAGCACGAAGCCCGCGGCCAGCTGTCCGCCCAGTTGATCCTCCAGCGAGTGCCCCACGCACATGGGCTCGGCCTTGTCGGTGTAGCGGCGGCGCTCCTCGTCGGTGAGGCTGGTGAAGTCCGAGTACGGCATCTTGTACTTGAGCCGCAGCACGCCCTGCTCCTCCTGCGCCGGATCGAACAGGTAGCGGACCGGGTTGCAGATGCCCGCCAGGAGCGCGCCGCCGGGCCGCAGCACGCGGAAGGCCTCGCGCCACACGGGCAGGATGGCGTCCACGAAGCAGTTGGAGCACGGGTGGAAGATGAGGTCGAAGCTTCCGTCGGCGAAGGCGGACAGGTCCTTCATGTCGCCCTCCACGAGCTTCAGCGTCAGGCCCTCGCGCTCGGCCACCTGCCGGTCCTGCCCGAGCTGCGCGGGCGAGTTGTCGAACACGGTGACGCGCGCCCCCGCCGCCGCGAGCACCGGACACTGCTGACCGCCCGCGCTCGCGAGCCCCAGCACGTCCTTGCCCGCCAGCTCCCCGAACCACTCGCGCGGCACGGGCTTCGTGGGCGTGAGCACCACGCTCCAGTCGCCCTTGCGCGCGGCGGCGACGGCCTCCGGCGACACGGGCAGGGTCCACCTGTTGCCTCGGCCCACCTCGCCGTTCCACGCCTCGCGGTTGTACGTCCGCACGTCCACGTCAGCCTTCATGCAGCACCCTGCCTTCCATGCCCCCCGCCACCGTGACGACCTCTCCCGTCACGTGTCCGGAGATGCGGTCCGACGCGAGCGTCACCACCACCCGCGCCACGTCCTCTGGCTGCCCCACCTTGCGCAGCGGCATCGTCCGCGTGACGCGGCCGACGAACTTCGGATCCCCCAGCTTGTCGCGGTTGCGGTCCACCGCCGTCCAGCCGGGGCACACCACGTTGACGCGGCCCATGGGCGCGATGCGGTGCAGCTCGTTCTTCAGGCTCTTGACGAAGCCGCTCGCGAGCGCGCCCTTCGCCGCCGCGTAGTCCGTGTGGCCCGCCTCACCGAAGAGGCCCGCAGTGGAGCTGATGATGACGATGGTGCCCGTGCCGGTGGTCTCCACGTGGCGCAGGAACGCGCGGCAGCTCAGGAACACGCTGTCCAGGTTCTCCGCCAGCGTGCGGCGCCAGCGCTCCAGGGACATCTTCCACACGGGCTCATCCGGCGCGGGCCACACGCCCGTGTTGCAGACGAGCACGTCCAGCCGGCCCAGGACCTTCACCGCGGCGGGCACCAGCGCGTCCACGTCCGCCTCCACCGTGAGGTCCGCGCGCACCGACGCGCCCCCCACCTCGCGCGCGAGCGCCGCCGCCTGCTCCTGGCTCCGGTGGTAGTGCACCGCCACCTTCGCGCCCTCACCCGCGAACGCCCGCACCACCGCCGAGCCGATGCCGCCCGCGCCGCCCGTCACCAGCACACCCTTGCCTTGCAGCTCCGTGTCCATCGCCGAGGACTCCTCGTGGGCTCCCGTCAGGCCGGGAGCGATGCGCGGCATGATGCCCGAGCCGTCCGGAGCGGACAGCGGCGATGACGGGCAGGTGTCGGGGAAGGGCTGCGTGCCGGGCAGCGTGACGAACCGGGAGCATTGTTCCTGACGGAGCGCTCCACTCCGGAGCCAGCGGCCTGACGCGAAGCCCCGGGACGCGCGCTCATGGCGCGGGCCGTCAGGCCCCTCTCTTCGCTACGGAGCCGGCAGCCGTGCGCGAATCCCGGCGACGAGCAGCTCCAGGCCGAAGTCGAAGCGGCGGTCGAAGTCGCGGTCGAGGATGGCGCCCACCGCGCCGGCCGCGTGGGGGTAGCGCGCCGAGGCCAGCTCCCGCAGGGCCCCTGCCCGCTCCGCCGTCTCCGCGCCCTGCGCGGTGAACCCCTGCTCCTCGATGGTGAAGCCCAGCACGTAGTCGAGCACGGTGAACGTCGCCCAGCCCGCCTCGCGCGGCCCCAGCCCCGCCCGGCCCAGCGAGCCGATGACGGTGTCGCTGACGCGCAGCGTGTGCTCGGACACGACGAAGGTGCCGGCGTAGACGCGGGCGCCATCCCGGTGCTGGAGGAACGCGCGCCGCAGGTCCCCCGCCAGGGTGCGCACCACCGTCTCCCAGGGCGAGTCCGCCGTCAGCGTCCGCGCCACGTCCTGGATCAACGTGTCCGCCATCGCGTCCAGCAGGGCCTGCTTGCCCGGGAAGTGCCAGTAGAGCGACGGCGCCTGGATGGAGAGCGCCTTCGCCAGCAGGCGCATCGTCAGGCCCTCCAGGCCCGCCTCATCCAGCAGCGTCCACGCCGCCCGCACCACCTGCTCCCGCTGGATTCGCATGCCCCGGCCATCCCTCGCTGACTTGACAAACTAACACCGTTAGATGATCCCTAACAACGTTAGTTTAAGCCTTCGGGCAGGAGGTCGTTCATGGCGGAGGTCCTTGATGTCGCCGTGGTGGGAGGCGGTCCCACCGGGCTGCTGCTGGCGTGCGAGCTGGCGCTGGCGGGGGTGCGCGTCCAGGTGCTGGAGCGGCGCGCGGAGCCCGTGCGCGAGTCGCGGGCCCTGACGCTGCATCCGCGTTCGCTGGAGGTGCTGGCGCTGCGCGGAATGGAAGCGCGGTTCCTGGAGCGGGGACGGCCGCTGCCCACCGGGCACTTCGCGATGCTGGACACGCGCCTGGACTTCAGCGTGCTGGACACGCGCTTCCCCTACACGCTGTTCATCCCGCAGGCCGTGACGGAGGCGCTGCTGGAGGCGCGGGCCCGGGAGCTGGGCGTGGCCGTGCTCCGGGGCCATACCGTGGAGGCGCTGCGCCAGGACGAGGAGGGCGTGGAGCTGGAGGGTACGTCGGACGCAGGGGCGTTCCGGCGGCGCGCGCGCTTCGTGGTGGGAGCGGACGGCGCCCGGAGCGCGGTGCGGAGGCTGGCGGGCATCCCGTTCCCGGGGACGGAGGTGACGCGCACGGCGGTGCTGGGGGACGTGGTGCTCGGCGCGCCGCCCACGCACCCAGCCATCGGCATCGTGAACCCTCACGGTGGCGTGATGGTGGTGCCCATGGCCCCGGGCGTCCATCGCATCGTCATCAATGATCCGCTCCGGGAAGCCGCGCCGCTCCGGGAGCCCGTCACGCTGGACGAGCTGCGGGAGAGCTGCTCGCGCATCGCCGGCACGGACTTCGGGATGAAGGATCCCCGGTGGCTGTCCCGCTTCGGCAACGAGACGCGGCTCGCGGACCGGTATCGCGACGGACGCGTGCTGCTCGCGGGGGATGCCGCGCACATGCACTTTCCAGCCGGCGGCCAGGGGCTCAACGTCGGCCTCCAGGACGCGATGAACCTGGGGTGGAAGCTCGCGGCGGTGGTGAAGGACGGCGCGCCGGACGCGCTGCTGGACAGCTACTCGCGCGAGCGACGTCCCGTGGGCGATGCGCTCATCCGCAACACGCTGGCGCAGACCGCGCTCATGGGCGCCACGCAGGAGACCCTGGCCCTGCGCGCGATGATGAGCGAGCTGCTGCGGGCACCGAAGCTCAACCGGGAGTTCGCTGACGCCATCAGCGCGCTCGACGTGGGCTACCGGGCGCTGGACGTCCCGGAACCCCAGGTGGACACCCCGCTGCTGCCCGGATGGAGCGGACGCCGGCTGGTTGATCTGGAGCTCCGCCAGGACGACGGCACGGACGTGCCGCTCTACTCCGCGCTGCACCCGGGCCGGTGGCTGTCGCTGGGCCTGCGCGAGCAGCCACGCACCCCGCCCCGCTGGGAACCAGGATGGCCGTCGAACGTCATGCACCTGCGCGCGCGGGCCCCCACCGGCCGCGAGGAGCTCCAGGGGGTGGGAGGGATGTTGGTGCGGCCCGACGGCCACGTGGGCTGGGCGTGGGCAGCGTGAGCCCCTGGAAACACGAAGGCCCGGGGCGTCCACCGCACCCGGGCCGCGCGTTCACGTCGAACCGGCTCAGCCCAGGCGCAGGAGCTGCCGGGCCTGCTCGGGGGTCGCGATTTCACGACCGTGGGCACGGGCGCGCTTCGCGGCCTCCGCCACCAGCTCATGGTTGCCCTTCGCGAGCACGCCCTTGGACAGGTAGATGTTGTCCTCCAGGCCCACGCGCGCGTTGCCGCCGCGCTTCGCGGCCTCGTCCACGAACGGGAGCTGCTGGCGGCCCACGCCCGCCACCGTCCAGGTGCAGCCCTCCGGCAGCGAGGCGATCATGAAGTCCAGCACCTCCGGCCGCGCCTGCAACGTGCCCGGCACGCCCAGCACGAAGTCGAAGTGCGCCGGCAGCTCCACCAGGCCCTCCTTCGCCAGGTAGCGCGCCTCGTCGATCATCCCCACGTCGAAGCACTCCAGCTCCGGCCGCAGGCCGATGGCGCGGATGCGCTTCGCGATGTCGCGCACCAGCGGCCTGGGGTTCCAGAAAACCTCTTCCCCGAAGTTCACCGTGCCCGTCGTGAGCGTGGCCATGTCCGGCCGGTCCGCGCCGGTGAGCGTGAGCGCGCCGCAGCGCTCGTCCACGTCCATGCCCACCGCGCCGCCCGTGGACGTCTGGATGAGCACGTCTGTGCGCTTGCGGATGGCCCGGATGGCCGCGCGGAACAGCTCCGCGTCCTGGGACGGCTTGCCGTCCGCCGTGCGCACGTGCAGGTGCACCATCGCGGCGCCCGCCTCGCGGCACTTCACCGCGTCCTCCGCGATCTCCTCCGCGGTGATGGGCAGGTACGGCGTCTGCTCGCGCGTCGTCTCCGCGCCCACCATGGCCGCGGTGATCAGCATGGGCGCGCTCACTTCTGCCCCCGCTGCTTGTCCTTCGGCACCACGCACGTGCCCGTCGCGCGGCACACGACGATGGCCTCCGGCAGCACGTCCGCCGCGGAGTCGTTCACGTCCGGGCGCGGACGGATGACCTTGCGCGCCTCGAAGCGCATCTTCCGCGACGAGTTGCCCATGCTGACGATCTCACCCTCGGCCTCGATGAAGTCGCCCGCGTAGACCGGCGCCAGGAACTCCACGGCGTCATAGGCGCGGAACAGGCCCTCATCCCCGTCCGAGCGGATGCACAGCTCGGTCGCCACGTCGCCGAACAGGCCGAGCATCCTCGCCCCGTCCACCAGGTTGCCGCCGTAGTGCGCGTCATGGCTGCCCATGCGCAGCCGCAGTACCGCCTTCACGCCAGTGCTCACGTGGGTTCCCCCTGGTAGTGGGAGTCCTGGGACTCCTTGCCCTCTTTCTTCAACACCGCGTGCACGATGTAGTTCGCCACGTCGGACGGCTTCGTGCCCGCGCCGAAGCCCGCGTCGAAGCCCAGCTCCAGCGCCAGCTTGTGGTCCACGCGCGGCCCGCCCAGCAGGAGCAGCGTCTTGCCGTGGATGCCCGCCGCCTTCGCCGCGTCAATGAACTGGCGCGAGTTGTCCTTGTGCACGTCGCGCTGGGTGACGACCTGGGACACGAGGATGGCGTCCGCCTGCTTCGCCATCGAGCGCTTGATGAGGTCCTCGTTCGGCACCTGGCTGCCCAGGTTGAAGGCCTCGAAGCCCGGGTAGCGCTCCAGGCCGTAGTCGCCCGCGTAGCCCTTCATGTTCAGGATGGCGTCGATGCCCACCGTGTGCGTGTCCGTGCCGGTGCACGCGCCGAAGACGACGATGCGGCGGCCCACCTTCTCCTTGATGAGCGCGTTGAGGTCGTTGAACCCCATCTTGCGCACCACGACCTCCGGCACGTCGATCTCCGCGTAGTCCAGCGACACAGCGGAGCGCGCGTAGACGACGAAGAACGTGTACTGGTCCGCCGCGCGCTCGGCGGCCGCCACCTTCACGTCGGTGAAGCCCATCTGCTTCGTGAACTGGGCGGCGGCCTCCTTCGCCTTCTCCGACAGGGGCACCGGCAGGGTGAACGACAGCTGCACCATGCCGTCGTCGCGCCGGTCGCCGTAGGGGCGGATGATCTGCTTGCTCGGCTTCACCATCGGCTTACTTTCCCTTGGGCGGGGTGAACGTCACGCTGGTGCCCACCTTCTCGGCCACCGCGGCGAAACGGTCCTTCTTGCCCTGTTCCATGTAGAAGACCACCGACCACGTCGTCTTCCCGTTGCACCCCACGTACGTCACCGTGTCCACGTTGCCGCTGCCGTCCGGCGCCGCGTCCGTGTCCGACTTGAAGGCCGCCGGCTGACCGCCCACCTTCACCATGGTCCAGCTGGTGCCGCCGATGCTCGCGAGGATCTTCTGGCGGCAGACCTCCGCCTTCATGCCCGCGGTCTGCACCGCGCCCACGTCCACCAGGAAGTAGGCATCCCCGGAAGGCGCCAGGAACTTCTCCGAGCCCTCGGTGGTCGAGCGCGTCCACGCCGCCGGGGCCTTCAGCGACACGTTCTTCACCGACACGTTCGTCAGCGCATCCGCGGAACCGCCCGCGGCCAACATCACAGTCAGCAGGGTACTGGCGATCATGACGCCTCCAGCATTTCAAGGAACGGGTTGAAGTAATCCGGAGCCTTCGGCACCACGCCGTCCAGGCCCTTGCCACCGGTCTCCTCGCGCTTGACGTCGCCGAAGCGGCCCTTGCCGATGGCGGCCACCATGCCCTCGGCATGGCACTCGCGCAGCAGCTGCTCCGCGTTGGCGAACACCTCGCGCGCCCGGTTGGCGATCTTCCCGTCCTCGCGGACGGTGAACTCCTCGTCGATGCCGCGCGCCGCGCGGTGGATGTACGACGCGGACTTGAGCGCCACGTACCGGTCCGCGAGCAGCGGCGTGTGCATGGCCTCCGTCATCATCCCCAGCAGCTGGATGCCCTGCCGCGTCCAGATGGCCACCAGGTCCGCCATCACGTCGTACGCGTGGCTGAAGAAGATGTCCGTCTCCTTGTGCTTGGTGGGCGGCATGTACTTGAGCGGCGCGTCCGGGAAGCAGCGGCGCACCAGCATCGCCTGCGACAGCTCCAGCAGGAGCGTGTCGTCGCGGTACGGATCAATCTCGTACGAGTGCCCGATGCCCAGCTGCCAGTCCTTGAGGCCCGCGCGCTTGGCGAAGCACTCGTTGATGAACTGGCTGGCGATGACCGTGTGGGCCGCGTCGTACGCGTCCGCCGTGGTGATGTAGTTGTCCTCGCCGGTGTTGATGATGATGCCGGCCAGGGCGCAGATGCGGCGGCTGAAGTACTGGTCGATGAACGTGCGGCGCATGTTGATGTCGCGGAACAGGATTCCGTACATCGCGTCGTTGAGCAGCATGTCCAGCCGCTCGTACGCCGCGCAGAAGGCGATCTCCGACATGCACAGGCCGGACGAGTAGTTGGTGAGCTGGATGTAGCGCTTGAGCTTGCGGCTCTCGTCGTCCAGGGCCTCGCGCATCACGCGGAAGTTCTCCTGGGTGGCGTAGGTGCCGCCGTAGCCCTCCGTCGTCGCGCCGTGCGGCACGTAGTCCAGCAGCGACTGCGCCGTGGAGCGGATGACGGCGATGACGTCCGCGCCCGCCTGGGCGGCGGCCCGGGCCTGATCCACGTCGTCGTAGATGTTGCCGGTGGCGACGATGACGTACTTGTGCGGCGCGGGCGACATGGGGAACTGCTCGCGGAGCGCGTTGCGCTGGGCGATGCGCGACTTGAGCTCCGCCATCGCCTCGCGGGCTTCGGCGCGCACCTCGTCGCGCAGGTTGGCCTCCATCTCCGGCGACAGCGCGCCCATCTTGTCCGTGGGCAGCGCCGTGAGGCGCTCCACCGCCTCCAGCGGGCTCTTGGCGCCCAGCTGCAGCGCCCGGCCATACCAGTACGCGGCGCCCCGGTTGAGCACGCCCGCCGCCTTCAGCTTGTCCACCATGAGGTTGGCGAGCGGCACGCCGCGCGCCCCTGCCCCGGACAGACCGAAGAAGCGCAGCACGGTGCGCTCATTGGAGACGGTGGTGTTGTGTTGGATGAGGTCGAAGATCGGATTGACGATCTCGTCCGCCAGCTTGCGCGCCTCGGCAATCCGCGCGTCGTCGATAAACGGGCCTGACATGCGCGCACCCTACCCGAGCCCCGCCCCCTTGGGCTCAAGAACCCGGGCGCCCGCCACCTCGGGAGTGATGCCGCAGCGCGCCTCTTGAATGGCGAGAAGCAGCACGGCTTGCGGTCCTTGGACCAAGGGCGTCAACGACCGCCCCGGAAGAACGGCGCCGTCCACACCGGACTATCGGTGCTGGCCAAAACACCGCCAGGGCGGTGATTTGTCCTACCGAAATCCCGGTGAAAACACCGTCCTGACGGTGAGTGCAAACCTCCCAGATATCCAAGCCGCTGGAATCACTCGACTCTTCGGGCCGGCACAGGACGTGCTCTGTCCGGGCCCGTGTTTCCCGCAAACCCAGGAGTTCACTTGAACCGTCGCTCCCTGCTGCTCGCGGTCCTGCTGTCTGGCACCCCCGCCCTGGCGGCCGGCAATCCGCCCCCCATCACCACGGACTCCGGCGCGCCGCTGGGGACGAACCAGAGCTCCAAGACGGCCGGCCCCCGGGGCGGCGTGCTCCTGGAGGACTTCGCCCTCATCGAGAAGCTGGCCCGCTTCGACCGGGAGCGCATCCCGGAGCGCGTGGTGCACGCGCGCGGCGTGGGCGCCTACGGCGCCTTCGAGAGCTATGGGGACTTCTCCCAGCTGACGCGCGCGTCGGTGTTCTCGAAGAAGGGCAAGACGACGCCGATGTTCGTGCGCTTCTCCACGGTCATCCACCCGGGCGGCTCGCCGGAGACGCTGCGCGATCCGCGCGGCTTCGCGCTGAAGTTCTACACGGACGAGGGCAACTGGGACCTGGTCGGCAACAACCTGCCCATCTTCTTCATCCGTGACGCCATCAAGTTCCCGGACATGGTGCACTCGCTGAAGCCGTCGCCCGTCACCAACCGGCAGGACCCGAACCGCTTCTTCGACTTCTTCAGCCACCAGCCCGAGTCCACGCACATGCTCACCCAGGTCTATTCGGATCTGGGCATCCCGGCGAGCTACCGGCAGATGGACGGCAACGGCGTGCACGCCTTCAAGTTCGTCAACGCCAAGGGCGAGGTGAAGTACGTCAAGTTCAACTGGAAGTCGCAGCAGGGCGTGAAGAGCCTCACGGCGGAGGAGGCCACGAAGCTGGGCGGCATGGACTTCCAGCACGCGACGCAGGACCTCTATACGAACATCCAGCAGGGCAAGTTCCCCTCGTGGGAGCTGAGCGTGCAGGTGTTGGATCCGAAGGACCTGGACGGCTTCGCGTTTGATCCGCTGGACGCGACGAAGGAGTGGCCCAAGGACAAGCTGCCCCCGGTGAAGCTGGGCAAGTTCACGCTCAACAAGATGCCGGACAACTTCTTCGAGGAGACGGAGCAGGCCGCCTTCTCCCCGGGCGTGACGCCGCCGGGCATCGAGCCGTCCGAGGACCGGCTGCTGCAGGGTCGCCTCTTCTCCTACGCGGACACGCAGCGCTACCGCATTGGCGCCAACTACCTGCAGCTGGCCGTGAACCGCGCGAAGGCGCCGGTGAACAACAACAGCCAGGGTGGCGCGCTGAACGCGTCCAACACGAAGTCGGACGTGAACTACGAGCCCAGCGTCACCCGGGAGACGCAGGACACGCCCGCGGCGCTCCTGTCCAACGCGCCCCTCGCTGGCACCACGCAGCAGAAGGCCATCGACAAGACGGACAACTTCTCGCAGGCGGGCGCCTTCTACGCGTCGCTGGACGCGGGCGGCAAGGAGCGGCTGGTGAAGAACCTGGCCAGCGACCTGGGCCTCGTGCGTGACGCGAAGGTCAAGGCGCGCATGGTCGGCTTCTTCTATTCGGCCAACGCGGACTACGGCACGCGGCTGGCCAAGGCCGTCAACGTGAAGCTGGACGACGCGAAGGCCGCCATCGCCCCGCTCGCCGCGCGCTAGGTCAGTCGCGGTCCACCCCATCCCCTGCCCCGATCCACCCGGGGCGGGGGCCCCTTCCTGGAGACGCCCTCATGGTTCGCAAGCTGCTGCTCGGTTCGTTCGGATTGCTGGTGCTGGTGGGTGCGCTGCTGACCGCCGCCTGGCTGTCACTGCGTGCGCCCGCGCCCGCCGGGCGGCTGCTCGCCACCAGCGAGGCGGAGCGCTACCTGCTCGCCGCCGCGCGCGAGGGTGAAACCGACATCGTCGCCGGGCTCGTGAAGGCCGGCACGCCGGTGGAGGCCCGGGACGCGCGGGGCTTCTCCCCCCTCATCCTCGCCGCCTACCATGGACATACAGGGACGGTGACGGCGCTGCTCGCCGCCGGGGCCGACGCCTGCGCGGGCGACAACCGGGGCAACACCGCGCTCATGGGCGCCGCCTTCAAGGGCCACGCGGACGTGGTGAAGCTGCTGGCCTCCCAGCCCTGCACGGTGGACCAGGCTAACGGCCTGGGACAGACGGCGCTGATGTTCGCCGTCCTCTTCGGCCGGGACGAGGTCGCCGACCAGCTCCGCCACCAGGGCGCCTCCCCTGCCCTGCGCGATGCCAGCGGTCGCTCCGCCGAGGATTGGGCGCGCACCCAGGCGCCTGTCGCCCCCGTGGCCCCCGCCGTCCCCGAGGCATCCCAGACCTCCCCAGGGGTCTCGCCGACCGCGCGAATCCGCTGAGTTCCCCTGCCGGCACACTCACCTGCCGGCCTCCCAACGCACCTCATTCGCGACTGCCCGGGAATGCATGATTAGGCAGCTTAATATGAACATCCGATGACATCTAAAACAGCCATTGTTTTCTATTGAGCATTGACTCACACACGGGGTCTGACCCCATATCGCCCCCGGGCCATCACAAGGGGGGCCCTGGGATGAACAAGCCTCGAGCGGTGCCAGCGCGGTTGTGGGTGGGATTGACCGTGGCTGTGATGCTGGGTGGGTGTGACTTTGGACTCGGAGGGGGCCCGGCTAAACCGGAGGATGGCCCGCCCGAGGCTCCGAAGCAGGTCGTCGCGCAGCCTGCGGATGGCTCCGCGCTGGTGACGTGGACGGTGCCTCCCAAGGATGGCGGCAGCCCACTGCTGTACTACGTGGTCCGCTGCGTGCCCGAGTGCGGTGGTGCCCTGGTGACGGCGCCTGACACGCAGGCGATGATCCGGGGGCTCAACAACGGCCTCACCTACGTGTTCAAGGTCGCGGCGGTGAACGCGTTCGGAGAGGGCAAGTCCTCCTCGGAGACGGAACTCGTGACGCCGCAGGCGGGCATGAGCATCCCGAACCCCACCGTCCCGGGGCAGCCGCGCTCCGTGGTTCCCACGGCTGGCAATGCCCAGGCGTACGTGAGCTGGCTGGCGCCCGCGAGCTACGGCGGCCAGCCGCTGACGTACTTCAAGGTGACGGCGGAGCCGGGAGGCGCGACGGTGACGGTGAACGCGCCGGTGTCGGGCGCTCTCATCCCAGGGCTCCTCAACGGCATCCCGTACCACTTCACGGTCTGCGCGGCCAACGAGTTGGGCGAGGGCCCCTGCGTGCGCACCTCTCAGCCGGTGAGGCCGCGTGCCGGCGGGGCTCCGACCAGCTGGGTGATGGGCTATTGGACGGGCTACCAGAAAGACCTGTATCCGGTGGACACGGTGGACATGTCGCTCCTTACGCACGTGGTGATGGGGCGCATCGTTCCGGGCATTGACGGCACGCTCACGACGAACTTCGACGTCTCCGACCACGAAGGCCCCCTGATTGCAAAGGCTCTGGCGCAGCGGGCACACAATGCGGGCAAGAAGGCCCTGCTGATGCTGGGCGGTGAGGGCGCGCACAACGGTTTCAGGAGTGCGACGGAGACGGTGGAGAAGCGCCGCAACCTGGCGCTGAACATCATCCGGGTCATGCGCGAGCTGGGCTACGACGGCGTGGACGTGGACTGGGAGCCCATCGAGCTGCCGGAGGACGGCCCCCCTCTGCTCGCGCTGCTGGACGACCTGCGCGCCGCGGACGAGAAGATCTTCCTCACGGTGCCCGTGGGCTGGGTGAACACCAACTTCCCGCTCAACAAGGAGGCCGTGGACTTCCACAAAGAACTCCTGGCCCGCGTCGACCAGATGAACATCATGTCCTACAACATGAACGGCCACCATGGACAATGGGACAGCTGGCACTCCAGCGCGCTGTTCGGCGAGGGCGGCCACCACCCCACCTCCGTCTCCAGTTCCGTGAAGGCCTTCCTGGACGCGGGCGTGCCGGCGCAGCGCATCGGCGTGGGCATCGGCTTCTTCGGCACCTGCTGGAAGGGCGTCACGGAGCCGCGCACGCCGCTGGACGGCCGGCCAGGCGTGGTGGAGGAGAAGAGCGACAACGCGATGAGCTACTTCAACATCCAAACATACTACCACCTGCCGGAGGCCTACCGCTGGGACAAGGAGGCGCGGGTGCCCTACCTCAGCCACCCCACGGCGTTCGGCCCGCAGGCGTGCAACTACATCTCCTATGAGGACATCCCGTCCGTCACGGAGAAGGGGCGCTGGGCGCGCGAGCTGGGCCTGGGCGGCGGCATCATCTGGACCATCAACCAGGGCCACTTCCCGAAGGCCCCGGAGGGCCAGAAGGACCCGCTGCTGAAGGCCGTGCACACGGCCTTCCTCAAGCCCTAGACGTAGCGCGCTTCGAACAGCTGGCGCAGCGACGGTTCGGTGCGCAAGAGGTCCAGCGTGAGGGCCGCGTGGCCAGGGACGTACCCATTGCCCACCAGCATGGTGACGTCCTTGCCCACGCCCTCCGCGCCCAGGGCCGCCGTGGTGAAGCTGGTGGCCATGGAGAAGAAGATGACCGTGCCGCCGTCCTTCACGGACAGCAGGGACGCCATCTCCGTGTTGCCCACGCTGGCGCAGTTCACCACCAGGTCGCAGAGCGGGCCGCCCGTCGCCTTCTGCACCGCCTCCATCACGTCCACGCCCTGGGTGGCGTCCACCTTCAGCGCCTCGTCGCACAGGCCGATGGCGGACAGCGCGTCCAGCGCCTTCTGGGAGATGTCCAGCGCCAGCAGCTTGCCCCGGCTCTCCAGGCTGCGGCGGGCCTGCGCCAGGCACAGCGCGCCGCTCTTGCCCGCGCCCAGCACCGCCACCGTCATGCCCGGGCGCACGTAGCGCGCCACCAGCGCGGGCGCGCCGCACACGTCCAGCGCCGCGAGCGCCAGCGTGTCCGGCATGTCCTCCGGCAGCTTCGCGTAGATGCCGCTCGCGAAGATGAGCGCGTGGCCCCGGATGTCCACCCGGTCGATGTCCGCGTGCACCGCCTTCACCTCTTCGATGACGAGCGGCGTGAGCGTCAGGCTCACCAGCGTGGCGATGCGGTCCCCCTGCTTGAGCACGCCGTTGGCGGGGTGCTTCGCGCCCAGCTCCTTCACCCGGCCAATGAGCATGCCGCCGGAGCCGGTGACGGGGTTCTGCATCTTGCCGCGCTCCAGCACGATGTCCTGGATGCGCTGGGCGATGCGGCCCGGGTCGCCGCCCACGTCGTCCTTGATCTGCTTGAAGGACGCGGCGTCGATGTTGAGGCTCTCCACGTCGATGAGCATCTCCGCCTCGCGACACGGCAGCGAGGGGTCCAGCTTGCGGGCGCGCTGCGGCAGCACGCCCTTCTCACCCACGACGCGCGACAACCCGTACGAATCAGTGCCCATGGTGTTCCTCGTCAGTCCTGCGTCAGGCGCGGCACCAGCACCGCCAGCGAGCGCTCGAAGCGGTACGACACGCCCGAGTGCCCGTCCTCGAACTCCTCGTGCACCACGTCCACGCCCGCGGCCTTCAGGTCGTCGGCCACCATGCGCGTGCCCCAGCGCAGGTTGAACTCGTCGCGCGTGCCGCAGTCCAGGAACACCGCCTTCAGCTTGCGGAAGGAGTCCAGGAACTTGGGCACGAAGCGCACCGGGTCATGCACCAGCCAGCGGTTCCACACGTCCAGCCGCATCTTCGCGTTCTGCTGATCGAAGGGCAGCTCCAGGTTGAGCGGCTCGCCCTTCTTCGGCGAGTACGCCGCCGCCATGGCCAGGATGTTGATGACGGGGAAGTCGTCCCCGCGCATCTTCGTCTCCCGGGCGCGCAGCCGCATCTCCGTCGCCCACGCCTCGACGCCGCCCGACTTGAGCAGCGCGGTGGCCGCCTTGGGCAGGTCCGGCAGGTAGCAATATTCGAAGTACGAATCCGGCGCGTGCGCGCCCACCAGGGAGAACAGCTCCGGGTGGTAGCGGCCCATCACCAGCGCCCCGTAGCCGCCGGAGCTGTGGCCCACCACCGCGCGCGACGCGGCCTTGGGCAGCGTGCGCCAGGTCTTGTCCACGAACCCGACGATGTCCTTGGCCAGGTAGTCGCGGTAGCGGCCAATGGCGTCGCTGTTCACCCACTGGCTGCCGCCCAGCTTCGTCCACGCGTCCGGGAAGACGCCGATGACGGGCGGGATGACGCCCTGCTCGATGAGGGCGTCCAGGCGCTCCGGCACGGAGGGGGCGAAGCCGGACGCGTTCGTCCAGGAGGCCCCCGTCGAGCTGAAGGCGTGCAGGAAGTAGACGACCGGGTAGCGCTGCGTGCCCGCCGCGTAGCCCGGCGGCAGGTACACGGTGAGCCGGCGGCGGGCCGGGTCCCCCAGCGGATTGTTCTCCAGCGCGGGCGACTGCACTTCGCGCGACTCGAGCACTCCCTTCATCCCTGCACCCCTTTTTCGCGGCGCCCCGCGCGCATCACGCGCTGGAGCCCGGTTGCTTGCCGAACAGCTTCATCACCTGTTGCAGGTCCGCCCACGCGTTGCGCTTCTCCGCGCTGTTGCGCAGCAGGTAGGCGGGGTGGAAGGTGGGCATGAGCGGAATGCCCTCGTATTCGCGCCAGGAGCCGCGCATGCGGGTGATGGCGGTGGTGTCACGCAGCAGCGTCTGCGCCGCGAACTTGCCCAGCGCGACGATGGCCTTGGGCTGGATCGCCAGCAGCTGCGAGCGCAGGAACGGTTCGCACGCGGCGATCTCGTCCGGCTCCGGGTTGCGGTTGCCCGGCGGGCGGCACTTCACGACGTTGCAGATGTAGACGTCGTTCCGGGTGAAGCCCATCGCGGCGATCATCTTCGTGAGCAGGTCCCCCGCCGCGCCCACGAAGGGCACGCCCTGGAGGTCCTCGCTCTCACCGGGACCTTCACCCACGAACACCAGGCCCGCGCGCGGGTTGCCGGAGCCGAACACGATGTTCTTGCGGCCCGTGCACAGCTTGCAGCGCCGGCAGTCGCCCAGCTCGCGGCGGATCTGATCCAGCGTGGGGCGCTCCCCCTCCACCACGCCCGGCAGCGCGCCGTCGTAGCGAGGCGCTGACCGTGGCACGTCCACGAGCTGCCCCGTGGACGGCGCAGCCGCGGCGCGAGGGGCCGGCGCGTCGGAGGCCAGGGGACGCGCTGCCATGGCGGGCGCATGGGGTGACGTGGCGGGCGGGGGCGCGGCGACGGGCGCACGGGGTGGCCCCAGGGGCTGCTTCATCGCGGCGTGCAGCACATCCCGTGAAGGGGACTCCACCGGGGGCCTGGGGGCCGAGGGAGCGGCGGCCGGCTCGGGGGCCTTGTTGCGGGCGATCATCGAGCGCACCGACCCGGAGGCGGCGCGCTGCTGCTGGAGTTCGGCGGCGAGCTTCGCGTCGACGAGGAGCGCGCGAGCACCGTTCTCCTCCTGCCAGAGCAGGTGGCGGCGCACGTCCTGGAGCACGTCGGCCAGCTCCTGCGAGGGTTCGGGCGTGTCGTCGTTCACGATTTCGGATCGGTAGCGGAGGGCCCGCTCCCGCGCAAGGAAGCAGCCGGAGAAGTTACCCGTACGCTTAGCCCAGGGTCGGCCCCTCCGCCACCTTCCGGGCAGAAGGCCGGGCACGGGTCGGGTGCCAGACACACCTTGGGAGATCCGGCTTTCCCTCGGGGTGACACCGGGGAAAGGTCGGGCGCGGCGGCAGTCCCCGCCCCTTTCCAGGAGCAGCGCGCACATGATCAAGGTGGCCATCGTCGTCGGGAGCACGCGGCCGGGTCGCAAGGCGGACGCCGTCGCCAACTGGGTCCACGGCATCGCGAAGAAGCGCGGCGACGCCGAGTACGAAGTCGTCGACATCCAGGACTTCAACCTGCCCCTGCTGGACGAGCCGACCCCGCCGTCGATGGGCAAGTACACGAAGCCGCACACCCTGGCCTGGGCCGCGAAGGTGGCCTCGTACGACGCGTACGTCTTCGTCACGCCCGAGTACAACCACAGCACGTCCGGCGCGCTGAAGAACGCGCTCGATTTCATCTACGGCGAGTGGAACAACAAGGCCGCCGGCTTCGTGGGCTACGGCAGCGCGGGCGGCGTGCGCGCGGTGGAGCAGCTGCGCCTCATCGCGGCGGAGCTCCAGATGGCCACCGTGCGCGCCCAGGTGCAGTTGTCCCTGTCCACCGACTTCGAGAACTACACCGTGTTCAAGCCCGACCCCAGCAAGGAGAAGGGCGTGAACGCGATGTTGGATCAGCTCGTCTCCTGGGGCACGGCGCTCCAGCCCGTGCGCGCGAAGAAGTAGCCCGCCCTGCCCTACGCATCCTGGCGGGACCGCTCCGTGGCGGCCCGCCGCAGCACCTCCGCCGTCTCCGGGTCGGCCGGGAAGAACGACTCGATGGCCAGCTCCGCGAGCGTGATGTCCACGGGCGTGCCGAACACCGTGGTGGTGCCGAAGAGGGACAGCAGGCCCAGGGACGTGCGCACGCGCAGCGGCATCACGACGCCCGCGAAGTCGCGCTCGTTCGGGGCTTCCCGCGCCTCCGGCACCGGGTAGCCACGCAGCTCCTCCAGGAGCGCAGCGAGCGTGGCATCCGCGGAGACCTCCACCTGCCGGTGCAGTCGCGTGAGGACATGGTCGCGCCACTGGCGCAGGTTCTCGATGCGCGGCGCGAGCCCGGACGGGTGCAGGCTCAGGCGCAGGACGTTCAGGGGCGGTTCGAGCAGCTCCGGGGCCAGGTCCACGAGGAGCACGCCCACCGCGCGGTTCGCCGTGACGAGCGTCCAGTGCCGGTCCACCGCGAGCGCCGGGTACGGATCATGGCCCGCGAGCACCAGCTCCACGGCCTCGCGCGTGGCGCGCAGCGCGGGGTCGTCCAGGGGACGCTCGGCGTAGACGGGCGCGAAGCCCGCAGCCACCAGGAGGCCGTTGCGCTCTCGCAGGGGCACGTCCAGTTCCTCCGCCAGGTGCAACAGCATGTCGCGGCTGGGCTGGGAGCGGCCGGTCTCCAGGAAGCTGACGTGACGCGTGGAGACCTCCGCGCGCAACGCGAGATCCATCTGGCTCAAGCCGCGCCGCTGCCGCCAGCCGCGCAGCAGCTCTCCGACGGGGCGACCCTGCTGAAGGCTCGTCATGGCGCGAAGATAGGGGGCGCACGTCATCGCTTCCATTCCCTCGGAGGTAATCGACAGCGCGCGGGCCGGCTCGCATCTTGAGCCCCGTCGTCTCCAACCTCCTTCAAGGGAACGGGTGTGCCATGAGCCTCAAGAACGTGTCGGGAAGCCTGTTGCGTCGCGCGCTGCTGCTGGACGGCGTCGCCAGTGGGGCCATGGGCCTGTTGATGGCCGCCGCCGCGGGCCCCCTGGGTCCCCTGCTCGGCCTGGACCCGGGGCTGCTGCGCACGGCGGGCCTGGGCTTGATTCCGTTCGCCCTGCTGCTCGGATACCTGGCGTCGCGGGAAACCCTGCCCTCATGGCCGGTGTGGTTCGTGGTCGCCGTGAACGCGCTCTGGGTGGTGGACAGCGTGCTGCTGCTGACGCACGGCCCGACGACGCCCACGGGGCTGGGCGTGCTGTTCGTCGCGGCGCAGGCGGCGGCGGTCGCGCTCTTCGCGGTGCTGGAGTACGCGGGCCTGCGCCGTGGCACCCCGGCCCTGGCCTGAGCCGGTGTCGGGTCCGCGCGGTGGCGCTTCACGTCGCGCCGCGCGGACACCGGGGCGTTGCTATCGTGCCGGGACATGGCCCCCTTCCTCCGTCCTTGGCTCGTCGTCGCCGTCCTGTCCGCCGGAGCCTCCGGGTGCGCTGCCCTGGGGGGGGCCCGGGGCGGGGGGCTCGTGACGCTCACCTATGCCTGGCCGGAGCCGGCCACGATGCAGGTCGAGCACACGGTGGACGTGCGGACGGACTGGAGCGACCGGACGACCGCGGAGCGCCGGTTCACGATGACCCTGGGCCCCGTGGATGAAGCGGGCCAGCGGCGGTTGTCGTTCCATGACGTGGAGATCCTCGAGGCCAGGGTCCCCATCTTCGTCGAGCCCCTGGCCACCGGAATCATTGATGCGCAGGGCGACTTCCAGGGCATTGATCCGCTGGAGGACAACCCCGCGCTGGCCTTCCTGGACGCGATGCCGCTCAGCCCCCGGAAGCGGGCCCAGATGGCCAAGGGTCTGGCCGTCGGATTGGAGAGGGCCATCCGGGACACGTGGAACCAGTGGGTGGGGAGCTGGCACGGGTCGCGCTACAAGCCCGGGAAGCAGGAGGTCCTTCCCGCGACGATGCAGGTGGGCACCGGCCGCAAGGAGCGCAAGGAAGTCCCTTCGGAGGAGCGGCAGCGGCTGGACGTCGGCGTGCCCTGCTCCGCTGCCGAACCGGAGCCGAGATGCGCGCGCCTGCGGGCCGTGCGGGAACCTGTAGGACAGTCGGACAAGACGCCCGGGACCTACGCGCGGGTGGAGCTGGAACTGGTCATGGACCCCACGACGCTGCTCCCGTACTCGTCGCGCGTCATCCGCATGGACCGCGTGGACTGGAATGGCCAGGGCGGCGAACCCGACTTCCACGAGTCCGTGCACGTGGAGCAATACACGTTCGTCCACGGTCCCGCTCCAACGGCAGGCCCCATGGCGCGGGCGCTCCCGCGTCAGCCCATGCCCACTTCGCTGAAGTAGTCCCGGAACGTCCAAGGCGCGTCGGTTCGGGTTCCAGGAGCACCTTGAGTCGGAGGTGATGTACCGCGAGCTCTTCACCGACCTGCGCCGCCGCAACGTCATTCCCTGAGCGGCCCCCAAGCCCCGGCCCTCCGCGGCACGCTCGCGCCGCGGAAGGAGGGCCTGCGAGGCCCGCGCGGGGAGGCGCCGGCGCTCAGAGCACGGCCCGGGCCTTGAGGATCTCCTCCAGCAGCGGCACCGCCTTCGCGCCCTTGTTGTCGTCCACCAGCAGCGCGGCGCTGACGTAGCGGCGGAACGCACCCTCGGAGGTCCCCGCCCCGGGCAGCTCCGTCCCCTGCGATTCGAGCGAGCGCTCACAGGCGTGGATGACCCGCGTGTGCAGGTAGCGCGACAGGTCCAGGAACAGCGTGCTCGACGGCGCCTGCCGGGCCCAGGCCAGGACCTCCCGGCAGTAGGCCGTGCCGCCATCGCCCTTCATGTACGCGCGGTAGCCGTCATAGGACGGCGCACCGGACGCGCCCACGTCCGCGTAGTGGCGCGCGCTGATGAACCGCAGCTGCCCGTCCCCCGCCGCCTCCACCTGGGACTTCCACTCCGGCAGCTGGCGCGCCCGGGCCAGCGCCCGGAGGTATTGATCGAAGTTGTCCTTGAGGTGGAGCAGGTGCTCCGGCAGCCAGTTGTCCGTGAAGGGCCGCAGCTCCCGCTCCGCGTCCGGGATGGGCACCAGCGCCAGCGCCGTCATCCCGTACGAGGCCCGCAGGTTCGGCTCCACCGCGGGATCCAACGCGCCCTGGACCAGCGCCCGACGCACCTCCGCCTCCGGGGTCGCCTTTCGGAACGCGTACAGGTGGCCGTGCTCGAAGAAGTCACTCTGGAAGAGCGACGCGAAGCCCGCGCGCAGCAACGCCGAGTGGATGTGCCGCACCGGCACGAAGGGCGCCGGCTCTTCCAACCCCGTGGTGATGTGGAAGTCCCACAGGTTGGTGTTCATCTGGAGCACCCCGTCCGGCGCCAGCCGCGCCAGCGCCAGGGAGAAGAACTCCTGGCTGACACAGTGGGCGGGGATCTGCTCCCCGGAGAAGATGTCCACGACGATGTAGTCGTATTCCTGGGTGTCCTCCCGCAGGAACAGCCGCGCGTCCTCCACCACCCGGCGCACGTTGGGGCTTCGCATCGCCGGCAGGTAGCGCTGCGCCAGGTCCATCACCAACGGGTCGATCTCCACCGCGGTAATCCGCGCCTGGGGGTTTGCCTCCAGGATGGCGGACACCACCCCGCCCAGCGCGGTCCCCAGGATGAGGTAGCGCCCGGCGCCCCGGGACAGGCCCACGTTCGCGTACGCCGTGGTGAACTGATCCTTCAGCGGCCGGCCCGGGTAGACGGTGGAGTGCACGTAGTCCCGCGACGGCATGAACTCCAGCTTCTCGTCCCCATCGTCATCCTGGGAGCGGAAGATCTTCACGTTCCCGTAGAGCGACTCCGATTCGAAGATGGGCCGCTCCGCCGTGGCGGAGGCCCGCGCGGCCCAGGCATCATGCGCCACGGGCGTGGCCACCGCCGCCGCCAGCACCACCACCCCCGCGATCACGGCCACGGGCGCGCGCTTGCGCACCAGCACCAGGCCCGTCACCACCACCAGCCCCAGCGACCCGATGAAGATGCCCAGCGTCGTGGGCACGCCCAGCAGCGGGATGAGCACGAAGGAAGGCAGGGTCGTGCCCACGATGCTCCCCACGTTGGAGACCGCCATCAGGTTGCCCGCCGTGGCCCCCACCCCGCGCGGGTGCGTGGCCAGGAGCCGGATGAGGAACGGCGAGACGTGGCTCAGCGCCAGCATGGGCCCCATGTAGAAGATCAGCGTGGCCACCGCCGGGGGCACCAGGTGCCCCGCGAGCCCGCTGGAGAAGACCTTGCGCAGGCCGAAGCTGAAATCCAGCAGCGGTTCGGACAGCAGCCCGCCCGTCACCCAGACATACACCACGGCCAGGGAGATGACCCCGAGCAGGAACTCCAGCGAGGCATTGCGCTGGGAGAACCGTCCCCCCAGGTAATAGCCCCCCGACAGGGCAATCATGACCAGCGCGAGCAGGACGCCCGTCACATAGATGGATGAGCCGAACGTGGTCTGGAGCACCCGGAAGGCACACATCTCCAGCAACATGACGTTGAAGCCCCCCAGGAAAGCGAGCCCATGCAGATAGAGCGAGAACGAACGTGAGACCGGCGGTGATTCAGCGGAAGTAGACATGTCCAACATCCAGGGCAGAGGGGAAAAACAGCCACGAACCAATGCATTCGCTGTCCGCGACCACGGACTCGCGGCGACTCAAACAAACGTGTCAGACATTCAGTCCATCATGCGGCGCACCCACAAAAGGCAGAACATCCATGGCAGACTCCCAGCCCCATTGAAGTCGCGGAACAACGTGAGCAATCCATCTCCATGACAAGTACGCAGACATCGCGCCCTGGCCTGATGACGTTCGGGGTGCTGTGGTTGGGCCAGCTCGTGTCCATCCTGGGCTCGGGTCTGACATCCTTCGCGCTGGGCATCTGGGTGTATGAGCAGACCGGCTCCGTCACGCAGTTCGCGACGATGACCCTGTGCGCGGTGGCGCCCATCGTGCTGCTGGCGCCGGTGGCGGGCGTGGTGGTGGACCGGTGGGATCGCAAGTGGGTGATGCTGGCGAGCGACACGCTGGCGGCGCTGAGCACGCTGAGCCTGCTGGTGCTGTACACGGGCGGGAACCTGCGGCTGTGGCAGGTGTACCTGGGCGTGTGCCTGACGGCCGTGGCGGAGTCCTTCCAGGAGCCGGCGTTCATGGCGGCCTCCACGGTGCTCGTCCCCGAGCGCCACCTGGGACGGGCCAGCGGCATGGTGCAGCTGGCGCAGGCGGCGGGCCGCACGCTCGCCCCGCCCCTGGCGGGACTGCTGCTGATGAACCACGGCCTGGCCACGGTGATGACCCTGGACCTGATGGCGTTCGCGATCGCGGTGGTGACGACCCTGCTCGTGCGCGTGCCCCGGCCGACGCGCAGCGCCCAGGGCGAGCAGCAGGCGCGGGAGAGCCTGGGCTCCAACCTCACGTTCGGGATGCGCTACATCTTCCAGCAGCCTGGACTGCTGGGCCTGCTGGCCTTCTTCTCCATCGTCAACCTCACGCTGGGACTGGCGGAGATCCTGGTGACGCCGCTGGTGCTCAAGGCGTTCACCCCGACGCTGCTGGGTCAGGTGCTCGCCTGCAGCGGCGTGGGCATGCTGGTGGGCAGCGCGCTGATGACCGTCTGGGGAGGCCCGAAGCGGCGGCTGACGGGCATCGTGGGCGCCGGGCTGCTCTACGGCGTGAGCCTGGCGCTGTCGGGGCTCCAGCCATCGCTTCCGCTCATCGCGGCGGCGGCCTTCCTGCTCATGTTCTTCAACGCCCCCATCGCGAGCTGCAGCCAGGCGCTGTGGCAGTCGCTGGTGCCCGCCGACCTCCAGGGCCGCGTGTTCTCCGCGCGGATGGCGCTGGCGTGGTTCTCCACCCCGGTGGCGTACCTCGTGGGAGGGCCGCTGGCGGACCACGTCTTCGAGCCCGCCATGCTGGCGGGCGGCGCGCTGGAGCCCGTGTTCGGCGGGCTGCTGGGTTCGGGCCCGGGCCGTGGCATCGCGCTGATGCTGGTGATGATGGGCCTGCTGGCCGTGCTCGCCGCCATCGCGCTGTCCCTGTTCCGGCCCGCGCGAGCGCTGGAGTCCAGCATCCCCGAAGCTTCCCCCCGCGCGGTCAGCCCCGTCTGAGCCGTCCGCGCCCACCGGGCCCTCCACGGGCCCATTGCCCTGCCCCACCCCAGGTGGGCCTGTCCGCACTGGAGCCGCCATGAACCCCTTCTCCCCCTTCGCCGTGTCCGAGGTGCGCCCGTGAGCCCGCGCCTTCGCCATGCCCTGTGTCCCGACGAGCACCGGGCGCGCGCCGTGCTGTTCGGCGCCAACACGCAGGGGGCCGGCTTCTCCGAGAGCGCACGGGGACGCTCCGACGCGCCCCGGACGCTTTTCACCGCAGACTTCATGCGCGACGCGGACAACGAGTCCCCGTCCCTCACGGAGTCGCTGGAGGACGGGACTGGCCTGTTCGACGCGGGGAACCTCCCCGTGGAGGGGCTCGCGGTGCCCGCGCAGCTGTCCGTCGTGCGCGACCGCTTCGCGTCGTTGTTCCTCCGGGGACAGCGCGCCATTGGCGTGGGCGGGGACCACCACATCAAGTACGCCGCCCTGGCCGCGGTGAGCGACGTGTTCGAGGACTGCGGCGTCGTCTACGTGGACGCCCACCCGGACTGCGTCCAGAGCGACGCGCTGGCCTTCGACTCCATCCTCCACCACGCCTGGAAGCTGCCCCACGTCCGGCCGGAGCGGACCAGCCTGTTCGGCATCCGGCAGGTGAACGCGCGCGAGCGCGAGGGGCTGCGCGAGTGGAAGCCGGGCGTCATCCACGCCGTGGAGGTGGTGGAGCGGGGCCTGCCGGCGGTGCTCGAATCCATGGTCGCGCAGCTCGGCGGCGTGCGGCGCGTGTTCGTGTCCGTGGACCTGGACGGGCTCGCGCCCCATGAGGTCCCCGCCGTGGAGGCGCCCTACCCTGGCGGCCCCACGTTCCGCGAGCTGCTGGTGCTCCTGCGCGGGCTGGCCCGACGCTACGAGCTTGTGGGACTGGACGTCAGCGAGTTCATCCCGGAGCTGGATCCGGCGCGGCTCACCGCGCTCGTCACCGCGCGGTTGGTGAAGGAGTTCGCGGCCCTTCCGTCGCCAGGCTGAGCGCGGGGGCGTCATGGCCGCGCCTCCACGGTGTGGGACGCGGCGAAGGAGCCCGTGCGGTGGGGCCCGAGCGAGCGGCGCAGGGCGTCCAGCGTCGGCGTCACCGCGCCCTCGCGAGACGCGCGAAGCCGCACGGGCACGTCCGGGGTGGCGCGCAGGCGCAGCTCCACGCGCCATTCGCCTCGCGGGGGATTCACTGCCAGGGCCGTGAAGGCGACGGCGTCCGCCGGGAGGGCGGGCAACTCCGGGCCCAGGGACCAGGAGACCAGCGCTTCACGCGGGACCTCCAGGCGCAGGGATGCGCCCTCCTGGGCGGACAGGAGCAGGGACACCTGTCGCTCCGCCCCGTGGTGCTCCACGCGCTCCACGGTGAAGCGTGGCGCCGTGAGCTCCGTCAGCGCGGGCTGTCCGGTGGGGACAGGGTGCGCCGACGCGGTGGTCGCGGTGGCTCCCGGCTCCTGTCCGGACACCGGGGGCATGGCGCCGCTCCATGGCAGGGCGCGCTCCGTCTGGGCCTGCTCGGACTGGGCATCCGTGAGCCCCGGGACGAGCGTGCCGAGCGCCAGCCCATCCATGCTCTGGAGGACGAGGACGCTTCCGGACGCGTCAATCCGCTCCACCGCGTGCAGCCTTCGCGGATGCTCCGCGTCGTGAGGCGTCACGAGCGCCAGCGCCACCCACCCGCCCAGCGCGAGCGCCCCCACCCACAGCCCGGCGAGGCGACCTCCCTCCGCCCACGGCAGCGCCGCGGGCACCAGCCACGCTCCCGCCAGCAGGGGCAACGCCACCAGGAGCGCGATGGCCCCATCCAGCGGGAACGGCACCAGCAGGTGGCCCGTCAGCGGGAGGGCCAGGAAGAGCAGCCGCGATGCCGCCTGCGCCATCAGGCACAGCCCCGGCAGGAAGCCCAACGCGAGCGCGACCCCGCTCCACCGGGGCCACCGGGCCACCACCAGGAGCGCACCCGCTCCGCCCAGCAGCCAGACCAGCAGCGGGTACGTCACGCCTACGCCGGCCACCGTTCCCAGCACCGTGAAGCAGACGCCCCAGGCGAGCGCTCCCCCCCAACGCTCGAAGTGCCGCGAGTCCGCTCCCGCCCCGCGCCGGGCCGTGAACGCCGCCCACGCCGCCTCGCCCACGAGCACCCCCGCGAGCGCGAGCGCCCCGTACGTGACGAGCCCCAGGGCGGGCGTGCCGTACCAGCCCTGCGGGCGCCCCAGCACGACCCCCACCAGCACCGCGCCCAGCAGCGGCAGCAGCGCCCCCAGCGCCCCGCCCACCCCCATCCAGACGAAGCCCCGCCCCAACCCCCTCATGGACAGCAGGCCGCGACGCCGGGAGGCCTCGCACGCCCCCGCGAACAGGAGCACCGCGCCCACCGCCAGCCCCACCGCCACCCGGGGCGGATACACGACCGTCCCCACGCCGAGCACATCGAAGAAGGTCACGGTGCCCGCTTCGGACGCGTGGGGCGGCAGGGGGCCCGCGGAGAGCCGGCGCACCAACGCCAGCACCGTGTCGCCGACATGCTGGAGCGTCCCTGGAGGCACGGCCTCCGGCCGATCCAACGCCGTGTGGTACGCGTAGCCGCCCTCCACCAGCGCCAGGTCGAGCCCCGGGATGCCGCTCCCCACGTACTGCTCGAAGTCCGTGTAGAAGGGCGCCGCGCCGCTGGCCATCACGTCCTGGCCCAGCACGGACGCGCTCGGGGAGGACACCGCGTCCGCGTACGCCTCCAGCAACCCCTGGGCGCCGGGGCTCGCGCGGAAGAGGACCAGCCGGCCGCCGACGCCCACGCCCTCCAGGTTGATGAAGGCCTTCACGTCCCGCGCCCACGGATGGCGCAGGAAGCCCGCCGCGCCCAGGCGGCCGTCCTCCTCGCCGCCGTTGAGGTTGAGCAACACCGTGTGGCGCGGACGCGGCCCCGCGCTCAGCGCCCGCAGCACCTCCACCGCCGCGGCCACCGCGAGGGCGTTGTCGCCCGCGCCCGGACTCTCCTCCGGACTGTCGTAGTGCGCGGACACCAGCACCGCGTCCGCGCTCTCGCCCGGCAGCCGCGCCAGGACGTTCACCGCGCGGAAGAGGATGAGGCTCCCCTCGTCCACCATGCTGGCCTCCGCGTCCTGCACCACCACCTCCACGCCCGGCAGCGCCCGCAGCCGCTCCACCAGCAGCGCCACCGCCCGCTGCGCCGCGGGGGAGCCCAACGGACGCGGCTCCTCCGCCAGCGCCCGCACCAGCGGCAGCGCTCGCGCCTCCGAGAACACTTCGGGCGCGGCCCCCTCCGGGCGCGGCTCCACCGGGCAGCGCGCCACCCACGCCGCCCCCAGCACCGTCACCAGCACCGCGAGGACGCAGGCCCCACGGCCCGCACGCGCCGCGAGGACACGGGTCCCCTGGCCCGCGCGCACGGACGGCTCCTGGGGCCCGCGGCCTGCGCGCACGGACGGCTCCTGGGGCCCGCGGCCTGCGCTCACCACGCGTAGCTCGCCTTCAGCAACACCGTGTCCGAGCGCGGCCCCAGCCCCAGCCCCTGCGGCCCGAGCGACCTCCGGCCCGCGTCCGTCCCCTCCAGGAGCGGCTCCTCCTGGGCCCGCGAGTAGATGAAATAGAGCGTGGAGCCCACGTGGTACTCCCACCGCGCCACCACGTTCACGTTGAGCGCCGCCGTGTGGAAGCTGGGGTCCTCCACGTCCGTCACCGGCTGGAGGTCGCGCAGCCGCACCGTCCCGTCCTCGGGGATTCGCGCCGCGTAGAAGGGGCCGTACGGGCCCAGGCCCGTGAGCAGTTGCACCCGCGCCTGCAGGGTGAGCCGGGGCGTGACGACCACGAGCTGCTTGAACGTCAGCGTGAGGAAGCGCGGCACCAGCTCCGCGAAGAGCAGCCGTCCATCCTCCGTCTCCCCCGTCCACCGGGGGCCGTCCTGCGTGGCCTCGTACGACACGTCCACGTCCGTCTGGAGCCGAGGCATGGGACGCCACGACACGCCCGCGCTCAGGGCCTTGCCTACCCGGCCCGGCGAGGCGCCGTTCCGGGTCGTGCGGTCCACGTAGCCCTCCAGCTTCAGGGCCAGGGGCCGCAGCGGATCCGTCTCCAGCCCGCAGGTGAGGTAGCCGAAGTCCGGCAGCTCGTACGCCAGCCCCCGCTCCGGAATCTCCCGCAGGTCGCGGCGGTCCACCTCCACGCCCGCGTCACAGAACAGCGTGCTGAAGTCCGGCAGCACGCCCTCCAGCGTCAGGTCCAGCCCGCGCGACAGGGGCAGCCCCCGCGCATCCGTGGACCAGCCCCCCTGCGCCCGCACGCCCAGCCACAGCTCCGGGAAGATGCCCCACCGCGAACCGCGCCCGTACTGCACGTGGGCCGACACCTTCTGTTGGTTCTGGAGCGGCTGGAAGCCGGACGCGTTCAGGTCCAGCGTGGGCGACTCGTACTCGTACGTCAGCGTCGTGCGCCACGGCTCACCGCCCAGCTTCCCGCCGCGCAGGTAGGCCCCGAAGCCCATGTCCCCCGGGCGCAGCAGCGTCCCGTCGCGCAAGAGCAGCCCCTCGGGTCCACCGCCCGTCACCCGCGACGCGTCCACCTGCCCGGACACGGCGAAGACGCCGTCCGCCGTGCGCAGCCGGAAGTCCGCCGCCGCCGCCTGTCCGCCTCGCGCGACACACGGAGGGTCGTCCGGCAGCGGCGTCCCCTGGCACTTCGAGGACAGCGGGCTCGCCGCCGTCACCATCAGGCCCAGTTGCTGGCCCTCCGCCACCTCCGCGCGCAACACGCCCGCCAATGAGTTCATGGGCGGCGGCACCACGCGCGGCAGCGTGGCCTGCGAGGCGAAGTGCAGCGGACGCGCCCACTGGAAGCGGTAGCCGCGCGCCGGGGCGGTCCCCAGCGCCGGGGCGCCCAGGGAGACGGCGTTCAAGAGCCCCACCTGCACGCCGTCGCTCACGGTGCCCACCAGCTTCACCGCGCCCAACAGCGGCTGATCCAGGCCCACGCGCCGCGAATAGAAGAGCGTCTGCGCGGAGCGCCCCGCCTGCGCGCCCACCGGCTGGAACAGCTCCAGCCCCTCCAGGAAGAAGGGGCGCTTCTCCGGGAAGAACACCTCCGACGTGCTCAGGTTCACCAGCAGCTCGTCCGCCTCCACCTGGCCGAAGTCCGGGTTGAACGTGCCCGTGAGCGACAGGTCGCTGGCGAGCGCGGCCTGGAAGTCCAGCCCCACGTCCGCGGACGGCTCCACCGACGACGCCCCGCCCAGCGGTACGGCGGCGCGGCTCGCGGTGAGCCGGCTGGCCACGTAGGGCGTCAACATCAGCCTCCGCTGGTGGCGCACGCCCTCCAGCCCCTGGAAGTCCGCGAAGCGCGACACGAGCGCGTTGGCCTCGCGCGGGATGACGGTGGAGTCCACCTGCTCGTGCGTCCGGGACATCAGCCGGCGGACGTGGAAGCCCCACGTCTGCACCGGCGCCTCCGGGAAGCGCAGGACGGACAGGGGCACGCGCAGCTCCGCGGTCCATCCCTCCTGCGTGACGGTGGCCTCTCCCTCCCAGACGGCGTCCCAGTCCTTCGCCTCGGTGGTGTCCTCGGTGAGCCGCGCGTCCTCCAGCGTGCCGCCAGCGTTGATGGAGAAGAGGTAGGCGGTGGCCCTGTCCTTCAGGCTGTCCACCATCACCGTCACCATGTCCGAGGGCGGGATGGCGTCGCGCCGGCCCAGGCTCCGGCGGATGAGTGCGGGCTGGCGATCCAACGCGGTGATGCCCACGTAGAGGTTGCGCTCGTCGTGGAGGATGCGCACCTCGGTGCGCTCGCCGGGCTCGGCTCCCGGCGTGGGGAAGCTCTGCACGAAGTCCGAGTACACCGGCGCCGTGGCCCACGCGGGCTCGTCCAGCACCCCGTCCACCGCCACGGCCACCTCCGTGCGCGCCGCCCGGAAGACGGCGGGCGCACGCGGGCCCTCCGCCGCCTGGGCCGGCCACGCCAGCGCGAGCCAGAGCCCCGCCAGCCACCCCCTTCCGAACCTCACCACCCGCGTCACGTTGCTTCCTTCCAGCGTGCGCGCGGTCTTCCGTCCCCAGGGGCCCGGGACCGCGCGGCTCGCGTCCTCAGGCGTAGGTTTCGCGGTCCACGTCGACGTTCAAGATGACCCGGTTGCGATCCGAGCGCTGCCACACCTCGTGGTACTGGGTGTCGTCGAAGACGAAGCAGCGCCCCTCCTCCCAGGAGATGAACTCCCGCCGCACGCGCGGCGACTTGGCGAGGACCTCCGGGAACGCGCGTTCGATGAAGAAGAGCGTGTTGAGGTAGTGCAGCTCCTCGCGGCCGGACTCCGACGCCAGCGCGGCGGGCGCGGCCTCACCCTTCGCCGTGAGCACGCCCTGCGCCTGGAGCCGGGCGAAGGTCTCGTCGAACACCGGCGAGGCGGGGTGCGGCGTCGCGTCCCGGTATGGCAGGCAGAAGCCCGGCTGCTCGATGCGCGTGTTGAGGGCCTCCGCCACGGCCCACAGCAGCTTCCAGGTCCCCTCCGGATCCTCCGTCCGCTCCACCGAGAGCGAGGAGCGTCCTTCGAGCGCGCGCCGCTCCGCCTCCGGCAGCGCGTCCCGCAGCAGCCGCGCGGGCAGGCTGTCGTTGCCCGCGGCCAGGAGCGGCAGGAAGCGGTCCACATCCTTGAAGTCGTTGGGCGACACGCGGTGCGAACCGACGGCCATCACCGCGTCGCCCGGGACGATGAGGCCCAGGTGGCAACGGAGCATCGTGGCGTCGTTGCCCGTGTGCGCCAGGATGTGGGAGCCGGGCGCGAGGCAGGAGAACCACACGCTGCGCAGGCCGGGGATCTTCTTCACGATGGACGTCGTCACCGGGCACGCGTCCGTCACGTCCTTGAATTCGGTGAGGCCGCCCTTCTTCAGGAAGCTGGGGTAGACGACCTCCTCCAGCACCGCGACGTGGAGCCAGCGCAGCTGCTCCCGGGCCTCGTCGTCCTCCACCCGTCCCAGCGCGTACTGACCGTCGCGCTGCACCAGCCGGCCGGCCGCCAGCAGCTTCGCCAGCCGCTCGCGCGAGCGCGGGGCGCGGTCATCCAGGGTGAGCCGCCGCTGGTGCTCCACGAAGAAGCCGGCGTCCGCCACCACCGCGTTCATGCCGGCCACCAGCCGGTCGATCATCGATGGCGTGCAGTCGTGCGGCGAGGTGTACGAGGACAGCTCGCGCATCGTCTCCTCGCCCAGGCGCGCCTGGAGCAGGCCCGATTCGAACGAGGTCGGGTCGCCCAGCAGCACGGTGAAGAGCTGGAGCGGATCCGTGCAGTCGGACACGGTGAAGCGCGGGCGGTTGCGCACGTCCAACCGGTTGTCGTGGTACAGCAGGTCCAACGTGGTCCACCCGGCCGTGTACACGTCCGAATAGGCGTACGGCTTGAACCGGGCTTCAATCTGCCGCTCCGCCTCCGCGCGAATGGCCGGGTAGTTCGCTTCCAGCTCCTGCGTGAAGGGGAAGAGGTGCTTCGGGTAGAAGTTCATGGCCCTGGGGTCCTTTCGTGGGTGGGTGCGTGCGCGGTGGCCGTCAGGTCGCCTTCGAGCAGCGACTGGAGGGCGTTACCCACGGCGCGCACATGGGACGGCTTCAAGAGTTGGTAGTGGTCGCCAGGGACGAGCAGCGTCCGCACGCCGCCCTGCGTGACGCGGGCCCAACCCCAGTCAGGGGAGGTGGCCTCCTGGATGCCGCCCCCGGCCCCGGCCAGCAGGGTCAGCGCCCCCGCGTACGGCCCCGGGCGGTAGGCGTGCAGGGCCTCCAGGTTCGCGCGGAACACCGCATACAGGCGCTCCAGCGTCTCCAGCGGCGCGTCCTCGGGCAGCACGCCGCCGTCCCGCGCGGCCCGCAGCAGCTCCGGCAGGCTCGCGCCCGGCGGTAACGACTCCACGGCCCCTTCGGACAAGCCCAGGTCCACCGCGAAGGCGCCCAGGAGCGCCGCGCCGTCCCCGGGCCCGAGCGGCTGCTCGAAGCCCTCCAGCGTCGCGTCCAGCAGGCACAGCTCGGCCACCACCTGCCCCGCCGCAGCGAGCTGGCGGGCCATCTCGAAGGCGATGACGCCGCCCATGGACCAGCCGAAGAGGTGGTACGGGCCGGACGGTCGCACCCGGCGCAGCTCGCGCACGTACCGCGCGGCCATCGCCTCCACCGTCGTGTCCGGCGCGGCGCCCGTGACGCCCTGGGACTGGAAGGCATAGAGCCGCCGGCCCGTGAGCCTTTCGCCCAGCGCGCGGTAGCACAGGACGTTGCCGCCCACCGGGTGGACGAGGAACAGCGGGGGCGCGTCCCCCTCGCCGCCCAGGGGCACCAGCACGCCCTGCTCCCCTCCGGCCGTCTCCACGGCGCGGGCGAGCCCCTCCACCGTGCTCGTCTGGAACAGCGCGGCGAGCGGCAGCCGCACCCCGAAGGCCGCCTCCATCCGCGCCAGCAACCGCAGCACGAGCATGGAGTGGCCTCCGAGCTGGAAGAAGTCGCTCGTCGCCCCCACGCCCGTCACGCCGAGCACGCGCTCGAACAGCTCCACCAGCACCGCCTCGCGCGCGTTCCGGGGCGCGACGACTGCTCGGCCCGCGTCGCCCGTCACGTCGGACAGGGCCGGCAGCGCGCGGCGGTCCACCTTGCCGCTGGGCGTGAGGGGCAGCCGCTCCAGCACCGCGCAGCGGCCCGGCACCATGTACTCGGGGAGCACTCGCGCCAGCGCCACGCGCAGGGTGTCGGCCCAATCCGGGCGGGCGCTCCCTGCCCGGGGCGCGACGTAGGCGACGAGCAACGCCTCTCCTCCCGGCGCCTGACGCACCACCACCGCGGCCTCGGCCACTTCGGGCAGACCCAGGAGCACCGCTTCGATCTCCCCCAACTCGATGCGGAAGCCGCGCACCTTCACCTGGCTGTCCACCCGGCCCACGTATTCCAGCGAGCCGTCCTCCAGCCGCCGCGCCAGGTCTCCGGTGCGGTACAGCCGCGCGCCCGGCTCCACCGCGCAGGGGTCGGGGATGAAGCGCTCGGCCGTCAAGGCGGGCCGGTTCAGGTAGCCGCGCCCCAGCTGCACGCCGCCGAGGTACAGCTCTCCCAGCGCGCCGGTGGGCAGCAGGTTGAGGTCCGCGTCCAGCACGTGCATCCGCGTGTTGAAGACGGGGAACCCGATGGGCACGGTGGGCCGCGCGTCCCCGGGCCGGCACGTCCAATGGGACACGTCCACGGACGCCTCGGTGGGGCCGTAGAGGTTGTGGAGCGCGGCGTGGGGCAGTCGCTCGAACGCGCGGCGCTGGAGGGCGCCCGGGAGCGCCTCACCGCTGCAGAAGACGCGCGTGAGGGACTCCAGCGACTCCAGCCCCGGGGCCTCCAGGAAGAACTGGAGCATGGACGGCACGAAGTGCACCGTGGTGATGCGCTCGGCGGCCAGGGTCCGCACGAGGTAGGCGGGATCCTGGTGACCGCCAGGGCGCGCCACCACCAGCCGGGCCCCCACCGCGAGCGGCCAGAAGAACTCCCAGACGGACACGTCGAAGCTGAAGGGCGTCTTCTGGAGCACCCGGTCCCCGGGCCCCAGCCCATAGGCATCCTGCATCCAGGCGATGCGGTTGTGGATGCCGCGATGGGTGACGAGCGCGCCCTTGGGCCGCCCCGTCGAACCCGAGGTGAAGATGCAGTACGCGGGATGGTCCAGCCCCGCGCCGTCCGGCGGAGGCCGCGCGGAGGCGGAGGGCTCCAACCCGGCCGCCCACGCGTCGTCGTCGAGCACGCACGCGAGGCCCGCGCCTTCGGGCATCTTCCCTGAAAGGGCCCGGCTCGTGAGCGTCACCAGGGGACGCGCGTCCTCCACCATCTGGCGCAGGCGCTCCGGCGGCAATGCCGGCTCCAGCGGCAGCCAGGCCCCGCCCGCCTTGAGGATGCCGTACAGCCCCACGACCATGTCGAGCGAGCGCTCCAGGAAGACGCCCACCAGCGCCTCCGGTCCCACGCCCTGCGCGCGGAGCCGGTGCGCCAGCAGGTTCGCCCGCGCGTCGAGTTGCGCGTACGTCAGCGACCGCCCCTCCATCTCCAGGGCGATGGCCGACGGCGTGCGCGTGGCCTGCTGTTCGAACGGAACGTGCAGCGGGCACGGGTGCTCGAAGACGTGCGTCGTCGGATTCCACGCGCGCAGCAGTCCCTGCCGCTCCTCCGCCCCCAGCAGGGACAGCCGGCCCGCAGGCAGCTCCGGGCCCGCGACCATCGCCGAGAGGACCGTGCGCAGGCTGCTCGCGAGCCGGGCCATGGCCTGCTCCCCATGGCGGTTCGTGTCGTAGGTGAGCGCGAGCCCCAGCGACTCGCCGGGATAGGCGGCCAGGTGCAGCGGGAACCCCGTGCGCGGCGGGCCCAGCTCCTCGACGCCGCCCGCGAAGACGCCCCGCTCGCCGCCGCGAAGGGGCCAGGGGTCCACCACGAGCACGCTCTCGAAGAGGAGCCGCCCGGCGCCCACCTCGCTCCAACGCTGGACCTGCTCCAGCGGCACGAGTTCGTGCTCGCGCAGCTCGGCCTGCTGGCGTTGCAGCTCGCGCAGCCACGCCAGCACCGGCTGCCCGGACGTCACGCGGACGCGGACCGGCAGCGTGTTGACGAGCAGTCCCACCAGCTCCGTGACGCGCTCGACCGGCGCGGAGCGGCCCGACACCAGCGAGCCGAACACGGCCTCCGCCGTCCCCGCATGTCGCGCGAGCACCAGCCCCCAGGCAGCCTGGACGAGCGTGCTCAACGTCAGCCCGTGGCGCGCGCAGAAGTCCTGGAGGCGCTGCGTCTCGCGGCCGTCCAGCTCCACCGCGTGGCGGGCGTAGTGAGGCTCCCCGGACCGCGCGGGGAGGTCCCGCTCGCCGTGGGGCAGCGGCGTGGGCGAGTCGAAGCCCCGGAGCGCCTCCGTCCACAGCGCCCGCGCCGGGCCCAGGTCCTGCGCCCCTTCGTGGCGCACGAAGTGGCGGAAGTCCGGCGGCGCCGCGAACACGGGCGCCCTCCCGGCGCGCACGGCGTCATGGTGCTCCGCGACCTCCGCCAGCAGCAGACCCAGGCTCCAGCCATCCAGGATGGCGTGGTGGAAGGACAGCGCGAACCGCCACAGGCCCGAGGGCGCCCGGGACAGCGCCAGCCGGAGCAGCGGTCCCTGCGTCAACGGGAAGCCCTGCTGGAGATCCGCCTCCAGGAAGCGCAGCCAGTCGGCGTCGGACACCGGAGCCCCATCCACGCCTTCGACCACCGTCCACGGCGGCGAAGCACCAGCTTCGAAGCGCTCGATGATCCGCTGCGCCGGGGGGCCCGCGCCCTCCAGCACGAACACCGTGCGCAGCGCCGCGTGTCGCTCCAGCGCGGCCTTCCACGCCTCCTGGAACGCGACCACGTCCAGATCCTCGGGGAGCATGCCGCCCACCTGCTCGAAGTAGTCGCGCGACGCAGGCGAGAACAACGCCCGGAAGAGCATGCCCCGCTGCATGGAGGTGAGGGGCACGGCGTCCCCGGACGCGAGCGCCGCGACGGGCTCCGACTCCAACGGCACCAGCTGCTCGGCGAACCCCGCCACCGTGGGGTGCTCGAAGAGCTGCTTCGGCGAGGACGCGAAGCCCTCGCGCCGCAGCCGGGACACGAGCCGCATGGCCGCGACGGAGTCTCCCCCCAGCGCGAAGAAGCTGTCGTCCGCGCTCACCGATTCACGGACGAGCACCTCCGCGAACACCCGCGCCACCCACTGCTCCCGGGGACCCGACGGTGCCCTCCCCATCGAGCGCTCCACCGGCGGCTCCGGGAGCGCCTTGCGGTCCACCTTGCCGTTCAGCGTCGTCGGCAGCGCCTCCAGCACCACGAACGCGGACGGAACCATGTACGCCGGCAGCCGCGACTCCAAGGCCTGCCGCAGTCCCTCCGGCGACAACCGCGCACCGGACCGGGCCACCACGTACCCCACGAGCCGCGCCGCACCGGCACCCGCCTCGCGCACCGCGACCGCCGCGTCCCTCACTTCGGGGACACTCCGGAGCGCGGCCTCCACCTCGCCCAGTTCGATGCGGTGTCCCCGCACCTTCACCTGCGCGTCGTCGCGACCGCGCACCTCCAGCCTGCCGTCGGCGCGCAGGCACCCCACGTCGCCCGTCGCATACAGCCGCGCGCCCGGCGTGGCGCTGAAGGGATCCGGCACGAAGCGCTCGGCCGTGAGCGCCGCGCGCCCCACGTAGCCCCGCGCCACGCCCACACCCCCGATGAAGACCTCGCCGCATACGCCGGAAGGCACCGGCTCCATGCGCGCGTCCAGCACGTACACCGGGGTGTTGAGGACGGGGCGGCCCACCGTCAGCCGCGCCTCCCCTGCCCGCACGCGCTCCACCGTGGACCAGACCGTGGTCTCCGTGGGGCCGTAGAGGTTCCACAGCGCCCCGCCCGTGGCGAGGAGCCGCGCGGCGAGATCGGTCGGCAGGGGTTCGCCGCCGCACAGCGCCGTCATCCGCCGCGCGTTCGTCCAGCCCGCCTCCAGCAGCATCCGCCACGCCGTCGGGGTGGCCTGCATCACCGTCGCGCCCGCGCGCTCCAGCCGCTCCGCGAGCCTCGACGCGTCCTGGGCCTCGTCCCGCGTGCACAGCTCGATGCGCGCGCCCACCCGGAGCGGCAGGTACAGCTCCAGCCCCGCGATGTCGAAGGACAGCGTCGTGACGGCCGCCAGCACGTCGTCGCCGGACAGTCCCGGGGCCGCCTCCATGGAGACGAGGAAGTTCTCCAGGGCCGCGTGGTGCACGCCCACGCCCTTGGGCCGGCCGGTGGAGCCGGACGTGTAGAGGACGTACGCCTCGTCCAGTCCCAGCGGGCCCGGCCCGGCTCCGTCGCCCGCGTCCGCGCCTTCAAGCTCTGGCGCGTCCAGGCACCACAAGGTGCCCGCCTCCGCACCCAGGCGCGCTTCACAGCCCTGCTCGGTGAGCGTGAGGCGCAACCCCGCGTCCTCCGCCATCAGCGCCAGCCGCTCGCGTGGGAAGTGGGGATCCAGCGGCACGTACGCCGCGCCCGCCTTCAGCACGCCCAGCAGGGCCACCGGCAGCCGGTGCGTCCGCTCCAGGCACACGCCCACCCGGTGCCCCGGCCCCACGCCGCGCGCACGCAGCCGCGCCGCGAGCGCCCAGGCCTCATCGCGCAGCTCCGCGTAGGACAGCGTCCGGTCCACCGCCACGACCGCGGTGCGCCCGGGCGTGAGCGCCGCCTGCGCCTCGAAACGGGACACCACCGTCGCCTCCCCTGGCAGGGCGTGCACCGTAGGCGACCGCTCTGACAGCCACCGCGCGCGGGCCCCGGCGGACATCAGGCGAAGGGCGTCCAGCCGGGTCTCGGGCCGCGCCAGCGCGTCGGCGAGCAGCGCCTCGTACGCGTCGAACAGGCGGGCCACGGTCCCAGGCTCGAACAGGTCCGTGGAGTACTCGATGGCCACCCCCATCCCCTGCTCCCGCTGAAGCACGGTGAAGGTGAGATCGAAGGTGGACGTGCCCGACTCCAGGGGCACCTCCGCGACCGCCACGTCCGCGAAGGCCCCCTGCCCCGCAGGCTGCGCGTTGAGCACGAACATCGCCTGGAACAGCGGCGTGTGCGCGGTGCTGCGCGGCGGCTGCAGGTGCTGCACCAGCCGATCGAACGGCAGGTCCGCGTGGCTGAACGCCTCCACGCAGGTGGTCTTCACGCGCGCCACCAGCGACTCGAAGGACGCCGCGGGATCCACCGCCGTGCGCAGGACGAGCGTGTTGATGAAGCAGCCCGCCAACGACTCGCTGCCGGCCACGTCACGCCCCGCGATGGGCGTACCCACGAGGATGTCGTCCTGTCGCGTGTGGCGGGCGAGCACCGCCTGGAACGCCGCGAGCAGCAACATGAAGGGCGTGACGCCCCAGGCGCGGGCCCGGGCGGGCAGCGCGTCCGCGAGCGCCGGTGACAGCTCGAAGTGGAGCGTGCGGCCCCGGTCCGTGCGCTGCGCGGGACGCGGGAAGTCCCCGGGCAGCTCCAGCACCGGCAGCGGGCCGGCCAGCTTCGCCTCCCAGTACGCCAGCTGCGGCGCGAGCCGCTCCTCCGCCCACAGCCGCCGCTCCCACACGGCATGGTCCGCGGGCTGGTACGGCAGCGCGGGCAGCAGGGCCGGCGTGCCCCTGCGCTCCCCGGCATAGAGCGTGGCCGCGTCGCGCAGCAGCACCTGGATGGAGGCGCCGTCGGCGACGAGGTGATGCACGGCGAGCACCAGCCAGTGCTCCTGCGCGCCCACCGTGTAGAGCTGGGCGCGGAACGGCGCCTCATGCCCCAGCGCGAAGGGCTCGCGGATGAAGCGCGTGGCGCGCGCCACCACCCACGACTCGCGGGCGTCCGGCGCCAGGCCGGAGGCATCCACCCGCTCTAGCGCGAAGTCCACCGGCGCGAAGGACTGGACGGGCTCGCCGTCCATCAGCGTGAAGCGTGCCCGCAGGCCCTCGTGGCGGACCGTCAGCGCGCGCAGGGTCCGCTCCAGCGCATCCGGCGCCAGCGCCCCCGTGAGCCGGAGCGCCGTGGCGATGGTGTAGAACGCGCTGCCCGGCTCCAGCTGCTCCAGGAAGTACAGGCGCTGCTGCGCGGAGGACAGGGGCAGCGGCGCGTGACGCGGCTGGGGCTCCACCGGAGGCAGGCGGAGTCCGCCGCGCGCCGCGTCCAGCCGGGCCGCCAGTTCCTCCACCGTCGGCGCCTCGAAGAGGACGCGCAGCGGGAGGGACACCTCGAAGAGCGCCTCCATCCGGGAGCGCAGCCGCATCGCCAGCAGCGAGTGCCCGCCCAGTTCGAAGAACCCCCGCTGCACGTCCCGCACCGGGACACCCAGCAGCTCCTCCCACAGCGTGCACAGGCGCGCCTCCGTCTGTGTCCGGGGGGCCCGCGCCACGGCTCCGTCCGCGCCCTGCGCCAGCGCGGCCGTCCGCAGGGCCGCGCGATCCACCTTGCCGTTGGGCGTCAGCGGCAGCTTCGGGAGCACCGACCAGACGGACGGCACCATGTATTCGGGCAGGTGCTCCAGCAGCGCCGCGCGCAGGGCCCCAGGGCCCAGCGTCCGTCCCTCCCGGGGCACGACGAAGCCCGCGAGCTGCTGTCCCCCCGTGGTGTCCTCGCGGGCCATCACGAGCGCGTCCGCCACGTCGGGCAGGGCCAGCAGCCGGGCCTCCACCTCCCCCAGCTCGATGCGGTAGCCGCGGACCTTCACCTGATGGTCCAACCGGCCCAGGTACTCCAGGCGACCGTCGCTCAGCCAGCGCACCTTGTCCCCGGTCCGGTACATCCGGCCCCCGGGCTCGCGACCGAACGGATCCGGCACGAAGCGCTCCGCGGAGAGGTCCGGCCGCAGCAGGTAGCCGCGCGCCAGGCCGTCACCCGCGAGGAACAGCTCGCCCGGCACGCCCAGCGGCACCGGCCGCCAGGAGGCATCCAGCACATAGGCGCGCGTGTTCTCCAGCGGCCGGCCAATGGTGGGGCCCCGCGCCTCGTCCCGGGGAATCAACTCCCACGTCGAATAGGTGGTGTCCTCCGACGGCCCGTAGAGGTTGTAGACGCGCTCCAAGTGGTCGAGCGCGTAGAGCCCGTCCACGGTGCGCCGGGGCAGCGCTTCGCCCGCGAGGTTCACGCCCCGCACCGAACGCGGCAGTCCCCCCACGCGCAGCAGCTCCGCCATGGCCGAGGGCACCGTGTTGACGAGCGTCACCTCGTCACGCCGAGAGAAGCCGGGCAGCTCCAGCACGCTGCCCACCACCAGCACCCGCCCTCCGTGTGCCCAGGGGACGAACATCTCGAACACGGACAGGTCGAAGCAGACGGACGTGGCGGCGAGCACCCCGTCCAGCATCGCGGGAGGAAAGACGTCCAGCGCCCAGGTCAGCAGCAGCGCCGCGCTCCGGTGCTCGATGGCCACGCCCTTGGGCCGGCCCGTGGAGCCCGACGTGTAGATGAGGTACGCGAGCCCCTCCGGCCAGGCGCGGGGCGGGAGCGCGGCCTCGGACTCGTCCAGCAGCAGTTCCTCCAGGTCCTCCAACACCAGCGTCGTCGGGCGCGCCTCCGGCAGGGCCGCCAGCACCGCGCGCTCGCTGATGACCAGCGCCGCCACGGAGTCCTCCAACAGGTACGCCAGCCGCTGCGCGGGATAATTCGGATCCAGGGGCGCGTAGGCACCGCCGGCCTTGAGCACGGCGAGCAGCACCACCGGCAGGTCCACCGTGCGCCGCAGGCACACGCCCACCCGCACCTCCGGCCCCACGCCCCGCCCCACCAGGTGCCGCGCGAGCCGGTTGGCCCGGCGCTCCACCTCCGCGTACGTCCACGCGCGCGTGGCGTCCGCCACCGCCACCGCGTCCGGGGTGCGCAGGGCCTGCGCCTCGAAGCGGGTGTGCAGCAGCGAGCCGTCGCGCGGCAGGGCCCCGGGAGGACTCCACGTGTCCAGGAGCAGCGCCGCTTCCGAGGGCGGCAGCAGCGGCAGGAGATCCAACCGCTCCGCGGGCCGCGCCAGCACGGTGTCCAGGAGCCGCTCGAAGTGGACGAGCCAGCGGTCCATCGTGGACGGCTCGAACAGCTCGCGGCTGTACTCCAGATGGCCAACGAGCCCCCCGGGCGTCTCCTGCATGGAGAGCGTCAGGTCGAACTTCGCGGAGTGGCTTTCAATCTCCAGCGGGCGCAGCACCAGCCCGGGCAGTTGGAACTCACCCGGGGGCAGGTTCTCCAGCACCAGCATCACCTGGAACAGCGGATTGCGGCCCAGGTCGCGCGGCAGGCTCAGCGCCTCCACCAGGTGCTCGAAGGGCAGCTCCTGATGCGCGTACGCCTCCAGCGTCACGGCCTTCACCCGCCGCGCCAGCTCGCGGAAGGACGGCGCCCCGGCGAGCGACACCCGCAGGGCCAGGGTGTTGGCGAAGAAGCCCACCACCCCCTCCAGCTCCCGGCGGGGCCGGCCGGCGATGGCCGTGCCCACGATGACGTCCGTCTCCCCCGTGAAGCGGTGGAGCAGCGCGCTGAACGCCGCGAGCAACGTCATGAAGGGCGTGACGCCCTCCTCCTGACCGAAGCGCCGGACCGCGTCGGACAGGGTGCGGGGCAGCGCGAACGCGCGCGTGGCGCCATGGTGGAGGGAGCGGGCCGGGCGCGGATGATCCGCGGGCAGCTCCAGCGGACGCAGCTCGCCGCCCAGCCGCTCGCGCCAGGACTCCAGGTGGCGGCCCGGGGCCTCGGAGCGAAGCCACGCCTCCTGCCACTCGCTGAAGTCCACGTACTGGAGCTCCGGCTCCGGCAACGCGGGCGGCCTGCCTTCGCACCGCGCGGCATACAGCGCCGCCAGCTCGTGGGTCATCACCCCCACCGACCAGCCGTCACAGATGATGTGGTGCAGCACCAGCAGGAGGACGTGCTCGGTGCCGTCCAACGCCACGAGCACCGCGCGCAGCAGCCCCGGCGCGCTGAGGTTGAACGGCGCATCCGCCTCCCGGGTGCAGAGGGCCCGCAGCGCGGCCTCCCGCTCACCGGAGGGCAGCCCGGCCAGCGACTCGCGCCGCAAGGCCACGGACCGGGGCGGGTGGATGAGCTGCACCACCTGCTCGTCCTCTTCGGCGAACGCGGTCCGCAGCGATTCGTGGCGCTCCACGAGCGCGTCCAGGCTCGCGGCCAGCGCGTCCTCGCGCAGCGTGCCCGTCAGCCGCAGGGCGAAGGGCATGTTGTAGGTCGCGAGGCCCGGCTCCAGCCGGTCCAGGAACCACAGGCGCCGCTGCGCGGACGACGCCGGGAAGACGAAGACCTCGTCGGCCTCCAGATCCACCGCCGGCTGTTCCAGGGCACTCACCGCTTGACCTTCCGTCCCTGCCGCGAGGCGCGGCCAATGCGCTCCGCGTCCACGCCGGGGGTGCCCGCGTCGCGCAGCGCCGCCACCACCTTGGCCAGCGCCGCCACCGTCGGGTGCTCGAACACCTGGCGCAGCGGCACGTCCACGCCCAGCGCGTCGCGCAGCCTCGCCACGAGCTGGGTGGCCAGGAGCGAGTGCCCTCCCAGCGCGAAGAAGTCCTCCGTGGCCCCCACCCTCGCCACCGCGAGCACGTCCGAGAACACGCGCGCGAGCGTCAGCTCCAGCTCGCCCTCGGGCGCGACGAACTCCTCCGCCGCCGCGCGCTCCGGGGCCGGCAGCCGGGCGCGGTCCACCTTGCCGCCCGGTGCGATGGGCAGCGCGTCCAGGCACACGTACGCGCCGGGGACCATGTAGTCCGGCAGCCGATCCTTGAGGAACGACCGCAGCGTGGCGCCCGTGGGACGGACCTCTCCGCGCGGCGTGACGTAGGCCACCAGCCGCTTGCCCGCCGGGGGCTCCTCGCGCACCGCCACCACCACGTCCCTCACGTCCGGGTGCGCGCTGAGCGCGGTCTCAATCTCCCCCAGCTCGACGCGGAAGCCGCGCAGCTTCACCTGGTGGTCGCTGCGCCCCAGGTACTCCACATTGCCGTCATCCATCCGCCGGGCCACGTCGCCCGTGCGGTACAGGCGGCCACCGGGCACGGAGGAGAACGGATCCGGGATGAAGCGCTCCGCGGTCAGCTCCGGCCGCCGGTGGTAGCCCCGGGCCACGCCCATCCCGCCGATGAAGATCTCCCCCGCCACGCCCCGCGCCACCGGCTGGAGGTGCGCGTCCAGCACGTGCACGCTCAGGTTCTGGATGGCCAGTCCCAGGGGCACCTCGCGCGTCTCCAGCACGGACTCCTCCAGCGAGACCAGGTCGCAGGCGGTGGCGATGACCGTGCACTCGGTGGGGCCGTAGGAGTTGATCAACCGGACGGAGGGGCCCACCCGCCTGCGCCATGCCAGCACCCGGGATGGGAGGATCTTCTCCCCGCCCGGGACCACCGCGCGCACCGACGGCGGAAGGACGAGCGCCCCCTTCTCCAGCTCATTGGCCAGCTCCGTCCAGAGCGCGGACGGGAGGGTGAGCAGCCCGATGTCCCAGGCGCGAACGTGCGCGAGGAAGGTCGCGATCGAATCCAGGGTGTCGTGCTCGCGCAGGAGCAGCGTCCCGCCCACGAAGAGGCAGCAGAAGATCTGCTCCACGCTGATGTCGAAGCTGATCGACGCGAGCAGCAGCATGCGCTCCTGCCGCGTCAGCCCGTACGCCCGCGACGCCGCCCCGCTGAAGTTCACCAGCGCGCCGTGGGGGACCATCACCGCCTTGGGCACGCCCGTGGAGCCCGACGTGTAGATGAGGTACGCGAGCGAATCCGGCGTGCCCTCCAGGGGCGGGGCCTCCACCGGCTGACGCCCCAGGGCCGTGGCCTCGCGCTCCCAGAGGAAGCACGCCACCCCGTCCGGCGGGGACGTCGTGCCCAGCAGGGACTCCCGCGTGACGAGCACCCGCGCCCCGGAATCGCGCAGCATGAAGGCCAGCCGCTCGGGCGGGTAGTCAGGGTCCAGCGGCAGGTACGCCGCCCCGGCCTTCAGGATGCCGAAGAGCGCCACCAGCAGATCCAGGGATGGCTCCAGGCAGAGCGCCACCACGTCGTCCGGCCCCACGCCCCGCTCGCGCAGGGCCCAGGCGACCTGATTGGCCCGCGCGTCCCAGTCGCCGTACGTCAGCCCCACGCCCCGGTGCTCCAGCGCGGTCGCGTCCGGCCGCAAATGGGCCTGCCGCTCCAGCAGCTCGTGCGCGAGCCCGCACTCCACCGGCGCCGCCGTCGCGTTCAGCGCGTCCAGGAAGCGCCGCTCCTCCGGCGGCAGCACCGGCAGCTCGCGCAGCCGCGCCTCCGGCCGTTGCACCAGGCCCTCCAGGAGCACCTGGAAGCCGCGCGCCAGCCGCTCCACCGTCCCGGGCTCGAAGAGGTCGGTGTTGTATTCGAAGGTGTACTCCAGCCCCTCCGGCGCCTCGGTCATCGCCAGCGAGAGGTCGAACTTCGCGGTCCCCGTGGAGACCTCCCGGGACTCCATCCGCAACCCCGGCAGCTCCACCGCGCCGCCGGGCGCGTTCTGGAGCACGAACAGCACCTGCACCAGCGGCGACTGGCTCAGGTCCCGCTCCACGCCCAGCCGCTCCACCAGCACGTCGAAGGGCAGCGCCTGGTGCGCGTAGCCCGCGAGCACGGTACGCCCCACGCGCTCCGCGAACACCGCGAAGGGCTCCTCCGGGTCCACGTCCGCGCGCAGCGCCAGCGTGTTGACGAAGCACCCCAGCACCCCCTCCACCTCCTGGCGGGTGCGGTTCGCGATGGGCGTCCCCACGATGACGGTGCGCTGTCCGGTGTAGCGGTGCAGCAGCGCCTGGAAGGCCGCCAGCAACGTCATGAAGAGCGTGCGCCCCCCGCCGCGTCCCTGCGCCTCCAGGGCCCGCGCCAGCTCCAGCGGGAGCACCCCGGAGAGCAGCGCGCCCCGGGTCGTCTGAACCGCCGGACGTGGGCGGTCCGTGGGCAGGCGCAGCGGTGGCGGACGCTCCCCCAGGTGCTCCTTCCAGAAGGCCAGGTCCGCTGCCAGCGTCCGCGCACCGGCGCCCTCGCGCTGCCAGACGGCATAGTCCGCGTACTGGATGGGCAGCGGGGCCAGGGCCTCCACCGTGCCCGTCACCCGGGCCGCGTAGGTGCGCGCCAGCTCCTGGAGGAGCAGGTGGATGGACCACCCGTCCGCGACGATGTGGTGCATCGCCACCAGCACGACGTGCCGCTCCTCGGACAGGCGATACAGCCGCACGCGCAACAGCGGCCCCGTGGCCAGGTCGAAGGGCCGCCGCGCGGCCTGCGCCAGGGCCTCCTCGTCCAGCGTCCCGGACACGTCCTCCCGCTCCAGGGTGAAGTCCATCGTCGGGTGGATGATCTGGACGCACTGGCCTTCCCGCACCGCGAACGTGGTGCGCAGCGCTTCGTGACGGGCCACGAGCTGTCGGAACGCGCCGTCCAGCGCGCCCTCGTCCAGGCGCCCCTCCAGCCGGACCGCGCCCGCGATGGTGTAGAGGGGGCTGCCCGGCTCCAGTTGATCCAGGAACCACAGGCGCTGCTGCGCGGACGACGCGGGCAGGGGTCCGGTGCGCGGCACCGCGGGGATGCGCTCCTCCGCCACGGGGAGCATGCCTTGCGACGCCAGCGCCCGCGCGAAGTCCTCCAGCACCGGGTGCGCGAACAGCAGCCGCAGCGGCGCCTCCACGCCCAGCTCCGCGCGCAGCCGCGACGACACCTGGGTCGCGAGCAGGGAGTGTCCCCCCAGGTCGAAGAAGTCCTCCGAGGGCCGCGTGACGGAGGCCCCCAGCACCTGGGACCAGATGCGGGCCACCCGCTGCTCGGACTCCGTGAGGGGACGCGCGGCCTCCACCGGTGACGCGTCCTGCGAGGCCACGAGCGCCGCGAGCGCCTTGCGGTCCACCTTGCCGCTCACCGTCACCGGCAGCGCGTCCAGGGGCACCAGCAGCGACGGCACCATGTACGCGGGCAGCTTCGCCTTGAGGGCCTCGCGCAGGGTCCCCAGCTCCAGCCGGGTTCCCGCGCGCGGCACCACGAACGCCGCCAGCCGCTTGCCGTCACGACCGTCGTCCAGCGCCGCCACCACGCAGTCCGCCACGTCGGGCAGACGGCTGATGACGACCTCCACCTCCCCCGTCTCCACGCGGAAGCCGCGGATCTTCACCTGCTGATCCACCCGGCCCAGGAAGTCCACCTGCCCGTCCGGCAGCCAGCGGGCAAGGTCGCCCGTGCGGTACATGCGCTCGCCCGGCGCGAAGGGGTTGGGCACGAAGCGCTCCGCGGTCAGGTCCGGGCGCCCCAGGTAGCCGCGCGCCAGTCCCACGCCGCCCACGCACAGCTCGCCGGGCGTTCCCGGCGGCACGAGGTTGAGGTGCGCGTCCACCAGGTAGATGCGGTAGTTGTCCACCGGCACCCCGATGGGCACCTGCGTGTACCGCCGCCAGTCGCGGGTGAAGAGCGCCGTGGTGTTGAGGCACGCCTCGGTGGGCCCGTAGTAGTTGACCAGCGTGGAGATGTCCGCGTGGCGCTCCACCAGCTCCACCACGCTGGCGCCCAGCACGTCCCCGCCGAAGCAGAGGTAGGGGACCTTCAGCTTGCGCTGCGCGCTGCCCAGCTCCAGCAGCCCCTTGAGCAGCGCGGGCACGGAGTCCACCACGTCGATGCCGTGCTCCACGACGTAGGCGTGGAGCGCCTCGGGCGACACCAGCGTGTCGTACGTGGGCAGGAAGAGCGCGTCGCCCCGCATCAGCGGCAGGAAGAGCTGGTGCACGGACACGTCCACCGCGGGGGACACCAGCAGCAGGTGCCGCAGGCGCCCGGCCGGCGAGAACATCCGCCGCAGCCAGTGCACCTGGTTGCTCAGCGCCCGGTGCTCCATCATCACGCCCTTGGGCGCGCCCGTCGTCCCCGACGTGTAGATGACGTACAGCAGGTCCCCGGGCCCGCTCACGCCGGGCAGCGGCGCGGTGTCCCCACCCTCCGCGTCCACCCCGCCCAGGCCACACCGCGTCCCCTCGAAGCGCACGGCCGGGTGCTCCACGTCCTCCAACAGCCAGCGCGCGCCCGCGTCCTTCAGCAGCAGCGCCGTGCGCTCCGGCGGGTGCGCGGGGTCCAGGGGCAGCCACGCGCCGCCCGCCTTCACCACCGCGAGGATGCCCACCACCATCTCCACGCACGGCCGCGAGAGCACCGCCACCACCGCCTCGCGCCCGACGCCCAGCCCCCGCAGCCGTCGCGCCAGCGCGTTGCTGCGCGCATCCAGCTCCCGGTACGTCAGCCCCTGGCCTTCGTGCCACACGGCCAGCGCCTCCGGGTGGAGCGCCGCCTGGTCCGCGAAGAGCTCCCCCACCGTCCGGTGCGACGCGGGCTCGTGGTGCGCGACGTTGAAGCCCGCGCGCAGCCGCGCGTCCTCGTCAGGGGGAAACAGGGACAGCTCGCGCAGGGCCGCCTGGGGATGCGCCACCAGCGCCTCCAGCAGGCACACGTAGCGCCGCGCCATCCGCTCGATGCGGGCGGCGGAGAAGAGGGCGCGGCGGAAGCTCCACTCCAGCAGCACGGGGCCGCCCCCGCTCACCCGCGCCGTGAGCGTCAGCTCCACCTTGGAGGTGGGCAGGGGCGCCTCCAGCCGCTCCAGCCCCAGGCCCGCCCCTGCATCCAGCACTGCCGGGCCGCCCTCCTCCAGGCTGAACAGCACGTCGAACAGCGCCCCCCGCGCGGTGCCGGCGCCCTCCTGGGCCTGCGCCGCGACGTGGGCGAACGGCAGCTCCTGGTTCGCGAGCGCCTCCTGCGTGGCGCGGGAGACGCGCGACAGGAACGCCAGCGCGGGCTCCTCCTCGCGGACGGTGTTGCGCAGCACCACCGTGTCCATGAACAGGCCCACCGCGTCCCGCAGCTCCGGGTGTCCGCGGCCGAGCACCGGCACGCCCACCGCCACGTCGCGGGTGGCGCCATGGCGTGAGAGCAGCACCGCGAAGGCCGCCAGCAGTCCGTTGAACAGCGTGGTCCCCTGGCGCTGGCACAGCGCCCCCAGCCGCGCCGTGAGCTCCGGGGACAGCGCCACGGTCCGGGCGTCGGCCTCCAGCGAGGCGGCCTGGGTGCGCGGCCCGTCGGAGGGAAGGTCCAGCGGCGGGGGCGGCGGCGTGAGCACCCGCCGCCAGTGCGCGGCCTGGGCGCTCGCCTCTGGAGACGCCAGGCGCTCCCGCTGCCACTCGGCGGCGACCCGGGGCCCGGGGCCCGGGGGCGGCAGGGGCGCTCCGGCGTACAGCGCCACCAGCTCCCGGAGCACGACCTCCACCGACGCGGCGTCGGAGATGAGGTGGTGCAGGTCCACGAGCAGCAGCGCGGGCGCGGCCTCTCGCTCCACCAGCGCCGCCCGGAACAGCGGCGCCGTCGCCAGGTCGAACGGTCGCGCGAAGGCGCGCGCCAGCGAGGGCACGTCCTCTTCGGACGCCCGACGCTCCAACCGGAAGGGCACCGACGCGGCCACGCGCTGCCGCACCTCCCCGTCCACCAGGATGAAGGACGTGCGGAACGCCTCGTGCCGCCGCACCAGCGCCCCCAGCGCCTCCTCCAAGCGGCCCGCGTCCACCGCGCCCGTCAGCGCCAGCGCGCCCGTCATGTGGTAGCGCGGGTCGTCCGCGCCGGCCTGGGCCTGGAGCACGTAGAGCTGCGCCTGCGCCGCCAGCACGGGGGAATGCGCGGCGTCCGCGACCTGGGGCAGCGGAGCCCAGGCTTTTTCGGCTGCGTCCACGCGCTCCGCGAGCGCACGCACCGTCGGAGCCTGGAACACGTCCACCAGCGACACCCGTCGCCCCGTCGCCTCCGTCACCCGGTGCGCCAGCCGCACCGCGAGCAGGGAGTGCCCTCCGCGCTCAAGGAAGGAGTCCGTCACGCCCAGGCCCTCCGCGCCCAGCACCTGCTGGAAGAGCGGCAGCAGCCGGGCCTCGGTCGGCGTGGCGGGCGCGACGCGCGGCGCGTCCTCCAGCCCCTGTCCGGGTTTCAGCACCAGCGCGTTGCGGTCCACCTTGCCGCTGGGCAGCGTGGGCAGCGCGGTCAGCGGGACGAAGTGCGCCGGCACCAGGGCGGCGGGAAGGAGCCGCGACAGGACCTCGCGAGGCGGACGCGAAGGCTCGCGCGGCACGTAGAACGCCGCGAGCACCGGCCCCGCGACCGAGTCCGTGCGCACCACCACCGCCGCGGCCGACGCCACGCCCGACGTCACCAGACACGCTTCGATTTCGCCGGGCTCGATGCGGTGGCCGCGCAGCTTCACCTGGAGATCGCCGCGCCCGTGGTGCTCCAGCTCGCCGGAGGGCAGCCACCGGGCGCGGTCGCCGGTGCGGTACATCCGCCCGCCCCGCGCGAGCGCGGACGCCACGAAGCGCTCCGCCGTCAGCTCCGGCCGCCCCAGGTAGCCCCGGGCCAGCCCCTCGCCCGCGATGCACAGCTCGCCCACGACGCCCGGGGGCAGCAGCTCCCCCGCCGCGTCCAGCACCAGCACCTGGGTGTTGAGGACCGGCCGCCCCACGTCCACGGCGACCTTGTGCGTCAGCTCGCTCACCGTCGACCAGACCGTGGTCTCCGTGGGCCCGTACAGGTTGAAGATGCGCGCGGACGTGAGCGTCCGCGCGCGCGCCAGCAGGTGCGCCGGCAGCGGTTCACCTCCCACGAGCAGCAGCCGCACCCCGGCCAGGGCGGCCCGCCCCACGGGGTCCTCCAGCACCAACTGGAGGCGCGACGGCGTGAGCTGCACCACGTGGCAGCCCGTCTCCTGGATGCGAGCCCCCAGGCGCTCCGGTGCGCGCTGGGACGCTTCGTCGGCCAGCACCACCTCGTGCCCCAGCCACAGCGGCAGCAGGGTCTCCAGCGCGAAGATGTCGAACGTCGCCGTCGTGGTGCACAGGAAGCGCAGCCGCTCGCCCTCCAGCGGCAGCGCGTCCACCATCGACGCGAGGAAGTTGCTCACCGCCCGGTGGGGCACCTGCACGCCCTTGGGGCGGCCCGTCGAACCCGACGTGTAGAGCACGTAGGCCACGTCCTCGGGGCGGGCCTCCGCCGTGCCCGCGATGAGCGCCTCCGCGCCCGAAGCGGTGCCCTCCACGGACACCGCCTCCACCGCCACTCCCTCCAACGTCCGCGCGCCATTCGCATCCACCACGACGTGGCGCACGCCCGCGTCCTCCAGCAGCATCGCCAGCCGCTCCCGGGGCTGCTGCCAGTCCAGCGGCAGGTAGGCGGCGCCCGCGAGCAGGATGCCCTTGAGGCCCACGAGCAGCGCCACCGTGCGGTCCGTCAGGAGCCCCACCACCGCCCCAGGCCCCACGCCCCGGAGGCGCAGCGCCGCCGCCACCCGCGCCGAGCGCGCCTCCAGCTCCGCGTAGGTGACGCCCACGCCCCCATCCCGCACGGCCACCGCTTCGGGCACGCGCGCGGCCCGCTCCGCCAGCAGCGCGGCCACGGAACGCTCACGCGGGAACGGCCGGGGCGCCGGGCTCCACGCGACGAGCTGCTCCGCCTGCGCCGGGCCCACCAGGGACAGCCGCCCCACGGGCCGCGCGCCGTCCTCGCCCAGCACCTCGCCCAGCAGTCGCCGGAAGGACTCCGCCAGCGCGGCCGGTCCCTCCGGCGGGAAGGCGCTCCGCCGGAAGTCCAGGTCCACCGTGAGCAGGCCCTGCCCCAGCCGGTCGCTCACGTGCACCGCGAGCGAATGCGCCTCATGCCCGTTGAAGAGCCAGGTGACGTCCACCGGGTGGCCGCCCAGCTGCGCGGCGAAGCGTCCGTTCTGGAAGGAGACGAGCACGTCGAAGAGGGGCGGCCCCTCCAGCCCCCCGGCGCGCAGCTGCTGCGCGAGCAGGTCGAACGGATAGCGCTGGCCCCGCAGCGAGCGCTGTTGGGCCGCGCCCACCGCGCGCAGGAGCGACGCGAAGGGCGCGGCGCCATCCACGTCGAAGCGCACCGGCACGGTGCCCACCATCATCCCGAAGGTGAGCAGGTCCTCCCGCGCGGCGCGGCCGTGGACGAACGTCCCCAGGCACGTGTCGCGCTGCCCCGTCAGCCGGGACACGAAGAGCCCCGTGAGCGCGGCGAACAGCCGGGGCACCGTGCTCTCCGCGTGCTGCGCCACCCGGGCCACCGCCCGCGTCTGCTCCGCGTCCAGGCAGAGGGTGTGGCGCACCGCGCGCGTGTCGTCGAAGGGCGTGCCCACCGCGCGCAGCAGTCCCCCCGCCTCCCGGCCCTCCAGCAGCTCCTGCCACTGGCGGCGGTGCTGCTCGCTCTCGGCCGACGCGAGGTAGTCCCGCTCCCGCGCCACGTACCGCAGGTAGGACGGCTCCGGCTCCGACTCCGACGCCAACGCCAACACCGACGCCGCGTCCCCACCCGCCACGAGCGCCGCGTAGTGGCGGCCCACGGCCCGGACCAGCAGCCCCAGGGAGAACCCATCCCCCACCAGGTGGTGCACGCACGCGAAGTAGCCCCCGCGCCCGTCCCCCAGCTTCACCACCGCCAGCCGGTACAGCGGCCCGCCCGGCAGCGCGAACGGCGTCCGCACGCGCTCCGTGCACCAGGCCTCGGCGGCGGCGCTGGGGTCCGCGTCCTGGGAGAAGTCCACCTGCTCCACGCGGGGCGAAGACGCGTGGCCCAGACGCTGCCGGGCCTGCCCTGCCTCGACGCGCAGCTCCAGCCGCAGGGCCTCCGTGCTCCGGGCGAAGCGCTCCAGCGCCTGCGCCAGCAGCTCCAGGCGCACCGGCCCGCGCACCACCAGCAGGCCGCCCAGGTTCGCGAAGGCCGTGCCCGGGTGGAGCTGCTCCATCAGCCAGATGCGCTGCTGCGCGTGGCTGAGCGGCTGGAAGCCCTCGGCGTCCGCCCCCGCAGCGGGGTCCACCCGAGCGTGCGCAATGGGAATGACCTGGGCCATGACGTGTCCGCCGTGAAGAGCGAGAAGGGTTTACGAAGCGACCGGGGCGCGACGCGCCGGGGCTTCCGGGGACGCGGCGGGGTCGGGGACGAGGAAGCGGATCACCGCCCCCACGCGGACCGACGGCACCTGTCGGCGCGCCAGGTCACGGGGCGAATTGAGCAGGTCGTGCCACGGGCAGCGGATGCCCTGGGCCGCCTCGTCCCACGTCCCCTTGCTGAGCGGCCCGCCCTTGTGCTTGCAGCGGTCCAGGATGACGCTCCAGCGCGCTCCCAGGCGAAGGCAGAGGTAGCGCTCGTCCTCCACGCGCACCTGGCTCCAGTGCCGCGCCTCCAGTTCCAACATCATCGCGAGCCTGCCTCCCGGCTCGGTCCCACCCACAGCGAGGCGCCCTCCCCCACCACCCGCGCCCCCACCATCCGCCCTGCGGGCACGACGACGGACTCGCCCGCGCGGAGCACCCGGGGCTTCAGGAAGCCGGCGTCCACCTCCACCGTGCCCGCCGTCACCGCGAGCAGCGACGCCTCGTCGTGCACGTCCGGCGCCAGGAAGAAGCCCGCGGGCCGGGGCGTGGCCCGCGACGGCTCCACTGTCGTGCCGCACACCGCCCGGCCCGTGTGCAGCGCCTCGCAGAAGTCGAGCTGCTCGAAGTAGTCCCGCTCCGCCAGGTCCCCCAGGAGCCGGCTGGCCTCGATGCCGCGGACCATCTCCGGGATGATGGCCTCGCCATAGCGCTGCACCAGCGGCCGGATGAGCTTGTCGAGCGCCATCCTCCGGTGGTGCAGGTCGATGCCCACGTGCTCGTCGAAGTAGAGCGTGTCCACGCCCTCCCGGCCGAACACCTTCCTGAGGCTCTTGCTGAACTGGCGGTTGAAGTGCGGCACCACCGCCTCGATCCACCAGAGCGCGCCCACGTACTCGAACCAGCGCGGCTTGTGGCTGGTGACCCAGTGGAAGTAGCTGGTCATCAGCAGCGAGCTGGGCAGGTACCAGTGGTAGTACGCGTGGACCCCGCTGCTCAGCCCCAGCGACTCCAGCAGCTTCTCGAACAGCGTCGAGTGCTTGTGCGGGTGCACCCCGTAGCCGAACTCGTCGATGAAGATCTTCATCAGCTCCGAGTGCACCGGGCCGAAGTTGCCCGGCAGCGCCCGCGCCATCTGCGACGCCTCCGACAGGAAGTCCGGGGCCACCTGGAGGATGAAGAGCTTCGCCGCCAGGTCCGGCGCGGCGGAGGCCTCCACCCGGCGGCACACCTCGCTGGGCGCGGCCTCGTAGCGCGTCAAGAGCTGCTGGCAGTACTCCTCCAGGTGCGCGAGCGTCCACGGGCCGTCCACGCTGATGTCCTCGGAGAGGAACTCGAAGCAGGTGCGCTCCAGCGCCGGACGGAGCATCGCGTTCGCCGCCACGAAGCCCGGCTCGTAGAAGTCGTGGAACGCCCGGTGCTCCGCCTCCGTGAAGGCCGACACCGGCAGGTAGAGGTTGTTCTGCTCGTAGGCGTTGAAGAGCAGCCGGTTGAGCGACAGCGAGCGGTGCGTGAAGAGGGAGCCCGTCCGCACCGGCTCCTCCAGCGAACCGAGCGACAGCCCCCCGAGCGCCGTCGGGCGCAGGTACGGGCTGTCCAGCACCCACTGCTGGCTGGGCCCGTACGGGCGGGCCGCCTGGAGCCCCTCCCACAGGGGGGCCAGGGCGCCGGTGGCGATCAACCGCTGCGTGTCCAACAAGGTGGAGGGCATCACGAAGGCTCGGCATCGAGCGGCGCGCGCTCGGTCTGGAAGTGGAGCCAGCTCTTCACCAGCGAGCGCGGCCCGCGGAAGTAGCGCTCACAGTGGTGCGCCTGTGCGTACTGCGACACGGGCAGCAGGAGCTGGTGCATCCGCGGCAGGTTCGCCAGCGGGATGCGGGGAAAGAGGTGATGCGTGACGTGGTAGTTGTCGTGGTGCGGATGCAGGAAGAACGACACCCAGTTGCTGGGGTGGTTGCGCGTGTAGCCGAGCACCGTCCCGGGCCTGAGCCCGATGTGGTCGGAGATCTCCGCGAAGATCTTGATGAGGTGGTACGCGGTCATCTTGGACAGCAGCCACAGCCCCGCGAAGGACAGGGCAGCGCCCGCGCCGGACAGCAACCCGAGCGCGCCCAGCACCCCCGTCCACCAAGCCAGCACCCGCCACCGGTGCGCCACCGGCGCCCGGAGCAGCGTCGCCAGGACGGAGTCCCGCCAGAGCTTCACGTCCGTCACGAAGAAGACGTAGAGGCTCCAGGCGCTGTGCGCGCGTCCCGCCGGGGCCTCGGGCACCGACAGGTAGTCGGGGTCCTTCTGCGCGTGCCCCAGATACGCGTGATGTCTCAGGTGCGCATTGCGATACGTCTCGAAGTCCTCGAACAGCGGAAGGCCACACATCAGCGCCGCGACCCGCTGATTCAGCACCCTTCCCTTCAACATGTTTCCATGGGCCGCATCGTGCAACCGGTTCCCCAACGCACGCTGGCGCGACCCCACCAGCAGCAGGGCCACGGGGAGCAGGAACCATGAAACATGTACACACAAAACCCAGGCGCCCAGGATGAGCGCCCACGTTTCAAGGACCTCCAGGATTGCGCGGGCAGGCCGCGGCACACCCAACCCGGTGAGCTGCTCCTCCTGCCCCTGCGCCACGAGGTACTCCCGCAGCTCACGGACCTCCTTGCCCCTGGGCATGACAAGCCCCGGGCTCGGCGCTATCCCTTCTGACTGGCGCGGTTCGGTCGTCATGATTGAAAAAAACAATTCCTGCCGGAACGACAAGGCGAGGCCGGCCCCCATGGCCCTCGCCCCCGTCCAACAGGGGCTTTGAAAAAAACAAAACCCACGGATTGGAAAGGGCGCGGGCACTATCTGGTCATTGAGCCACCGTAACAATGACCTCTGACATCACCGGAGCCATGCAACCGATGACGTCTGGCATTGATGCGCCGCGGGCCAACCCTGGCCGTCGGGCGTGCGGAGGTGATACGCAGCAGCCCTTTTTCAGGAGAAGCCCATGCAACTGAGTGTTTCCGAGGACATGGCCCAGCGTTTTCCCGAGCTCCGCATCAGCTTCGTGGCGGTGCGGGGAATGGACAACACGGGCAACCCGCCAGAAGGGCTGGAGGCTGAAATCCGTGCTGCTGAGTCGGATTTCCGCGCCCGGATCCCCGACCTCGCCGCCCTGGCGGCGGACACACGAATCCTCGCCTGGCAGGACGCCTACCAGCGCTTCGGCGTCAACCCGAAGAAGTTTCGCCCCAGCGCGGAAGCGCTGCTGCGCCGCGTGGTGAATGGCCACCCGCTTCCGTGGATCAGCCGGGCCGTCAACGCCTACCTGCTGCAGGAGCTCTTCTTCCTCCTGCCCGTCGGTGGCTATGACCTCGGCCGCCTCCAGGGCGACCTTCGCCTGCGCCTGTCGCCGGGCAACGAGTCCTTCACCGGCATCGGCAGCCCGGAGCCCGAACCCACCAGCCCCGGCGAGGTCGTCTACGCGGACGACGCGCGCGTCCTCACCCGCCGGTGGAACTTCCGGGACTGTGACTTCGCGAAGGTGGAGACGACCTCGCGCGACATCATCCTGTTCGCGGAAGCGCCCTCCGCCGCGGTGAAGACGGAGGAGCTGCTGCGGCTGGTGGAGCAGATTGGCGGGAAGATCCGCCAGCACTGCGGAGGCACCACCACCACCGGCCTGCTCGACCTCCAGCAGGGACGCGAAGTCGAGCTGCCGACGAAGTGACGCCCGCGCTCCGCGGCGCCGCTCAGCCGAGCGGCGCCACGAGCAGCAGCGACAGGATCTCCGCCGCCACCGCGCGCTTGCTGCCCTCCAGCACGCGGTCCGGCCCGGTGCGGGAGATGACCGTCACGCGGTTCGTGTCCGCGCCGAACCCCGCCCCCGCGGCGGTGACGTCGTTGGCGACGATGGCGTCCAGGCCCTTGCGCTCCAGCTTCTCGCGCGCGTGCTCCACCACCCGCTCCGTCTCCGCCGCGAAGCCCACCAGAACAGGGCGCTTCGCCCTGCCCGCCACCTTGCGCGACGCCTCCAGCAACACGTCCGGCGTGCGCACCAGGCGCAGGGACTCCGGGCTGTCGCCCTTCTTCACCTTCTGCGGGGCCCGCGCCTCCGGACGCCAGTCGCTCACCGCCGCCGTGGCGATGAACGCATCCGCGGACTCCACGCGCGACAGCACCTCGCGCGCCATGTCCTCCGCGCTCACCACGTCCACCACCTCCAGGCCCGCGCGGTCCACCGGGCCCACCGGCCCCAGCACCACCGTCACGCTCGCGCCCAGCGCCCGCGCCTCGTGCGCCAGCGCCATGCCCATCTTCCCCGTGGACGGATTGGAGATGAACCGCACCGGATCCAGGAACTCACGCGTGGGGCCCGCCGTCACCAGCACCGTCCTGCCCTTCAGCGGCCCGCCGCCCAGCCGCGCCGCCACCGCGGACACGATGGCGCCCACGTCCGCCAACCTTCCCGCGCCCACGTCGCCGCACGCCAGCATCCCCGCGCCCGGCCCCACGCGGGTGAAGCGCGGCTCCGCCAGCAGCGACGCCACGTTCTGCTGCGTCCGCGCGTTCTCCCACATGGCCACGTTCATCGCGGGCGCCAGCACCACGGGGCCCTTGAAGGCCAAGAGCGACGTCGTCACCGCGTCCCCGCCCAGGCCCACGCGGAGCTTCGCCAGCAGGTCCGCCGTCGCGGGCGCCACCACGAACGCCTCCCCCCAGCGGGCGAGGTCCAGGTGGCCGAAGTTCCCCTCCTGCGCCGGGTCGAAGTAGTCCGTCAGCACCGGGTGCCCGCACAGCGCCTGGAAGGTGAGCGGGGTGACGAACTGGCGCGCGGCCTCCGTCATGGCCACCCGCACCTCCGCGCCCGCGCGGCCCAGCTCCCGCACCAGCTCACAGGCCTTGTACGCCGCGATGCCGCCGCCCACGCCGACGATGATCCGGCGGCCCTTCAATGCCGATGCGTCCATGCGGATTCATTACGCGCCGGGGCGCCCCGTCGCAACACGACTACCGCAGGGACACCTCGCCCTGGGAGGGCACGTCCACCGTGCGCACCAGGGGGCCCGCCCCCGGCATCTCCGCGTGGAAGAAGCCCCACACCAGCGTGTACCGGCCCGGCGACAGGCCCTGCACCACCACCCGCTCGCGCATCGGCTGGTAGACGAGCTGGGCGTAGCGCGAGCGCAGCAGCTCCACCGGCGGGTTGCCCACCTGCCCCACGTCGCCCGGCACCACCCACAGCGCCTTGCCCCGCTCCGGCTGGAGCAGCACCGTCAGCGACGCGGTGCCCGGCACCGGCCCCAGGTCCAGCGTCATGTCCGCGCCCGCCACCTGCACCACCACCGCGGGCTCGCCCGCGCCGCCGCGCCCGCTGCCCACCACGAAGCGGTAGTTGCCCGGCGACAGCTCCGTGCTGTAGCGGCCATCCGCGCCGGTGATGAGCGACACCGTCTCGCTGCGATCCGCGTTGAGCCCCTCCACCTGCGAGCCCGCCGCGGGCCGGCCGTCCGCCAGGTACACCCGGCCCGTCAGCCGCGTCGCGGGCTTGAGCGTCAGCTGCACCGGCGTCGTGCTCCCGCGCGGCACCTCCTGCGTGCCGCTCACCTTGCCCTTGCGCGCGGACACCGTGAAGCGCGGCACGAACGGGGGGCTGGCCAGCGTGAAGCTGCCGTCCGGCCCGGACAGCACGGACCCGTCACACACGTCGCACGTCACCACCGCGTCCGCCACCGCGCCGCCCGCCGCGTCCTGCACCCGGCCGGACACCGACGGCGCCTTCGTCAACACCACGTCGCCCATGTCCGTCGTCTTCGACGGGCGGTCCACCACCTGGGGCTCGTAGCCCGCCGCGTCCACCGCGACGATGAGCCGGTCGCCCGCCGTGGACAGCGGCAGCTCGAAGCGGCCGTCCGGGCTGTTCACGTCGTGCTCGTCCACGCGGAAGCGGCGCACCGGCTGGCCCTGGTCGTCCATCACCCGGCCCCGGAACGTCGTGCGCTTGCGCATCTTCACCTGCACCGGAGGGCCGCCCGGCTTGCCCTGCGCGCGCTCCAGGGACTCGTAGCCCGCGTGGCGCGCGTCCAGCAGGAAGGTGCGCTCCGGCCGCAGCGCCCGGAACTCGAAGCGCCCGCCCGAATCCGTCTGCACCGGCTCCGCCATGCGCGGCATCACGCTCAGGCTGGCGCCCACCACCGGCTGGCCCTGTTCGTCCACCACGTCGCCCGACAGCGTCGCGCCCGGCTCCAGTTCCACCGCCACCTGCTGCGTGGCGCCATCCTGCACCGTCACCGCCGTGGGTCCCGACGACAGGTACTCCGGATGCGACGCCACCAGCGTGTACGTGCCCGGCGGCAGCCCGCGCATGGGCACCACGCCGTCCGGCCCCGACGGCCGGTCGCTGCGGAAGATGTTCTCCGGATCCGCCCACATCACCACGTCCGCGCCCTCCACCCGCCGGCCCGCGCTGGACACCGTCACGTCCGCGCCCGCCTTCGCCTCCAGCGACAGCGTCACGTCCGTCGCGGGCGCCGTCGCCTGCACGCTGCCGCCGCCCCACTCGGAGTGGTGCGCGTGCAGCGTGTAGAGGCCCGGCATGGGCACCTGCGCGGAGAAGCGGCCGTCGTCGCCCGCGTTCGTCGTCTCCCCCGTGGGTTGGATGAGGATGGACACGTTCGAGGCGGGCCGGCCGTATTCGTCGATGACCTGCCCGGTGATGAGCGTCGCCTTCGCCAGCTCCAGCTCCAGCGCCGTCTCACCGGCGGCCACCCGCGCGGGGAGCTGCGCCGTGGTGAAGCCCTCCGCCTGGCCCTCCAGCACGTACTCGCCCGGCGCCAGCGGCCCCAGCTCCGCGAGCGCCCCGGTGGGCACCGCGTCGCGGCGGATGAGGTCGCCCGCCACCGTGCGCAAGAGCAGCTGCGGGTTCGGCACCGGCTGGCCCTCTTCGTCCACCACCGTGACGAGCAGCCGGCCCGCGGCCTCCAGCTCCAGCGTCACCTGCGTCACCCGCTGGGACAGCGTGAGCGTCCGGGGCGCGGAGCCGAAGCCCGGCGCCTCCGCCGTCACCACCACCTCGTCCGGATACAGGCCGTTGAAGCGCACCGGCCCGCCCTGCGCCTCCGTGTGCGCCTCGCGCGTCAGGTGGTCCCCCCTCAGCCGCACCGTCGCCGCGGCGGGGGCGCCATCGCGCGTGACGCGCACCTCCAGGGTGCGCGACGGCGTCAGCTTCAGGCGCAGCGGCTGCGAGTCCGCCTCCACCTGCTGCGCCACCGCGGGCTGGAAGCCCTCCGCGTCCGCGAGCACGTAGAAGGGCCCCTCGCCCAGGCCCGTCAGCGAGAACGCCCCGCCCGCGCCCGCCACCACCTCGAAGGGCAGCGGCACCTTGCGCGACACCGCGCGCACGCGCGCCCCGGGCCTCGGCTGGCCCGCGTCGTCCACCACCGTGCCCGAGATGCTCCGCAGGGCCGGCAGGTACAGGTCCACCGCTTCACCCGGCGCCGCCCGGTGCTTGAGCGCCACGCCCAGCCCCGGCGCGCGCGCCCACACGGAGAAGGACACGCCCGCCAGGTGGTCGAAGCGGAACTTGCCCTGCGCATCCGAGCGAACCGTGGCGCGCGGCGTGAGGAAGCCCTGCTGTTGTTCGAAGAAGGCCCGCGTGTGCAGCGCCGTCTCATGCGCGGTGCAGGCCAGCAGCGCCAGGCCACACTCGTCGCACCGCACGTCCGCCACCGTCCGCTCCGCCGACGCCGCGAGCGACACCTCCGCGTCCGCCACCGGCCTGCCGCCGCCGTCCAGCACCCGCCCGGTGAGCGTCAGCCCCTCCTGCGCGCCCGACGACACCGTCACCGCCTTGAAGGCAGGCAGGCCCTGGCGCATCGAGCTGGCGGAGACCGGCGACACGGGGCGCACGGCGGGAGCCCCCCACCGGGGTCCCAGCACCATGGCAGCGAGGGCCACCAGCGCGGCGGCCACCCCGATGAAGACCCATTTGCGCATGCGTACGCGGCCGGGAACCTACCCCACGGCCGGCCCCCCAACGACGGTTTCCCCCGGGAAATTCCGGAGCGTCCTGTCCAGGACGTCCGGGGCCCCGGAAGCGTTCCCGCGTCAGTCCTCCGCGAACGGCTGGATGGCCTGCGCCACGGCCAGCTCCTGCCGCGCCTCGCTCAACTCGGAGTTCGTCGCGCGCAGCCGGTCGCTCAGCACCTGCACGAAGCTCCAGAGCATCTTCACCGCGAGGATGGCCTCGCGCTTCATCAGCCCCATCAGGTCCGAGCGGGCGATCACCATGGTCCGCGTGGGCTCCGTGGCGCGCACCGTGGCGGAGCGGGGCGCGTTGTCGATGAGGCCCATCTCCCCGAAGTGGCCGCCCGAGCGCAGCTCCGCGATCTCCACGCCGTTCTTCTCGATGGCCACCCGGCCCCGGATGACGACGAAGAGCTCCTCGCCCGGCTGCCCCTCCACGACGATCTCCCGACCCGCCGGGTAGGTTCGCGTGGTGGCGATGGACAGCACCGCCGTCTGCTCCTTGTACGTGAGGTGGCGGAAGAGGGGGATCTTCCGCAGCGCCTCCATGCGCGACTGCGCCTCGCTCGTCTCCTCGCTGGCCAGGGCCGCGCTGTCGCCGGCGACCTTCACCACCACCGCGGTGATGTTGTCCTTGCCGCCGCGCTCGTTGGCCAGCTCCACCAGCTTGCGCGGCATGTCGCCGGGCTGGAGGTTCGCCACCAGCGGGAGGAGCTCCTCATCCTCCATGTAGCCGTGCAGGCCGTCCGAGCAGAGCAGGAACACGTCGCCGGGCATCAGGTCCACGATGAGCGTGTCGACCTGGACCGACTCCTGGATGCCCACCGCCCGGGTGATGACGTTGCGGTACTGCGACGTCGCAGCCTGCTCCTTCGTGATGGTGCCGGCCTTCAGCTGCGCGGCGACCAGCGTGTGGTCCTCGGTGAGCCGGTGGCACTGGCTGTGGCGCACCAGGTACACCCGGCTGTCGCCCACGTGGCCGATGACGCCCTTGTTGCCGCCCACCGCCAGGCACACGAACGTCGTGCCCATGCCGCGCTTGGACGCGTCCGTCATGGCCGCGCGGTAGATGTCCGCGCACGCCCGCTGCACGGCCACTTCCACCAGCGCCGCCGCCGCGGAGCGGCTGTCCGCCGTGGGGTTGTTGGCCAGGTCCTTCAGCAGGTGCCGGTTGGCCGCGATGTGCTGCTTGACGACCTCCGTGGCCCGCGCGCTGGCGACCTCACCCGCGGCGTGTCCGCCCATGCCATCGGCGACCATGAACAGGCCGAGCGACGCGTCCACCATCATCGCGTCTTCGTTGTGCTGCCGTTTCCGGCCTACATCGGTCAGCCCGAAGGCTTCTGTGGTCAAGGCCACCGCGAACGCTCCCATCCGTGCCTGTTGGGTGACTTCGCACGTTACGCAGGCCGCCGAAGACGTGGCAAGGCTTCAGGACTGCATGCGCTTCGCCAACAGGCGGACGAAACCTCCGGCCGTGTAGAAGCTGACCTCCACCTGCCCGAAGCGCAGCCGCATCCCGTCCCCCACCGGCGTCGGTTTGCGAGCCAACAGCCGCTCCCCCACCACGTACGAGCCGTTCTTCGAGCCCGCATCCGTCAGCAGGAACCCCGCTTCCCCCGCGTCCCGTGTAAACCACGCGTGAAATCGGGACACACTGCCGTCATCGAGCACGACGTCGTTGTTGCCCGTGCGCCCCACGGTGATGCCCCGGCCGAAGGCGTTGCCCTGGGACTTGAGCAGGGGGAAGACGACGGGCTCGTCCTGGCCGAGCGTCGGCGGCCCGGCGTTGGTCACCGTCCGCAGCGGGTAGTCCTCCAGCTCCGCCGGAGGGACCGCGCCGAGCGCGGGCATGAAGACGAGGAGGCCCGGGGGAAGGCCCCGCTCGAACTCGTCGCGGTTGCGCAGGTAGCGCGTGACGTGGGCACTGAGCAGCTCGGCCATGACGGGGGACGCGGCGCACGGGCCCCACACCCGGGGGCCGTTCCGCTCTCACTCCGCCAGTGTACCGCGCCTCTACCGCCAATCCGCGAAAAATCCGAGGCTTACGCCACCCACGAAGTTGCGCGCGAAGCTGCGGTTCTTGAGTCCGAACGGCTCCGCGTACCCCACCGCGAGCCCCAGGCCCACGTCGTTCAACTGGTAGCCAATCTGGACGCGGCCCTGGACGGAGCCGGCGACGCGCCGGTCCGGGGGCTGGGTGCCGAAGTGGGAGCCGTAGAAGACGGGGCCGGACGACACCTGGAAGCCCCAGTGCGCCATCCCCGGCAGGTGGTTGCGGTAGGCGACGCCCACGTGGGCCAGGTGCTCGTAGTAGGAGTTCACCGGCAGGATGTAGCCCTCCACGGCCGTGTCGGGCAGGGACGCAGCCCACCCCACCCCGCCCTCCAGGATGACGGCCCACGCGTCCTTGCGCTCCTGGAAGAAGGTGAACTGCCACTGCAGGTGCAGGCGCGGGGTGACGGCGCCGTTGCTCAGCTGCGTGCCCAGGAAGACGCCTCGCGGCAGCCACGCCGGCGTGGGGGACTGGTGGTACAGCTCCTGCGGCTTGCGCGACTGCGCGTGCGCGGTGGAAGCCAGGGCAAGCGAAACGATCAGCAAGGCACGGATGTGGCGGAGCATGGGGGTCTCTATCCCCCATGGCGGCACGCACTTGTCAACGAAGTGTTCCGTTCGCTATGACACGCAGGACCCTCCGGACGGGTGAGGCGTCGGCCCCCGCCGGCGTTCGTCGCGGGAGAGGTCATTGGGAGCAGGACACCGCATGCCTGTCGTCACGGTCCGGGCCGGGAGCAAAGCAGGTCCGGCGCAGCTCGACGCCCTGGTTCGCAAGGTCACCCAGAAGACGTCGGGTCTCCTGGAGCAGAACGACCGGGTGCTGGTCGTCTACGGCGAGGGGCACGCCAGCCTCTACTACGAGGGCGCGCCCCCCTCGCGCACGCCGCGTCCGGCCTGAGCGGACGCCGCGTCACTCGTCGGACGTCATCCTGCGGGCCCGCCGGAAGAGCTCCGGGGGAGCGCGGTCCACCGCGGCGATGAGGCGCGGTCCCAGCAGCTCGTAGGTCTCCGTCTCGATGGGCCCCCGGCCCGGCGCCTCCAGGCCGTCGAAGTTGCCCACGCGGTAGCGCGCGGCGAAGACGAAGTGGAAGTCCGGCGGCGCGAAGAGGTGCTCCGGGTCCCCCGCGGGGTGGACGTCCATGGCCCAGCGCGCGTTGAAGGACGGCGGGTGGATGCCCCGCTCCACCAGCTCCATGTGCTCGCGCGTGTAGAGGCCCGTCACCTCCTGGAGCGTCGCGCCCACCTCGAAGGGGACGTGCGGGTGGAAGCGGTAGCAGGGGTGGTGCGGATCCAACGCGTACAGCCAGCCCCCCGGCGGCGTGAGCTCGCGGAAGACGGCGAGCATCTTCTCCGACAGGTCACGGTAGAGCTCCAGCCGGGCGTCGTGCTCCAGGCGGAAGAAGCCATCATCAATGACGAAGCGCACGCTGCCCTGCCCGGGTGAGGGCCACGGGTGATCCAACGCGTGACGTTCGGCGTCGCCCGCGAGGGGCCACCAGGCTTCCGTTCCAGATTCGAGATAGCGCACGGCCCCCCCACGTCACGAAGTCCCGGATATCGCGCGCATCCCGGGTCTCGTGCAATCGCCCGAAGGGAGGGCTGAGGGCCTGTGCATGGCATCCGACGCCCACCGGGACGCGGGAAGTAGACGGCCAACGACATCACGGCGAAAGGTGTCGCGCGGTGGACGTGCCGTCATGCGGGCAGGCGGCCTCAGGGCACGGCCACCTCACCGCCCTCGAAGGCGTAGGCGTTCCCATGGGCCTCCGGGATGATCAAATTTTCCGAGCGGCGCGGGCCTCCACGTCAGAAGGGAGCGGGGGCGGTGAACTCCAGACGCGCGCCTGTCTGGGGATGGGTGAAGGCAAGCGCCTCCGCGTGGAGCATCAACCGCGCGGCTCCCTGACCGAAGCGGGCATCCCCGACCATGGGCGCTCCCAATCCCAGACGGTGCGCGGCATGGATGCGCGTCTGGAAGGGGTGCCGGGTCACGGGAACCCACGCCACCCGGGTCCTGCCTCCGTCGCGCTCCAGCACCGTCCACGCCGTCACCGCGCGCTTGCCGTGGACCCGGTCGACGCAGTCCTCCAGCGGGGCATGGGACGTCCCACGCAGGGGCAGCTCGATGACGCCGGAGGCTCCCGCCACGACGCCTTCGACCCAGGAGACCTGGCGGTGCTCCGCCTCGCGACGCGCGAACTGGCGCAGGAGCGCGGCCCGGGTCGCCTCGTCCCTGGCCACCAGGAGGAGGCCGGAGACTTCGCGCTCCAGGTCCTGGAGGACGTCGGAGCTGGACAGCGCCGGGAAGCGCGACTGGAGCCGGACGAGCACCGAGTCGCGCTCGGGGGCGTGGCGGTCCGGCAGCGTGGACAGCCCCACGGGCTTGTCGACCACGAGCAGCCACGGGTCCTCATGAAGGATGCGCGGGTCTTCGATGAGGGTGCCCGTCCGGGGCGCCGGCTCCACGGACAGCCCTTGCAGCATGTACGGCAGGACGACTCCGCATTTGTTGTCACACGCGGGGTAGTAGGCGCCGGACTCGCGACGACCATCGAGCGGGGGCGCTCCCCACCAGAACTCCGCCAGCGCCAGCGGCCTCAGGTGCTGGCGGTACGCCTCCGCCAGCAGCTTGGGCGCGGCGCAATCCCCTGCCCCTCCGGGCGGCGGCCTGGGCGCGAACAGCTCCGCCAATGGCAGACGCTCACCCCGCGCGTTTGGAATCACATAGCTCCGCGCCATCTGTCGCCACAGGGCGCGGGAGCGTTCGGCGCGCAGGTGTCCAATCCGCGCCAGCTCCTCGTGGAGCAGGGGCGAAGGCGCCTGCGCCACCTCCCGGCTCAGCTCCGCGTACCGGTGTGTCAGCGCCCCCAGCTCCGCCTCTCCCGCCGGCCAGAAGGCATCGCGCGCGACCGGGTCGAACAGCGGGGGCACGAAGCCCTCCACGTTCCAGCCCCCCCCCAGCATCCCGGAGAACGCGCTCAGGTAGCCGACCCGCCCGTCCGGCGCCGCGACGACCAGCACGCCGAACATCTTCCCGCCCCCGGGCGCGTCCAGCGCCTCCCACCGCTCGCGGCGCAGCCGCTGCTGGAGGGCCTCCGCGGCGCTCCGGGCCAGCGACCCCGGCGGTCCTGGCGCGAACGGGCTCGGCAGGCGCGCGGGCACGACCCCGGGCGACGGAGGCGTCAGGAAGAAGCTCACGCGTTCGGAAGACATCCCCTGGCTCACGGGACGCTCAGCCCTCCGCCCGCGGCGCGGAGGGAAGCTCCAGCACCACCTGGGTGCCCTGCCCCACCGCCGCGTCCACGTAGGCCCGGCCGCCATGGCGCCGCGCGACCTCCCGGACGATGGCCAGCCCCAGCCCCACGCCGGGCCGCGACTCCGCGTCCGCCACGCGGTGGAACGGCTCGAACACCGCCTCACGCTCCGAGGCGGGGATGCCCGGGCCGGAGTCCGCGACGCCCACCCGGTAGCGCCCCCCGTCCAACGTCAGCCGCACGCCAATCTCCCCGCCCTCCGGCGAGAACTTGAGGGCATTGCTCAGCAGGTTGTCCACCGCCTGTCGCAGGCTGCCCGCATCGAACCAGGCCTCCGCCCGGTCCGGGGCCTCCAGGTGGACGAGCAGTCCCCGCCGCTCCGCTTCCGCGCGCGCGCCCTCCACCGCCTGCGCCAACACCAATCCCAGGTCCCCCTTCTTGCGGTCCCACGCGCCGCGCCCCGCGCTGGCCATGTCCAGCAGCGTGTCCGCCAGCACCGCCAGCCGGTCCACCTCCGCGCGCGCGTCCCGGAGGGAGGCGCGCAGCTCGTCCGCGCCGCGCTCGCGCCGCAGCGCCAGGTCCATGCTGGTGCGCATGAGCGCCAGCGGCGTGCGCAGCTCGTGCGCCGTGTCCGCGACCAGCCGCTCCTGGGCCTCGCGCGCGCCCCGCACCCGCGCCATGGCCTCCGCGAGCGCCGCGCTGAGCTGGCCGATTTCATCCTTCCCCGGGTCCACCTCCGGGGGCGCCGCCAGGTCGCCCTCGCGCAGCCGTCCCAGGTTCAGGGTGATGGCCTCCAGCCGCCGCGCCATCCGTCGCGCCAGGGTGGTCTGGACGGCCAGCAGCAGCAGCCCCATCACCGCCGCCATGGAGAGCGCCAGCCGGAAGTACGACGCCACCGAGTGGTCCACCTGCCCCAGCGACGCCAGCAGCCGCAGCCCGTACCGCTCCCCGTCCGGCGAGCGCACGTTCACGAACACCTCGCGCCAGCGGTTCCCGTCGGCGGACACCTGGGTGGCGAGGACCGGCTCACCGTCCGGGCTGTCAGGCACCCGGGGAGGCTCCTCGGGCGCGCCTTCGGGGACGGGCGGGTAGCGCATCACCAGTTGCCCATCCGCCTGGTACAGGTAGCCCTGCGGCGCGAAGGGGCGCACCTGCTCCACCAGCGGTGAGACGGCCATGTGCAGGTGCACCTTCTGCCCCGGGCCATCGAAGAGGCTCACGCTCTCCACCGCCGCCTGCGCCAGCAGGGCGCGATCCAACGCATGCTCCAGGTCCACGCGGAACAACTGCCCCGCCACGACCAGGGCGCAGAGCGTGGCGAGCGCGGGCACCAGCGCTCCGTGCAACCACAGGCGGCGCGTCAGCTTCACGCCGGGGCCCCTCCCGCGGGCGCCACCATCAGCTTGTAGCCCACGCCCCGCACGGAGCGCAGGGTCACGTGCGCGGCCCCCAGGCGCTCCAGCTTCGTGCGCAGGTAGCCCACGTACACGTCCAGCACGTTGGCGCTGCCCTTGAAGTCCGGCCCCCACGTCTGGTCCATCAACCGCGCGCGCACCTGCGCCTCGCCGGGATGACGGGCCAGCGAGCTGAAGAGCGCGAATTCGCGCGCGGTGAGCGACTCCTCGCGCGCCCCCACCCGCAGCACCCGGCGCCCCGGCTCCAGCACCAGCTCGCCCAGGCGCACGTCGCCGTCCCGGCCCTCGCTCCGGCGACGGAGCACCTCCAGCCGGGCCAGCAGCTCCTCGAAGTCGAAGGGCTTCACCAGGTAGTCGTCCGCGCCCGAGCGCAGCCCCAGCACCTTGTCCGCGGTCGTCCCCCGCGCCGTCAGCATCAGCACCGGGGTGCGCACGCCCGCTTCCCGCCAGCCCTTGAGCAGCGTCATGCCCTCCATGTCCGGCAGGGACCAGTCCAGGACGATGACCTCGTAGGCGTCGGGCGCCCCCAGCGCCAGCGCCTCGTCGCCGCGCGAGCACACGTCAAGGCGGTGCCCCTCCTCCTCCAGTCCGCGCCGGAGCAGGGCCACCATCTTCGCCTCGTCCTCGACGAGCAGGAGCCTCATGCGCCGCACCCTCTCCCGAACCGCGCCATGGAAAGCCCATGGCGCGCGGAGTGTTTCATGGCCCCACGAGCAAGGGCCAGCATGGGCCGGCGGCGCTCGCAATGGATGGGAGCGCCCGAGCAGCCCGGCCCGCCCTCGTCCCGTCGTCCGCTTCCGAGCACCGCGGGCACCGCCACGCCAGTTCACCGCAGACGGCGGGGGCGAAGGCGTGCAGCGTGCGGACTCCACCCCATTGGGAAGGGCCCCGGATGTCGTCCTCCACCTCGCCCCGTGTCCACGCCGAAGCCTTCGACTACACCGACGGAGGGACCGTCCTGGAAGGTTACATCGCCCATGAGACATCGCATGAAGCCAGGCGGCCCTGCGTCCTGATCGCCCACGCCTGGGACGGCCAGAACGCGATCATGCGCACCCTGGCGGAGCGCTACGCGGCGCAAGGCTATGTCGGCTTCGCGCTCGACGTGTATGGGAAGGGCGTCCGTGGCGACGTGGCGGGGGACAACTCGCGCCTCATGGCCCCCTTCATGGAGGACCGCGCCCTCCTGCGGCGCCGCATGCTCGCGGGCCTGGAGGCCGCCAGGCGCCATCCCCGGGTGGATCCCCAGCGCATCGCGGTGCTCGGCTATTGCTTCGGAGGCCTCTGCGCGCTCGACCTCGCGCGCGCCGCGCCGGAGGGACTGAAGGGCGCCGTGAGCATCCACGGGGTGCTCCAGCCGCCGGGGCTCGGGCCCCAGCCGCCCATCACCGCGAGCGTCCTGCTGCTGCACGGCTGGGAGGACCCCGTCGCCCGGCCCGACGCCGTGCTGGCCATTGCCCGGGAGCTGACCGAGGCCGGCGCGGACTGGCAGCTCCAGGCCTATGGCCACGCGATGCACGCCTTCACCTTCGAGGGCGCGAGCAACCCCCAGGCGGGCATCCTCCACCACCCCGTCGCCGCCCGGCGCGCGGAGGCCGCGCTCCAGGCCTTCCTGGCGCAGGTCCTGGGCGATGCGACAGCGGGCACGGGCGCGTGAGCCCACCCTGCCCACGCCACCGGCCGGGCACGACAGGGGCCACCCGAAGCGGAAGCCGGGGGCGTGAGGCAAGCTGCGCGCACGGGGGCGTGCGCGTGAAGCGGGGCACCCTGCCCGGCATACAGCCCCTGGAGCGAGGAGGTCCTTCGTGACGGTCGACGTGGTGCAGGCGCTGTCGAGGGTGTTGCCGGCGGAGTCGCTCGTCACCGACCCGGACGTGCTCCAGGCGCACCGGAACGACCAGGCGGAGTGGGCACCCGCGGGGATGCCGTCCGCGCTCGCTCGGCCCGCGACGACGTCGGAGGTCCAGGCCGTGCTCGACGTGGCCAGGACGCTCCGCGTGCCGGTGGAGGCCCGGGGCGCGGGCTCCGGCCTGTCGGGCGGCGCGAACGCCAGCGACGGGTGCATCGTCCTGTCCCTCCTGCGGATGAACCGGGTCCTGGAGGTGGACCGGCGCGGCATGCTGGCCGTCGTCCAGCCCGGCGCGCTCAACGCCGCGGTGAAGGCCGCCGCGGCGGAGCACGGGCTCTGGTACGCGCCGGATCCCGCGAGCTGGGAGTTCTCCACCATCGGCGGCAACCTCGCGACCAACGCGGGCGGCCTGTGCTGCGTGAAGTACGGGGTGACGGGGGACGCGGTGCTGGGGCTGGAGGTGGTGCTGGCGGACGGCTCCGTCGTGCGCACCGGCGGACGCACGGTGAAGAACGTGGCGGGCTATGATCTCACGCGGCTCTTCGTCGGTTCGGAAGGGACGCTCGGCATCATCACGGAGGCCACGCTGCGGCTGCGCCCCCGGCCCCCGAAGGCGACCACGCTCCTGGCCGCGTTCCCCACGCTCGTGGGCGCGGGCAAGGCCGTCTGCGACATCATGGGGACGACCCGCCCGTCGCTGCTGGAGTTGATGGACCGCACCACCGTGCGCGCCGTCGAAGCCTGGAAGCCCATGGGCCTGGACGTGGAGGCCGCGGCGCTGCTGCTCGCGCGCTCCGACGCGGGCGGCGCGCAGGGCGAGGAGGAGGTCGGCGTCATGGCGGCGGCCTGCGAGCGGGCCGGCGCCACCTTCGTGATGAACACCGCCGACGAGGCCGAGGGTGAGCTGCTCATGGGCGCGCGGCGCTTCGCCTACCCGGCGCTGGAGCAGCAGGGGGCGACGCTGCTGGACGACGTGGGCGTGCCCCTGTCCCGCATCCCGGAGCTGCTCGCGGCGGTGGAGCGCATCGCGGCGCAGCGCGGGGTGCGCATCGGCGCCTTCGGTCACGCGGGCGACGGGAACATGCACCCCACGGTCGTCTTCGACCGGAACGACCTGGACGCGATGACGCGGGCGAAGCAGGCGTTCGACGACATCCTGCACGCGGCGCTGGACCTGGGAGGCACCATCACCGGCGAGCACGGCGTGGGTTCACTCAAGCGGGGCTTCCTGCCCGCCCAGCTGGGTTCGGAATCCCTCCACCTGCACCGCACCCTCAAGCAGGCGCTCGACCCGCTGGGCATCCTCAACCCGGGCAAGCTGCTCTGAGCAGGACGCACGCCGTGATTCCGGGGGGTTGGCGGCGCGCGGTGGGAAAATAAAGGCCGTGTCGATCCCGCGAGCGCACGTTCGTCGTGTGGATGAAGGCGACGCTCCACCTCTTCCTTCCGAAGGAGACGCACCATGGCCACCAAGATCTTCATCAACCTGCCCGTCCAGTCGCTCGACCGCGCGGTCGGCTTCTTCACGAAGCTGGGCTACACGTTCAACGCCCAGTTCACCGACGCGAACGCCACCTGCATGATCATCTCCGAGGACATCTACGCGATGTTGCTCGTGAAGGACTTCTTCAAGACCTTCACCACCAAGGAGGTCGCGGACGCGACGAAGGTGACGGAGACCATCATCGCCCTCACCGCGGACAGCCGCGCCGCCGTCGACGCGCTGATGGAGAAGGCCCTGGCCGCGGGCGCCAAGGAGCTGAAGAGCATGGACCAGGGCTTCATGTACCAGCGGAGCTTCGAGGACCCCGACGGGCACCAGTGGGAGACCTTCTGGATGGACCCCGCCGCCATCAAGTAGTCCCCCCGCGCCCGCGTCCCTTCAGAGCGGGCGCTTCATGCCCTCATGGCTCGCCTCGAAGCCCAGCCGCGCATAGAAGCGGTGGGCCTCCAGGCGGCGCTTGTCGGTGGTGAGCTGCATCAATCCGCAGCCCTGGGCCCGCGCGCGCGCCATCGCGTCCTGCATCAACAGCTCGCCAATGCGCTGTCCCCGCAGGTCCGAGCGCACGCGCACGGCCTCCACCAGCGCGCGCCGCATGCCGCCCCGGCTCAGCCCCGGGATGTACGTGAGCTGGAGCGTGGCGATGACCTCACCCTCGCGCACGCCCACGACGAGCTCGTTGTTCGGATCCGCGGCGATCTCGTCGAACGCGGCGCGCACGGCGGGGACGGGCTCCTCCAGGTAGCCCGTGCGCGAGCGTGCGATGGCGTCATCCGCGAGCAGCGCGAGGATGACGGGCAGGTCGGCGGCCGTGGCGAGGCGGAAGGTGACAGGGGCCATGGCCCCGGAGCCTGCCCTACCGCGTCTTGTCCTGGTAGACCTTCACCAGCGCGTTGATGCGCCGGCCGCTGGGGTCCTCCTTGCGGGGATCGGCGATGACGAGCACCCACTTGCCGGAGACCACCGCGGAGCCCACGGCGTCCCCGACGAGCGCCCAGGCGGACTCCTCCGCCTGGTGGGCCTTCGCCGCGTTTTCGAAAGAGCACAGGGTGGCGTCCAGGCCGGTCACCTTGCCGGCCTTGCACTTGCCACCTGGCAACTTCTCCCCGGCGTCGGTGAAACCGGAGGGCGTCTCACCCTCCGCCTTCCACGCATCGAGGATGTCGTCCACATCGCGGGAGCACCCCGCAAGCAGCAGGGCCATCAGGGGAAGCAGCGCGCGCCGCATGGTCAGTCCCGTCCCTTGAACTTCTTGTGCTTGTGCTTCTTGTGCTTCCCATGGCCATGACCGTGGCCATGGCCGTGGTCGCGATCATTGTCCTCCCGGATGATGATCACCTCGCGGGGAGGCGGCGGACGCGGGGACCCCACCCTCACGTCGACGTTGACGCCCACCTGGATGATGGGGCCGCGGTACTGGGGCGGCGGGGCGAACGTCACCGCCGGGCGCGGCGCACCCCAGGGACGATAGACCGCGTTGATGCGCCCCCGCCTCGGGTTCTCCCGCTTGTACTCCTCGGGGTACTCGCCCGCGTAGTAGTGGACGTCCTCCTTGTCCACGAACGTCTGGCGCGGCGGCGGCTCATAGGCGTGGTAGTGCGGACCGTCGTGGTAGCAGTACTCCACCACGTCCACGTCCACCTCGATGCGCAGGAGCACGTTGAGGACCACCGGGTGGTGACCGTAATAGGAGTGCCGGGGTCCCTCGTAGCCGAAGGGCGTCGGGTCCCCGATGAAGACGTGGACGTCGTCGCGCGTGCGGTAGAGCGTGTCGCCGTACAGCGGCGCGGCGGAGTGAACATGCGTCGTCTCGATGTGGCACAGACCATCCGCGGGCTGACCGGTACGAGGATGCATGCCCGCGTGCTTCCACTGCTTCGCCTCCGCGGCACTGGCGGTGACGAGCAACAGCACGGCGGACAGGCCGGCCAGATTCAATCGTGACATGGTGGTGCTCTCCTGGGGACGCTCGTTCCCTCCCCCTGGACCCCGACCCGAATGATTCGAGCACATCCTGGTCGAAATTCCTGCTCCCCCTCCCCATGCTCCCCGCCCCCCCTCCACTCCGCCGCGGGCTGCTCGCGACAGCGGGCGCCCTGACGGCCCTGGGCCTCGGGGCGGAGGTCGCGGACTTCGCATCGGGCCGCCAGGTCCCCGGAGCCCTCGTCGCCTTCCTGTCGCTGAGCCATGAAGGGAACCTGCCCACCTGGTACGCCTCCGGGCTGCTGCTGACGTGCGCGCTCGCGCTCGCGGGCATCGCCCGGGCGGCGGGGCTCGGAGGCGACCCGGCGCGGCGGCACTGGTGGGCGTTGATGGGGGCGTTCGCGTACCTGTCGATGGACGAGAGCGTGGGCCTTCACGAGCACCTCGGGGGTCTGTTCTCATGGGGCGGCGTGCTCTTCTTCACCTGGGTCGTGCCGGCGGCGGTCATCGTGTTGCTGGTCGGACTTGCCTTCCTGCCCTTCCTGGCCCGCCTTCCCTCACGCCGCCGCAAGCAGTTCATCCTGGCCGGCGTGCTCTATGTGGGCGGCGCGCTGGGCGTCGAGCTGCCGCTGGGGTGGTGGACGGAGCAGCACGGCAACGACAACCTCGTGTACGCGCTCATCGACCACGTGGAGGAGGCGCTGGAGCTGGTGGGGGCCAGCCTGTTCCTCGCCGCGCTGGTGGAGGAACTGGGGGCGCGGGGCGTGCTCACGACGTCCGGGGAGGCAGCGCATGGGGCAGGCCCAGACGGCCTCGGTTGAGGCGGCGCCCCCGGGACGGGCCCCGCTGGTGGAGGTCCCCCCGGCGCCCTCGCGTTCGCCCTACATCGTGGGGCCCGCCTTCGACTGGGCCTTCTTCCTGCTTCCGCCGTTGCTGGCGCTGGGGCTGGGCATCGCCCTGTCGGGCACCGCCCTCAGCGACGCCCCCGTCCGGTTCTTCGGCCAGGAGAAGACCTGGGCCGGGCTGATGGTGGGCAGCCTCATCCACGCGCACCTGGTGGCGGTGTTCTTCCGCAGCCATGGCAATCCCGCCATCTTCCAGCGCTTCCCGCTGCGCTTCGTCCTGGTGCCGGTGCTGGCCTGGGCGGCCATCCGGGGCTCGGCGGTGGTGGCCGTGGCCGCCACGGTGCTCGCGACGTTCTGGGACGTCTGGCATTCGGGGGCGCAGACCTTTGGCCTCGCGCGCATCTATGACCGCAACCGGGGTCACCCTCCTGAAATGGGGCGCCGGCTGGACTTCTGGCTGAACCAGCTGCTGTACGCGGGGCCCATCCTCGCGGGCGCGACGATGTGGGATCATTTCCAGGGCTTCGAGTCCTTCAACGCGGTGGGGATGCCGTGGCTCGCCTCCGTGCCCGCGCGCATGACGGCCACCCACCGCGCGTGGACCTGGGGGGTGCTGACGGTGGGGGGGGCGTTCCTCGTCGTCTACGTGGCGGCGTCACTCCGCCAGTTGCTCCGGGGCCACCGGCCCTCGCTCCACAAGGTGTTCCTGCTGGTCACCACGGGCGGCTGCTCCATCTACACCTGGGGCTTCAACTCGTGGGGGGAGGCGTTCTTCATCATGAACCTGCTCCACGCCGTGCAGTACCTGGCGCTGGTGTGGGCCACGGAGGGAGCGCGCCTCCAGGCGAGGCTGCGCCAGCGCGGCCTGGGGCTCGCGCTCTTCCTGGGCACGGTGCTCGTCTACGGCGTGGGCGCCGAGCTGCTGGACCCGGACCTGGACAGCCTCTGGGCTGGCACCCTTGTCGTCTCCCTGATGCACTTCTGGTACGACGGCTTCATCTGGTCCGTGACGCGCAAGCAGATTTGAGGGCCACCCCATCCCCGCCCTGCGTCGCGCGGGGCCTGTCATCGTGCGCATCCCATGAACGAGTCCACGGCCGCCTCGGATCCCCGCATCGGCTCGGTGTTGCAGGAGCGCTACCGCATCATCGAGCGGCTCGCGGCGGGAGGCATGGGCATCGTCTACCGGGGCGAGCGGTTGGAGGTGGGCAAGGCGGTCGCCATCAAGTTCCTGCACGCCTGGGCCGCCCGGGATGAGGACTTCCGCAAGCGCTTCCAGGTGGAGGCGCGCGCGATGAGCCGCCTCACCCATCCGTGCTGCGTGTCCGTCATGGACTTCGGCGTGGACCAGGACTCGCCGTACATGGTGATGGACTTCGTCACCGGAGAGACCCTGCGCAGCCTGCTGCGCGAGGGCCCCCTGCCCCTGCCCCGGGCCCTGGGCGCCCTGCGGCAGGTGCTGGCGGGGCTGGCGCACGCACACGAGCAGGGGATCATCCACCGGGACATCAAGCCGGAGAACGTCATCGTCACCCATGCGGTCGGGCTCGGGGAGCAGGTGCGCATCCTCGACTTCGGGCTCGCCAAGCTTCGCGATGAGGTGACGGGCATCACCTCCGGGATGATGCTCGGGACCCCCGCCTACATGGCCCCGGAGCAGATCCACGGCGAGCCGGTGGGGCCCCCCACGGACCTGTATGCCACCGGGGTGCTGCTCTTCGAGCTGCTCACCGGGAAGAAGCCCTTCAACGCGACCGGCAACGCGGAGCTGCTGCGCATGCACCGCGAGGTCCCACCGCCACGCCTGCGCGCGGTCGCCCCCGAAGCCGGCTTCTCCCCGGAGCTCGAAGCGACCCTGCTGAAGGCGCTGGCGAAGGCCCCGGCGGAGCGCTTCCAGTCCGCGACGGAGTTCCTGGCCGCGCTCGAAGGGGCCGGGCCGGGTGCGGTCAGCTCCGCCGCCGCGCATGCAATGGGCGCCGCCCCGACGGTGCCGGTCTCCGCCACCCCCGCGCCGTCACGCCCCAGCGAGGAAGTGCTCGCGACGCGCAACGCCCGGGCGCGGCCCCGCGCAACGCCCACGGACCTTCCAGCCGAAGAAGCCCGGCCTCCGGAGCCAGCGCCAGTGGAGTCGCCGGCAGGCGTGGCCGTGAAGCAAGAGCCCTCGGGTACATCCGAAGCGACCGTCCGTTCCGTCCCGGCCGCGGCCCCGCCCGCGGAGGGCCGCTCGCGCCTCTGGGTGGGGGGCGCGGCGCTCCTCGCCCTGCTCGTGGCAGGCGTCGGCTGGTGGGTGGCTCCGTCCACGTCAGCGCAACCGGCGCCCGCGCCGTTGGAGGTCGCGGCTCCCGAGGCCCCGAAGGCCGAGCCTCCTCGGGCGGCCCCCCCGGTGTGGCAACCCGTCGCGGAGCCGCTCCCAGGCATCGAGGAGGTCCAGCGGTTGATAAAGGCGCAGCGGCGGGACGCGGCCCTGGCGGCGCTGAAGAAGCTGGCCGCGAAGCATCCGACGAGCGCCTACGTCCGCTACCTGGAGGGGAACGTCAACTTCGACAACCTTCGCTGGGTGGATGGCGTGGCGGCCTACCGGGCGACGCTGCGCAATGACGCCGCCTACCGCAACGCACCGGTCCTCATCCAGAACGCCATCCGCTGCCTCGTCAGCGACCGGTTCCACCGCACCTGCCAGGACTTCATCCGCGGGGACCTGGGCGAGGCCGCCGTGCCGTTCCTGGAAGAGGCAGCCCGCACCCACGCCATGGCCAGTGTCCGGACCCGGGCGGCGGACCTGCTCCGTCGCCGGAGCCTCACGTCGCCCTCGGACACACGCTAAGCAGGTCGCCAAAAAATCGTTACCCAATCGCGCCCGCCGCCGAGGACACCGTGGCGCGCGTGGAGCACGGCTCCCCATGCGCAAGCTCTTCCCGTGGAACCGGACGGCGGGCGCTCCCAGGTTTCATCCGTCTTGGGTTTCAACCCTGGCGAGCCTGGCGAGAAGCGCCGAGCGGAGGCACGTGCCGGGCATCGCTTTGGGAAACCTGTCCGACTGGAGGTCTGCGCGGAATATCAGCGATGAAGGCTGGCTGCTGAGCATGAAGGGAGACAGGGGCCTCGAGCACGAAGCAGACGCAAGAAAGCCTGCTGCGGCCCCCCGCTGTGACATGCGCTGGAGCATGGCCCGGCCAAAGCACTCGTACTCCCAGCGCACGGACAGCTTGCGGCATGTGCCCCGGGTACAGCGCGCCCGCGGGGGGCAGTGGGCGCACCCGACGCCGAAGTAGACCTCGCACGAGTCAAAGGCATTGCGCACCGGCCCGCGCATGGCGCGTCCCGCCGGACAGACCACGGCCCGCTTCGAGGGCTGGAGTTCGAAGGCCTCGCGCTTGAGCATGCCGGGCTCATGGGCCAGCGGGCCTGTCGGAGACGACTCCTTGAGCAGCACGTCCACCCAGGCGCGGTTGAGCGCGGCGAAGCGCAGGCCCTCTTCGCTCCAGTAGCCCGCATCCCCAGCCACTTGGAGTCGCGCCGCCAAGGGCAGTCCGGCCTGATGCAGCACGCGCCGCGCCTCCTGAAGGGCCGGGGCCAGGTGGCCCTTGTCATTGCCCGAGGCCGACAGCAGCCCCCCCACCACCAGCCGCTGCCGCGCCCCACTGGAAACCACCGTCACCCGGTGGCCTGGGTGCACCCCATTGCCGGGGAACTGCCGCCCCCATCCGCGGGCGTCTGGGTCCGCGTGGGACGTCGCCGTCCCGCCTTCAGCGCCAGGCCCAGGAGTGCCGCCAGCATTCCGAAGGGGGCGCCCCCGCCCCCACCCGAGGAGGAACAGCTCAGGCCACCGCCCAGGGTCCGCGTGTCGGAGCCCAGGGAGACGCGCCAGGAGCGGGTCTCCGGAGAGGTGTCCACGTTGCCCGCCCGGTCCCTGGCCCGCACCTTGAGGGAGTGGGCACCTTCGATCACCTCGAACGAAATCGAGGCGTCGCAAGGCGAGAACTCCACGTTGTTCAAGCTGCACTCGAAGGTCGCGCCCTCTTCCGGTGACGAGAACTGGAAGGTCGCCGAGGTCTTCCGGACGCGCTCCTCCGGTCCTGAGACAATGGCGGTATCGGGAGCCTGCGTGTCCACCGAGAGAACGAAGGCCTCGGAGGATCCGCTCGAGTTGCCGGCGGGATCTTGCGCTCGGACCACGATGGAATGCGCCCCATCCCGCAGGGGCTGTGTCGGAGAGTAGCTCCAGCGTCCCGCATCATTCACGACCACCGTGCCGACCGAGGGTCCGTCCACGGAGATCTGCACCGTGCTTCCGGGCTCACCCGTGCCTTCCAGGAGTGGAGTGGCTGTCGAAACCAGTGCGTCCGCCGCTGGCGCCGTCAGTGCCGGGACCGGTGGCGCCTTCGTGTCCACCACCCACGAATAGGACACGGGACTCTCGTCCTCGTTCCCCGCCTTGTCGATGGCCCGGATCTCGAGGGTGTGGGAGCCATCACTGAAGTCGAGTTCGAAGGGACTGACGCACCCCAGGGGCAGGGCGAGATCCAGGCGGCACTCGAAGCGTCCTTCGTCCTCCGTGGATCTGAAGCCGAACGGCCACCGGGAGGTGTTCACCAGCTTCCCGGGGTACTTCGGCTCCTCCAGGAGGATGGTGTCCGGGCTTCGCGTATCCACGGTCCAGACATGCTCGGCGGGATCGGAGTCCCTGTTCCCCAGCGCATCTTGCGCCGTGACCTCCAGCCTGTGTTCACCATCCGAGATGACCTCCACGAGGAAGGGTCGCTCGTCACATCCCACTTCGGGCGCCCGGTCGAGGCTGCACTTGAAATAGACGACCTCTCCCTCCGGCCTGTTTGACTTGTAATCAAAGAGGAACTTGCGCTCCTTGGTCGGGGTCGGCGGCGCGGAAGTGATGAGGGTATCAGGGAGGTTGGTGTCGATGACCCAGGTCCAGCTCGCGGGAAGGGACTCGTTCCCCGCGAGGCTCCTGGCACGCACGACGAGCGTGTGCTCTCCAGCATCCAGCAGCGCGGACGTGAAGTTCGCACCACAGTCTGCGACGGGTGGAAGTGTATCGAGCTGGCAAGGGAAGGTCGCCTTGGCCGCCGTCGACTCAAAGGTGAACTTCGCCACCCTCTCGTTGGTCCGTTGGGAGGGCTTGGACGTGATGGTCACTGTTGGCGGAGCGCCGTCCACGGTCCATGCGAAGATCTTGGGAGTCTGATCTTCATTGCCTGCCGCGTCCCTGGCACGCACCGTGAAAACGTGCGCCCCGTCTCCGACGGTCAAGGTGTAGGGCGAACTGCAATCCAGAACGAACTCCTCCTGATCGAGGCGGCAGTCGAAGGTCGCGGTCGGATCGGGGGAGCTGAACTCGAACGTCGCCTGATTGGACTTGTCCAGCGGCGGCGGGGTCTTGGTCAACTGCGTGTCCGGGGCGACTGAGTCCACGGTGAAGTTGAGTTCATCGGACGGCTCGCTGAGATTCGCCGCCTCGTCCCTCGCGTCAGCCGTGATCTTCTGCACCCCCTGCGACAGCTCTACCGAAGGGCCCACGCTCCAGTCCCCCTGAGCATTGGCCGTCGTCGAGCCCACCTGGGTGGTGCCCGCGAACACACGCACCTGCGCCCCTCCTTCCGCGCGTCCCTTGATGATGGGCAGGGTCGTCCTGACATGGGTCCCCGCCAACGGGCTCGTCAGGACGGGCTTCGAGGGGCGCGTCCCGTCCACCCGCCATGAGTAGGAGGCCGCGGTTCGATCAAAGTTCCTCGCCTTGTCCCGTGCTCGAACCCACAGCGTGTGCGGACCATCCGAGACGTTGACGGAATACGAACCATTGTTGCAGTTGGCGATGAACGGTGAATCGACGGGGTCAGGACCATCGACGATGCACTGGTACTCCGTCACGTCCTCATTGGAGCTGAAGCCGAAGGCGAACGTCGGCAGGTTCGTCAACTTCGCCGGGAACAGGGTGATCACCGTACTGGGTTCCACCCGATCCACGGTCCAATTCACCAGGGCCGGCGTGGCATCAGCGTTCCGTGCACGGTCCACGGCGCGGACGCGGAAGATGTGCGGTCCTTCACCAATGGGAAGAGTCCCGACATTCACCGTCTGGGGGCTCGTGCAGGGAGCGAATCCAGCGCTGTCCAGGCTGCACTCGAAGGTCCCCGTCTCCCCTGTCGTCCCGACGAAGCTGAAGGCGAAAGGAAAGGAGGAAGCAGAGGAGTACTCATCGGGCTGGGGTCCTTGATCGATTCTCGTGTCGGGCGCGGTGACGTCCACGGTGAACGAGCGGCTGGTGGATGGGGGACTCGTATTCCCTGCCTTGTCCTTCGCGGTGGCATGGACGTTGTAGGTGCCAGCAGTCAGCGTGAGTGGAAGCGCCCACTGGCCCACTGCATTCGCGTCCACCGTCCCCCTGGAAACTCCTCCCACGAGCACCGTCACCGCACTTCCCGCCTCGGCCGTCCCCGCGATGACGGGCTGGGTGTCGGACAGATAGGCACCGGCGTCCGGTGACGTCAGCTCGGGCGCGGCGGGATTGGACAGGTCCGTCTCCCAGGCGTGGAGCGCGGAGCTGGGATCGACGTTGCCCGCCCTGTCCTTCGCACGCACTTCGAACCTGTGGGTCCCCCCGTCGAAATTCAGGCTCTGGGTCGAAACGCAGGGGGTGAAGTTCCCTTGATCGACCCGGCATTCGAAGCTTGCGCCCGCCTCCGAGGTGAAGGCGAAGAGCATCGTCGGGTTGTTGGTCAGGGGCGTGCTTGGCGTCGCGGTGAGGTTCGTGTCCGGCGGCGTGTCGTCCACCGTGAACGCCCGGGCAACAGAGTCAGTGCGATTGCCGGCGGGATCCGTGGCTCGGGCCTTGAGTGTGTGTGAGCCCTCGGTGAGGGAGACCGGCTCCGCGAAGCTCCAGGTGTTTCCCGTCCTGCTGGCCAGCGCGGTCCCCGCATCCGCCCCATCGAAGAGCAATGACACCGTGGTGTCCGGATCCGCGGTGCCCCGGAAGAGCAGGGAGCTGGAGCGGACGAACGCCCCCGCATCGGGCACGCTGATGGTGGGCACCGACGGAGCCGCTGTATCCACCGTGAAGACATTGGTGTTGGAGAACGGGCTCTCATTCCCTGCTGCATTCTTCGACTTGACCCGGACCCAGTTCAGGCCCTCCCGGAGAGCCACGGTGGGCACGTATGACCAGGAGCCCGCGTCCACGCCGACATTCATCACCTCTGGATCGTCGTTGATGTAGAGGGTCACCAGGACTCCGGCATCCGCGCGGCCTGAGAACGTCGGGGTCGCCATGTTCAAGAGCGCCCCGTGGACCGGTGCGACCACCGTGGGCTTGCTTGGAAACCCTGCATCAATGGGTCCCGCATCCACAGGGCCCACAGGGCCGGCGTCGACAGCACCGGCGTCAGCAAGGCCTGCATCCATCGCTCCGGCATCCGCAGGGCCGGCATCGCTGGAACCCGCATCCGTCGCACCGGCGTCCGCAAGGCCTGCATCGCTGGAACCCGCGTCGCTGAAGCCCGCATCGCTGAAGCCCGCGTCGCTGAAGCCCGCGTCGCTGAAGCCCGCATCCGTCGTACCGGCGTCCGCAGGGCCTGCATCACTGAGCCCCGCATCCTCCGCCCCCGCATCCGTCGCGCCTGCATCCTGAGGGCCCGCGTCCGTCACGCCTGCGTCCGCAGGGCCCGCGTCCGTCGCACCCGCATCCTCAGGACCCGCGTCCGTCGCACCCGCGTCCGTCGCACCCGCATCCTCAGGGCCCGCATCCGTCACGCCTGCATCCTCAGGGCCCGCATCCGTCACGCCTGCATCCTCAGGGCCCGCATCCGTCACGCCTGCATCCTCAGGGCCCGCGTCCGCAGGGCCTGCATCTTCCGCCCCTGCATCCGCCGCACCCGCGTCCTCATCACCCGCATCGCCGAGATCAAGGTCTTCATCGACCGAGGACACTCGCGCCTTCTCCGCATCATCCGCCGCCTCCATTTCGGGGAGGGCACCTTGGACGAACTGCTGAAGGCCCGCGCCACCTGCCTCGGCGCCGCGTGAGTCCCGCCCGTCAGGAAGGGTTCCCGGGGCCCCGGGTTCGACGAGCGCCGAACACCCGACCAGGGACCCGGCCTGGAAGAACACGCGCCCACCGCCGCCACCACCGCCAGGCCCCGCCTGCGTCCCGCCCGCGGTGCCACCCGCGCCGCCGCTCGCATCCACCGAGCTGCACTTCGCCGTCCCCGTGAATCTGGCGACGATGGTTCCACCCGCGCCACCACCACTGCCCGCAGGGCCACTGCTTGCCCCCGCCGCACGGCCCGTCGCGAGGATGTCGCCGGTCCCGGTCAGCTCCCGGCCACGGATGAAGATGATGCCGCCACCCTGCCCGCCCTCGTGTGTGCCACTCCCGCCTCCGCCACCCGGCAACAACCGCTCCGAGAGCAGGGGCGGCGTCAGCACGACACTTCCTCCCAGGCCGCCTGCCTGCCCGAACGCCGAAGGGCCTCCTCGCCCGCCCATGCCCCCATGGCCACCACCACCGCCGCCGGACTGCCGGCACACCCCGCCACCGCCCCCGTTGGCGGAAGGAATCCAGCCCAGGTCGAAGTCGCCATGGCGGAGGGGATCCACCCCTTCGCCCTGCCAGGGCCCGGCTCCCAGCGCTGACCGCTCCAGGTCGGAGCACTCCGTCACGCTGGCGCGCCCTGGAGTGAACACGCCCCCACGGAAGCCCCTGCCGCTCGCGTCGATCAACCCGTTGTTCGTCACCGTTCCCTGCGCCAGGAACGCCAGGACACCGCCCGTGTGGCCATCCCACTCGCGCGCCACGAGGCTCGTCCCGCTGGGGATGAGGACGTCCTCGTACTCCGGGACGCGGACCACCTGCGTGACCGCCCCCGCATACGAATGGACCAGCGGCGCGCCGACCACCAGCTCCGCTCGCGAACCGGAGAGGACACGGACGACCCGGGCCAGCTCCCAGGTCCCCACGGGCCCCCCGGAGAGATCAATGGACGTGGGGTCGGGCCCCTGCATCGAGGAATCCATGCCCTGCGTCTGGAGCACCAACACCAGATCGCCACTCGCGAAGCCCTCGGCGGAGCCCACTGGAATCCGGGATGCGCCAGCGGCGACCGACTCCGTCACCCGCGCATAGTCGTTGATGACCGTGTCCGGGCCCCGCGCCGTGTAGTCGCTGCCGCCGGCCCCCAGGTAGAACAGGTCCGACGCGGCGAGCACGACGGTCCCCACCAGGACCGCGCCCGCCACCAATGCCTTGACCAACGAGGGCTTCTTCATCGGGTCTCTCCGGAGCCCGGCTCGCGCCGGGGACCCGCTGGCTTCTCCGCCTGCGGGTCGACGATCAGGAACTCCACGCGGCGGTTGTTCTCCCGGCCGACGGAGGTCAGGTTGCTGTCAATGGGGCGATCCTGGCCGTAGCCGTACGCGGCGAGCCGCTCGGGCGGGACCTTCTTGCTGATCAGGTACTGGCGCACCGCCGCCGCCCGCCCCTGCGACAACTGGCGGTTCGCCTCCGGCAGGCCCCGGTCGTCGGTGTGCGCCCCCACCGCGATCAGCGGGAACTCCGGGTGCTCCAGGATGACCTGCGCCACCCAGTCGAGCACCGGGTTGGAGCGCGCGTTGACGCGCGTCTGCGCGGGCTCGAAGTAGATCTTCCCCCGCATCTCCAGCCGCGTCGCGTGGAGCACCACCAGCGGGTAGATGTGCTGCGGGCAGCCCAGGTTGTCGTACGTCCCCGCCTCGTTGGCGCAGCTGTCGATGCGGTTCGGCACGCCGTCCTTGTCCGTGTCCGTCTCCGGGCAGCCGTCGCGCTCCAGGGGGCCCGCCTCGTTCGGGCAGGCGTCCTTGTCGTTGTCGAGCCCGTCCTTGTCCGCGTCACGCACCGGGCAGCCCTGGTTGTCCGGCGGCCCCGCTTCGTTCGGGCAGGTGTCCGAGTCGTCCTCCGTGCCGTCCTTGTCCGTGTCGCGCAGCGGGCAGCCCTGGCTGGAGGCCGGCCCCGGCTCCACGGGGCACATGTCCAGCGCGTCCTCTAGGCCGTCGGAGTCCGTGTCCATCTTCTCGCAGCCGTTGCGCTCCAGCGTGCCGGGCACCTGCGGACACCGGTCCACGCCGTTGCGCACCCCGTCGTGGTCCTCGTCCATGTCGGGGCACTCTTCAATCGTGTGCGGCAGCCCCGGCTCGCAGTTCACCGAGGACTCGCCCGGCCCGCGCTCGGGCGTCACGTCGCCGAAGGCCCCACCCACCATCAACCGGAAGAGCGGCGTCCCCGGCGCGCTGCCCACGCCCATGCCCGCCAGCGCGAACAGCTCGAAGGTCGGCTTCACCAGGTAGCGCGCGCCGGGCAGCAGCTCCACCGCCCCGGGCTGGTTCGTCAGCGGCACCATGCCCCGGACGTTCAGCTCCCAGCGCAGCCGCCGCCCCGTGGTCGCGAGCGCCGCGCCGATGCGCAGCTCGTTGCCCACCTCGTCCACCAGGATGCCCGGGCGCTGGGTCAGCGCCTGCTGCGGCCGGCTCAGGAAGCCGACCTCCACCCCTCCGCGCAGGAAGCCGAAGTGCCGCCCCACCATCAACCGGGGCGCCAGCCTCAACGCACCATCCCGCGTGAGCCCTTCCTTGCTGCCGACGGGCAGGCCCACCCCCATCTCCAACGCCAGATCCACGCCCCCTTCATTGTCTTGCGTGAGGATCCCCACGCGGGCGCTGGCGGTAGGCGTGCCCAGCGCGAAGCTCGCCGGCCGCGTGATGTTCTCCCCGCTCAGATCCGAGCCGCTCTGGAAGGCAACCACCGGAAGCTGAACGCCGAACTGAAGCCAATTTGTAGCGGAATACGCTACAGCCAGATGCGTGGTCGCGCGACTCCCGACAATCTTGAAATCCTCGCCATCCCTTTCAAACAGCAGGGGATCGTGCGCGTACTGCATGGCCACGGTCGCCCGATAATGGCCCGACGGCAGAAGCTGTCCCAGACTCACGACGAGTGAACCCTCCGCGCCAGGGTTCAGCTCCAGCCTCTCCAGCTCGATGCCGGGCAAAGGCGACTGGGCGGCGGCGGTGGCGGTGGCCAGGACGAGCGACAGCACTTGCAGCCGGCACAGGAGCATCCTTCGTTTCATCGCTCTCCCGGAGGGTATTGATGGCGTGGGCCGCCCGAATCCATGTCGCTGCGCGATCCATGGCCCCCCGCCCTCGCGCAACACCATACCAGAACCCAAAACGACTCGGACCCTTCGTGAAGAAATGCTTTCCCGTGCCCGCAAGCACTTGCGGACCCGGGGCCTCGCGTGTTTCTAATTTGTCAGGCGATCACCCCTGCTTTCAAAGCAGGTGTCTGGTGACCCTGGGGGCTTCCGTGGCGCGGGAGAGACGATGATCGCGAATGCTGCGCTGCTGGCGAACCAGACAGAGTTCGACTTCCAGTTGGGGCCGCACACGGCCGACGACCTCACCGTGCTGGGGTTCGAAGCGGATGAGACCGTCTCCCAGCCCTACTCCGTCGAAGTCGAGCTGACGCCGAAGCCAGACGTGGAGCTGGATGAGACGGCCCTCCTCGGAAAGGACGCGCGGCTCACCGTGCAGCTGGGGGATGGCACCGCCCGCTTCTTCCATGGCGTCGTCGCCCGCACCGACCGCCGGGACGAAGGCACCGGCCCCCAGCGCCGCCGCTACCGGGTGACGGTGGTGCCCCGGCTGTGGACGCTCCGGCACACCCGCCGCAGCCGCATCTTCCAGGAGCTGACCGTCCCGCAGATCGTGCACAAGGTGCTCGAACAGGGACAGGTGGAGCACCGGCTGGCGCTCTCCAGCGCGTACCGCAAGCGCGACTACTGCGTGCAGTACCGCGAATCCGACCTCGACTTCGTCTCCCGGCTCCTGGAGGAGGAGGGCATCTTCTACCTCTTCGAGCACGGCGAGGACGCGCACACGATGGTGCTCGGCGACGCCGCGTCGGCCAATCCGGACATGATGGGCGAGCCCCGGCTCGTCTTCCGGGAGCGGTCGCGGATGGTGGCGCCCAAGGAGTTCGTCCACTCGCTCAGCGCGAAGCTGGAGGTCCAGCCCGGCGCCGTGGCGATGCGGGACTTCAACTTCACCCGCCCCGCGCAGGACCTGGGCGCGACCACCACCGCGGACGACGGCGAGTCCGCGCTGGAGATCTACGACTACCCCGGCCTCTACGACGAGCCCGGCGCGGGCAAGGCGCTCGCGAAGATCCGCCTGGAGGAGCTGCGCGCCCGCGTGGAGACCGTGTCCGGCGCCAGCTACAGCCGGCGCATCTGCGCGGGCCACACCTTCGAGCTGGCGGAGCACCCGGACACCGCCCTGAACCGCAAGTACCTGCCCCTGTCCGTGCGCCACACCGGCCACCAGCAGGAAGCGCTGGTGGCGGAGCAGGCCTCGCTGGGCACGAAGGAGGGCTACCTCAACGAATTCCTCTGCCAGCCGGCCACGGTGCCCTTCCGGCCGCCCCGGAGCACGCCCCGCCCCGTCATCCCGGGCGCGCAGACGGCCATCGTCGTGGGCCCCTCCGGCGAGGAGATCCACACCGACCCGCACGGCCGCATCAAGGTCCAGTTCCACTGGGACCGCGAGGGCAAGGGCGACGACAAGAGCTCCTGCTGGATCCGCGTGAGCCAGGCGTGGGCGGGCCCCGGCTGGGGCGCCCTGTACCTGCCGCGCATCGGCCAGGAGGTCGTCGTCGAGTTCCTGGAGGGGGACCCGGACCGGCCCATCATCACCGGCAGCGTCTACAACGGGCAGAACCCGCCCCCCATCGACCTGCCCGCGGAGAAGACGAAGAGCACGCTGCGCTCCAGCTCCAGTCCCGGAGGCGACGGCTTCAACGAGCTGCGGTTCGAGGACGCGGCGGGCTCCGAGGAGGTCTACCTCCACGCCCAGAAGGACCTGAACATCGTCGTCGAGAACGACAAGACCCAGCTGGTGGGCGGCAATGAGACGCTCCTCGTCAAGAAGGACCGCAGCCGCACCATTGAAGGCAACCAGTCGCTGGAGGTGAAGAAGAACGACGACTCCGTCATCGGCGGCAACCAGTCGCTCGCGGTGACGGGCAACCGCTCCACCGCCGTGATGGGCAATCACACGGAGGCCGTGACGGGCGACCAGTCGGTGCAGGTGAGCGGAAACCAGAGCGTGTCGGTCGCCCTGGCCTCCGCGGAGACGGTGGGCCTGGGAAAGATGCTCAACGTGGGCGGCGCGCTCGCCGTCACCGTGGGCGCGGCCTTCAACGAGCTGGTGGGTGGCCTCAAGTCCGAACAGGTCGGCGGCGCCAAGGTGGAAGTCGTTGGCGCCAGGAAATCCGAAACCGTCAAAGGCTCACGCAGCCTCCAGGTCGGTGGTGACCTGTCTGAAGAGGTGCAGAAGTCACGCACACTCAAGGTGGAAAAGGATTTGTTGTTGAGCGTGGGGGGGAAGCTCAATCACGCCGTCAAGGATGCCTACACGCTCTCCGCCAAGGAGATTGCCCTGGTGGCCCAGGAGCAGTTCACCTTGAAGGTCGGGTCCGCCACGCTCCAGGTGAAGAAGAACGGGGACGTGGTCATCAAGGGCGCGAAGATCGAAGTCACCGCCAGCGGTGACGTCATCATCAAGGGTTCGAAGATCTCCGAGAACTAGGCCGCTTTGCCTGCCAGACAATGATGCGCATCCAGGATTCCCTCACGCGCGCCGTGCCGCTTCTCGTCTGCCTCGTGGCCTCCCTGACGGCCACGGGGTGCGTGAAGCGCGTGGCGCAGCAATGCGAGACACCGCCTCCCTTCCACGTCGTGCTGAACGTGTCCGAACAGGTCAACCCCGATCCCCGGGGGCGCTCATTGCCCACGGTGGTGCGGGTCATCCAGCTCAAGGACAGCGCCCGGCTGGAGCGCGCCAGCTTCCGCGACCTGTGGGGCCGCGCGGAGGAGCTGCTCAAGGAGGACCTGCTGCAGTCCGCGGAGTTCGTCGTCGCGCCGGGCCAGACGAACCAGCGCTGGCTGCAGCGCGACCCCAAGGCCCACTTCGTGCTGACCATGGGCCACTTCCGTCAACCGCTCGGCTACTCGTGGCGCACGGTGGCGGTGCTGCCGCCCGTGCCGGCGGAGCAGTGCGTGGAGCGTCCGGCGGGCGGTGACCTGGGGGCGCCCAAGCGGGGCGACCAGGAGCTGCGCTACCGCCTGCAGGGCTACCAGATCGATCTCATGCTCCAGCCGCCCGTCTCCTCCTGGGTGCCGGAGTCCTCGCAGCAGCCATCCCCCGGTGTGACGCCGGAGCCCCGGAGCGGTGCATGAAGTCGCCCCAACGCGTCGTGTGGTCGGAGGGCATGTTCATGAGCCCCCACCACCTCCAGCAGCTGGACATCTACCACGAGGCCCTGCTGGACACGCGGCTGGGCTCGCTGGAGCCGTACCCGTGGGGCGTGGTGTCCCTGGCGTTCGACATGGAGTCGCTGCGCGCCGGCCAGGTCCAGCTCGCCAGCTTCACCGGCATCCTCCCGGACGGCCTGCCCGTGTCGCTCCAGAGCGGTGATCCGGAGGCACCCGCCGCGCGCCCCGCGGACGGGGCCTTCCCGCCGGCCCAGCGCGTGCTGGACGTCTTCATCGGCGTGCCGCGCGAGCGCAGCGGCGTGGAGAGCTACGGCGGCACGGACAAGGTGGGCGGCAGCCCTCGCTACACCCCGTCCAGCCGCCCCATCAGCGACCTCACGGCGTCCACCTCCATCGTCCCGGTGTCCTTCGGCCAGCGCAACGTGCGGCTGCTGTTCGGCACGGAGCAGCGGGACGACTACGAGGCCATCAAGATCGCGGAGCTGGAGCGGGACAAGGCCGGCAACCTGTCGCTCGTCCCGTCGTACATCCCGCCGTGCCTGCGCATCGACGCGTCCTCGTCCATCACGACCGAGCTGCGCACGCTCTTGCGGCTGTTGGTGTCCAAGCAGCGGCAGCTGTCCTCGCGCCGCCGGCACCGGGACGCGTCCGCGCTGGAGTTCACCGCGTCGGACGTGACGCTGTTCCTGGAGCTCAACGCCCTCAACGGCGTCATCCCCGTGGTGCAGCACGCGCTGGACGCGGGCAACCTGCGGCCCCAGTCGCTGTACCTGCTGCTCAGCCAGTTCGCCGGACAGCTGTGCACTTTCGCGGTGAACGCGGACCCATCCACCCTGCCCGCCTTCCAGTTCATCAACCTGCGCGCCACGTTCGAGGAGCTGTTCCGGCGCATCGGGGAGCTGATGCACGCGGTGGCGCTGGAGCAGTGCCTCACCGTGTCGATGGAGGCCGGAGCGGACCGGCTCTTCCGCGGGAGGCTGGAGGACGAGCGGCTGGAGCGGTGCGGCCAGTTCCTGCTCACCATCCGCAGCGACCTGCCGGAGAAGGTGGTCGCCGAACAGCTCCCGAAGCTGTCCAAGATGGCCAGCTGGGGCGACATCCAGGGTCTGGTGCAGGCCGCCGCCCCGGGCGTGCCGCTGGAGGTGACGTACCGCCCGCCGCCGGAGGTGCCGGTGCGGCCGGGGGTCGTCTACTTCACCCTCGCCCTGCAGGACGGCTACTGGAAGAACGCCCTGCGCGACCGGACGCTCGCGCTCTACCTGCCGCAGCCCTTCGACGTGGGCACCACCAGCGTCGAACTGCTCGCCGTCCCCACCTCCAACCGCTAGCCCCTTTCGGCCGGGTGCTCCCTGAGCGCCCCGGCACGGCCGCCCTCCCATGGACCGAGTCAACGAAGCCACCAAGGATTGCCTCGACGCCGCCATCCAGCTCCGACGCTCGGACGCTGCCTCGGTGGCTCCGCCGGAGAAGCTGCACTTCCAGCTTCGAGGGGTCGTGGACGAACTGCTGCGCCGCTCCGCCGTGCTGGGCTTCAGCCACCAGGACGCCCAGGACATGGCCTACGCGCTCGTCGCGCTCCTGGACGAAGTGGTGCTGGGCAAGCCGGAGCCGTACCGCCAGTTCTGGATGAGCCACCTGCTCCAGTTGCACTACTTCAACGAGAACGTCGCCGGTGACGGCTTCTTCAGCCGGCTGCACAGCGTGCGCAAGGATCCGCACCGCGCGGACGTCCTGCGCGTCTACTACCTCTGCATGCTCTTCGGCTTCCAGGGCCGCTACCGCATCCGCGGCGGCGAGCTGGAGCTGATGACGCTCATCGACACCGTGCAGAAGGACCTCCAGCGCGCGCGTCCGTTCGACTTCGACGTGCTGTCGCCCCACGGCGAGCGCCCCACGGAGGCGCTGTTCTCCGCTCGCAAGAAGGCCTCCATCGTATCCATCGCCGCGGGGGCGCTGGTGGCCGCGCTGCTCATGTACGGCGGGCTGCTCTTCAGCCTCGACAACACGCTGAAGATGCTCATGAAGGACATCGAGCTGCACGTGGCCAAGAACGCCAACGGAGGCGCCGCCCCGTGATGGCCTACCTCCTCTTCTTCCTGGCGCTGCTGGGGCTGGGCGGGGCCGCCATCCTCAAGCTGCACCTTCCGCCCCTCTGGGTCGCCATCGCCGTGGCGGGCGTGACGCTGCTGGTGCTGGGCGGCACCTGGATCATCAAGCGCATCCGGGCCCGGAAGGCGGCCCGGAACCTGGAGGGCGCCCTCCAGCAGCAGGCCGCCGAGGAGCTCAAGACGGTGCGGCCGGATCTCCAGCCGGAGATCAAGGCGATGCAGGCGGAGTTCACCAAGGCGGTGGAGGCGCTCAAGACCTCCAAGCTGTCGCGCGGCGGCAAGGACGCGCTGGCGGTGCTGCCCTGGTACCTCATCGTGGGCCCGCCGGGCGCCGGCAAGAGCACCGCGCTGCGCAACTCCGGGCTGAAGTTCCCCTACCTGTCCTCCAGCAAGGGCGGCGGCGTTCGCGGCGTGGGCGGCACGCGCAACTGCGACTGGTGGCTGACCAACGAGGCCGTCATCCTCGACACGGCGGGCCGCTACGTCGCCAGCGAGGACGAGCGCCCGGAGTGGCTCGCGTTCCTGGACACGCTCATCAAGCACCGCCCGCGCCGGCCCATCAACGGCCTCATCGTGGCGGTGAGCATCGACGAGCTGCTCACCATGGACCCGCAGGCCGCGGGCGAGCTGGGCCAGGGCATCCGCGAGCGCCTGGATGAGATCACCTCCCGGCTGCGCATGCTGGTGCCCGTCTACCTGATGGTCACCAAGTGCGACCTGCTGCCCGGCTTCGTGGAGATGTTCTCCGACCTGCCCCGCTCCGAGCGCGGGCAGCTCTGGGGCTTCACCATCCCCATGGACGCGCAGAAGGAGGCGTCCACGGAGCTGCTCCTGCAGCGCTTCGACGAGCTGACGGCGGTGCTGGAGCAGCGCTCCATCAAGCGCATCGGCGAGGAGCGCCAGCAGGAGACACGCGAGCGCATCCACCAGTTCCCCCAGAAGTTCGACGCGCTCCGCAAGACGCTGTCGGAGTTCGTCCAGCCGCTCTTCCTGGAGAACATCTTCCAGGACACGCCGGTGTTCCGCGGCCTGTACTTCACCAGCGCCACCCAGGACGTGCGCTCGGTGGAGCTGGTGGCGCCCTCCGCGGGTGACGTGTTCGGCACGACGAACGGGCGTCCCCAGGCGGAGACCACCGCGGAGGGCCGCAGCTACTTCCTCTGGGACGTCTTCACGAAGGTGATGTTCCTGGACCAGAAGGTCGCCGTGCGCAGCTCCGCGGAGGAGCTGCGGCTGCGCAAGCGGCGGCTGGCGCTGGCGGGCGCGGCCTTCGCAGCGACGGCGCTGGTGCTGTGCCTGCCCACGCTGTCCTTCTTCAAGAACCGGGAGCTGGCCCAGGAGGTGCGTGACGCCATCACGGTGGTGAACGCGGACCGCAAGGACGACATCAGCCGGGTGCAGGACCTCACGCCGCTGCGCAAGCAGCTCCAGGAGCTCACCTCGCACCGCACGGACGGCATCCCGCTGTGGATGCGCTTCGGCATGTACAAGGGCGACCAGCTCTTCCCCGTCGCGCAGTCCTTCTACAACGCGTCGCTGCGCCGGGTGCTGCTGGGGCTCCAGTACGAACGCATCCAGCAGAGCCTCATGCTGTTCTCCCAGAACCAGGCGCGGCTGGACTGGAAGCCCAGCTCGGAGGACTACCGCAAGCACTTCGAGGACCTGAAGATGTACCTGCTCATCACCCAGCCGCGCGCGCAGGGTGAGCCGGAGCTCGACGAGGCCCACCGCGAGTGGCTGGTGCGCAAGATGGTGGAGCACTGGACCAACGTGAAGGGCACGTCGGGCCAGGTCGACCTGGAGCAGACCATCAGCCACCACGCCGCGACGTACATCCGCATGCTCGCGGAGGAGCCGGAGCGCCTGGCCTTCCCGCGCGATGACCGCGTGGTGCGCGCCGCCCGCCGGGCGCTCAACCGCGTGCCGCTGGCCACGCTGGAGCTGGAGCAGATCATCGCCGACGCCGGCCGCGAGTACCCCGACGTGTACCTGGAGGAGCTGGTGGGCGCGGTCCCCGCCTTCCAGACGCGCAAGAAGATCCGCGGCGCCTTCACGAAGAACGCCTGGGAGAACGTGGTGAGCCCCCGGCTGGCCAGCGCCTTCGAGAACCGGCAGACGTGGGTGCTGGACCGGGACTCCGCGGAGGACGAGAAGGCCACGCGCGCCCAGCTGCGCACGGACTACTTCGAGACGTACATCCAGGAGTGGTCCGACTTCCTGCTCTCCATCCGCGTCCAGGAGCCCAACAACCTGGACCAGACGCAGGAGCTCATCGACAGCCTGCTGCGCGGCAAGCCGTCCGCGTACGGCCGCCTCTTCCAGTCCGTCGTGCACAACGTGCAGCTGGAGAAGAAGGCCCGGGGCTCCAAGGAGAAGGAGGAGCCGGGGCTGATGGAGAAGCTGTTCGCGTCGAAGGAGGACGCGGAGAAGAAGGCTCCGCCCAGGCTCATCGACGCGCGCGCCACCAACGGCGGAGAGGAGCTGCGGCCACGCGACGTGGAGGCCTCCTTCGCCCCCCTCATCCGCTTCGTCACGGCGCTGAACAGCACGGACGACGTCCAGGAGAAGCAGACGGCGCTCCAGTTCTACGAGGACCACCTCATGGTGGTGCAGGCCACGCTGCTCGCGGTGAAGGAGAAGCCCGCCGAGTCGCGCCTGGCGCTCGACAAGATCAAGTCCACGAAGCTGATGGTGGAGGCGCTCGTCCGTCAGCAGGAGGGGGCCGCGTCCATCCTGGAGCGGCTGTTGATGCCGCCGCTGCGCAACGTGGACATCACCATCACCACCGGCGTGGCCCAGGGCAAGAGCGGCCTGTGGTGCGAGCAGATCGTCACGCCCTACGAGCAGCTCATGGCGGGGCGCTACCCGTTCGTCGCCACGTCGCTGCTGGAGGCGCCGCTGCCGGAGATCGCGGAGTACCTGCGGCCGGAGGGCGGCACCATCCGCAAGTTCTACAAGGAGCAGCTGCTGGAGGACGTGGCGCCCAAGGGCCGCAAGTGGGAGTTCATGGTGCCGCAGAGCGCCTCCAACTACCGGCCGGAGATGCTGACGTTCCTGGAGAAGAGCAGCGCGCTGGCCAGCACCCTCTTCGTGGGCGACTCCGTGGATCCCCTGGTGCGCTTCCAGGTGCGCATCCGCGCCGGCACGTCCGCGGACAACGCCGCCTCGGAGATCTCCGCCGTCTCCTTCACGCTCGACGGCACGGATGAGACGTACCGCAACGGACCGGACACGGTGTGGAAGCCGATGACGTGGCCGGGCGCGGCCGGAAAGCTGGGCGCGCACATCCACGTGGAGCACGCCTCCGGGGCCACGGGCGACATCGACGAGCCCGGGGAGTGGGGCCTGTTCCGCCTGCTGGAGCGCGTGAAGCGCATCGAGCCCAGCGCGGACGGCCGCTACTTCACGGCCATCTGGGAGATCGAGGACATGAAGGGCGCGCTCATCTCCATCGACATCCGCCCGGAGCGCACCAGCAACCCGTTCTTCGGCCTGTCCGGAAACAAGGGCAAGCTGATGCAGATCTTCCGGGACCCCGGCCTCCAGCCGCCCCGGGGCATCGCGCGCGGCGACACGAACTGCGGCAGCGGCAAGCACCTCGTGGCACAGGACGGGCCTCCCTGATGAGGGTGGTCCCTCCCGCACACCGGATCGGCCTGCTCGGCAAGACCCCGCGGCACGCGGAGTTCGTCCGGCACAACACGGCCAGCCCCCTGGCCCAGCAGCTCCACCGCTGGCTGGAGGAGGGCATGGCGCGCGTGCAGCGCGCGCGGGCGGAGCTGCCCGCGACACCGCACCGCTTCGTGTTCACCGCGCCAGGGCTGACGACCGCGCTCGTGGGCGTGGTCACCGCGAGCGCGGACAGCGTGGGCCGGGGCTTCCCCCTGGCCGTCTTCACGGAGCTGCCCGCGGCGGAGCTGGCGGACCGGTACGCCCTGCTGCCGGAGGCCTACGCGTCCTTCCTCCGGGCGGGCACCGAGCTGGTCCAGGATGCCCCCCGGCTCGGCATCCCGGAGCTGCTGGAGCGGGCGGCCCTGCTGCACCTGCCGCGTCCCGCCGACTTCAAGCTGGCGGAGCGGCTGCGGGGCAGCGTCCTCTCCGAGCACTCCTGCGCGGAGCTGCTCCAGCCCGTGTGCGCGGACGCGTCGCCTGAGGGCCGCTACTACGCGCTGCACACCTTCCTCACCGCCTGCAAGGGTGAGCACCACCGCGAACAGGCGCTGGCCCAGGTGGTGCTGGACTGCCCGCTGGACGGGCGCATGGGGCCGGTGGCCTGGCTGGAGCTGGCGTCCCGGCTGCTGCGCTGGCCCACCACGTCGCCGGGCTTCCTCTGGTCCGAAGGAGACCGGCCCCGCCTGCTCCTGTGCCTGGGCGCGCCCTCGCCCGCGCTCCTGCTCTATGTCGCCCAGCCCGACCTGGCGAGCGCGCAGCTGTGGCCGCTCAGGACCCAGCGCCCCGCCGCGCTCGCCAGCGCGAAGCGGGCCCTGAGCCCGGCGCAGCGTCAGGTGCTCGACGCGTCCTCCAGCCCCATTGAACAGCTCCTGCGCGCCGTGACGCCGAAGGTCTGATCCGCCATGTCCGCCTCCACCGAACTCCTTCGCGCGCGCACCCGTCCCTGGCTGGAGCCCATCTCCCAGGACAAGCCCTCCGGCGTGCAGGCGAAGCACGACCCGGCCTACGAGGCCGTCTCCACGGAGGTCGCGAAGCTCGAGTCCCCCGCCAGCGACGCGGTGGACTGGGCCGGGGTCGTGCGGGGCTCCGGACAGCTGCTCCAGCACACCACCAAGGACCTGTGGCTCGCGTCCTACCTGGCCTACGGGATGTACATGACGGAGGGCCTCTCCGGCGCCCTCACCGGCATGGTGGTGCTGGCGGAGGTCACCGACCAGTACTGGCCCACCCTCTTCCCGGACGCGAAGCGCCTGCGCGGCCGGGCGAACGCGGTGACCTGGTTCGTGGAGCGCATGGGCCGCGTGCTCCCGTCGGTGAAGGTGACCCCGGCCGACGCGGACCTCCTGGGCCAGCTCTCCGAAGCGGCCGCGCGGCTCGCGGAGCTGTCGCGCGCCCGCTTCGAGGGACAGGGCCCCGCCTTCGGCCCGCTGCTCGAAGGGGTGATGCGGCTGCGCGCCTCGCTCCAGACGCCCGAACCCGCGCAGGCGCCCGCCGCGACCGCGCAGCCCGCGCAGCCCGCCGCCGCGCAGCCGCCGGCCACCGTCGCGCAGGCGCCCGCGCCCCTCTCCCTGCCCACGCCGTCCGCGGAGCTGACGAGCCCCGAGGCCGCGACGGACTTCCTGCGCAACGTCGGCGGCTCGCTCGTCAGCGCCGCGGGGCTGGTCCGCCGCGCGAACACGGCGGATCCGCTCGCCTACCGGATGCTCCGCACCGGCCTGTGGCTGCACCTGTCGCAACCGCCCGCGCCGGGCGCCAACGCGCGCACGTCGCTGCCCCCCTTCCCTCCCGCGCTGCGTGAGCGGCTGGAGCGCATGGCCACCCATGCCCGGTGGGCGGAGCTGCTGGAAGAGGCCGAGTCGGCGCTGGTGCAGCACCGCTTCGCGCTGGAGTTGCAGCGCCAGGTCGCCAACGCGCTGGCGGGCCTGGGCCCCACCCACGCTGGCGCGCGCGAAGCGCTGGTGCTGGAGCTGGCGGCGCTCCTGCGCAGGATGCCCGGCGTGATGGAGCTCGTGGCGTCGGACGGCACGCCCCTGACGGATGCCGCGACGAAGCAGTGGCTCCAGACAGAGGTGCTGTCCCGGGTCGCGCCCGCCCCCGGGAGCGGCGTCAGCGCCCCACCCGCCCAGCGCGTCTTCATTCCACCGCTCCAATCCGAGACACCGCCCGCCCCCGGCGCGGTCGCGGGCCTGGAGGAAGAGGCGCGCGTCCTCTTCGAAGCCGGCAAGCCGGAAGAGGCCCTCCAGCGGCTCCAGACCGCGGTGAACGCGGCGACGACGGGACGGGCCCGCTTCGTCGCGCGCCTTTCCCTGGCACGCATGTGTGCCAATTCCGGCAATCTCTTACTCGCGCGAACGCTCTATGGCTGGCTCGATGAGGAGTGCAGCGCGCGGCAACTGGATGCGTGGGAACCCACGCTCGCGGCCGCGTGCCTGGAAGGATTCCTGACCTGCGCCCTTGCCCAGACAAATTTCACGGGGCGTCTGGAAATGGATTCACAGCTTCGTTATCGTCGCCTCGCGCAACTCGATGCACCGGCAGCGTTGCGCGTGCGCGTCGAACGACTGGAAGCGACTGCGGAGTCCCCACCGGACACGACCGCGTCCTAACCGTTTCACCCCAGGAGAAAGCCGAAGATGAGCAAGGAAAACTCCGTCGCCCCGACCGAACGCGTCAACATCGTCTACAAGCCCGCCACCGGCAATGCGCAGGAGCAGGTGGAGCTGCCGCTGAAGACTCTCGTGATGGGAGACTTCACCGGCCGCGAGGATGACCGTCCGCTGGAGCAGCGGGCGCCCATCAACGTCGACAAGAGCAACTTCAACGAGGTGATGGCCCAGCAGGACCTGCGCGTCACGCTCTCCGCGGCGGACAAGCTCTCCAACGAGCCGGGCGCGACCATGGCCGTCACGCTCCAGTTCAAGAGCCTGTCTGACTTCGCGCCCGAAAGCGTGGTCAACCAGGTGCCGGAGCTCAAGAAGCTCCTGGAGCTGCGCAGCGCCCTCAACGCGCTCAAGGGCCCCCTGGGCAACCTGCCCGCCTTCCGCAAGAAGCTGCAGTCCATGCTCAACGATGAGGAGGGCCGCAAGAAGCTCATCGAGGAGCTGGGCCTCAAGCCCGAAGACATCGCCGCCGCCGCCGCCCCGACCAAGTAATCCGAAACGAGCGCGAACATGAGCACGCAAACCCAGACCCCGAACCCCGCCGCGGAAGCCGCGATCGCTCTCGGCTCCAACTCGTTGCTCGACGAAATCCTCTCCGAGGCGAAGCTCAAGCCCCGCGACGAGGGCTATGACATCGCCCGCAAGGGCGTGCAGGCCTTCATCACGGAGATGCTGGCGCCGGATCGCGGCGAGGAGCGCATCGACAAGGCGCTCGTGGACGCGATGATCGCGGAGATCGACCAGCGCATGAGCGCGCAGGTCAATGAGATCCTCCACGACAAGCAGTTCCAGACGCTGGAGTCGTCGTGGCGGTCCCTGCGCTTCCTGGTGGACCGCGTGGACTTCCGCGAGAACACCCGCGTGGAGATGCTCAACGTCTCCAAGGCGGACCTGCTCAAGGACTTCGACGACGCGCCGGAGGTCGTGAAGTCGGGCCTGTACCGCATCGCCTACTCCAACGAGTACGGCGTCTTCGGCGGCAAGCCCTACGGCCTCATCACGGGCAACTACGACTTCGGGCCCGGCCCGCAGGACGTGGACCTGCTGCGCAAGTGCGCGTCCGTGGCGGCCATGGCGCACGCGCCGTTCATCGCCAACGCCAGCCCGGAGTTCTTCGGCGAGGAGAGCTTCCTCAACCTGCCGAACCTCAAGGACCTCAAGTCCTTCTTCGAAGGGCCCCAGTACGCGCGCTGGCACTCGTTCCGGGAGAGCGAGGACGCGCGCTACGTGGGCCTGTGCCTGCCGCGCTTCCTGCTGCGGCTGCCCTACGGGGAGAAGACGGTGCCGGTGAAGGCGTTCAACTTCACCGAGGACGTCGTGGGCCACCATGACCGCTACCTGTGGGGCTACGCCTCCACGGCGTTCGCCACGCGCGTGACGGACTCGTTCGGCAAGTTCCGCTGGAGCCCGAACATCATCGGGCCGCAGTCCGGCGGCGCGGTGGAGACCCTGCCCCTGCACCAGTACGAGGCCATGGGGGAGATCCAGACGAAGATCCCCACGGAGATCATGCTCACGGAGCGCCGCGAGTTCGAACTCTCCGAAGAGGGCTTCATCGGCCTGGTGTTCCGCAAGGACGCGGACAACGCGGCGTTCTTCTCCGCCAACTCCACCCAGAAGCCCCGGTTCTTCGGCTCCTCGCCGGAGGCCAAGGCGGCGGAGACGAACTACCGGCTGGGCACGCAGCTGCCCTACATGTTCATCATGACGCGGCTGGCGCACTACGTGAAGGTGCTCCAGCGCGAACAGATTGGCAGCTGGAAGGAGCGCGCGGACCTGGAGCGCGAACTCAACCAGTGGATGAGCCAGTACATCGCGGACATGGATGACCCGGCCCCCGCGGTGCGCTCGCGCCGCCCGCTGCGCGCCGCGCGCGTGACGGTGGAGGACGTGGAGGGCCAGCCCGGCTGGTACCGCTGCAACCTGCAGGTGCGCCCGCATTTCAAATACATGGGCGTGTCCTTCACGCTGTCGTTGGTTGGAAAGCTCGACAAGGAGTGAGCCCCTCTCGCATCTGAGCTGCGCCTGTCGTAACGCCCAAGCAGTCGGGGGGCTCCATCACACCCGATCCGCCCTCCCGCGGGCCGGGTCCAACGCGCGGGCCGTCAGCCGCGCACGAGGTGGCCGAAAATGGCTGAGACAGTACACCTGTACCTGAAGGCGAACGGCAGCGAGATCAAGGGCGAGAGCACCCAGACGAGCCTCGGTCGCGAGGGCTCCATCGAGTGCGTCTACTACGAGCAGGAGGTCATCACGGCCCGCGAGGCGGGCTCCGGCCTGGCCACGGGGCGCCGCCAGTACCCGCCCCTGCTCATCCGCAAGCGCATCGACAAGAGCTCGCCGCTGCTCATGAAGGCGCTCGCGGAGAACCAGGTGGTGGAAGGCGTGCTGAAGTTCTTCCGCCCCAACCCCACGGGTGACGGCACCACCGAGCAGTTCTACACGGTGGGCTTCGCCCAGGGCCGCATCGGCAGCATCAAGCAGACGGTGCCCAACACCATCATCCCCGCCACCTCCACCGAGCCGCCCCTGGAGGAGGTCACCTTCGTGTTCCACACCATCAACTGGACGTACACGAATGGTGGCGTGACGCACGAGGACTCCTGGGCGACGCAGCGCTAGTCGCACCGTTCGCGGGGCGCCCTTCCAGCATGGGAAGGGCGCTTCGCGTCCACGCCCCGCCCCCACGCCCCCATGGCTGAACGAGGACTGCTTTCGCGCATCGCGGCCGGTCAGGGCTCGCTGGTGTCCCAGGGGGACATCGTCGAGTCGGTGGCCGCGCACCTGCGCGTGCTGCTCAACACGCGACGGGGCGAATCCGCCGCGGCGCCGAACTTCGGCATCCTCGACTTCAACGACGTCGTGCACATGTACCCGTCCGCCATCCCGAGGATGCAGCAGTCCATCCGCACGGCCATCCAGGAGTTCGAGCCGCGCCTGAAGAGCGTGGTGGTGACCCACCAGCCCAACGAGGACGACCCCACGGCCCTGATGTTCGACATCAGCGCGCAGCTGTCCTGGCGGGGCCAGCGCGGCGCCCTGCGGTTCCATACGCACATCCATCCGGGCGGCAAGGTGGACCTGTGGTGAGCGGGTTCCGGGGCGCACGAAGAGACGGGGGACGGGGATGTTCAGCAAGTACTACCTGAGTGAGTTGACGTACCTGCGGGAGATGGGCCGCGCCTTCGGGCTGGCCAACCCCAGCGTCGCGGGCCTGCTGGTGGAGCGCGGCGCGGACCCGGACGTGGAGCGCCTGCTGGAGGGCTTCGCCTTCCTCACCGCGCGCATCCGCGAGCGCGTGGACGACAACGTCCCGGAGATGGTGCACGGCCTCACGGAGCTGCTGCTGCCCCACTACCTGCGGCCCCTGCCCGCCACCACCATCGTGGAGTTCACGCCGCAGGTGCGGGCCCTGCGCGGGCGCTCGCGCCTGCCCGCGGGCGCGGAGGTGGCCTCCCAGCCGCTCGACGGCACCTCCTGCGTCTTCCGCACCACGTCCGACGTGGACCTGCTGCCCTTGACGCTCCAGGACGCGATGCTGGATCGCTCGTCCCTGACGTCCCCGGTGCTGCGCCTGTTCTTCCAGACGCACGAGCAGGGCCGCGCGGAGGTGTTCCGCGCCGCCGGCGTGCGCCTCTTCATCCACGGGGAGCTGTCCGCCAGCTCGCTCGTGCTGCTGTGGCTGCTGCGCTACTGCAAGGCCGTGCGCGTGCGCGGGGCCTCCGACAGCGGGCCCGGCCTGCGCCTGCCGCCGGACGCGGTGCGCGCCACGGGCTTCGACCGCGACTTCAGGCTGCTGCCCTGGCCCCGGGCCACGGAGGGCTACCGGCTCCTCCAGGAGTACTTCACGCTGCCGGAGAAGTTCCTCTTCTTCGACGTGCGGGGCCTGGACGTCGCCGCCTCCTCCATCACGGAGGACCGGTTCGAGATCGCCTTCGAGCTGGAGCGCCCACCGCCCATGGACGCGCGCATCACCCGGGAGATGTTCCGCCTGCACTGCGCGCCGGTCATCAACCTGTTCCAGGTGCCGGCCGACCCCATCCTCCACCACGCGCTGGACCGCGAGCACCTGCTGCGGGCCTCGGACCTGCCGCCGCAGCACTCGGAGATCTATTCGGTGGACGCGGTGACGGGCATGCAGGCCGGGCGCAACGAGCGCCGCGCGTACCATCCCTTCTTCGACTTCGAGCACACCCGGGGCGAGGGCGCGGAGACGTCCTTCTTCCGCGTGCGGCGGGTGCACTCGCCCATCGACGACGGCATCGACACGTACCTCACGCTGGAGACGCCGCGCGACGTGGCGCCGCTGCTGGGGTCGGAGGAGGTGCTCTCCATCGACCTGACGTGCACCAACCGCTCGCTGCCGTCGCGGCTCCAGGTGGGCGACCTCACGGTGTCCACGTCGGCGTCGCCCACGCAGGCGAAGTTCAAGAACATCGCCCCGCTGAGCCGGCCCGCGCGGGCGCCGCTGGGTTCGGAGCTGCACTGGCGGCTGCTCTCGCACCTGGCCGTCAACCAGCGCTCGCTGTCGGACGCGGCGGCGCTGCGGCGGCTGTTGGACCTCTACAACTTCCAGGCGCTGGCGGACAACCTGGCCTCGCGCGCCAGCCGGCAGCGCGTGGATGCGGTGCAGGCGCTGAACGCGAAGCCGGTGACGCGCTTCCTGGAGGGCGCGCCCCTGCGCGGCAGCCTCACCGTCATCGACGTGGACGAGAAGAACTTCCAGGGCGTGGGAGACGCCTTCCTCTTCGGCTCCATCCTGGACGAGCTGCTGGCCTCGAACGTGACCATCAACTCGTTCAGCGAACTGAACGTCCGCCTCCACCCTTCTCAGACGGAGTTCTCGTGGCGCCCGAGGAACGGCTCCCAGCGCATCTCGTAGCGGCCAGCCGCGAGCTGGAGGAGGCGGCGCCCCGGCTGGGGTTCTTTCCGCTCGTCGCCTACCTGGAGCGGCTGACGGAGGGCGCCGTGCGGGTGGGCGACGTGGGGCCGGTGAGCGAGGAGATGATCCGCTTCCGACACGACCCGTCGCTGGGCTTCTCCTCCGGCGACGTGAGCAGCGTCACGCTGCGCGAGGTGCCGGTGCGCGCCGAGGACGCGCACGCCCGGAGGCCGCTCTTCGAGGTCGCCACGCGCTTCCTGGGGCTCACCGGCACGGTCAGCCCGCTGCCCATGTACCTGGCGGAGGAGGTGGCGCAGGAGGATCCGGACCACGCCGTGCGGCGCGAGTTCCTGGACCTCTTCCACCACCGGCTGCTGTCGCTGCTCTACCGGCTGGAGACGCGCTACCGCGTCACCAGCGAATCCAACACGGGCTTCACGGACCAGTGGTCCCGGCGGCTGCTCGCGCTGGCGGGGTTCGACACCTACGAGCAGCACGCCGACAGCAAGCTGCCCATCTCACGGCTCCTGCGCATCGTGCCGCTGCTGGCCAGCCAGGTGCGCACCGCGGAGAAGCTGGAGGTCGCGCTCCAGGAGGCGCTGGGGAACGACCTGGAGGGGGCCACCGTCACGGTGCGCCAGTTCGTGGGGCGCTGGGTGGACATCGATGCGCGGGCGCGGCTGGGGCACTCGTTCAACCAGCTGGGCCGCGACATGCTGCTGGGGGGCAAGGCGTTTGATCGCACCGGGAAGATGCAGCTCGCCATCGCGCCGCTGCCTCCCCGGGCCTACAAGCGCCTGCTGCCGGACGGCGACCTGCTGCCGATGGTGCGCGAGGTGATGGCGCTCTTCCTGCGGGATCCGCTGGAGTACGAGCTGGAGCTGGGGCTCACGGAGAGCGTCAGCCAGACCTTCTTCCTGTCCATGTACGACCACAAGGCCTCGCGGCTTGGCCGGGACACCTGGCTGGGCAACGGCCACCAGAACCGGCTGAACGTTCCGGGCGCGTGAGCTTCGCGCCACCGGCGCTCCGGGGCTCACGGCCCCCGGGGAACCGGGACATTCCTTTCACGCCGTCGAGGAGGGTGTTCCCATTCGTGTCGATCCCAAGGCGCTCGTCCGTCGCCTGACGCCCACGTCCACCCGTCTGCTGGAGGCGGCCGTCGCCCGTGCCAGTACGGGGCGCTTCTATGAAATCGTCGTCGAGCACCTGCTCGCGCAGCTGCTGGAGGCGGAGGACTCCGACGTCGCCCGCATCCTGAGTCACTTCCAGGTGGACCGGCGCAAGCTGGCCGCCAGCGTGGACCGCGCCCTCCAGGGCATGCGCGCCGGCACCCCGGGCCGGCCCGTGTTCTCCGAGACGCTCTTCCAGTGGATCGAGGACGCGTGGTTGCAGGCGTCGGTGGAACAGGGCGCCACGCGCCTGCGCTCCGGCGTGCTGTTCGCCCAGTTCATCGCCCGGAGGAGCCGCTACACGGCGGAGTCCTTCCCGGAGCTGGACGCCATCTCGCGCGATGAGCTGATGGACTCGCTGGAGGTGGTGCTGCGGCCGTCCGCGGAGACGGTGGAGGCCGCGCCCCCGGAGGGCACGCCGGCGGGCGCCTCCGCGTCAGCGCAGTCCGGGGGGCGTGGGGACGAATCCCTCAAGCGCTTCACCACGTCGTTCACGGGCCGGGTGCGCGAGGGGAAGATCGACCCCATCTTCGGCAGGCACCGGGAGATCCGCCAGATGGTGGACATCCTGTCGCGGCGCCGGAAGAACAACCCCATCCTGGTGGGCGAACCCGGCGTGGGGAAGACGGCGCTGGTGGAGGGCCTGGCGTGGGCCATCGTCCAGGGTGAGGTGCCCGACGCGCTGAAGAACGTGGAGCTGCTGGGCCTGGACCTGGGCCTGTTGCAGGCCGGAGCGGGCGTGCGGGGCGAGTTCGAGAACCGCCTCAAGGCGGTCATCTCCGAGGTGAAGGCCTCCCCCACCCCCATCGTGCTCTTCATCGACGAGGCGCACACCATCATCGGCGCGGGGGGCTCCGCGGGCGGCAGCGACGCGGCGAACCTGCTCAAGCCGGCGCTGGCGCGAGGCGAGCTGCGCACGCTCGCGGCCACCACCTGGAGCGAATACAAGAAGTACTTCGAGAAGGACGCCGCGCTGGAGCGGCGCTTCCAGCCGGTGAAGGTGGAGGAGCCGGGCGTCGAGGACGCGGAGCTGATGCTGCGGGGCCTCCGGGCCACCTATGAGGCCGCGCACGGCGTCACCATCCGCGACGAGGCCGTCACGGCCGCCGTGCGGCTGTCGCAGCGGTACATCTCCGGCCGGCAGCTCCCGGACAAGGCCGTGGACCTGCTGGACACGGCGGCGGCGCGCGTGAAGATTGAACAGTCCACGCGGCCCGATGAGCTGGTGGCCCTGGAGCAGCAGATCGCCGGCCTGGAGCGCGAGCGCGATGCCCGCAGGCGCGACCTGTCGGAAGGCCATCCCGGAGACGCGGACGCGGTGGAGCAGGTGGAGGCCCGGCTGGGGGCGGTGAGGGATCAACTGGCCACGCTGCACGGGCGCTGGGAGACGGAGCGTGCGGGGGTGGCGCGGCTGTCCGCGGCGAGGAAGGCGCTCGCCACGTCGGCGCCGGACGCGGACCGGCAGGCGCTGAAGGAGGAGGTGGACGCGGCGTCCTTGGCGCTGGCCCGGGTGCGCGGCGAGGAGCCCCTGGTCCACGCGGACGTGGACGCGGACATCGTGGCGCGGGTCGTGTCCAGTTGGACGGGCGTGCCCGTGGGCAAGATGCGCAGCGACCTGATTGAAGCGGTGCTGAGCCTGGAGTCGAAGCTGGCCTCGCGCGTGCGGGGACAGGACGCGGCGGTGCGCAAGGTGGCGGAGATCATCCGCATCTCGCAGGCGGGCATCCGCAACCCGGACACGCCCATTGGCGTGGTGCTCTTCGTGGGGCCCAGCGGCGTGGGCAAGACGGAGACGGCGCTGGCGCTGGCCGACAGCCTCTACGGCGGCGAGCGGTTCATGACGACGCTCAACATGAGCGAGTTCCAGGAGAAGCACACCGTGTCGCGGCTCATCGGCTCGCCGCCGGGCTACGTGGGCTATGGCGAGGGCGGCCTGCTGACGGAGGCCGTGCGTCAGCGGCCCTACTCCGTGGTGCTGCTCGACGAGTGCGAGAAGGCCGACCTGGAGGTGATGAACCTCTTCTACCAGGTGTTCGACAAGGGAATGCTGACGGACGGCGAGGGCCGCGCTGTGGACTTCCGCAACACGGTCATCATCCTGACGAGCAACCTGGCGTCGGACATCGTGATGCGGATGTTCGACGGGGACGCCACGCCCACGTCCGAACAGGTGATGGCGGCGATCCGCCCGGCGCTGAGCCAGCACTTCAAGCCGGCGCTGCTGGCGCGCATGACCATCGTCCCGTTCGGTCCGGTGCAGCGAGACGTGATGCGGCAGATCGCGGAGATGAAGCTCGACAAGCTGGTGGGCCGCGTGCGCGCGGCGCACGGCGTGGAGACGACGCTGGCGCCGGAGCTGCTGGACGAGCTTGCCCGCCGCTGCACCGAGTCCGAGACGGGCGCCCGCAACCTGGAGCAGATCCTCCAGGGCTCGCTGATGCCGGCGCTGTCCCGGGAGCTGTTGCAGAAGCTGGCGGGCGGCTCGGTTCCGCCCCGCCTGCACATCGCACTGACCGCCGAAGGAGACTGGTCGCTCCAGTTCTCCGGAGCCTGAGCCCCATGGCGACCTCCATGATGAAACGACTGGTGATGCTCGCGGGTGTCGCGCTGGCGCTGACAGGCTGCGCCACCGCGAAGCCCGCCACCCGGCTCTGTCAGCGGGACGCGGATTTCAACGTGCGCTCCGCGCCCGCGCCGGACGTGTGGTTCGCGCTGCTGCTGCACGGCTACGATGCCGAGCGCAACGTGGTGCCCAGGCCCGCGGTGGACTGCTCGGGCGCGCCGGTCGTCTGGCAGGATCCGGTGCAGGACGAATGCCGTGAGGCGGGCCCGCCCTCCGAGCCGCTCCCTCCGGCGGAGAAGCTGACGGAGGAGGATCTGGTGATGGTGACGACCCAGGCCCGCGAGCGGCTCGTCTGGGTCATCACGCGCCGCTACACCAACGGAGAGGGCGTAGGCCCCGTCGCGAGGGTGGTGACGACGGAGACCGGCTTCTCCGTGGAGGCCCTGGGCACGCTGCGAGCGCTGCCGCTGCGTACGGATCTACGGATGGAGCGCGTGGCGGGCACGGAGGTGCTGGTGGCGGAGGGCGACGCCTGCACCACGGATGCGTCGGAGGAGCAGGTGTGCCGGCGCGCGATGCGCATCATGCCGCTGCGAAGCCACCGCTTCTTCGGGGAGGCGGTGTCCAGCAAGGACAAGGCCTGCCTGGGCGCCGCGTGGTTCCCGCTCAGCCGGGCGATGTCCTTCACGCTGCCCAGCGGCCTGCGCCGCACGTTCGAGCTGGCCTCGACGGTGTCGTTCAAGTCCGACGGAATCACCGTGCAGGAGCAGGTGCAGGTGACGGACTCGGATCCAAAGCAGCCGGCCGTGGCGCCGCGCCTCTACCGCCGCGCGCAGGACCACCGGGAGCTGACGGTGCAGGACAACGTCCTCCAGGGCAGCGCGCCTTCGCTGTGGGTGCGGATGATTGAACAGCAGCTCCTGGCCGGGGCGAAGCCGCTACCGGAGCAGGAGGTGCTCCCCCGCACCCCGCCGTCCGTTTCAAAGGAAGCCGCGCCGAAGACCGCGTCTGGCACGAAGCCTTGAGTCCTATCGGGATGATTCCGCGGCAAGGCCCCAGGGCCCGCCGCGAAGGGAGTGGGAGCCCCTGTCCAGGCTCCCGGGTTCGAATCAACGCCCGAGGCAATGGGCGGGGGGCTGTATGGCACGAACGCAAGCACCAGCCTATGCGCTGAAGGTTGGCGCCCACGGAGCGAACACCCTCGTCGTGAGCCGGTTCTCCGGAACGGAGGCGATCAGCCGTCCCTATGAATTCGTCATCGACTTCCACGGTAAGGATGGGGAGTCGCTGACGCAGTCGGAGTTGCTCAACGCCCCTGCCCTGCTCCAGGTGCGGGTGGGCCAGGGCGTCGCCCGAAACGTGCACGGGAGGGTGTACCGCGCCGACGCACTGGGAAGGGTGGGAGGCCGCTGGTGCTACCGGATCTGGGTGGGACCCCAGTTGACGAGCCTCCAGCACATGCGCCACAGCCGCCTCTTCCAGAACCAGACGGTGCCAGAGGTGGTGAAAACGGTGCTGGGCGATGCGGGCGTGAAATTGAAGCTGGCCCTCCAGGCGAGCTACGCGCCGCGCGAATACTGCGTGCAGTACCGCGAATCGGACCTCGACTTCGTCCGCCGGCTGCTGGAATGGGAAGGCATCTACTTCTATTTCCAGCACACCGAGGAGGCCCACACGCTGGTGCTGGGAGACAGCTCCGGCGCGCATGAGGCGCTGCCTGGAGGGAACACGGTGCCCCTGCGACCTGACGACGGTCGCACGGCCGACGGCGAGTACATCCACGCCATCCAAGCCATCCGCCGCTTGCGTCCGGGTGCCGTGCGCCTCAAGGACTACGATTTTGAAAAGCCCGCGGTGGACACCTCCGTGAAGGCCGCGTCCGAAGGCGTGGCGGCGTTGGAGTTGTATGACTATCCAGGCGAGTACGTCGCCCCGGCCACCGGCAAGGGCGCGGCGAAGGTGCGGATGGAGGAGAAGGCGCAGGGCAGCCACACCTTCGCCGGTGAGAGCGTGTGCCCGCGACTGACGCCGGGCTACCAGTTCGAGCTGGAGTCTCCCGGGGATGGAGCCTTCGCCAGCGAGTACACAGTGGTGGAGGTGGTGCACACGGGAGGACAGCCGGACACGCTCGGGGGCGCCGAGGCGCTCCAGGGGCTGTACCAGAACCGCTTCCGGCTGTTGCCAGCGAGCGTTGTCTTCCGGCCCAGGCGGGTCACGCCGGTGCCGCGCATCTCTGGCGTGCAGACCGCGACGGTGGTGGGGCCCGCGGGAGAGGAGATCCACACCGACCCGCACGGCCGCATCAAGGTGCTGTTCCACTGGGACCGCGAAGGCGCCCGGGACGACAAGTCCTCGTGCTGGGTGCGCGTGGGCCAGGCCTGGGGTGGCCCGGCGTGGGGGCACGTCTACCTGCCGCGCATCGGGCAGGAGGTCCTGGTGCGCTTCCTGGAGGGCAATCCGGATCGGCCGCTGATTGCCGGCACCGTCTACAACGGAAACAATCCGACGCCCTACGCCCTGCCGGACGAAAAGACGAAGTCGACGCTGAAGAGCGCCTCCAGCCTGGGCAGTGACGGCTTCAACGAGTTCCGCATTGAGGATGCCGCGAACGAGGAGGAGATCTTCTTCCACGCGCAGAAGGACCAGGACCTCCTGACGGAGAACGACAAGGCGCAGGCGGTGGTGGGGTACGAGGACCTGTTGGTGAAGAAGGTCCGCGTGCGGACGGTGGAGGGCAACCAGACGCTCTCCGTGACGCTCGACGACGCCAGCCTCGTGGAGGGCGACCAGACGCTCCAGGTGCGAGGCAACCGGTCCACGGGAACGGCCCTGAACCACTCCGAGGAGGTGGAGGGCAACCAGTCCGTCACCGTGGCGAAGACCTTCACGGGCACCATCACGCAGGCGGTGTTGGAGTCGGTGGGCGCGGCCAGGGCGCTCACCATCGGAGGGGGCTATGCCGTCTCCGTGGGTCTGGCGATGAATGAGGCGGTGGGCGGACTCGCATTCCGGCAGACGGGCGCGGCCTATACGGAGCTCATCGCAGGCAGCCGCCAGGAACTCATCTCGAAGGACAAGGATGCGAAGGTCGGCGGGGACTGGAACTCGGAGGTGAAGGGAGCGGCCACCGTGACGGTGGGCAAGGACGCCACGGAGAAGAGCAAGACCACCCACCTGCAGATCCAGGAGCCAGCGGGCTGGCTCGCGAAGACCTTCGAGCTGAAGGCCGACACGTTCTCCGTCATCGTCAACGGCAAGCGGGTCATCCACGTCGAGAAGTCCGGCAAGGTTCAGCTCCAGGCGGCGACCTTCACGATGGAGGGCTCCTCGGACATCAAGATGAAGGGCAGCAAGATCCAGAAGATCAAGGGGGCCGCCCCACCCTCCGCGCAAGTGCAGGCACTCAAGCTCGCCGCACTCGAAGGCACGCCCTTCTGCGAGGAGTGCGCGAAGAAGACCAGGTCCCGATGAGGCGTCCTCCCGAAGGAACGATGGCCGCGAAGCCCTCTGAGATGCGTGACAAGGCACTCGAAACCCTCCGGGCCCTTCAGGGTCCCCTGTATGCGGTGCTCGACGCGGCACGGGACCCGCGCGTGCTCTCGTTGCTCAAGCGCGGCGGAGCCCCCTACCAATCGCTCTACCAAGGACCCGAGGCCGGGGAACTGGAATCCGTCGCCCCCTATCTGGTGGATCTGACGCGAAACGAAGCCGCGCTGGAGCACCTCATCGGCGCGGGTTGGGGGCGCAGCTGGGGCATCTTCCTGTCAGGTCCGGGTCCCATGGATGCGACTCGCAGACACCTGCGCCGGTTCCTGAAGGTGCAGGAGGAAGCAACCGGCAATCGCCTCTACTTCCGCTTCTACGACCCGCGCGTCCTGCGAACCTTCCTGCCCATCTGCACACCGAAACAGCAGACGGAATGGCATGCGGAGGTAGACTGCTTCTTCGCTGAAGCCGAGGACGGTGGATTGCTATGCTTCGCACGTCCACCGGCCGCTTCGCGCACGGACCCCTGAGACGCCGCCATGCTCACGATCTCCCCCCAGCAGATGCAGCAGTTCGAACGAGCACTTGACAAGCAATTCGTCGGGCGCGTCATCGAATACCTTTCCCAGCAGTTGCCGGAGGCCATCTCCGCCGTGAATCCCCAGGCGCTCAGGGATCGTGTGTCCGCGGACCTCCAGGTGGCCGGGGCCTACGGCATCCGCCGCGACGCGGACCTGGCCAAGTGGTGTTTCATCGCCTTCGTCTGCGGTTCCGCCTTCCACCAGTCCGAGGACGTCCAGGGCCTGCTCAAGGAGTCTTTGATGCCCGCGGACGCGAAGATGGATTTTCTCACGCGCTCCCTGGCCTTCGCATTGGCCAAGAAGGAATAGAGCCACACACCCATGGCAGCCATCGCCCCCTCCGCGCCCCTGCTCGCTTTTGGTCCCCCTGGCTGGCTTGCCTTCGGTGTCATCGTGGTGGGCACCACGGCGGCCACCGTCTTTCTGGCGAACGAAGCGGCGGAACGCAGCTTCCCCCGCACCCTCGCCGAAACGGATACCAGGACCCGAACGGGGTGTTCCGAGGACCACCGGGGACGCATTCAAGCGCAGGGCGGCGGGCTGGAGAAGTCGGTCCCCTGGATGCAGTGCCTGCCGCCCCCGGCGGCCCAGGGGGTGGCCTGGGCCGGGGCCGTCTATGCGATGCTGACGAAGCGGGAGAAGGAGGAGCGGGCCACGGCCTTCGCCCAGCTCACGCGCTGGGTCCTGGCCCGGCCCCCCGCCGGGGTTTCCGCCGTCGTGAAGATGAGCTTCCCCAAGCCCGCGCTGCGAGGAGGCATCCGGATGGACGTCGAGGTTCTCGCGGGAAAAGCCTTCAACGTCTGACCGAGCTGCCCATGGAAGCCCTCACCGCTCTCAAGAAACACCCGAAGTTTCCCTTCACCGGCTACCGGGAGGATGACGAGCAGTACCTGATGTCCCAGATTTACTGGCTCGAACTCATCAAGTCCGTGACCCGGCAGACCCAGGACGTCTGGGTGGGCTGGATGGCGCCTCCGCCCGACCGGGACGGCTCGCTCATCTTCAGCACGTTCTGCCCGGAGTTCGCCCGGGGAGTCATCATCAATCAATACGCCCCCACGGAGGACGACACGCCTCCCGAGCAGGGCGGCACCTATCACCCCTTCGTCGCCTGGGTGGACGTGCTGGGGGATGCGGAGCAGGGGCCGGTGATCGAGCACCTGACGATCAACAGCGAGATCTCCGCGGGGTGTGAATCGCACTGCCTTCACCTGTTGAAACTGTATGTCGTGGAGAAGCGTTCCCGACAGGAGATGGACGTAGCCATTCGCGAGTTGGACGAACAGCTCTACGGCCCCGTTGAGTCCTCGCAATGAGTCACGGAAGAGGAGGGCATGCGCATGGAAGACGTGCAGCGGTTGGTGGCACGGCGGGTCGAGAAGCTGCTGGAGCAGTTGGCCTCGCTGGTCGCGCGCGGGCGGACGGGTGAGGCGTTGCCGTCCATTGGCCTCACCCTGCACCTGACGCACGGACATCAGGTGAGTGGCGAGCTGCTGGACCTCCTCCCGAAGGAAGCGGTGCTGCTGGCGTTGAAGAAGGAGGGCCTGTCGCGGTCCGAGTCGGTGACGTACGTGGACCTGTCGTCGGTGGTGGCGGTGACGGTGACGGACGCAGGCAAGCTGGCGCAGGTGCCCGGCATGGTGCGGCCCCTGCCCACGCGGTCGGACCTGCAGAAGCTGGCGGAGCAGCTGGCCAAGGGCATCACGGAGCAGTTCTGGCCCAGTGAGGGCGCGCTGGGCGGACAGGTGCTGCGCTTCGAGGTGGACTGGGTAGGGCTGGACGACGAACCGGGGCGGAGGGCGTTGGAGCTGGCGCTCAACGTCGCCGCGCACGCGCTGAAGGAGCTGGGGCGGAGCGAGAAGAACGGCCGTGAGGCCATCCGGCGCATCGCGACCGTGCGCTTCGTGAAGGGAAAGCAGACGTCCGCGGAGCTGGAGGGAGACACCGGCACGGTGACGGTGGGCCCGGGGCCGGCGCCCACGGTGCAGGCATTTCGCAAGGGCTTCACCGTGGAGCCGTGAGAGCCTCCAGCCATGGGACACCCCACCATCGAGAATGAGACGCCGTTCGCCCAGGGCTTGATGGGGCTGGCGGACGAAGAGGGGCGTCCCCTGCTCCTGGTCGTCATCAAGGCCACGTACTCGCTGACCGGGACGGGGCTGCGGCTCGCGCAGCAGCAGGTGCCTGTGAAGTGGAGCGGCGAGTCCCTGGGCGAGCCTGGGGAGTCGAGCGAGCGCTACGAATCCGAGGGCGCCTTCTTCAAGCCCGCGACGGACGTGGTGCTGCTCGGGCATGCGCACGCGCCCCGGAGCGGCGCGACAGAGACGCTGGTGGCGCTCCAGGTGGGGCCACTGAAGAAGGCGGTTCGCGTGCTGGGTGAGCGAACGTGGTTCAAGAGCCTGGGGCGCGTGGCCGCGACGAAGCCCCTGCCCTTTGACAGGATTCCGCTCACCTGGGAGCGCGCCTTCGGAGGCTGGGACCGGACGGATGCGCAGAAGCCCTCCTTCGAGCCACGCAACCCCGTGGGCACGGGCTTCCGCGCGAGCCCACGCCACTTCGAGGAAGGACTGGCGCTCCCCAACCTGGAGGACCCCGAGGATCCGCTGCGCGACTTCGGCCAGCAGGTGAGGCCCGCGGGGTTCGGCTTCACGTCGCCCCACTGGCACCCGCGCGCACGGTACGCGGGCACCTACGACGAAGCCTGGAACAAGACCCGCAAGCCGCTGCTGCCCCGGGACTTCGACCGGCGCTTCTTCAACGCGGGTGCACCGGGCCTCATCGCTCCGGGCTACTTGAGAGGCGATGAGCCCATCGTCATCGCCGGAGCGTCCGCGAAGGGTCGGCTGTCTTTCGACCTCCCGGGGCAGGCCGCGCCGACCGTGCTGGTGGAGCAGACGGGCGGCGAGGACATCCGGCCCGAGCTGCGCCTGGACACCGTCATCCTCGACATGGACGAGGACCAAGTGCTGCTGACCTGGCGGGGGCATGTGGTGCTGCGGGATGGACTCCACGACGTGCGCAGCCTGCGCATCACGGCGGGCCTCCGCGCGTCCGGACACCTGAAGTAAGACTGTGAGGAACATGCTCTCCTGGCACGATCAACTCCAGCAACAGGGCATCACGGTCCGTGGGCCCCTGACGCGACTGCCTACCGAGGAGGACCTTGCCCAGACGGAGGCCCGGCTGAAGTTCAGCTTCCCGGAGAGCTACCGCCGCTTCTGCACCGAGCTGGGCCCGGGCCGTCTGGGTGACCTCCTGGAAATCTGGGTTCCGTGGCACACCCAGGGCTTTTTCGATGCACCACGAGACATCCGCAACCGGCTGGTCTCCCTGGTGGATGCCAGCGGAGGGACGCGTCAGTCGCTAAAGGAGAAGGCCATCCAGTTCGGCTACGTCGTCCTGGGGGCTCCACCCATTCCCCGGGTCATCAGTAGCCGTAGCGCGGAGTTGTTCTTCCTGCCGTCGGAGCCCACGGCAGGTGACGAGTTCACCATCTATGCCCTGGACCACCGCACCCCGCATGGGACGCCACCACGGCTGGTGAAGCTGGCACGGTCGTTCACGGCCCTCGTCCTGGAAGGCTTCACTGGGAAGCGCTTGAATCGGCTTCCCTTCGTATCAGCCCCAGGCCCGGACCAGTTCGCGCCAGAGTTCCACCCGCGCGAACTCCCCTCCGCTTGATTCCGCCCCCATTGCTAGGGCGACCGCCACGCATCAGCGTCGAACAGCAGTTTCGGGGATGCCAACGCAAGCGATGGGATCAACGGATACTCACTGGCGATGGGGATTCCCACGGTCCGAGCAAGACGCAAGAGCGCGAGCCCCTCGATGAACAGGCACCCATCGAGTGCCCATCGCTCCTCCGGAAGCCTTCCTTCGCGGAAGCCGTTCTCATACCAGGCGCGGTGCTCGTCGCTCAGCGCCTGGAAGGCCCCCTGGAACGCGTCTCCATCGCGCGCCAGCAGGGCCCGGCAGACGTCCAATCGCGTGCTCTCCAGACCCTCTACCACCGCCGCTTCAAAATTGGCCAGGGTGCTCGCGACCTCGGCGGGAGGGGACTCCAGGAAGAAGTGCTGCATCAGCAGTCGCACATAGAGAAAGTCCTCCAGGAGTTCCCGGTCGGGCTTGAACTCCCGTGGTGCGTGCCGCGCGATGAGCCTCGCCGCAGCCTCATCTCCACACCCGACCGCATCGAAGAATGGCTCCGCTCGACTGGTGACCTTGTCACTTTCCATCCCCTGCCCAGCGAACGCGGCGAACGCGGCACCACTCCGCTGCAGGTCCTGGTGGAGGCTCAACGCCCTGCCGGAGAGGAAGAACGCCGCGCATCCGCGCGTGCGATATCCGCGGCAGGCCCGCAGGAACATCCCCTCTCCCCCAAGGGCCCCGCCCGCCAGAAGCGGGATGAGTTGATGAAGTTCCACATCCGCATTTGACAAGTAGACAGGGAGAAATCGCGAGCGCATGGCGCAGCCTCCTTCAAGATTGCTGTCGGACTTCATGCAGGAAGATGTTGTCGAAGCCCTGCCCCTGGAGTCCCTCGACAACACGCTCGCTGATGAAATAACTCATGCGCTTTTCCGGGATGCGAAACAGGTCCGGGGCATCAGCGAGGCGTTTTGAAGCGAAAACAATCTCGTCGATGCCAACGATCTGCTCCGGATCCGAACTCAGGAATTGAATGCGACTCGCGGCCCTGTCGAGGCACCCGACAAAGCGGAGCGGATTTACGATCCAATAGTCCCGACTGAGAGGCCGCCGCCGCTGACTGTAGATTGACACCGGCCTGAGCTCGACGGTGGACAGGTCATGACTCTCTTTCAAATGTTCAACGAGAGGGGCGTGGAGGATCAGATATCCAATCGAGTTACCAACGAGCGTGGCGAGCTTCAACCCCTGATTGTATGGGTTCAGATAGATCCTGGAGTCGGCCGGATAGACGTCATCGGTGGGCTCACCCTCAGCAAGCCGGTAGCCGAACCCGTCAAGTCCCTCAGGCTCCGAATCAACGAAGACGCGTTCCTTGTCCTGATCGTCCCCCAGCGTATTGATCTCAAAATAGCGCATCCAGTCACCGCCCCCCAAGCCCAGAGAGCTTCAGTTCATCCAGGGACTTGCCCTTCATGAAGGGCCCGGCGGCAGTGATGGCTCGGTACACCGTCTCCGAAATCCGCACCAACTGCTCTTTCGCCAGTGCATCAGGCGGCTCGGGGTGCGCCTCGTCCAACTTCTGTTTCATCAGTCTTCTGTATTGATTGATGACAGGACGAAGCATGAACCGGACCCTTCGGGAGTAATCAGGATGGTCCGCGACCCGGCGGTCTTGGATCTCCTCATGGATCTCCATCTCATCCCCAAGGAGATGCCGGGGAAGCCCCAACGCTCGCGCCACGGCACGATCCAACGGGAGGATGATCATGTTTGGCTTGTCGTTGAGATTATAGGAGGCCTTCAACAACCCCTGGACGATCATGTCCGTCACCCGGGCGTCTTCCTTCCCCGCCGCCGCGAGTTCATCCATGAGAACGGACCGCGCGATGATGTGATGGCCATTGTGCCAATACGGACGTGTAAAACTCTCCGTAAAGTTGCGAGGCAGACTGACATCCCACTGGCCTGGCCGCGGCTTGTTCTTGTATGGAAACCGGTTGCGCAGGGCATAATTGTTTGATGGAGCCTTCCTCTTCGGCCCCTGATACGCGGCAGTGAGATAAACATCGGTCGGCCCAGGCGACTGTTCGACACAGAGGTCCTTATAAGCAGGATAATTGTAGATCCGACCGTCTGCGAGCGCATGTTCCCGAGCATGCCAGCGATAGGAGCACTGGTGTGCGTCTTTGTAATCGCTGTACCAAGACCAGAGGCATCCCTTGCCCCCTGCGCCTCCTGGAGGCTGATGAAGCGCCTTGTAGTCGTCCTTCTTGACGTGGTTGCCTGCCATGGGGCCTCCTCAATCCCAGATCTTCTTCGAAACGGCATCGGCGCCATTGGGGCGGACAAGGCGGATCACCGCGAGCCGTCCGGACTCCGCGACCGACAGCACGATGCGCTCATGCGCCTTCGCAGGGCCCCGAGCAAAGGCGCGTGCTGCAACGCAGACCCCCACGCCTCCGCTCGCGGCACCGACCTCCCCCAGGCAGAGCGCGGGAAGGACAACCCGCGCCTCCGACATCGTGCGCCCCAGTCGGGCAAGCGCCCCTCCGAACTCCCTGGCGCGCCACTCCTCTCCGTTGAGGTCCACGATGAGGTCTCCCTGAAAAGGTGCCGTCGTCGGAAGGATGGAGGACAACAGGTCCGCGAGCAGGATTCCATCGCGTCGGGCGCCTTCCGCGTCGCGAGGTCTGCTGGTATCCGCTACGGCGATGCCCTGGACCCATGCGTCGACATGACCGCGACGTTCCGCAGCCCCATGTGCCGTCTCCAGAAGCAAGGCAGCACCAGCTTCGCCGGGCATCAAACCGACGGGATTGTCACCACATTTGAGTCGATTGTGACGCACCAGCCAGTCGAGCGTATCAGGCTCCAGATAGGAATCGACCGCGACGATGAGGCAGCGTCTGGATTGCCCGCCCTCAAGGAGGCGTGAGGCCAACTCCATCGCGGCTGTGACGCCCACGTGTCCGTCGGGAAACGAGCGGACCCGCGCCAGTGGGATGGGCAGTCCCGTCAACTCCAGCAGCGTAGCGGCGTAATCCTCTTTCAAAAGAGGAGCGTCAGCCGATTCACCGAGGAGCGGAAACCGGCTGGGATCCAAAGAAGGAGTGACCACCATCAACTCGCAGGCGCTCCAGAATCCGGTTTGAGAGGGTCCGGGAAGCTGGCCATGGACGAGAAGATCCTGGATTGCCCGCTCAGCCATCCGAATCCAGAGCCCGAGGAAGAGGAACCCTTCGGTGACTCCCCGGATGGGATGCCCCATGACGGGAACCATCTCTCCGCTCTCAAGATCCATCACGTCCGTCCCCACAATGGGGGAAGGGCGGACGATGCCAGCTCGAATCGCTGCGCAAGAACCCACGACACCGTCCCCAACGGACGTAAGCATGCCCATGCCAGTAACCGCCAGCGCCATGACCTTTCCCCCTGATCGACCGCAGCTCCCGATATCACTCAGGGTGCGGGCCAAACAAGCGAGCGCATGCCGAAAGGAAGGAATCACCGTGGCCAGAGATAAATCACCACTGGATGTGCTCAAGCGGATGCGCGCGACGAGTGGAGCCTCGCTCGCCGATTGCGCACAGGCATTGAAGGCCTCCCAGGGCAGTCCCCGAATCGCCCTGAACCACCTCGCGGCACAAGGCCATACAGGAGGAAGGCCGGGCTATGATGAGGCCGCCCCGCTCGGCTCCTATGGTTTCGATACCTACGCCCAACGCGTGGCCGACACCTGCGTTCAAGAAATCAAGGGTGTCTTGAAGCCGGGAGGAGCACCGCTGAGCGCTGTGGTCCTCCATGCTCCAGAGGGCATCCCGGTGGCGCTCGTCTCCCTCTACAGCGGGGAGTGGGGACCCCACAGGGCTCCCCTGGTGAGCATCGACGTGGCTCCGGCCGCCGCACCCATTCCTGACACCCCAGGAGCCCCAGACCCGCTCCTGGAGACATTTCGTTACCGCTTTGGTTTTCAGGAAACCCGACCTGACGTAGGGCTCTTCGATGAAGAGCCTGCCCTCTATTGGGAGGTGTCCTCACTCCCGGATTCTGTTTTTTGCCTCGAGATGATGAAGGCCGCCGTCGTAATCCTTCGCAGGCTTGCCCGGGACGGGTATCCCGCTTCACACGAGTGTGTCGCAGGCTATGCCCGGAGCGACCTGCTCTTGCGCGACCCAAGGGATCAACGTGACCTCATCCAGCGCCAGCTCCGGACCACCTTGAGAGATCGCGAAGCGCTGAGCGCCTTCGCGAGGCTGTGTTACGCGGAACTCCCAGGTCAGCAGGGCCTGTTGGAGTTGGCCGCAGGGGCATGAGGCCTGCGCAGGGACTCGACGACCTTGACGCCCCAGAGGGAGGGCGAACAGCGGCGGTGGCTGGCCGACCGTACGGTGAGGGAGCACCCTGGGTTCCGGGACCTGGATCCGGACCGGGCCAGCCCCTCCGAAGTTCTTGCGGTCACGTCCCTGGCTCGATATACGGGCGGGGCTTCACGGCCAGGTAGCTCACCTGGTTAGAGCGGCGGTCTCATAATCCGCAGGTAGTCGGTTCAAGTCCGACCCTGGCCACTGCCCCGTCCCCGGTTCTGCTGGGGGCGGGGCATCTTTTTTGCCGGAAGCGGGGCTTGCCCCCTCCCCCTAACCCCCTTCAGGGAAGTCCGGTAAGGCGCAAGCCAGCGTGAAGGAAGAAGGCGGCGAGAACGTCGTGGCGGTGGCCCAGGCGCACGAATGAAGCGCGTGCCTGGGCGCGCAGCTCGACGACAGAGTCGGGCGTGGCATTGCGCAGCTCGGCCTTCACCACGCCGTTGCAGCCCTCCTCGGGATTGAGGTCTGGCGCGTAGCCTGGCAGCCGCTCAAGGCGGAAGTCCTCGGGGTGGCGGGCGACGAAGTCGAGCGTCTCGGCACTGTGGTGCTGGTTGAGGCCGTCCCACACGATGGTGAGAGGACGGCCCACCTTCCCGCGGAAGTAGCGCAGGGCCGCGATGATGTCCTGGCTGGTGAAGCTGCCCTCTCGGTGGCGCGAATACAGGCGCGCCGGCCTGCGGCCGTACGGAGCAACGAGGGCGACGATGCTGGAGACTTCGCGCCGCTTGTCACGACGGCGCAAGGTGGGCGGATGCCCGACGGGCGCCCAGGTAGACGCTACGCGGGCCCGAAACGAACTACCTGTCTCGTCCACGAAGGCAATGGCCCGCCCGCTTCTTCGAGCCCCCTTTTGATGCGGGGCCAGTCGCGCTTCAGCCATGCCTCCACCAACGCATCGTTACGCTCCTTGGCTCGCGTGCGGGGCTGCTGCGGACTCAAACCCAGCCGGTGAAGGCGCTCGGCCAGGTAGTTGGGGTGGTAGCGCACTGCGAACGTGCGGTGGATGAGGTGCGCCACTCGCGTCAGCGTCCAGCGCTCGGTAGGGAAACCGCAGGTGCGCGCCCCTGCCCCTACCAGCTCCGCCACCTGCCGCCATTCCCCCGAACTCAACTTCGACGGCCGGCCCGTGCGCGGCCTCGCCTTCAACCCGCGTGGACTGCCGCCTGCCTCGTGCAGTCGCCGCGCCCAACGACTGACGGAGGCCTCGCTGACACCCACACGGCGCGCCACCTCCGCCTGCGACAGGTGCCCCCGTCGCAGGAGTTGTCCGGCTGCAAGCCGCCGCTCCTCAAGCTGCTGCGCCGTCCAGTGCTTTGGCTGCCACGCCATGGACGCCACCTCTCCATGACGTAACCGGTAGCCCCTTACCCGACTTCCCTGAAGGGGGTTAGAGGCCCCCTGCCCCTTTCGGGGTATTGCCCGGGCGCCCCTCCCTGCATTCCGATTCCGACGTGAGCCACCACGGCTCCGGGGGTCGGGCACCATGCTGGACGGAATCGAACAGAGGGCCCGGGCCGCGGCCGTGCGCTGGGCCCGGTGGCGCCTGGGGCCCCTGGGGTTCGCGGACCTCATCACCCGTGTGGACGCTTCGCTGCTTCGCTACGGGCGGCTCGTCACCCGCCACGCCCGCCGCACCGGCACCTGGGCCGACGAGGCCTATTCGGGCGGCGCCAACACGGCCCGGCAGGCCCGGGCCCGGGCCCCCCTGACGCTCGACTCGCTGGACCTGTGGAGCGCGTCCCCGGAGGAGCTGGCGGAGCAGTCGTCCCATCTGGCCGATTGCGGCCGCTGCACGGGCGCCGGCCAGGTCTCCTGCCCCACCTGCCATGGCTCCCTGCGCGCCCGGTGCTCCGGCTGCGGCGGCTCCGGCAAGCGGATGAGCAAGGCCCGGAAGAGCTACAAGATGGTCAACTGCTCCGAGTGCCGGGGCAATGGAACCAAGAAGTGCGTTCGCTGCTCGAAAGGCAGTGTGAGCTGCCCGCCCTGCCGGGGTTCAGGGACGCTGCGCCGGTGGTTGAAGGTCACGACCGAGCAGCGCACCCAGGTCCGCGCCTGGCCCGACGCGAAGCGCCTCTCCGCGCACCCGGGGCTCCTGAAGGATTCAGCGCAGGCCCTCCAGTGGCGCGGTTCGCGGACTCTGGGCTCCGTGGAGCACGCGGGCCCCCTTCCCGACACCGCGCTCGGGGAGGAGGCCCGGTCCGCTGGCTTCATCGCCGCCCGTTCGTCCCTGGAACCCTCCCTGGAGCCCCTGCGGGACCGGGTCCTCTCCCAGAAGCTGGACGTCTTCGAGGCCCCTTCCGCCACCGTCCACTTCGAGTTCATGGGGCGCCCAGGCTTCGTCCACCTGCTGGGGCAAGGGCTGGAACCCACCGCGGCCCGGGACACGTCATCCTTCCACCGGCGCGTTGGCGCCCTGATGGGGGTGGCCTTCGCGGGCTTCTTCGGAGCGACCTTCCTCGTCGGCGCTTTCCTGGGCCGCCATGCCTTCTACACGGAAGCCCCGGCGAGCGGACTCGCCGTGCTGGCGGCCCTGGGGCTCTGGCCCGGCCTCTGGCTGATGACCGCGACCTGGGCGCGGCGCCGCCGGGCCGGTGGAGCGAAGTCTCCCGCCCGGTGGCATGACTGGCTGGGCGTCGGGCTCTCAAGCATCTGCGCGCTCGTCTTCCTCGGGTGCCTCCTGTTCATCCGCCCGTCGGTGTCGGAGCTGGTCCGCCTGACCACCTCCGGCGACCTGCCCAGGGCCGAACTGCACGCGGAGCTGCTGGAAGCCGGGGGCGACACGAGCCCGGCCCATGTCGAGGCGCGCAATGCCTTCGTCCTCGCCCGCATCCGGGGCCTGGAGAATCGCTCGGCCGTGGCGTTCATCGGCCGCTTCGTGGGCTCCAGGGCGGGCACCGGGCCCCTGGAAGCCGAACGCCAACGGCTTCGCGAAGCGTGGGCGCTGTCGGAACTCGGCAAGGACAGCGAGGACGCGGTGGAGAAGGAGCTGGCGGCCCTGTCCTCCGAAGGGGCTCCCGGCCCCGTCGTGGACGGTCTTCGCGCGAAGCTGGAGAACGCCCGGCTCGAAAAGGGGAAGACGCTCCTGGCCCAGGGCGACGCGGAGCTGGCCATCCGTGCCCTGACGCGCATCCAGGCTCCGGCGCTCGCCGCCGAACGGCCCGAACCGGTGCTGACCCAGGCGCTGCTGCTTCGGGCGCGCAAGTGCTCCGCGCAGGATGTGCTGTGCCGGGCCTCGGCCCTCAAGCAGGCCGTGGCGGTCGATCCGGGCGACACCTCCAGGACCACGCTCGCGGCCTTCCGCACGGAGCGGGTCTCCTGGTTGACCCGGGCCGCGCATGCCCCCGGCGGCGTCGGTCCCACCCTGCGGGCCTTGCGGGAGGCGGAGCTCGAAGCGGGAGGCCTGCTCTCCGTCCTCGAAGGCGACGCCGAGCTGACCGCCGCCCGGGCGGACCTGCTGCGCCGAAGGGAGGAGCTGCTGCGAAACCGGCATCCCCTCAACGAGCCGGTGGAGGTCGCCCAGGCCCTGCTGGGCCCGACCGGCCTGGAGGAGAAACGTCCTGGCGTGCTCACCGTGGGAGAGGTCCCCGCGGGCACGCTCGCGTACCTGTTCGTAGGCCAGGGGGTGACCCGGGGCCTCTACGTCACCGCCGCGGACCATGGACGCAAGGCCCTGCCGGCAGCGTCACTCCAGCAGATCGCCATGCGGCTCACCGGCCAGGAGTTCTCCCCGAAGGACCTGGTCCATGTCGGGTCCGACGTCGCCCATGTCCCGGTGCGCCTGGGCCGGCATGCGGCCGTGCTGGGCTGGCATGGCACGGACTTGGTCGAAGCACACATCGGAAGGGTGGACCCGTGACGCGTGACAGGAAGGCATTGCTCGTCCTGGGCGTCCTCTCGGCCCTGGCCAGCTCCCACGTCGCGTGGGCGCATCCCGGGCGGACCAACAGCTCCGGTTGTCACAACGAACGACGCACGGGCGGCTACCACTGCCACGGTGGCGGTGGTGGCGGGGGTGGGTCGGGAGGCTGGAGCGAGCTGGCGGAGAAGCCCACCCGCCTCCAGGTGATCGCCATTCCGCGCGCCCGGGTGTGGATCAACGGCGCCTACGTGGGCCTGTCCCCGACGAAGGCGGTCCGGATCGACGGCACGCAGGTGAAGGTGACACTGGAGCACGCCGCGCTGGGCAGCCACGAGACGACCGCGACCGTCGAGCGCGGGGAGACGACGGCCCTGACAGTCAGGTGGTAGGCGGGCAACCCCCCAGGTCGGCCTCGCGACGTCCACGTCCGAAAACGGCCAGACAGGCAGGGCCCGGCGTGGGAACTTCACCCCATGAACGGCCTGGACCCCGCCTCCTGCTACCGCGCGCTGACGACGCGGGACGCCCGCTTCGACGGGCGCTTCTTCACGGCGGTGAGGACGACGCGCATCTACTGCCGCCCCGTCTGCCCGGCCCGCGCGCCCCGCTTCGAGAACTGCGCCTTCTATCCCTCCGCCGCCGCGGCCCAGGAGGCCGGCTTCCGCCCGTGCCTTCGCTGCCGGCCGGAGACCTCCCCTACCCTCGCTCCCTGGCGCGGCACCTCCGTGACCGTCTCCCGCGCCCTGGCACTCATCGCCGACGGACTGCTCGACGCAGACGATGGAAACGTCGAGGCGCTGGCGGCCCGGCTGGGCGTCGGTGAGCGCCAGCTGCGGCGCCTGTTCCAGCAACACCTGGGGGCATCCCCCATCGCCGTGGCGCAGACGCGCCGCGTCCTCTTCGCCCGCCAGCTCCTCCACGAAACGCACCTGTCCATGGCCGAGGTCGCCCTGGCCTCCGGCTTCGGCAGCGTCCGGCGCTTCAACGCCGTCTTCCAGGCCCTCTACCAGCGCCCCCCTGGGGCCCTGCGCCGCGCCCGCTCGCCCGTCGCTCCCGCCGCGTCCGCGGTGCCCGTCGTCACCCTCTTCATCCCCTACCGGCCGCCCTATGACTGGGGCTCGATGGTGGCCCACCTGGAGGCTCGCGCGCTCGCCGGCATGGAGCTCGTCGAGCCCGGCCGCTACCTGCGCACCGTGCTCCATCCCCTGGGGCGTGGCTCCGTGGAGGTCGCCCCCGCGAAGGGGCTCGACGGCCTGCGCGCCACCCTGCGCGTCAGCGACGTGCGGATGCTGCCCCCCGTCATCGCGCGGCTCCGGCGCGTCTTCGACGTCGGCGCGGACGTGGACGCCATCCACGCGCACCTGTCACATGACGCGCTGCTCGCGCCGCTCATCGCCGCCCGTCCCGGCCTGCGCGCCCCGGGAGGCTGGGACGGCTTCGAGCTGGCGGTGCGCGCCATCCTGGGCCAGCAGGTGACGGTCAGCGCCGCCAGGGGCCTGGGCAACCGGCTCCTCGCGACCTTCGGCGAGCCGCTGGACCCGGAGTCCACCGGGGACGCCCGCCTGCTGCGCGCCTTTCCCCTGCCCCACGTCCTCGCCGCCGCGGACCTCACCTGCCTGGGCATGCCCGCCGCACGGGCCCGCACCCTCTCCAGCCTCGCGGCCGCCACCATGGCCGACCCCGCCCTGTTCCAGCCCGGCCCCTCGCTGGCGGACACCGTCGCCCGCTTCACGCGCCTGCCCGGCATCGGCGAGTGGACCGCCCAGTACATCGCCCTGCGCGCCGTCCGTGAGACGGATGCCTTTCCCGCCTCCGACGTCGCCCTCCTGCGCGCCGCGACGGCCCCCGGCGGTCCGCGCCCCACCCCGGAAGCCCTGCTCCAGCGCGCCGAGGCCTGGAGCCCCTGGCGCGCCTATGCCGCCCAACACCTCTGGGCCGCCGATGCCGCGCGGCCCCGCCCCCCTTCCTCGCGAGGAACCCATGCCGCCGCGCCAGCGCTTCTTCATTGATGCCACGCCCACCCCGGCCGGGCCCATGCTCCTCGTCTGCGACGAGGCCGGCCGGCTGCGCGCCCTGGACTGGGAGGGCTACGAGGCCCGCATGCACCGGCTGCTGCGCCTGCACTACGGCGAGGGCGGCTGCGTCCTGGAACCCGCGCGCGACCCGTCCGGCCGCACCTCCGCGCTCCAGGCCTACCTGCGCGGGGACGTCAGCGCCATCGAGGCCCTGCCCGTGGAGACCGCCGGCACCCCGTTCCAGCGCGAGGTCTGGCGCGCCCTGCGCGAAATCCCCGCCGGCACCACCACCACCTACGCCCGGCTCGCCGAGCGCATTGGCCGGCCCACGGCGGTGCGGGCCGTGGGCGCGGCCAATGGCGCCAACCCCGTGGGCATCGTCGTGCCGTGTCACCGCGTCGTGGGTGCCAATGCCTCCCTGACAGGCTATGCCGGGGGCATCGATCGCAAACGCTGGCTGATCGACCACGAACGCACCCACGCGCCCAGGGCCTGAACCCTCTCAATCCCTCGCATCCCTTCCGAAAGCCTGCCATGACCGACGCCACCGCCAAGACGTTCCGCGCGCTGCACCAGGGCCCCGACCTGCTCCTCCTGCCGAACGTCTGGGATGCCGGCAGCGCGAAACTGTTCGAGAGCCTGGGCGCCCGCGCCATCGCCACCACCAGCGCGGGCCTAGCCTGGGCGCTCGGCCATCCGGATGGCAATGCGCTGCCCATGGACGCGCTCATCGCCACGGCCCAGGCCATCACCGCGGTCATCCGCGTGCCCCTCACGGTGGATGCGGAGGGCGGCTACTCCGACGACCCGGCCACCGTGGGTGAGAACGTGGCGCGGCTGCTGTCCGCGGGCGTCGTGGGCATCAACCTGGAGGATGGCGGCGGCCCTCCGGAGCTGCTCGCGGCGAAGATTGAACGCGCGAAGCAGGCCGGCGCCCGGGCTGGCGTGGACGTCTTCGTCAACGCGCGCACGGACGTCTTCCTGCGCGGGCTCGTCCCCGCCGAGCGCCGCGTGGAGGAGACCCTGGCCCGCGCCGCCCGCTACCAGCAGGCCGGCGCGGACGGCCTCTTCGTCCCCGGCGCCACGGACGCGGACGACCTCCAGGCCCTCACGCGCGGCACGCCGCTGCCCGTGAACATCATGGCCAGGCCCGACCTCCCCAGCGCCCCGGAGCTGCAACGGCTGGGCGTGCGGCGCCTCAGCGCCGGCTCCGCCATCGCGCAGGCCCTCTGGGGACGCGCGGGAGCGCTCGCCTCCGCCTTCCTGCGCGACGGACACTCCGCCGCGCTGTTCGAGGAGGCCGCCAGCTACCCGTCCCTCAACAGCTTGATGACCCGCCGTTGAGCGGAGGCTTCGTGTCCCAGTCCCAGGACGACCGTCAGCGCTGGAACGACCGCTACCGACAGTCCCCTGACCCCAGGGAGCCGTCGGACTTCCTGCGCTCGCTCGCGGACCGGCTGCCCACCACGGGCCGTGCGCTCGACCTGGCCGGGGGACAGGGACACGACGCGCGCTGGCTCGCGAAGCGCGGGCTGGACGTGACACTGGTGGACGTCTCCGACGTGGCCCTGGAACAGGCGGGGGCGCTCGCGCGAGCCGACGGACTGGACCTGGGGCTCCTGCGCCTGGACCTGGAGGTGGACCCGCTGCCGCCGGGCCCGTTCGACCTGGTCGTGTGCCTGAACTACCTCTGGCGGCCCCTCTTCGCCGCGCTCCCGGCGGTGCTCGCGCCGGGTGGGTGGTTCGTCTTCGCGCAGCCCACCCGGAGCAACCTGCAACGCCATCCACACCCGTCCGCGCGGTTCCTCCTGGAGGACGGCGAGCTGCCCACCCTCCTCCAGGACCTCCAATCCCTCTCACTCACCGAGGGCTGGACGGACGGCGGCCGGCACGAGGCGCGGGTCCTCGCGCGCAAGCCCCTTCGATGATCAACCGCGCCGTCGGTACTGGATTTCAATGGCCTTCTGCGCCGCCTCACCGGGGGGCACGTTGAAGTGCGTGATGACGAGCGAGTCGGGCGAGGGCTGCTCGATGTCCACGCGCCAGCCCCAGCGGGGTGACTGCTCCCCCGTGAAGTAGCTGCCGAGCACCGAGAACCGGTCGCTGACCCCGGCGTCCCCCAGCAGGGTCATGATGTCGGAGCCCACGTGGAAGGTGTCCACCCACGACATGGTGAACTGCCGGCCGTCCAGGTGGTGACCCAGGGTGGCGATGCCCGACAGCGGCTTGCCGCCCAGCGAGGACGCGTACTCGTGCACCACGAACCGGCCGCCGAGCACGGACCGGATGCTCCCGGAGATGGGGGACTCATCCCCCAGCTTGGCCGGTTCGAACCACGTTCGCGCCGTGCCCTCCCAATCTCCGACACACCGGGCGAGGAGGTGATGGGGACCACCGGGGGCCTGCGACTGCTGGAGACGATCCTGGCTCATGGTGCGCGGGAGTGTCGTGGAGGACGCTCCCGGGGTCCACTCCCCGCGCTTTCCAGGGCACGCGGCGCGCGTCTCCATTAGCTTCCGCGCCCCTTCCGGAGCTTCCGGAAGGACTTCGCCGCGATTCCCCCCTGGAGCCTCACTTGCCGACCACCCAAGCCTATGCCGCGTCCGCCGCGAAAGCCGCGCTCGGCCCCTTCACCCTGGAGCGCCGCGAGCCGCGTGCCCAGGACGTGCTCATCGACATCCAGTACTGCGGGGTGTGCCACTCCGACATCCACCAGGCCCGCGACGAGTGGGGCGGCGCCCTCTTCCCCATGGTGCCGGGACACGAAATCGTCGGGAAGGTGTCCCAGGTCGGCGGCGCCGTCACCGCCTTCAAGGTCGGGGACTCCGTGGGCGTGGGCTGCTTCGTGGACTCGTGCCGCGAGTGCCCGTCCTGCCTGGAGGGCGAGGAGCAGTACTGCGAGCGCGGCTGCGTGAACACCTACAACGGCCGCGAGCATGACGGCGCGCCCACCTACGGCGGCTACTCCCGCAGCATCACCGTGGACGCGAAGTACGTCCTGCGCATCCCGGAGGGCATCCCCCTGGAGCGCGCCGCGCCGCTGCTGTGCGCGGGCATCACCACGTACTCCCCCCTGCGCCACTATGGCCTGAAGGCCGGTGACAAGCTGGCCGTCGTGGGCCTGGGCGGCCTGGGCCACATGGGCGTGAAGCTGGGCAAGGCGATGGGCGCCGAGGTGACGGTGCTCAGCACCTCCCCCTCCAAGCGCGATGACGCCCTCGCCCTGGGCGCGGCGCACTTCGCCGCCACGTCGGACAAGAAGACCTTCAAGGCGCTGGCGAACCAGTTCGACTTCATCCTCGACACCGTCTCCGCGCCGCACGACTACAACGCATACCTGGGCCTGCTGAAGCGGGACGGCACGATGATCCTCGTGGGCGCCCCGGAGGCCCCCTCGCCGCTGGCCTCCTTCCCGCTCATCATGAAGCGGCGCAAGCTGGGCGGCTCGCTCATCGGCGGCATCCGCGAGACGCAGGAGATGCTCGACTTCTGCGCGAAGCACCAGGTCGCCTCCGACGTGGAGGTCATCCCCATCCAGAAGATCAACGAAGCCTACGAGCGCATGCTCAAGGGCGACGTGCGCTACCGCTTCGTCATCGACACGGCGAGCCTGGATTCGAAGTAGTGACGGGCAGGGCCCCGGCGCGGCATGGCGCCGGGGTCAGCCGCGCCAGGCCGTCCACAGCGACACGGCGCCGAAGATGAAGAAGAGGCTGGCGGTCGCCCACCGCACCCACTTCATCTGCACCCGCCCGGCCAGCCGGTCCCCCAGGAAGACGGCCAGGCCGTCCGCCACCAGCATCCCCGCGGTGGAGCCCACCGTCACCATCACCAGTGACTGGTAGCGCGCGGCCAGCGCCATGGTGGCCAGCTGCGTCTTGTCCCCCATCTCCGCCAGGAAGAAGAGCACCACGGTGGTGAGGAAGGCGCCGAAGCGCGGCGGCTTGCCGTCGTCGTCGTCCAGCGTGTCTGGCTTCAACGTCCACAGGCCGAAGCCCAGGAACATCACCGCCAATATCAAAGCCATCACCCGCGCCGGGACGTGCACGGACACCCACGCGCCCACCGACGAGGCCAGCGCATGGTTGGCGATGGTGGCCACGAGGATGCCGGCCAGGACGACCCACGGCTTGCGGAACTTCGACGCGAGCGAGAAGGCAAGCAGTTGCGTCTTGTCCCCCATCTCGCTGGCGGCGACCAACACGAACGACCCGAGCACGGACTCCCACGACATCATGAAGGCACCCCTTCGAAGTCCCTGGCGCGGAAGTCGTCGTGTGATGAGCGCTTGCAGGGGAGCGCGCACGGCGGACCTCGGCCAGGGAACGTTGAATCCCTGTCCGAAGGTCTCGTTCGTCTCGCGCTTCGCGAGGTGGGGGCCCGGGCTGTTTCCAGCCAGTGTGTCGAGCTTCCCGACGCCTCTTGCGGCCGGCGTGAACTACTCCCCTTACGTGTCGTCGCAAGTAGCAGCGCGCAGGGGGTGAGTCAACCCCACACGTCCTGGGACAGGCCGGGGCTCCGACGTCTGGCGTCCCTTTTTTTGACGACACGAGAGGCTGCCCCCCTAATGCCGGCGTCAGGTCGGTAGCGGCCTGTAGCAGCAGCAAAAGCCTGGAGGAAGCCCCGATGCAGGATGGAAGCGCCAGCCCGCTGAGCCCCGACGCTCCGTCGTCCCAGTCTCCGGTGGAACCCGGTGAGGTCCGGAGCCCGGAGGCCGACATCGTCTCCACCCACGTCCTCGTGCCCGAGGAGCAGGTCCACAAGCTGCGGGAGCTGGCGCGGCGCACCCGCATCCACCAGAGCGAGTACCTGCGCGAAGCGGTGGAGGACCTGCTGTCCAAGTACGGCCGCATGCCCGCCAAGACGGAAGGCGAGTCGTGAGCCGCCCGGCGCCCCTGTTCGCCTCGCGCCGACGCATCCTGTCGCTGCGCGAGCGACTGCGGCGCTGGCTGGAGCAGGAGCTGTAGTCCTCCGCCCCACCCGGAGCGTCCCGGGAGGGAAACACGCTAGGTTCGGGTCGTCCCTGTTTCCAGGAGCCCCCGACCTTGATGCGTCCCTCCTTGATGACCGCCGTCCTCGCGCTGACCGCCAGCGGCTGCGCCACCACCTCCGGCTTCGAGCAGCTCTACCCCGGCATGACGCCCGCCCAGGTGGCCAACGCCATGGGCAAGGGGCCGGCCCGGGCGCAGGAGTTCCAGGACGGTTCGTCGGCCTGGTACTTCGACGAGGACCACTGCGTGCTGATGCGCGACAACGTGCTCGTGGCCAAGTCCACCACGCAGACGCGCACCGCGGTGCGGACGCCCATGGGCTCGCTCAAGGACCAGGACAAGGCGTTCTGTGGCCCCCCGGGCTCGGAGGGTGATGCCACCCGCGAGCAGACCGTGCACACGCCCTTCGGCACCTTCAAGGGCACGGTCGATCCCGCGGCGGTCACCGAGCAGGTGAAGAACAGCGTGCGCAACCAGAAGATCCCGCCCCCGGGCATGGACGCGCCCGACGCGGGCGGGCAGGCCACGCAGCCCACCCCGTAGCCGTCCGCCACGTCGCGCCGTCCCCGCCCGGGGCGGCGCGCGGCGCTCAGGCCGTGGATGAACGGGTGACCGAGCCGTCGTCGCCGTCCTTCTTCATGTTTCCCGTCAGCTCGCGGAAGGACATGTGGCTGATGGACAGCAGGATGAGGCCGAAGATGATGTGCTGCGCCGTCTGGCACAGCCACAGCACGTTGGCGTAGGCGAGCCCGTGGGCGTTCACCACGGCGGCGGGCAGGAACAGGCCCAGGCCCACCTTGATGGCGGCGTGGAAGGTGCCCACCATGCCGGGCGCGGCGGGGATCATCGCGCCCACCACCAGCACGCACATCACGATGTACGACTGGAACAGCGACAGGCCCATGGGCTCGCACGCGACGCCTGGGGCCGCGCCGGAGCAGTCGAAGGCGCGGGCGAGCAGCGCCATGCCGAAGCCGTTCACGGCCCAGTACAGCACCGTGTAGACGAAGAAGAGGACGATGTGCCGGCGGTCGGGGAGCTGCCGCATGGCGCCCACGAAGGTGTCCACGATGTCCGCCACCTTGTCCGCGACCGTGGGGGAGAAGCGGCCCACGGTGGCGCGCACGAGCCGCACGGTGGTCTCCTGGTGCCACAGGCCCAGGAGCAGGAACACGAGCCCGCCGCCGAACACGCCGAACATCAGCCACGAGCCCAGCTTCACGTACTTCACGCCCTCCGTCTCCACGGGGACGAAGAAGAGCAGCACGCGGAAGAGGGCCGCGACGAAGAGGCCGTCCACGATGCGCTCCAACACCACGGACGTCATGGCCGCGCTGCGGCGGATGGAGCTGCGCTGGGCGATGAGGAAGGGCCGGGCGAACTCCCCCAGCCGGAACGGCAGCACCAGCAACATCATGAAGCCGATGCCAGACGCCTCATTGAGCTTGCGGAACGGCACCCGCTCCAGCCCCGACAGCAGCGCGCCCCAGCGCAGCGTGCGGAACACGTGGATGGCGGTCAGGCACAGGAAGTACGGCAGCACCCACGCGTAGTTGGCCGCCTTGAGGCTGGCGATCTGCGTGGACACGTCCGTGTCCCGGAAGGCCCACCACATGAAGGCGATGGTGACGAGCAGGCTGGCGATCAGGTTGACGGCGCGTTTCACGGCGGCCGGGTATATCCTCCCTGCCCTGGCGACTCCAGCAGGACACCTGTCGTCATGCCCCTGGGGCGCACGCACGCGGGCCTTGTGACGGCGCGCTCCCCTGCCCCGTCGTCGGTCTCCTCCCGGAATTTTTCAAGACGCGTGGGACGCCGGGCTCAGGCGTCGTGGCCGCGGTCGGGGTGCTGGTCGGCGGGGGTTTCGTCCTCCTGCTCATCCACCTGCCGGTCGGGCACGCGGTACTCCTCGCCCAGCCAGCGGCCCAGGTCGACGGCGCGGCAGCGGCGGGAGCAGAAGGGTTGGGAGGTGTTCTCCGGGCGGGGAGGCACGGGCTTCTGGCAGATGGGACACGGCGGAAGTGGCATGGCGGATGGTGTCCTAGATAAGCCTTGACGCTTCCGCGGGCCAGGACGTTTCGTGCCCTCGCCGTGCAGCCGACCCTGCGGACCGCCCCCGCGCTGTCACAGGGCCCCGGCGGCGCATCTCCAGCGGAGTCCCACCATGAAGGTCGTGCGCATCACCCAGCCCGGCGGTCCGGAAGTCCTCGCGTTCGACGAGCGGCCGGAGCCGGCCCCGGGGCCGAACGACGTGCAGGTGCGGGTGCGGGCGAGCGCGCTGAACCGGGCGGACCTGCTCCAGGTGCGGGGCGCCTATCCGCCGCCGCAGGACGTGCCGCAGGACGTGCCGGGCCTGGAGTACGCGGGCGAGGTGGTGGCCGTGGGCTCCCGGGCACGGAAGTTCCAGGTGGGCGACCGGGTGATGGGGCTGGTGGGCGGGGGCGCGTGGAGCGAGGTGCTCACCACGCACGAGCGCGAGGTGCTGCGCATGCCGCGAGGGATGGACTTCGCGAACGCGGCGGCGCTGCCGGAGGCGTACCTCACGGCCTGGGACGCGCTGGTGCTCCAGGCGGACCTGCGGCCCGGGGAGACGGTGCTGGTGCACGCGGTGGCGAGCGGCGTGGGCTCCGCGGCGGCCCAGCTCTGCCGGGCCATGGGCGTGCGCGTGGTGGGCACGGGGCGCAATGCGGAGAAGCTGGCGCGGGCGTCGGAGTGGGGCGTGGAGCGCACGGTGCTCTGTGATTCCTCGCCGCCCGTGTTCGCGGACGCGGTGCTGGCGGCGACGGGCGGACGGGGCGCGGACGTGTGCCTGGACCTGGTGGGCGGCCACTACCTGCCGGAGTCCCTGAAGGCGATGGCGCCCCGGGGCCGGCTGATGCAGGTGGGTTCGGTGGCGGGGAGCCGCGCGGACGTGGACCTGGGCGTGGTGATGCGCAAGCGGCTGCGCATCACGGGCACGGTGCTCAGGAGCCGGCCGGCGGAGGAGAAGATGGCCCTGACGCAGGCGGCGGAGCGGCAGCTGCTTCCGCTGTTTGATTCCGGCGCGCTGAAGGCCGTGGTGGACGAGGTGCTGCCCATGACGGACATCCGCGCCGGGCTGGAGCGGATGGCGGGCAACAACACGGTGGGGAAGCTGGTGGTGCGGTGGGATGATTAGGCTTTCTTTGCAGGGCTCCGCTTCCGGGCCGGGGCCTTCTTCGCCCTGGGGGCCGGTGCCACGTCCTTGCTGCCCGCCTCCTGCGCCTTGAGCACCTTGGCGGAGGCGCAGCGGCGCCACGCCTCCTTGAGCAGGGATTGCAGCAGGGGCCGCTTCACCGTGGCGAGCTGGACGATGACCATGGGCCAGTCCTGGTAGTGCGGCGTCACCCGGAAGACATCTGGCTGGGATTGGAGCAGGGCCTCCCGGTGGTCGAAGTCCACCTTGATGACGATGGAGTCCTCATCCAGCACCCGCGCGAAGAGCTTGTCGCTCACCCGGAACCCCGGGGTGCCGTAGGAGGGCCGCTCTTCCGTCGCGGGCAGCGCCAGCGCCAGCTCCCGCACGTCGTCCACCGTGAGCCGCCCCTTGCGCTTCACCGACGTCTTCACTGCCTTCTTCCGGGCCGCCATCTGTATTCGTCCTTCCTCGTTAAAACCTGGACTCCTCGGGATTCGGAAGATTCCGCTACTTCCACCCTGTTGCTAGCTTTTCGCGGGTGAATGAGCCCCAGGCCTTTGGCCGGTATGAACTCCTGGAACGACTGGGCGCTGGCGGCATGGCGATGGTCTACCGGGGCAAATATACGGCGGGGCCCGGTATCACCAAGGCCGTGGTCATCAAGCGGGTACTGAGCCAGTACTCGGAGGATCCGGCTTTCGTGGAGATGTTCCTCAACGAAGCACGCATCTCCGTGGGACTCAACCACGGCAACATCGTGCAGGTCTTCGACTTCGGACAGGTGGACGGCGAGTACTTCCTCGCCATGGAGTTCGTGGATGGCCAGCCTCTGTCCCGGGTGATGAAACGGCTCAAGGGCCGGGAATTCCCCTGGATGCCCGCGCCCCTCGCCGTGAGCACCGTCATCGAACTGTGCCGGGGCCTGCACCACGCCCACACGCGGACGGATGAGCAGGGCGTGCCGCTGGGCCTCGTGCACCGCGACATCTCTCCGGACAACGTCCTCGTCAGCTACGAGGGCGAGGTGAAGGTGGCCGACTTCGGCATCGCCAAGGCGCGGCTCGCGGGAAGGCCGCAGACCGAGGTCGGCGTCATCAAGGGCAAGTATCCCTACCTCGCGCCGGAGCAGCTGAAACAGTGGCCCGCGGATGCTCGCGCGGATGTCTATGCCGTGGGCGTCGTCCTGTTCGAGTTGCTGTGCGGCGAGCGGCCCGTCACCGGCAATGAGCTGGAGATCTTCCAGCGTGCCACCGAGGGACGCCTGACGCCCGCGCGGAGCCTCAATCCCAGCCTGGATGACGATTTGCTGGACATCCTGAAGCGCGCGCTCGCGCCCATGCCTGGCGACCGCTACCAGAGCGCCGAGGCACTGCAACAGTCCCTGTCGGACTGGCTGGGAGCGCACGCATCCCGCCTCCCCACCCATGCCCGCAAGCTGTTCATGACCTGGGCCTTCCAGGAGGAGCTGGTCGCCCAGCACCGGCCCGTGCCGCTCCCCGACTCCTTCGTGCGCCAGCTCCAGGCATGGCGCCACGCGCGGATCCTCGTCGGTCCTTCCGGAACCGGAACGACCGATTCGCCCCCGTCGCCCGCGATGCATGAGTGGCCGGTGCTCCCCGAGGAGTTCGTTCCCAAGAGCCTGCCCCGAAGGCTCCCGGAGCCTCCGGCCCCCGTTGAGGAGCCTGCCCCGGAGCACCCCAGGCCGCCGTCGCGCCTGAGGACCCGGCTCTCCAGCGACGCCTTCTGGCTGCAGGTCATGGCGGTGGGGATCGGGGTCATCTTCGGAGTGTTCATACTGGTCAAGATTCTCCGCTTGCCGCGTTCCCAGACGCCCACATCCCATCATCTGCCTCCCTCCAACTCTCCCGTTCCTGACTACGAACGCGGCAGGGACCTCCTGGCGCAGGGCCACCCCGAAGCAGCGGTGCGGTCGTTCCAGACGTGTCTGAGGAAGTCACGCAACGACGGGGACTGCCTGCTGGGCCTGGCGAAGTCGTATGAGGCCCTGGGGCAATGGGAAGCGGCGCGCGTCCAATACCAACGGTTCATGGACGGCCATCCCCTGCGACCGGAAGTCATCACCGCCCATGACTTCCTGGAGGCCCATCCCCCCTGAGGGCAGCCAGGCATCACGGAAGCCGTTGCGCGCGGGAGGCGGAACCGTATCCTGCGCCGCCATGGCTACCCACTTCGACCCCGCCGCCGCCGCGCAGCCGGGCTCCGGCATCTTCGGCCTCCCCCACTCCCCCGACGAGGCGCACGTCGTCGTCATCCCCGTGCCCTTCGAGGCCACCACCAGCTACGGCGGTGGCACCTCCGACGGGCCCGCCGCCCTGCTGGACGCCAGCCGGCAGGTGGACCTGTTCGACGTGGAGACCGGCCGCCCCTACGAGCGCGGCATCGCCATGCTGGAGGCCCCCGCGGAGCTGCACGCCTGGAACACCCAGGCCAAGGAGCGCGCCCAGGTCGTCATCGAGGCCGGCGGCATCGAGGCCGGCACGCCGGAGCTGCTCGCCGCCGCTCGCGACGTCAACGCCTTCAGCGAGAAGCTCAACGACCACGTCTACCGCACCGCGAAGCACTGGCTGGAACAGGGCAAGTGCGTGGCCGCCGTGGGTGGTGACCACGCCATCTCCTTCGGCATCATCCAGGCCCACGCGGAGAAGTACCCCGGCATGGGCGTGCTCCACCTGGATGCGCACGCCGACCTGCGCGTCGCCTACGAGGGCTTCACCTGGTCGCACGCGTCCATCTTCTACAACGTCGCGGAGCGCATCCCCGGCGTGAAGACGCTCGTCCAGGTCGGCCTGCGCGACATGAGCGAGAACGAGCACCGCTACATCGAGTCCTCCGGCGGGCGCATCCAGGCCTTCTTCGACGCCACCCTCCAGCAGAACCGCTTCGACGGCCTGCCGTGGAACCAGCAGGTGAAGCAGATCGTCGACAAGCTGCCGCAGCAGGTCTACCTGTCGTTCGACATCGACGGGTTGGATCCCGTCCTGTGCCCGCACACCGGCACGCCCGTGCCCGGCGGCCTGTCCTTCCCGGAGGCCACCGCGCTCGTCGCGGGCGTCGTGCGCTCGGGCCGCACCATCGTCGGCTTCGACCTGACGGAGGTGGCCCCCGACCCCGAGGGCAGCGAGTGGGACGCCAACGTGGGCGCCCGCCTGCTCTACAAGATGATCGGCTGGATGCTGAAGTCGCAGAAGGCCTGAGCGCTTCAGGCCTCGCGCGGCAACGCCACGCTGAACGTCGCCCCCCGGCCGGGCACCGACTCGGCCGACAGCACGCCTCCGTGCAGCTTCGCCAGCTCGGAGGCCACGTAGAGCCCCAGCGCCTCGCCCCGGGCCGGTCCGTCCGGGAAGGGCTGGAACAGCCGCGGCAGCTCCGCTTCGGGGATGCCCGGCCCCGGGTCGCTCACCCGCACCAGCACCCGCTCCTCGGAGGCCCTCAGCTCCACGCGCACCCCCCCCTGCCGGGCCGCGTTCGACAACAGCACGTCGAACACCTGCCCCAGCCGGGCCGCGTCGAAGCGCAGCGCCACCGGCTCCGGCGGCAGTGACAGCTCCACCGGCACCTCGGGCCCCTGCGTGCGACAGCGCGCCACCGACGCCTCCAGGTGCGCGCGCAGCTCCCCCTGCGCCGGCCGCAGCGTCAGGCTGCCCGCGCTCAGGCTCGCCGCGTCCTGGAGGTACTGGCCCATCCGCTCCAGCGACTGGAGCTGCGCGCCCAGCGCGGCCACCGCGTCCTGGTTCGGAGGCGACAGGCCGTCCAGCTTCAGCAGCTGCGCGCGCGCCGCCTCCAGCGGCCCCTGGAGCGTGCGCGCCACCCACTGGCCCAGCGCCTCCACCGGCGTCGCGGCCTCGCGGGGGGGCCCCGGGGCCTTCTCCAGCACGCTGCGGATCAGCGCTTCGAAGTCGTTGATCTCGAAGGGCTTGTTGAGGAACGCGGTGGAGTCCGGCGAGCCGTGCTGGAGCACCGCGCTCAACAGGATGATGGGCACCTCGCGCAGGCCGGGCTCCTGCTTCAGCCGGCTGCACAGCTCCATGCCGCTCATGCGCGGCATCATGTGGTCCGTCACCACGAGCTGGGGCCTGCGGGAGCGCGCGAGCGTCAGCGCCTCCTCGCCATCCCGCGCGCGCACGACGTCGTGCCCCAGGTCCTCCACCACCTGGCTCAGCACCTCCAGCACCGCCGGTTCGTCATCCGCGACCAGGACGAGACTCATGCGACACAGCTCCTCCGCCCCCGCGGGCCTCAAGCATCACGCCCCCCCGGGACGCAGGTTCAGGCTCCCCCACCGCCGGGATCGCAATCCACCGGCGGCCGGGACGTGCCTGAAAGTGCGTGCGCTCACGGTTGCGCCTTCAAACCCCTGGTCTATGAAGAGTGGGACGCCGCATCCAGACACCCAGGGAATGGCTGGGGCCTTCCCGACATTCAGACTGTCTTCCGGGAGACGTTCCCCGGTGACGCACGGAGGATGGACATGAGGGCAGGACACATCCGGTGGGGGCTCTTGCTGGTGGGGCTCGCCCTGTCGCTCCCCGCGCACGCGGACCTTTCGCGACGCCGCAGCGACGTGGTGGAGGTCGTGCAGAAGGTCTCCCCGGCGGTCGTCCACATCGGCACCGAGCAGGAGGTGGAGTCGCGCTTCCGGGGCCGCGCCCGCTCGCCGCTGGAGGAGTTCTTCGGGCAGGGGCTGGGGGCGCCGGAGACGCGCCAGCGCATCCAGGGCCTGGGCAGCGGCGCCATCATCGACGCGTCCGGCATCATCGTCACCAACGACCACGTCATCCGGGGCGCGTCCGCCATCCACGTCGTGCTCGCGGACGGGCGGACCTTCGACGCGGAGGTGGTGGGCAGCGACGCCAACAACGACCTGGCCGTGCTCAAGGTCAACGCGAAGGAGGCCCTGCCCACCGCGAAGCTGGGCACCAGCTCCGACCTGATGATTGGCGAGACGGTGGTGGCCATTGGCAGCCCGTTCGGCCTGAGCAAGACCGTGACGGCGGGCGTGGTGTCCGCCACGGGGCGCACCTTCCGCGCGGAGGATCGCGTCTACAACGACTTCCTCCAGACGGACGCGGCCATCAACCCGGGCAACTCCGGCGGCCCGCTGCTCAACGTGGACGGGGAGATCATCGGCATCAACACCGCCATCTACGCGAACGGTCAGGGCATCGGCTTCGCCATCCCCGCGGACAAGGTGCGGCGCATCGTGGAGGAGCTCACCCGCTTCGGGAAGGTGCGCCCCGCGTGGGTGGGCATGGACACGGCGAACCTCCCCGCGCGGGTGGCCGCGCGGCTCGGGTGGGACCGCACCTACGGCACCGTGGTGACGAACGTGGAGCCCGAAAGTCCGGCCGCGCAGGCCGGCGTGCAGCGTGGCGACGTGGTGGCCGAGCTGGGGGGCTCACGCATCCAGGACGCGGAGGATTTCGACTCGCGCGTGCGCGGCTATCCGGCCCGCTCGGCCTTCCCCCTGGTGCTCTTCCGAGCAGGCTCGACCCGCACCGTGCAGGTGACGCCGGTCGAATTTCCAGCACGCCTGCTTGAAACCCTGGCGTGGGAGCGGCTGGGACTGCGAGTGAAGGAGAATAAGAACGGGATGGCCATCTCCGCCGTGCGGCCGGGCTCCGCTGCGTCGGAGATTGGCCTGGAGCCGGGTGACGTGCTCCTGCGGATGAACAACCAGCCGGTTCCCACGGCTGACACTTTCCGTGAAGGACTGCTCACGGCGCGACGGGGACGTAGCGTGCTGTTGCTCGTGCGTCGCGGGCGATACGCCTACCACCTGACCCTGCCGTTCGAAGGGCAGCGGCTGTAGTCGTTACGCGGGGATTCCAGGATCGACAGGAAGGGCACTAGCATGCCGTTCCCATGAGTTCGCCTCGCTACCAATCACTCGGTCCCCTCCTCGCCGGAGAGGGATCGCGGGCCTTCCTCGGACTGGCGCTGGAGGATGGCGCCACGCCCCGTCCCGTGGTGCTCATCTGGGCACCGCCCGACATCGCCCAGAACCCGGACCTGGTGGCGAGGCTGGAGCGCGAGACGAATCGCGCCATCGTCTTCGAGCACCCGAACATCCTGCGCGTCCACGGCCTGGAGAAGCTGGATGGCGGCCTTGCGCGCGTCACCGAGTTCGCCGACGGCGAGCCGCTGCGCCGCGTGCTGGAGGCGCACCCGCGCATGTCGCCCGCGTTCGCGGCGCTCGTCGTGGCGGATGCGGCGATGGGGCTGCACTACGCGCACGTCGCGGGCAACGACGACGGCTCACCGCTGGTGCACGGAGACATCCGGCCCGAGACGCTGATGGTGTCGTTCACCGGCTTCACGAAGGTGACCGGCTACGGCGCGCTGTCCGTGGCGCCCCGCGAGCGCGGCGGCAAGCGCGTGAAGAACCGCCGTGCGTACACGTCCCCGGAGCAGCTGCTGGGCGGACGCGAAGCGGTCAACGTTCAGTCGGACGTGTTCCTGCTGGGGCTCACGCTGCACGAGTGCCTCACGGGGAAGATGCCCTTCAAGGAGTCCGCGGATCCGGACAAGGCGGTGCTCAACCGCGCGCTGCCGCCGATGCCGCCCGACGTGCCGCTGAAGCTGGACGCCGTCGTGCGCCGGGCGACCACCAAGCGCGCGCTGGAGCGCTACCCGTCCGCGCTCGCCTTCCGTGAGGCGCTGGTGGAGGCCATCGGCAAGCTGCCCACGCACGAGTCCTTCGCGGAGCACCTGGCGAAGCTCTTCCCGCCGGAGAGCGACGCGCGCGCGGCGCGGCGCAAGACCATCGAGCTGGGCATCGCGGAGGCGCTCGCGAAGGCTGGCATGACCCCGCCGCAGGTCGCGGAGATCCTCGCGAAGGGCGTGGGGCTCGCGGAGCCGGTGAAGAATCTGGTGCCCGAGGTGAATTCGGCCCCGGCGGCTTCGGGTGCGCAGGCGCCGAGCACGGGCGCTTCTGTGCCCGTGGCTTCGACGGCTCCCGTGCACGGCGCCACGCACAGCGCGGGTTCGCAGGCGGCGTCCTCGCAGGGTGCGCACGCGAGCGCGCAGGGCCAGGTGGCGCAGACCTCGATGCCGGCTCAGGCAGCCAATGCGAGTTCGCAGGCTTCGACACAGGCGCAGGGCTCCAGTGTCAGTTCACAGGCTTCGACGCAAGCTCAGGGCTCGCATGGTGGTGCGCAGGGTTCGACTCAGGCCTCTGGTGCGAATGCAGGGGTGCAGGGCTCGAATGCTGGCGCATCCATTGCTGCCTCCACCCAAGGAACATCTGCGGCGACTCAGTCCCAGGGTGACCGCGCTTCGGGTCCCATCTTCGGCGGCGCTGCGAGCCCCGCGGCGCAGCAGGTGCCGGCGAAGAAGTCCTCCCGCTCCTGGATCCCCTATGTCGTCGGCGGCCTCGCGCTGACGCTCGGCGCGAGCGCAGTGGTCATCCAGCGCCAGTTGAAGGGCACGATGACCGTCGAGTCCTTCGACGCGGGCGTGCCCGAGGTGGTGGCCGCTCCCGTTCCCTTCGACGCGGGTCCCGAGGACGCGGGCGTGGAGGACGCCGGCATCGTGGACGCGGGCCCCGTCATGGGCATGCTGGACCTCACGGTGGAGCCGCGCGTGGAGGTCACGCTCAACAGCACCACCACCCTGCTGGGCCGCACGCCGCTGTCCGTGCCGCTGCCCCCGGGCCGCCACCTGCTCACCTTCACCAACGGCGCGCTCGGCATCTCCGTGTCGCGCACGGTGACGGTCGCCCCCACCGGCCGCTCCGCGTTCCAGTTCTTCCTCAACAAGGCCTTCATCAACGTGCGTGGCCCCGCTGGCGCCAACGTCACCATCGACGGCAAGCCCGCGGGCACCGTGCCCGTCGAGGAGCTGGACGTGTACGAGGGCTACCACCGCCTGCTCGTCACCGTGGGCCCGTCGCGCTGGCAGAAGACCTTCACCATCGAGCCCGGGCAGCGCGTCAACTTCGACGTGAACTTCGAGGAGCCGCAAGAGGCCGAGGAGTAGTCCCCAGCCCCGGCGCCCTCCGAAGCCCAGCACCCTCCACGGGTGCTGGGCTTTTTCTTTGCCCGTGGTCCATCGGATGCTCTTCCCGTTTCGCCACGACACGGCCCCCTGGCCAGATGGATGAACATGCCCCTGCGTCTGCGAGCTTGCAGTGCACTCCTCGTGCTTCTGGTCGCCTGCGCTACACCCGCGACCGGCCCAACGGACTCAAGGGCCCGAAACCCCAGGTTCACCAACCTCCAGAAAGCGGCGACGCTGCCCTGGAAGGATGACGGACGGTGTGTCGTCCGTGAGGCGTCCCAGGCCTGGCCCGTGGTCGTGGAGCGATGCTTCTCCGAACTCGACACCCGCAGGATCCGCTTCCGCGATACCCAGCGCCGGTGTCCCGTGGCCTCCGCGAACGTGCTCGCCCTGGAGACGATGGTCGGCATCTGCCTGCTGACGCAGCCCGAAATCGTGGTGGGCGCGGTGATCATCATCGGCGCGGTGGTGGTGGCCGTCGCCATCCACGAGCAACTGGAGGCGTATGAGTTCAGGCGGCCCTACCCGGAGGAGGAGACCTCCGGTGAGACAGTGAGCCCTGCACCCGAGACGCAGCCCGCCCCGCTGCACTCGCTCTCAAGCCGAAGACCCCAGCCGGACGGTGCCTCCTCGGGACAGGACCTCTTCCCTCCGGGGCCGCCGTCGTTCCTGGAGCCACGCGAGCGCCGCCCGGAGTGCACACCCCAGCCCGTGCCGCACCTGGGCGGCGACGCCTTGCACAATCAGTGCGCCGACAAGGTGCCGCAGAATGCGTTTCCCGGCTCGGATGTCCTCGTCAACGGGAAGCGGTTCGACGCGCTGCGACTCCACTCGCGGCTTCTATGGGAGGTGAAGACCGACAACTTTGATCTATACACGCCTGCCCTCAAGAGGATTTCCATCGCGAAACAGGTTTCGGAGCTGAGGCGCGAGCGGGAACTCGCAAAGGCTTGCGGCTATGACTTCGTCGTTGGCGTACGCAGCGCCGCGCACCGAACCGCGCTGCTCGCGCAGATCAACAACCTGAACATCATCATCATGGATTGGTGCTGAAATGACAGCCCCGGAAAGCTCCCTCGTCCTTATCACCCGAGCACCTGGGCTCGTGGAGCGCGACGGCCGCCCGACCGCGATCATCCACGCGATGGAACATGCGCTTCCTGGGTTGCGATTGGAATGGAGGATCGCTGAGGACGGGGCCTTCATTCCGCTGACACAGCGCGATGCGTGGTTCGCAACCTCCTTGAGCGCCGGGGTGCTCGCCCTCCTCTGCAACGCGGACGAGGGCCACCTCGTCACGCTCTTCGGGATGGAGATGCCAGCCAGCGAGGCTCCCGGAGGACGAGCGCAGCTTGAAGCCCATGCGGAACTGCCACTGGACGCTGCCACCACCGTGGCGGCAGCTGCGGTGCTGGAGGCAATCGCGGAGGCCGCGTTCTCATTCTGGGGACACGCAACGCCCACCCGTGCGGCGAGCGAAATCTCGGAACAGACGAGCCCCACCATGGCGGGCCCACCGTCTCCCCCCAGGGGGCTGCCGACGCTCAAGCCCTCATGGGAAATCCGCTCACCGGAGATTCCGCACCACCTGGGCTGGCTCAACTACTGGTCCGCCGCCACCGCGCGGATTCTCGGGTTCCCGGAGCCCTCGCGCGACACGGGCCTGCTCACGCGATCGCGGCGGACCTCCACGGGGGGATGGATCGTCCAGCTCACGGAGGCCCCGCTCGACCTCGACAATCCCTCCCACCTGGACGCGCTGCTGCGTGCCTACGAACGCTTCCCCGAAATCGGCGGACGCGTTCCCTGATGGGCGCGGGCGCCAGGAGGCCCGGGACGCATCCCCGGCCCCCTGGCCCTGCATCACCGCCGGCTCAGTCCCAGCGGCTGTTCAGCTTCAGCGTCCACTCACGCAGCTTGCCGTTGCCCACCCCGGACGGGTTGACGACGTGCAGCTTCCACAGGCCGTTGATGGTGCCGTCGCGCGGGATGCCCCGCGTCACCGGGATGCGCTTGGGCGGCGTGCCTTCGTTCGGCCCGTCCCACAGGAGCGCCGTCTCACCACCCGGATCCTCCAGCGTCAGCACCAGCCTGGACGGGTTGTTGTGCGCCAGGTCCAGTTCCACCGTGATGTCCTCCGGCACCGTCGCCAGACCCACCACCGGCTGCGACGACACCAGCGGCGTCGTGTTGCCCTGCAGCGTGAGGTCCGAGTACGCCGTGAACGTCCCTTCCATCCACGCCGGCCGGCACCAGCCCTCCGTCGCACCCGACGCCAGACCGTGGCACGTCAGGTTCGCCTGGCAGGGCACGAACAGCGAACAGGACGCCCCGTCCCCCGGGGTGGGCGCGGTGGTGATGCAGCGGCCATACGGGCTGGAGGCGTCGTTCGGGATGCCATTGCACCAGAGACCGGACTGACAGGTCGTCTGGCCGGTGCAGGGCTCGCCCTCCGCCGCCTGCTGCGTCGCCGTCTTGAGGTTCTGCAGCGACGTGCCGTCCACGCCGGGCAGCCGTCCCAGCTTCAGGATGTGGAAGAACGGCCGCGCCGCCACGACGGCGTTCGCCGCCGCCGGGGACATGCCGTACGTCGCCTGCAACGCACCCGCGCCCTGCGCGTTCGCCACCGCCAGCGCCCGGCGCGCCTCCGCCACGTTGAACGTCACGCCCTGGAACGTGCCCACCCAGCCGTCCACCGGCAGCTCCACCCGGCCCGTGCCCCGCGCGTACGCCTCCAGGGCCGCGAGCGCCGCCGGCCCCACGAAGGGCACCGCGTCCACCTGCTCGATGGAGACGAAGCGCCGGTCATCCCCCGTGTGCAGCACGCCGTCCGGGCCCTCGCGCCAGTCCACCAGCGCCTGCGCCGCCTGGAGGTTCAACGGCACCTCCGTGTCCAACACCGTCAGCGTCGTCGAATAATCATTGAGGAACAGCACCACGCCGTTGCCGGCGGGCGTGCCCGTGGCGAGCTCCTGCCCCTGCGACGCCAGCGCGGGAGAGGAGCCGTCCGACACCGCGGCGGCGCCGCAGCTCAGCAGGAGGGGAATCGAGGAAAACGACAGGAAACGTCGGAGTCTGGAGGTCATGGCCTCCATGTACTCCATGAAAGGGGGCTTGTCGGTGACGTATCAGGTCCCGCCCTGATACAGCCCGATGACGCCGTGGACCTGGTCGGTGACGTGCTGGAGCGTGTCCGCCGCCGCGTGGGTGGCCTCCACCCGGGCCACCGACGCCTGCATCATCGCGGTCAGGTCGGTGACGGCGGAGAAGATCTGCGACACGCCCGCCGACTGCTGACTGACCGACGCGGAGATGCGGCGCACCGCGTCCGCGTTGCCCTCCACCAGCACGGACAACATTCGCAGCCGATCCCCCGATTCGCGGATGGTGTCGATGCCCCGGCCCATCCGCTCCCCTCCCTGGCGCGTGAGGTCCACCACCCCCTGGATTCGCGTGCGCGTGTCCTCCAGCACCGAGCGCACCTGCTGCGTGGCCGCCACCGACTGCGACGACAGGTTGCGGATCTCCCGCGCCACCACCGCGAAGCCCCGGCCCACCTCGCCCACCCGGGCCGCCTCGATGGCCGCGTTGATGGCCAGCACGTTGGACTGGTCCGCCAGGTCCTGCACCGTCCGGGTGATGCCGCCAATCTTCTCCGTGTACGCCGCGAGCCCCTGGATGCGCTCGGAGATGTCCGCCACCTGGGCGCGGATCTCCGCCAGCCCCTCCACGCTCCGGCCGATGGCGTCCTCCACCGCGGCGCCCACGTCCCCCGCCTCCACCGTCGAGCGCAGCACCCGGGTGGCCTGTTCGGACGCGACGAGCGACGTCTGGCGGATCTCCTCCGCCGTCACCTGCGTCTCGCTCAGCGCCCGGGCCTGACGGGTCAGGTCCTCACGCTGCTCCCGCGTGGACACCGACAGCGTCCGCATGGAGTCGCGCAGCGCGTCCGCGGAGCCCGCCAGCGGCCGGACGACCCGCTCCTCCACCGCGTGCTGGGACAGCTCCAATTGCGCCTCCCGCTCGGCCGCCGCCCGCAGGTCGCGCTGGCCCTGCACGCAGGAGACGATGAGGAAGACGTCCTCGAACACCACCCACGCCGCGTGCTCCAGCCACCGCCACGAATCCCGGGCGTGCGCGCCGAAGATGGACTCCGGCCAGAGCGCTCCGCGCAGGAAGTGGTCCGCCGCCACCACGCCGCTGAAGGTGAGCAGCACCCGCCAGTCCCGGTAGATGGCCAGCAGCGCCAGCGACCCGAAGATGTGGAAGTGCGTCTCGATGCGGCCCCCCATCAGGTGGATGAGCAGCCCGGACATCAAGGCCTGTCCCACCGCGATGACGTGCCGCGTGGACGCCTGCCCGGAGTGCGTCAGCGCGAGCAGCACCGGCGGCCCGCCGAAGAGCAGCCCCAGGCCCACCGCCGCCCAGACGTGGAGGTGGACCTCGCTCTCCAGGCCCGCCCAGGCGCGGGGCGACAGGAACACCGCCGCCGCGATCCCCGCCACCCACTGCAACGCCATCAGGAGGATGAAGGTCCGGTCGGTGCGCCGGCTCAATGACAGACACTGCGCCTCGTGGAGCTGGCGCGCCCGGGCGGCCACGTCGGCGTCGGACAGCTGGATTCTCATCACGGGGTCTCGCCCGACGGGCTCGGGGGTGTTTCCAGGGCACAGCCGAAGACGGACGCGGAGGGACTTCCAGGCGCCCGCGCCTCCACCAGGGCCCGGATGGCCAGGTTGCCCTCGCTGTCGCCCTCGTGGCCGCGCGCGGGGGTGATGCCGCCGCTGAAGCGCTCCTCACCCTCCGGCGAGTACAGCACCACCTGACCGGACGTCCGGGCGCCCACGCCGCGCGCCGCCTGCCCGTCCACGTCCGCCACCACCTCCACGCCGGGCAGCGCGCGCGCCCGCGCCCACAGCTCCGACTGCACGAAGTCCGGGGACGCCTCGGTCGGCGCCCAGATGAAGACGCGCGTGGCGAGCCGGCCTCCCGCGCGGACCGTGAGCTTCGCCAGCTCCGTGAGCGTCGCGCGCGAGCAGGGGCACTGGGGATGGAGGAAGACGAGCAGCGACCACGCCCCGGGACCGCCCACGGGTGCGAGCGACCCCGGCAGCCGGGAGGGCGGTGTCGCCGCCGGCCCCGCCGCGCTCGCGTGCGACCACAGCAGCCCCGTGCCCACCGCCGATGCCGCCACCCAGAGCGCCACGAACCACGGCAGCGCGATACGCCGGAGCGTGAGGTGTTTCAGACCCTCGTCGCGAGATACCCGGGCCGGGGCATCCAGGGGGTCATGGGTGACAACTTCCGGGGCGGCCATGTTCGGCCATGCTGGAGAGTTCCCGTGTCATTGGCAACGCGGATTCAAGCAGGCAACACCGGAATCCCCATGTCAGGGATAAGCATGAACCCGCGATACATGTGTCAGGGCGGAGAGACGTCCCACCTTCAGTCGGGACAGCCCAGGCGTATCTCCTTGAAACCTTGTTATCACCGTTTCCAGAGACGGATTTCGGTGCCTGCCCGTCGCACCAGCAACGGGCTCTGAGCGCCGTCCACGGGCTCGATGCGACCGGGAAGTGTCATGGACTGGACAACCTCCCAGCCGCGCTCCGCGAGCCTTTCGTGCACCTGGGCGCCGAAAGCGCCCCCGTAGGACGTGAGCAGGTGCGAGGCGCGCAGGCGCTCCAGGAGGTCGCGGCCCGCGTCGTCGGACAGGTAGTAGAGCACCTCCGCGAGCAGCACGAGGTCCGCCTCCAGCGCCACGTCCTCCACGGACGCCTCCACGATGCGCACGCGGGCGTGGCCTCCCAGCCGCTCGCGCAGGCGCGCGACGAAGCGGGGTTCGGACTCCAGTGCCTGGACGTTCGCGTGGGGGAAGAGCGACAGCAGGTGCTCCGTCATCATCCCCTCGCACGCGCCCACGTCCACCACGCGCCGGGGCGGCGGCGTGGCGTGGCGCAGCGACTCCAGCACCTTCGCGGTGAGGGCGAAGCGCTCGGTCTCATACGGGGACCGGGCGAAGCCCCAGGGGTCCGCGAGCTCGGAGAAGATCTCCGGCTTGGTGAGGGACAGGGCGCGCACCATGTCCGTGGAGCGCACCTGCGTGAAGGCCTCCAGGCCGGGGCCGTCGCGCAGCGGCTCCGTGCACGCGCCGGCCTGGGCGCCGTCGGGGCGCTCCCGGTACAAGGCATTGAGCAGGTCCAGCTTGCGCTGGAAGGCCGCGTCGTCCAGCACCGTGCACACCGTCGGACGCGCGCCCGTGGCGGGCACCCACAGCCGCTCGAACACGCGGCTGACCAGGACCGCCACCTCGCGGTGCAGCGGCGCCTCCTCCTGCGGGCTGTGCGTGAAGACGCGGCCGGGCCCCCGCTCGCGCTGCTCCCGGCACCAGGGCCCCACCTCCGACGGGGACAACAGCAGGTGCGTCGTGCGCGCGCCCAGCGCCCTGCCCACCGCCTCCAGCTCCCGGCTGGCGCTCCCGTCCTCCGTCACCACCGCGAGGTCCGCGCCCTCGGCGACGGTGCTGAACAGCCGGACGACGTCCTCGGGGTGGGCCACCACGATGAGCGTCGCGGCCTTGTCGCTCGCTTCCATGTCAGACACTCCAGTCGGGTTGCGCTTCGCGGGGCGGGAATTGGAGGAGGGGAATCAACTGCTCGCGGAGGATGGGCTCCCAGCGCAGCCGCTCCGCCAGGGCCCTGCCCGTCTCCAGCAGGAGGCGGCCTTCGTGCGCATCGCGTGGGAGGCGGCGGAGCACCGCTTCCGCCACCCGGCGCGCGGTGCGCAGCTCCTGTTCGCGCAGGACGGCGGACGGCAGCGCCTTCCACGCCTCCACCGAGTGCGCGAGCCCCGCCTCGCGGGCATCCGCCACGGGGTCCGACACGACGAGGTTCGGGTGCGCGGACTCCGACAGGCCCAGGGCCTCGCACTTCTCCCGCAGGGTGCGCCGGGCGCCGCTCGCCCCGGAGATGACGCAGACCGCGCCGCAGCCCAGCGCCTCCAGCTGCGCCAGGCCGTGGGACTCGTACAGCGACTGGCCCAGCGACACGTCCGTGGCGCGGTGCAGGTCGTCCCGCGTGAAGTCCAGGCCCAGGGGCCACGAGGGCTGGTTCACCAGCGCGATGCGCACGCCGGCGTCCTTCGCGTTGAACGCGTCCACGCGCGCCTTCACGAGGCGCAGGTTGTCGGACGGCTCCGCCTCGCTCCACTCCGTCACCATCACCAGCAACGCGGGCCGCCGCTCCCCGGGCAGCAGCTCCGCCAGGTGCTCGCACACGTCCACGTCGCGCCAGAGGCCCTTGCAGACCTCATCCCGGGAGATGTGCGTGAGCAGCAGGCGGAAGTCCTGGCCCCACTGTTTGCGCGCATGGCGCAGCACCCGCGCCCGCGCGGCCTCCCTCGCGTCCCCGTCCGTCTCAATCACGCGGTGCCCGTGGGGCACCACCGTCACGGGCCGCAGCGAATAGCGCGGGTCGAGGAAGCGCAGCTCGTCCGCGACGGACGCGCTCACCGCGCCCACGCGGTCGCACAGGTGTCCGTTGCGGAGGATCTGGAACCCGGGCCAGGTGCCCACCGGGTACACCTGCTCCAACGTCCGGCCCTGCTCCAGGCCCAGGCGCTGCACGTTGTAGAAGCGCGCATCGGACGCGCCCTGCCCCGCCTCGCCGTACTCCACGAGCACCCGGGGCGTGCGCACCTCGCCCGCGTAGTAGACGGTGCGGCACCAGTCGCGTCCGTCCAGCAGCGCCTTGTACGCGAGCGGCAGCGACAGGTGCTCCTGCGCCAGGACGACGGTCCCCGCGCCGTCCGGTGAGCGCAGCCGCGCCACCGCGTCGAAGACGGGCTCCGCGAGCGTGATGGCCAGCATGGCGTCGTGATCCAACGGCGGCGCGTCCAGGAGGCCGTGGTGCACCGCGCGCCGGAACAGGCGGTTGAGCCACGGCGCCGCGCCCAGCCGGGTCCCGTGCACGGCCCGCCACGCGCGCGAGAGGGCCCGCCACGGCGCGGGCCTGCCGCCGCGACAGTCGAACGGCAGGTCCACCCCGAGCAGCGTGCGCAGCCGCTGGAGGAACAGCGGCAGCGTGCCCAGCCGGGCCCGGTAGCCGCGGAGCACGTCGGTGACGTCCACCAGCAGCACCTCCACCGGCCCGCCCGGCGCCTCCCGCCGGCCGTAGACGAACGACACGTCGTGGCGCGCCTCCACGGGCTGGAAGACGCGCGTCCAGCCGTCCGGGTTGTGACGGCGCAGGCCGCTGTAGAGCACCTCGCCGCGCGCCTCCAGGTCGTGCGCGAGCGACTCCTCCGGCGCGTAGCTGCCCAGGCCGCACGGGCGCACGGTGGGGCTCACCAGCAGCGTGCGGGGAAAGGCCGCGCGGTAGTCGGGCGCCGCCAGCAGGTGCTCCAGCACCACGCCCATCCCGCCCAGCGTGCGCGTGGCCTCGTAGGACAGGTGCACCAGCAGCTCCCCGCTCGCGGCGGGCTCCCGCACCCTCATGGGGCCACCGTCCAGACGCGCTCGCACAGCTTGCGGCCCGCGCCCAACCGCCTCGCGTGCGCCTCCACGGCGGGCAGCGTCGCCGGCTCCAGCTGGCTTGCGTAGAACGACAGGCCCCGCACCTTCGCGGTCCACAGCGCCGTCAGGTCCAGGCACCGGGGCGTAAGCCCGAGCGCCCACGCGTAGTCGACGATCTCGTCGTCCGGGTGGTGCGCGGAGTACGGCAGGTCCTCGTAGTAGACGAGCTGCCCCCGGTCCCCCCGCAGCGCCCGCACCGCGTCGCGCACCAGCAGGTGGTCCACGTGGCTGGAGATGCCCAACGGCACGTAGCAGACCGCGTCGTCGGACACGTGCGCCAGGACCTCCGCCAGCGCCTCGCGGACGCGCAGGCCCAGCGCCGTCGTGGCCTCCTCCGGCTCCCGGACGCCTCCGGGCGGTGAGCGCAGGCTGGTGTCGCGAAAGCCCAGGTGCACGAGGTCCGCGCCATGCGCCCGGGCGAACCTCCGGTCCTCGCCCATCCGCAGCGACGTCACCGCCAGCGCCCGCGTGGGGTCCACCGGCAGCACGAACTCCCAGCAGCTCTGGGAGAAGACGGTGACGAGCGTGGGGACGATGCCCCGGGGCACGCCCAGCAGGCTCGCGTAGGCGCCCAGCGCCACGTCATCCGGATGGGGTGAGAAGAACACGTGCTCCGGCCCGCCCTCGTCGCTCCGCGCGTGCTCAGCCACGGGGGCCTCCCATGCGCGTCGGCGCGGGCCACTGGTCCAGCGGCAGGTCGTGCAGGTCCCCTTCGGGCGTCACGAAGCCGAGCACGACGACGCGCTCGCCGTCGTTGACCACCGTGTGCCGGAACGCGCGCACCGGCGCGTCCAGCTCCCGCGTCAGCCCTTCGGAGAACTGGCCGGAGGTGATGAGCCAGTGCCCCGCGTCGTTGGGCAGCAGGCGGGGCACACCCCTGTCCAGCCACACCAGCCCCGGCCGGGACTCCCCCAGGTTGAAGGTGAAGAAGCTCTTGTCCGCGTGCGGCTCCGACGCGTGCGCCACCACCTCCCGGCGCCTCCGGGCGACGCTGGGCGCGTGGTACTTCACGAACCGCACCGCCCCTTCCGTGCGGCGGCGGAACAGGCGCGTGAGGCCTCCGGCGCGCAGGCCATAGCCCCACTCCAGCGCCTCCAGCAGCACGCTGCCCACCTCGTGGCAGGCAAGGTACGCCTCCTCCGAGGCCCCCAGCAGCTCCCGCACCGGCTCCGGCACGAGCCTCCGCCGGAAGGCGTTCCACGTCGCGGGCTTGGCCATGAAGGCCTCGATGGCCTGCCGCACCACCGTGGACTCCGGGAACCACGTGGCGTTGTAGCCCGTCTGGAACACCGACTCCGCGGGCATCAGCGCGTGCAGGTACGGGTGCGCCAGGAGCGCGTGCTGGTAGGTGGCCTCGTAGCGCTCGAACGAGCCCTCCAGTTCGTGGCGCGACAGCAGCGCGGCGGGCCGCTCCAGGTAGAAGAAGCCGCGCTCGGAGAGCTGTTCGACGAGCGCCCGGGCGAAGGCGTCCCTCCTTCGGGGCGCCCCCGACAGGAAGTCCTCCAGCCGCAGCGGCCGGATGTCCGTGAAGCGGGGCGTGTGGCCGCGGATGAGGCCGTCACGCCCGGGGGCGAAGGGCCGTCCAGGCAGGAGAGACGACGAGGTCCGGGGCGCGAGGTCGGGCATGGGAAGTCGGGTCGTCATGGTGTGGGTTCGGGCTGGAATGCGTCACAGATTAAGGGCGGCGTCTGACATGCCTGGATCCGGATGGACCCCCTCCGGACGCCAATTCCTCTCAATGCCTGTCACCTCCCAGGTCGCCCCGCACGCACGCGCGGTCCGTCATCCCGACGGGGGATGGCGCGCCCCCGCGCGGCGGTTCGTCCACCGGGGGACATCCGCTGCTTCCTCGGGGAGGGCGACCTGGGCGGGTGGGTCGGAAAGATGCCGCCACGGTTTGCGCTGTGCGGGTGGAGACAGCCTCCGGGACGCGAGGGCCGGTGCCTTGACGGAGGCCCCCTGGCCCACGCTCCAATCCCTGTCATGCCCCCGCACACGTCACGTCTGTTCATCACGCTCCTGATGGTCGGGACCTGCTCCTGTGCACGCCTCCCAAGCCATCCCGTGGCCCAGGCCCTGCCGTTCCTGCGGCTGGAGACAGCGCGCCCACAGCGGCCCCCGGCGCGCGCGGTGGGGGTGGAGCGGGCGCGGGAGACTGGGCTGCGCTTCGACGTGCTGCCGGAGAGCGCCCGCGTGTTCGTGGACGGCCGGGCCGTGGGGCTCGCGCGGCAGCTGGAGTCGCTGGTCGCGCTGGCACCGGGCGTCCATCAGGTGAGCGTCCAGCTTACGGGCCACGCCACCTGGAGGGCCGAGGTGCTGGTGGGCGACCGCCCGGAGCCCATCCAGGTGACGTTGACCGCGACTCCCTGATGAGGGGCCCGGGCCCGAAGGCGCACGAACCGTCATTCGCAGAGGGGAGCAACGGCGTGAAGCTGGCAAGGAGAAGGGGGCGGCTGTTCCGGTTGCCGTTCGCGGACGCGCCGGAGTCTCGCGCGCGGCTGTGGAAGAGCATGACGGAGCATGGCCTGTTCGTGCCGGCGGATGCGCCACGGCCCATCGGGACGGAGTTCCCGCTCCAGGTCGCCTTCCAGGGCGCGGAGCCTGCCGTCTCCGGCCGCGTGCGGGTGATGGAGCACGGGGTGTCCGGCTGGGTGCGCGGCTACTTCGTCAAGTTCGTCGCGCTGGACGCGGGCAGCCTCCCGCTGCCGGTGAGCCCGCGCGATGAACGCCCGGCCCCTCCGCCGCCCGTGGCCGCCTCCCTCGACGTGTCGGGTGCGGGCCCCACGGGGGACGCGGACGGCTGGCGGGAGGAGCCGACGCCGGTGGGCATCCGGCCCCGCTCCACGGTGGAGGGGGCGCAGGTGCTGCACGACTACTCGCACGTGGACGTGCTGCACGCGCGCGACCCGGAAGCGTGGCAGGGCGGGCTTCGGCCGTTCGACACGTTCGGTCCGTACCAGCTGCTCAAGCGCCTGGGGGCCGGGGGGATGGCGGAGGTCCTCCTCGCGCGGCGCACCATGGCCGAGGGCGTGGACAAGCTGGTGGCGCTCAAGCTCGTGTTCCAGGAGTACGCGCGCCACCCGCGCCTGTCGGAGCTGTTCCTCACGGAGGCGCGCTTGAGCGCGACGCTCCAGCACCCCAACGTCATCCAGGTGTTCGACGTGGGCTCCGCCGCCGGACGGCCCTTCATGGCGATGGAGTACGTGCACGGGTGCAACGGCGCGGACCTGCTGGACCGGCTGCGACAGCGCGGGCGGCCTCCGCCGGTGGCGCTCGCGGTGACGCTCGCCATCGAGCTGGGCAAGGCCCTGGAGTACCTGCACGAGCAGCGCGACCTGGATGGGCGCCCGCTGCACCTGGTCCACCGCGACGTGAGCCCGGGCAACCTGCTCATCGGGCTGCACGGCGAGGTGAAGCTGGTGGACATGGGCGTCGCGTCGGCGAGCATCGCCAGCGGCAACGATTTGCTGAGGGTGGGCAAGCGCGCGTACATGGCGCCGGAGCAGGCGGCGGGAGGGCGCCCGGAGCCCGGCTGGGACATCCACGGCATGGGGCGGGTGCTCCATGAGCTGCTCACGCTGCACCGCGCGCTCGGGGACGTCACCGGCACCGGGCACCCGGAGGGTCCGCGGCCGGCGCGCTTCAATCCCCAGGTGACGCCGGAGCTGGAGCGACTGGTGCGGTGGGCCACCGAGCCCGAGCCCACGCGCCGCGCGCCCAGCGCCCGGGCCTTGCGTCAGGCGCTGGAGCGCGTGCGGGCCACCCTGCCCCCCTTCGACCTGGTGCAGGCGATGCGCGAGCTGTTCGGGGAGCCGTTGGACCGGGTGCAGCGCGAGACGGAGGCGCTCATCGGCGTCGCGCGCGGAAGGGACCGGCCACCGCGCTCCCAGCGGTGCCGCCGGTGGATGGGCTTCGTGGATCAGCGCTTCCCGGTGGCGTTGCGACTGCTGGCCGCGCGCCACCGGCAGGGGCTGCGCTGGGGGGCGTTGGCGCTCACGGTCCTGGGCGCTTCGAGCGCGGCGCTCCTGTGGCCCCTGCACGCGCGGGAGTCCGCGCTGGGGGAGCACCTGCTGAGGGCGGACCGGCTCATCGCGGTGGCGAAGCTGTCCGGGGCCGGAGAGGACACGGCGCTGGCGCAGCTCCAGGCGGCGCGGGCGCTGCGTCCGGGGGATCCGCGCGTCCAGCAACGGCTGGAGGCGCTGGCGGATGGATTCGAACAACTGGCGCTGGAGGCCACGCAGCGGGGTGACGTGGCCGAGGCCGTGGCCCACCTGCGCGCCGCGCTCGAAGCGGCGCCGGAGCGGAGCGTGCCGCGCCTGAAGCTCCAGTTCCTGGAGGACGAAGCGCGCCGCGCTCCGCCCGGGTGGAGGCGATGATGGAGGCGCGTTCGCGGCAGGGTCCGCCTCCGCACGCGTGGGGCCGACACATGGGCCGCCCCCTGGGCGCGGCGCTGCTGGCCCTCCTGACGGTGGGCTGCTCGCGCGTCTCCGAGGAGGCCGGTGCTGCCTCGGCCGTGTCGCGGGAGCTGGCGGCCATCGTGGCCACCTGCGCGGTGGCCCAGGGTCCCGTCGACACGATGCGCACCGCCCGCTCGTTCTGGGAGCCGTTCGAGGCCGGCGCCACCTTCCGCGCGGGCGACTGGGTGCGCACCGGGCTCGCGGCCTCCGCGCGCATCGAGCTGCGAGGCGGAGGCCGCTTCGAATTGGAGGAGCACACCGTGGTGCTGGTCGAACGGCCCCTGCCGGTGGATGGGGGCGCGACGGGCGGCTCCGTGGTGGCGCTGGAGTCGGGCACCGCCCGGGGCGTGCTCCCCGTGGACGCCCTGTGGGAGGGCCCGCTCGTCCTGCGCGGAGACGCGGGCCATCAGGTGGAGCTCACGGTGGACGCGCTCGATGGACCAGCGGAGTTCCGCGTCACCCGCACGGGCAGCGGCATGCAGCTCAGCGTGTCCCGTGGACGCCTGAGGCTCGCGGAGGGACCCAACCGGCGCACGCTCGATGCGGGGAGCTGGCTGGACGTTGCTCGCGGCCTGGAGGACGCCGAACACGACGGGCCGCCCTTCCCCACCAGCCTGTCCCCCGGCGTGGATGCCCACATCGGGTGGAGCCCGGGCCTGGGCATCCCCCTCGCCTGGAAGGCCCTGGACGGAGCGCCGCGCTACCGGGTGCAGGTGGCGCGAGACCTGGGCTTCACCCGGCGCGTGGTGGACACGCAGGTGGAGGGTTCGCGCTTCACCTTCCTCCCGCCGGAGCCCGGGATGTTCGTCTGGCGCGTGGCCGCGCTGGACGCCCAGGGCCAGCCGGGTGAATCCGGCTTCGCCCGCCGCATCTACGTGGACCGCGAGCCACGGCGTGCCCTGCTCATCGCGCCGCGCGACGACTACCGGGCCCCGGAGGCCCTGGCGGCCCAGGACATCGTCTTCGCGTGGCAGTCCCCCGGCGGAGCCCCCCACTACCGGCTCGTCGTGGCCCGCGACCGGAACCTGAGCCACCCGGTGCTCGTCCGTGAAGGCAGCACGCAACAGGTGGTGCTGCCCGGCCTCGCCCCAGGCGAGTACTTCTGGGGCGTGTACGTGGCGGAGGAGCAGCCCGTGCCCCTCTTCCAAAGGGCCCGGCGCCTCGTGGTGCCCTCTCCCCCCGTGGCCCGCCAGGAGGGTCCGCCCCCTCCGGAGTTCCGGTGAGGGGCGGCCCGCGAATCAGGCGCTCTTGCGCCGCCGCATCATCGCCTCGTACGAGCGACCCACGCTCTGGGACAGGATGAGCAGCTCGCCCACGTCCGGCGGCGTGAGCTGATCCGGCCCGTTGTCCACGTAGAGCAGGTGGACGACCTTGCCGCGCACCAGCAGCGGAAGGATGACCGCCGTCGTGGGGAAGCCACCGCCCAGCAGCCGGTAGAACATCCCCATCGCCGCGTCCCGCTTCACCGGGCCCACGTAGTGGGAGCGCGTGTCGCGCACGAGTCGGAAGGTGCTCTGGTCGCGCAGCGGCACGCCGATGCGGCGCACCGCTTCGTCGCGCACGCCCTGGCCCATGCCGTGCCAGCCCGTCACGAGGTTGCCCTGCACCGACAGCAGCAGGCTCCGCCGCCACTTGCCCAGCGCGAAGCGCAGCACCGTGCGCGCCACGTCCTCGCGGTCCGAGCTTCGCGCCAGCTCCGCCTGGGCCTCCGGGAACGTCAGCGGCGTCGGAGGAGGCACAGGCGCGCGAACCGGCGGCGCGGCCTGGGGCGGAACGGGCTGGGCGGCCTGCTCGACAAGAGCGTCGGGGGGTGGCAGCGCCCCGAAGCCCGGAATCACGTCCGCGCCCGCCGGAGGCACCGCCCCCATGCGCGCGGAGGCTCCCGTGGCGGTGGGCAGCGGCTGTCCCGTGACGACGCCTGGAGGCGGCATCGGCTGCGCGGGCATCCCCGGACTCGCGGGGGAACGCCCTGCGGTGGCGGCTGCCTGCGCGGGGTGGCCGGGAACCGGAACCCGAGGCGCCACGTGCGCGGGGATGTCCACGCGCGGCGGAGCTCCCGGCGGCACCTGCCGCGGGGCCACGGGCGTGCCGTGAGGAGGCTGCGCCGGGACGGAGGCCGGCATCCCGGGCGCGCCGCCACGGGGCTGCGCCGGTACGGGCGCATGCATCGCGGGGGGCGCCGGGGGCGGGACGGAGGCCGGCATGCCAGCGCGGGGCTGCGCCTGCATCGCGGGCCGGGCCTGGGGGGGCGGCGCGATGGGCACGGGCGTCTCCACCACCTCCACGCCGGTGATGATCTCCCCTTCCAGCACGGCTTCGTCGGCGTCCGCCCCTCCCAGCGCCTGCGAGTAGACGGACTGGAACTCCTCCTCGCTCATCAGGTCCGGAGGCCGCTCCTGCGCCTTGGCCAGCTCCGCCGCCGAGCCCTTCGCCGGCCTGGGGCGCACCGCGTTCATGTCGATGGCCCGCAGCTGCCGGAAGGCCTTCGCATGCCGGCGCAGCAACTGGTTCATCCGGAACTCGGGGATGACCACCGGCACCACGCGCTTGCCCGTCTTGAACGCGATGGCGTCCAGCGTCGGGAAGTCGTGCGGGTTCACCACCGCGACGCTCAACCGCGTCGCGTCCAAGCGCATCGGAAGGTATTCCTTGTCGTCCGCCTCGTTCGGGTTCACCAGCGCCACGGCCTTCGGGTCGGGCACCATCTCCCCGGACGCGTAGGCACAGTTGTGGAGCTTGCCGAGCGCCTTCGCCAGGTCCTGCTCGGAGAGCAGCCCCAGCTCCACCAGGTTGGTCCCCAGCCGCCCGCCGTGCACGACCTGCGACTCCAGCGCCTCCTCCAGCGCCGCCGCCGACACCAGGCCGTCCTTCACGAGCAGTTCACCCAGGCGCATGGGGCCGCTTGTAGCCATGCCCCGTCCCCCGCCGCAAGCCTCCGGCCGGACGCCCCCGCCCGCCCGGCCCCCTAGTCCTCCGGGTGGTGGCTCAGCCCCACCCGGTTGCCCTCCGGGTCCCGGACGTAGAGCGTCCAGCGCGTCTCGTGCTCCAATGGCACCCCCGCACGGGCGAAGGTCTCCACCACCCCACCCCTGGCATCGCGCGGGATGCGGAACACCAGCATCAGGAGCCCCGGCGTCGGGTGCCGGAAGGGCGAGTCCTCCGGCGTCCCGTCCACCGCCTCGATGGCCAGGAAGGAGCCCCCGGGCACGGCCACCCAGATGCTCCGCAGGGTGCCGTCCTCGCGCAGGTGGCGCTTGAGCTCGGGAAAGCCCAGCAGGTCCCGATAGAACGTGGTGACGCGCTCCACGTCCCTCGCCTGAATCGCCACATGGTGGAAGCCCTGAACGTCCTTCATGGGGTTGATGGTAGGGTCTGCCCGCCCATGGCGCGACTGCTCATCGTCGAGGACAACCAGGAACTGGCCTCCCTCATCGCCACGGTGGCGCAGACCCGGGGCCACGACGCGCTCACCGTGTTCACGGGCGAGGCGGCACTGGAGTCCCTGGGGCCCACGGCCCGCTTCGACGCCGCGCTGGTGGACCTGCTGCTGCCGGACATCCGGGGCAGTGAGGTGCTGGGCGCGCTCCGGGCCCACGCCATCCCCGCCATCGCCGTCAGCGGCGTCTACAAGGGCGACCGCTTCGCCCAGGAGGCGATCCAGGTGCACGGCGCCCGCGCCTTCTTCGAGAAGCCCTTTGAACTGGACGCCGTGATGGACGCGCTGGAGGAGGCCGCGGGCGTGCCCCCCGTGCCCCACACGGAGCTGCTCGACGAGGTGGACCTGCTCGTCCTTGAAGAGCTGGTGGAGGACGGAGGGGTGGAGGAGGTCGCGGTGTCCGAGCCCGCGCCGTTTGAACCCACCGCTCCGGAGGCGCCGCCCGGCGACGAGGGCCTCTCCGAGGCCCTGCCCCTGCCCTTCGCCCGGCGCGACGCCGTCTGGACGGAGGCCGTGCCCGCGCCGGAGCGCCGCCGCCGGCAGCTCCCGGAGTGGTCGCTGGGCGGAGACCTGGCGAACACCACGGTGCCGCGCCTGCTCAACGCCTATTACGAGGCACGCCACCACGGTGAGCTGAAGCTGCGCCAGGGCACGGTGCTGAAGGTCGTCTACTTCGAGGCGGGCCGCGTCGTGTACGCCGCCTCCAACCTGGCGCCGGAGCGCTTTGGCCGCTTCTGTCTGCGCAAGGGCGCGCTGACGGAGGCCCAGCTCGCGGAGGCCACCGCGTACGCGCGCGAGCACACGCTGCGCACCGGGGACGCGCTCCTCAAGCGGGGCCTCCTGAGCCCGTCGCAGCGGCGCAGGCTGCTGGAGGAGCAGGTGAAGGACATCCTCTGGTCCACCTTCGCGTGGACGGAGGGCGGCTACGGCTTCAGCCCCATGCGGCCGCAGCGCGCGGACCTGGTGCCGCTGTCGCTCTTCCCGGGGGACCTCATCCTGGAGGGCGTGACGCGCACGGAGACGCTGGTGGCGCTGCGCCAGCGCATGGCCCCCGGCCGCCGGTTGTTCCCCACCGCCGACCCACCGTACGCCCTGCACGAGCTGAAGCTGGCCGGGCCGCAGGCGCTGCTGCTGGCGTTCGCGGACGGGACGAAGACGGTGGAGGACCTGCTCGCGCTCACCGACCTGTCGGAGCGCGAGGCCCTGGCCACCCTGCGCGGCCTGGAGCTGTCGGGCGTGCTGGAAGAGCGTCAGCAGACGCCCAACCGCCGCCAGCGCATCAGCTTCGGGCTCTGACGCCGCGCCGCCGCCGCGCCAGCCACGCGAGCGCGCCCAGCCCGAAGGCCGTCACCCCCGAACCGCTGCCGGAGCACCCGCATCCCGACGTGGACGGGGGCGGCACGTCGCCATGGGACACGACGACGCCCCGCAGCGACGCGGTGCCGGTGAACGTCGGCGTGCCCAGGAACGCCGGGCGGATGACGTACGTGAGCGTCGCGGTCGCGCCCGCGGCCAGCGGTACCGGCTCCACCGCGAAGCCTCCGCCTTCCAGCGGCGTGGGCGTCACCACCTGACCGTTCAGCCGCACGCTGCCCGGCAGGATGTCCGCGCCAGTCGGCACCTCCTCGTAGCGGACGGCGGACACGCCGCAGGCCGTCTCGTTGCGCAGCGACACCACGACCCCCACCTGGCTGGAGCTGGAGCCCGGGCCCGCTTCGGAGCGGCGCTCCACCGACACGAAGGGCCGGGCGCCAATGCGGAGCTGGTGCTCCCGGGTCGCCCCGGAGGCCCCCTCGCCCGTCGCCGCCACGCTCACCGTGACGAACTCCCCCACCAGGGACTCCAACTGCGTGTCCGTGGTGCGCAGCTCCGCCGTGTCGTCCGAGGACACGGTCGGCGCCAGCGCCGGGCCGTTCACGTGGGACCAGTCCAGCGTCACCGCCGTGCAGGCCCCTTCCGGGAAGGTCTGCCGCAGCGTGCCCCGCGCGCCCTCGTCACAGACGGCGACCAGCTCCCCACGCACGTCCCCCAGCTCCACGTCGCGGGCGTCGCGCGTCAGCGGCTGGACGACCTCGGCCATCTCGGTGCCGCCGTCGGCCAGCCGCTCCTGCACGCGGACCCGCACGGCGTACGTGGCGCTGCCGCAGGTGAGGGGCAGCTTCAGCTCGAAGTCCCCCGCCGCCCCGGAGAGCGTCCGCGTGTCGAGCACCTGGGCGGCGTCCGCGGTCTCCAGCGTCACCACCGTGTTGACGTCGCGCGAGGCGACGCAGTTGAGGTTGGGCGTCGTCACGCGCCCGCGCACCTTGCGCTCCTCCGGGACGTCCAGCGTCACCGCGGGCTTCGCGTCCCTCAGCGGAAAGAACCGCGGCTTCACCGCGACGTCGACGATGGACTCCGGGCCCACCAGGGTGTGGTCCTTCACGGTGACGTGGTGGACCGCGCGAAGCGTCACCGACGTGTCGGAGCACCCCGAGGATTCAAACGCCACGCTGGTCCCTTCGACGGGCGTGGAGCCCACGATCGGTCGCGGGATCACCTGCCCGCGCACGGCCGTCACCGTCACCCCAGGGGTGGTGTCGAGCCGCGACCACAACGTCGTCAGGGGAAGCCCGGGGGTTCCCGCGCACGCATGCAGCGGCGTCTGGGGACTCAGGGTCGCCGTGGAGAAGACGGGCGCGGGAGCGCTGGAGAACGGAGCCGCCGGAGGGCCCCACGGGAGGAACTCCACGGGCACGTTCGTGGCGAGCGACTCCACCTCGCCGTCGTTCGCGTACACCTTGTAGGTGAAGACCTTGCTGTCCGGCTGGCACCGGTCCTCCCTGGAGAAGACCGGGTCGAGCGTGGCCACCGTGTCCGTCCTGGCGAGCCTGGGAGCATTCGCCGGCTCCTCCCAGCGATAACGGACGGGCGCGCATCCCGAAGTGCCCGGCACGGGGGTGAGCGTGCCCGGGACACCACCCATGAAGAAGACGCCGCCCTCCACCGCCGCGTCGGCCCGCAAGGGCGCGGCGGGACGCGCGGTGTGCTTCGCCCGCAGCGTCACCGTCTTCGTCACGTCGTGTGCCGCCAGGCCATCCGAGGCCACCACGTCGAGGAGGGTCTGCTGGCTCGCGCAGAATCCGGTGGGCGCCGTCAGCGTCAGCCTCAGCCCGTTGTCCCCCGGCGGCGGAGGCCCGGAAGCAAGCGTCAGCAGGCCACCGGGGCTCCGGGGCGTGGCCGTCACGCGCACGGCATCCCCGTCACCATCGCGAGGGTTGAGCAGCAGCGTCTTCGTCGTGCCTTCCTCGACCTCGAATTGATCCGGCAGCACGCGCAGGTCCGGCGGCTTCTCGTTCTGGTAGATGAAGACGTTGCCCTGCGGCCCGTTGAGGATGGCAACGCAGTAGGACGCCCCCCAGCAGGAGACCTGCTTGGCCGTCTGCGAGATGCCGCTGGGGAACTCCGGGTTGACGCGCCAGACGGAGCCCACCAGCGAGGCCGGAGCCACCGGCTCCGCGCTGTACGCCTTCACCGTGTCGTTCGACTGCTTGACGAGCATCAGGCCGAAGCCCGTGCCTGCGTTGGAGCCCTGGGCCACGTCGAATGCGAGCGCATTGACCGAGCCCACGTCCTGGAGCACCGGAGCGAAGGGCCAGGCCTCATCGCCCAGCGTTCCTCGAAAAAGACCGGTGCCGTTGCCGAAGAAGGCGAGCGGCTTCGCCGGAGTCGCGCCGGGGAGCAGCGCCACGGAGTACGCCTGGGTTGGCGGTGTGATGCCCGGCGCCAGGACGTTGGTCACTGTCGCGCCCCGGTACCAGGCGAAGTAGGCCGAGTTCGCGGACACGGAGAACAAGGCATGCGGCCCACCATCCGCTTGCGGAGGCAGCACCGCCAGCGGCGCCTGCGCCACGGCGTTGGGCTGGGTCATCGGAAGGCGGCCCCATTGCGCGGCGCCCTGCTGGGGCAGGACGGACGAGCGGAACTCCTGCCCTACAGGGACCTCTCTGGCGGCGGCATAGCCCACGCCGCCATCCTGGGTGAGTCGCACCGCGCTCAGGTTGTAGGTCGCTCCGTCGGGGAACAGGCGCTTGCCCTCGTCGGGTGAGCAGCCCCCGACGCTCTGGAGCTCGCTGTCGGCGCGGATGCCCACCACGCAGTCGGTCCCCTGCAGGTAGCTGCCCGCCATCGCCCCTGGCAGGAGGGTGACGCCTCCATCCTTGGAGACGTACAGTTCCTGATCCGTCGCGACAGCGAAGAAGCCGGGCCGGAAGACGACGACGTCCTGGGGAGTGCCGTTCGAGGTCTGGGTGACGGTCCAGCCTCCACGAGCCACCCCGGCGAACAGCACCAGCCCCAGGCCGACCATCCAGACTCGCACGTTCAACGTCCCTTCCCGGCTAGTAGGCCAGCTCCGCCCGCAGGTAGAGGCGATCCGGAGCATCCACCGAATCCGCCCCCAACCCCAAGCCGCTGAAGCCCAGCACTGTGTACCCCAGCGCCACCCGGAGGCGCTCCTCCAGCCGGTACGCGACCTCGGTGCGAAGCGACGTCAGGTCCTGGCCATCCGCCGCGGACGTGCGCTGCGCCGCCTCCACCGCGACCTCCAGTCCTCCCACCACCCGCACCGACGGACGCAGCGTGCCGGTCCACACCCAGCGCGCCGAGTCCCCCAGGCTGGAGCGCCCGGTGTGCAGTCCCGCCGCCACGGCCAGCCGGTCGCCGACCCGCACCGCTGGCATCAGCGACAGCGTCTGGAGCACCCGGTCACCGAAGGCCGAACGCACGCCCGGAGACAGCTCCCGGGTAAGTCCGTAGCGGGCCACCAGCAGCCAGGGGCCCGGCCGCCAGGCGAGTGACGCGAAGCCCTCCGCGAACCGCGCCTCCAGCCCCTCCCGCCCCGTGGTGTGCGCGAGGTCCAGGCGTCCGGAGGCCGTCACGTCGCGCGCGAGCAGGGCCTCCGCGGCCAGCGCCAGCACCACCTGGGTGCGATCCACCGGGCCGCTCACACCGCGCGCGGGCGTGCCCTTCTCGTGGCGGACCTCCGCGCGCACATCCGCGCGGACGCGCTCACGCAGCCACTGCGCGGAGACGCTGGCTACGTCGCGCCGCAGGTCGCTGGCGATGTCCAACGGGTGGCGCACGCCGCGCTCGTAGCGCGCCCCCACGCTGAAGCCGTTCAGCACCGCGTGCTGGAAGCCCACCGCGCGCGCCAGTCGCAGGGCCGTGGCGTCATGCGCGCTCACGTCCTCCACGAACACCGTGGTGCCGTCCGCCACCTCCGTGCGCGCGCCCGTCACCGCGCGGCCCGCTCCGAAGTCCGGCCCGTCCACGTCCACGGAGTAGCCGCCGTAGAACACCTCCGGGCCCCGCCGCATCCGGGCATCCAGCCACGCCTGTGGACCCAACTGGGGACCCCAGCCGGCCTTGACGCCCACGGCGGCATCCTCGTCCCATTCCACCTCCACGCCCGCGGAGGTGAACGTGTCGTTCCAGCTCCCCGGGCCCGAGCCGCGCTCGAACAGCCGCTGGCGGTGGCCCACGGAGACGGTCACGCCCGGGGCCACGGCGTGGTGTCCCATCACGCCCACGGAGGTGCGGCCACCTTCGTGGACGTCCCCCACGCCGGCCAGATCGCTGGCCCGCAACCACCCATCGCGCAGCTCCACGCGCAGACCCGAGTTCTCCGTCTCGATGCCAGCGGATGCGCCCAACGTGCGCGCGGCGAAGGGGCGGTCCTCGAAGGGCAGGCGCGGATCCGCGGAGCGCCGCTCGTCGCCCAGGAGCGTGAAGCGCAGCGCGCCCACCGGCTGCGTGGCGCGCAACGAGAGCTGCCGGAAGCGCGAAGCCTCCAGGTGCGCACCGTCGGAGAAGCCCTTGGAACGCTCACGCCACGCGGCGTCCACGGAGCCGCCCCGGCCGAAGGGCGTGGGCCCGCTCACGCGCAGGCCCACCGCGCCGCCCTGATCATCCTGGGGACCCGTGGGGCGCAAGAAGCTCAGCCCGCCGTCATCCGACACGCCGAAGACGCTCGGATCCACCGCGAGGCCCCGGCTGCTCGCGGCCTCGGCGATCAACGAATAGGCCCCCACGCGCGTCCTGCCCCGGCCCGACAGCAGTTGGAACGGCGCGCCCTGCCGGCGCTCGCGCACGGCGCCCAGGCCCACGGAGGACTCGCGCCAGCGCGCCCAGGCCTCGCCGCCCACGGTGTCGCGCGGATCCCCGGAGCGCAGCACGGCGTAGTCCACGACGAGGACCGGCTCCGGCGCCTGCGTGAGCGCGTCCGTGCGCAGCAGCGAGGCGCCGGTGAGCATCGATAGGGGACGCGCAAGCAGGATGCGGCCCGCCAGGTAGTCGATGTCGTAGTCGCGGCCCCGCAGCAGGTGCCGCTCGCCCAGGGGCAGGCCGGTGACGCCGTCGCGCACCTCCACGCGCACCAGCTCCGACCCCTCCGCCACCGAGCCGCCCCCCAGGTAATAGAGGCTGCCGCCCGTGGCCCGCAGCTCCTCGTGCGCGGGCGTCGCGGCCAGGCCGCGCGTTGGATCCACCAGCCCGCCCGCGAACAGGTCCACGCCCACGCGCAGCTCGCCCACCTGCTTCTCCAGCTCGGCGTAGGGGCCGAAGAGCGGACGGTGGTAGCGGCCCACCTCCCGGTCCTGCTGGAGCGCGCGGTAGGTACCGAAGCCCGCGCGGCCATACTGTTCGTGCCGCGCCTCCAGGCGCAGGCGGCCCCCCGCGGGGTTCGGGGTCAGGGACACGGAGGTGTCGCCCCACTCCGCCGGAGCCAGGTCGGGATCCGGCCAGCGGTCGAACCGTTCGGGCAGGCGGGGACGCAGCCAGTCCACGAGGGGCGCGTCGCTCAACCGCCGCAGGTCCGTGTCGCGCAGGTCCAACTCCCCCACCACCCGCACCGGCCCCACCTGCGCCTCGCCATGGGCCGCGCCCTGGCCCCGGAGCCGGAAGCCGCCGCCCGCTGGCGCGATGCTGGCCTCCACGTCGAGCAGGCCCACGGCGAAGGGCTGGGCCCGGGCCTCCACCTCCAGCGTCACGCGGCTCGCGGGCCGTCCTGGAGCTTGCAGGGAGAGGGGGATGGAGTTGCGTCCCGTCACGAGCCGCACGGGCAGCCCCATGCGGCCGTCCGCGCCCACCTGGAGCGAGCCCCCGGCCGAAGTCACCTGGGTGCCGGGAACAGCCTCCAGCCACACGCTCGCGTCCCCGGTGGCCATGGGCGCGGCGTCGGACGAAAGGCCCTTCACGGTGCCCACGCGCATCACCTCGCGGGGGATGACCAGCCAGCCGCGCTCACCGCGTCGAAGCACCTCGAAGAGGTGCTGGAAGATGCCCACGTCTCCACCCCGCGAGGTGGTGGTGACGGAGACGACGTTCTGCCCCTCCTGGAGCGGCACCCTCGCCTGCCACGCGCCCGAGGCGGACACGGTCGCGTCCGCGTCGGCAACGCGGACCCGGTCACCGGCGGCGGCCTGCCCCGTGAGGAGGAAGCGCAGGCCCTCGGGGGCGACGCGGGCCTCGGGAGGCGATGCGGGAGCGGTCGATGCGGAAGGCACCGGCGCGGGGGCCAGTCGCACGGCGAAGTCCTGGAGGACGGCGGCGCCCCAGGGCACCTCCACGGTCGCGGCCTCCGGGAACACCTGCGCAGGGGGAAGGCTGCGGGGATCCACCTTCAGCCGGTGCCGCCCGGGGCGCAGGTGGAGCCCGTCGGTCAGGTCCGGCAGACGCGCATCCACGCCCGTGAGGTGGTAGCGCCCGGAGGCGTCGGTGCGCACCTCGCGGCCGGTGGCCAGCACCAGCCGCACGTTCGCGAGCCCGGGCTCGTCGGGACCGCAGAGCCCGTCCCCATCCACGTCCTGACAGACGCGGCCCGCGATCGTCGACGCCTGGGTGGGCAGGTCCTGGGACAGCGACTGGGCGAAGGCCCCCGGCGACAGCAGCACCACCGCAGCGAAGGCGAGGCACCTCGCGAAGAAGCGCGCGAAGGCGGAGCCTCCGACCCCGGGCGCCGGAACGGGGCCCCTCAAGGCCCCACCTCTTCAATGGCCACGACGCCCGTGCGCACGTCCGCCACGGACACGCTCACGGGTCCCTTCGCGCCCCGCACGGTGAAGCGCGTGAGCCCATCACGCACCGTCTCCTCCGCGCGCTCACCCTCCGACAGGGCGATGTGCACCGGCCGGTCCACCAGCACGACGCCCTTCGAGTCCTCCACCCAGCACGTCACGCGCGAGCCCTCCACGCGCACCCGCACGTTGACCGGCAACGGAGGTCCCACGGCCACGCGCCGCGACACGGGCGCGGGCACCAGCGGCGCCTGTTCCGGAAACACCGGGCCGTCAGGGCCCAGCACGTGCACGGTGACGTCGAGCCCCGGCCACACACCGTGCGTCACGCGCACCGCGCCGGGCCGCGGCGCCCCCACCTCCACCGTGCCGTCCTCCCCCGTCGTCTTCTCCACGCCATCCACGCGCAGCGGCTGTCGGGGCACCGGCCAGCCCGCCAGGTCCACCACCCCCGCGACGAGCCCTCCCTTGCGCCGCCACACCGCCAGTCGCGCGGGCTCCGAGCCCAGCGGCCCGAAAGCGCGCACGGACAGGTCCGCGCTGCGCGGGTCGCCCTCCAGCGGAATGCGCCACGGCGCGGTGAACGTCCCGGGCGGCCCCTCCACCGCGGGCCCCACCGTCCCATCGTACGTGGCGAATGCCACCTTCGCCTCGGCACGAGGCTGCCCCGACGCATCGCGGGCCACCACCACCACCTGCCCCTCCGTGCCCCGGTGCACCAGCGGTTCGGCCAGCGACACCGCCACGTCCCGCACGGGCCCCTGCACCAGTTGCATCGGCAGTGATTCGCGCGACCCCGGCCCCCGCTGCGGCCAGGCCGCTTCGATGCGCTCGTCAGACGCGAGCACGGCGGGCGCCGTGTAGCGCCACTCCAGCATGCCGTTCGCGTCACGCTGGGGTCCCTCCAGCCGGCCGTGCTTCGCCTTCACGGTGACGCGCGCGTCCGCCACCGGCAGGCCCTTGGGATCACTGGTGGCGCACAACAGCCGGGCTTGCGACACGCCATCCGCCGGCAGCCGCTGCGGGTTGAGCACGCACGCCAGGCCGTCCGTCGGAGGCAACTGGAGGTCGATGGTGATGCGCTCCACGTTGCCCGCGCGATCCTCCACTTCGCCACGGGCCAGCGGATGGCCGGGCGGCACGATGAGCGGCAGCACGAAGCGTCCATCCACGCCCGTCGTCACGGGCCCGAAGCGCTTTCCGGCGACCTCCAGGGACACGCTCGCTCCGGGCTCGCTCGTCCCGGGCAGGTTCACCGACGCCGCCAGCGGCACCAGCAGCCGGCCATAGGCGCCGTGCACCGACTGTGGATGGGGCCATGCGGACAGCGCCACCAGGATGGCCGCCTCGGGCAGGCGCGTCCGCGGCAACACGTAGCGGGCCACGTAGGTGCCGGGGCCGGTCTGCTTCAGCCCTTCCACCTGGCCGGTGCTCGCGCGCAGCACCGGCGGCGCCCCGCTGTCATCCGGCGAGCCGTCCGGCAGCAACCGCCGCACGGTGAGCGTCGCCTCCGTGTCGCGCCCCTTCACCGGCTGGGCGGGCTCCAGCGACAGCTCCATGCGGCTGGCGGGCGGCCCCACCGGGTAGCGCGCCTGGGCCTCGTCGGCCCCGGACTTCACGCGCACCACCACCTCGCGCACCTTGCTCCCAGGCACCACGACGAACGTCCGCAGCGGGGGCGAATCCGGACCGGGCCGCACCTGCGCGCCCTCCGCCACCACCGTGGGCGGCGCGAACGTCACCGGCGCGCCCGTGGCGTCCCGGCGCACCACCGCCACCGTGAAGCCCTCGGGCGGCACGGACGCGTCCGGGCCGAGCAGCTCCAGCGAAGCCGCCCAGACCGGGGCACACACCAACAACAGGGCGGGGATCAGACGTTCCAGGGCCTCCCGACTCTACAAGGCCCACCGTCGGGACTGCACCTCTTTGCTGCCGCGCGACACCAGAAGGAGCCACCCCCACGGAGCCGGGGCCTCATCCAGGGGCGGAGCAACCCTCCAGGTCATGCGTGGTCCATCCGACCCCGGGGCTGGAGTCGCGGATCAGGGAGGCGCCCCCCCCGCGGTCTCCTCCCAGAGCGACTTCGGGTCGACCCCTATCGGCGGCTTCATCGTGTCCACCTGCACGGTGCCCTGGCTCGTCTCGACGAGGCCCCCCACCCTCCTGGCGCTCACCTTCACGTCGTTGCTGCCTTCCTTGAGCACCACCGTGGTCGTGAAGCGGCCTGCCTCGTCCGGGAGCGCCACGACGCCGTTGACCTCCACCCGGTTGCCGGGGTCGGTCTGCCCGGTGACGAGGAGCTTGCGCTCGCGCAGCTGATTCTTGGGCCAGCCCACGTTCAGCAGGAGGCTCTTCGGCAGGGGGGTGGGCGCGGTGGGATTGTCTCCCTTGCGGACGATGGACTCCTGGCCCGCGCGGACGATGACGAACCTGTCTTTGTCCTTGCCGCTCAGCTTCACCTGGCCCTCGCGCGCGCCCACGCGCACCGTGCCCTTATCCTTATCGTTGTTCATGGTGAAGGTGCCGTTGTCGGTGCTCGCCACCACCTCGCTGCTCCCCGCCTTCAGCTCGAAGGTGTGGCGCTTGCCGCCGCGCACGGTGGCGGTGGCCGAGCCATTGTCGAGCAGGAACTTGGACAGCGAGGACTTCAGCTCGCCCACGGACACCACGGTGCCGGCCTCCATGCGCACCTCGAAGGTCTCGCCATTCACCAGCACGGCGTAGGAGCCGTCGCCCGTGCTCACCATGTCCGTGGGGAACAGCGCCATGCCCTTCTTCGCGGGCAGCCACTCCCCGTCCGCGCCACGCCGCACCTTCACGGTGCCCTCGAAGGTGCTCAGCTCCAGGTCTACCTTCTGTTCCGCGACCGGCTCGGCCGCCGCCAGCACGGGCGCGGGGGCGGGAGCGACGACAGGCGGGGTCGCGGGCGGCTCCCGGAGGAAGACGAACCAGCCCACCGGCAGCGCGGCCAGGATGAGCACGACGCCGACGAGGAACGGCACCTGTCGCGAACGGGAGGAAGGAGCGGCCATGCGTCAGGCCTGACTAGCACACACGGCCCCCCTCACGCCCGGGGCAGCACGATGGTGAAGCGGGCCCCCTGCCCTGCCTCCGAGCGGACCTCCAGGGTCCCTCCGGCCTCGGTGATGATGCGCCACGCGACACTCAGGCCCAGCCCCACGTTGGACCACACGTCCTTCGTGGTGAAGAAGGGCTCGAAGATGCGCGGGCGGATGCTCTCCGCGATGCCCTTGCCCGTGTCCTCCACCTCCAGGATGCACATGCCGTCGCGCTCGCCGGTGCGCAGGGACAGCCGCTTCACCGGCGACTGGATCATCGCGGTGCGCGCGTTGGACAGGAGCGCCAGCACGACCTGGGACAGGTGGCCGGGGTCCGCCTTCACGCGGGGCATCGCCGTGCTCAGCTCCGTCACCAGGTCGATGCCCTCGCCGCGCGTCTGGTTCTCCGTGAGGCTCAGCGCGTCGCGCACCACGGCGTTCAGGTCCACGGGCCGCAGGTCCGGGCGCTCGCGCTGCTGGGAGAAGCGAAGCAGGTTCTGGGTGATGTCCTTGCAGCGCTTGGCGCTCTGCTCAATCTTGCGCAGCGTCTCGAAGTCGGAGTCGTTGCTCTCCCGGTCCAGCAGCAGCAGCTGCACGTTGCCCAGGATGCCGGCCAGCGGGTTGTTGATCTCATGCGCCACGCCCGCGCCCAGCTGCCCCACCGCCGCCAGCTTCTGCGCCTCCACCAGCTGCGCCTGCGCGGCCCGCAGGTCCGCGGTGGCCTCCTCCACCCGGGCGCGCAGGTCGTCGTTCCAGCGCAGCATCCGTCCGCGCGCGGCCTCCAGCTCCTCGCCCATGCGGTTGAAGGTGGACGCCAGCGCACTCAGCTCGTCCTGGCCCTCCACCTGCACGCGGCGCTCCAGCTCGCCGCGCCCGTAGGCCTCCGCGCCCTGCACCACCTCCGAGAGCCGGCGGTTGAGCCTCCGGGTGAACAGGGCGCCCAGGACGAGCAGCACCCCCAGCGCGACCGCCACGGACACGAGCACCGTGCGCCGCAGCTGCCGCACCGGAGCGAGCGCCAGGGCCTCGTCCACCGTCACGACGACCTCCAGGCCCCGCACGTCCGGCACCCGGGCCACGCTCAGCCGGCGCGCGGGGTTCGCCACGCGGAAGCTGCGCACGGTGTCCTGCTCACGCGTGGGCGTCAGCCCCTGCATCACCTCCGGCTCCAGGGGCCGCAGGTGGCGCTCCGGCAGGGAGCTGGCCAGCACGCGGCCCGCGCCGTCCACCATGTCCAGCCGGGTCAACCCCTCGCCCGCGCGCCTTTGCAGCAGGGCCTCCAGTTCAACCAGGACGACCTCCGCGACCGCGTAGGGCGCGTCCGCGCCATCCGCCAGCTTCACCGCCACGCCCATGGCGGCATGGCCCGTGGCCGCGTGAGGGTAGGCGTCGCCCAGCGCCACCTGGCCTCTGCGGGCCTCCTGGAACGACGTCACCGGCACCGCTCGCGCCAGCTGCTCCAGCCCCGCGGCGGCGAAGGCCGGATGACCGTCGAGCGCTTCTTCCCGGTACACCGCCGGCCCCAGGGGCCGCCCCTGGGCGTCCAGCTCCAGCACCGCGCTCACCATGGGCGACTGGCCGTACAGGAGCGACAGGCCCCCGTGGACCTCCTCGGGCGTGGCGGACTCCCAGTTGACGAAGTCCGCCGAGCGGGCCAGGCCGTTGACGACCTCCATCAGGCTCGCCCCCACGGCCTCCGCGGTGGCGGACGCGAGCGCGCGCTGCTTGTCGTCGATGTGCGAGGCGACCTCCGCCTCCGCGCGCGACAGCAGCAGGAAGCCCACGGCGGCCAGGGGCAGCACCGTCGCGGCGAGCATGAAGAGGATGAGCTGCTGGTAGAGCCTCATCCGGTGATGGACCGGACCACGCGCTCCACGTCGCTGCGCAGGAACACGGAGCCCGGGATGGCCTTGGCCTTCTTCTTCATGTCCGCGGCCCGGCGCGCCAGCTCCGCGTGGTCATGCGCCACGCCGTCGGTCATCACCGCCACCACGGACACGCTCATGATGGGGAAGTGCCGCTTCTCCCCGAAGCGGTCCTCCGCCTCGATGTGGCCGCGCTCCCGGTCATGCCGGTCGTAGTAGAGCGGGATGATGCGATCGAACGCTTCGATGGCGCACTGGCACACCCGGTCCACCGACTCCGTGGAGGTGATGAAGACGAAGTCATCCCCCGCCACGTGGCCCAGGAAGTCCCCGACGGCGCCCTCCTGCTGGAAGATCTCCCGCATCAGGTCGCCCGTCTGGCGCACCACGCCGTCCGCCTTCGCGAAGCCGTAGTAGTCGTTGTAGGCCTTGAGGTTGTCCAGGTCCAGATAGCAGAACGCGAAGGGCTGGCGCGCGGAGAGCCGGCGCTGCACCTCCCGCTCGATGGCGGTGGAGCCCGGCAGCTGCGTGGTGGGCGACGAGGACAGCTCCTGCTCCTTGCGCCGCAGCAGGCTCTCCACGCGCGCGCCCAGCTCCAGCGCGTCGAAGGGCTTGGTGATGTAGTCGTCCCCGCCCAGCTTCAGCGCGCGCACCTTGGAGGACGTCTCCGTGCGCGCGGAGATGAAGATGACGGAGATGTGGCCGCTGGCGCGCTCGGCCTTGATCTCCTCCAGGAACGCGAACCCGTCGCCGTCCGGCAGGGAGACCTCCAGCAGCACCGCGTCCGGGCGGCGCTCGCGCAGGGAGCGGCGGCCCTCCTCGATGCTGTGCGCGACGCCCACCTCGAAGCCCATGCCCTCCAGCACCTCGCGGCACACCGACGCGATCTTCGCGTCGTCGTCCACCACCAGCACGCGGCCATGCTGCGCGCCGGCCCGGCCCCGCGACAGCGAATCCACCGTGGCCAGCAGCTTGTCCCCCGCCAGCGGACGCACGAGGAACGCGTCCGCGCCGGCCCGGAAGGCGCGCTGGCGCTCGTCGAACGCGGAGGTGAGCAGCAGCGGCGCGCGGCGCGTCTCCGGATCATGCCGGAGGATCTCCGCCAGCCGCAGGCCGTCCACATCCGGCAGCCGCACCGACACGAGCAGCACGTCCGGGTGCAGGTTGCGCGCGGCGCTCAGGCCCTCCTCCGCGGACGCCGCCAGCCGCACCCGGTAGCCCCGGCCGCCCAGCAGCGCCTTCATGATGTGGCCCACCTCGGGCTCGCCCTCGATGATGAGCAGCTTGCCGCGCGACTCCGGACGCACCGGCTGCGGCGAGGGCAGCGTGTCCACGCCCTCCTGCGACAGCACCTCCTGGGGAGGTTCGGTGGGCAGCACGGCGATGAAGCGCACGCCGTCATGGGACGGCTCGCACCAGATGCGGCCGCCGTGCGCCTCCACGATGTTGCGGCAGATGGCCAGGCCCAGGCCGGTGCCGCGCACGGTGCGGTTGGCCTGCGTGCGGGCCTGCTCGAAGCGGTCGAAGATGCGCTCCAGGCTGTCCTCGGCGATGGGGTCGCCGCTGTTCCAGCAGGACAGCACCACGTAGCCGGGCAGGCTGGACGTGGCGCGCAGCTCCACGCGCACCTCGCCGCCCTCCGGGGTGAACTTCACCGCGTTGTTGAGCAGGTTGTTGAGCACCTGGTTCACGCGGTTGGGGTCCACCATGGCCCGCAGCGGGTGCTGCGGCAGGTGCGGCACCACGCGCACGCGGCGCTCCAAGAAGGCGGGGCCGTACTTCTCCACCACGCGCTGGACCAGCTCCTCCAGGTAGATGCGCTCGAAGCTCATCCGCAGCCGGCCCTGCGCGAACTTCGACAGGTCCAACAGGTCGTCCACGATGCCGTTGAGCTTCTCGGCGGAGTCCTTGGCCAGCGACAGGTAGCGGTGCTGCCGCTCGTTGATGTCCCCGGCCATCCGGTTGAGCACCAGATCCAGCGCCCCGGTGATGGACGTGAGCGGCGTGCGCAGCTCGTGGCTCACCATGGACACGAACGCGTCCTTGCGCTCCTCCAGCCGCTTCTGGTCGGTGATGTCGCGCAGCACCACGCACACGCCGCGCAGCGTGCCGCGCGCGTCGTTCACCGGCGTCACGGTGGTCTGCACGGTGCGCTCGAAGAGCTTCACGTCCTCGCGCAGGACCTGGTGGCCGCTGTACTCCAGGTTGCGCACCAGTTGGAACGGCTGGAAGCCCAGGCGGTCCTCCAGCAGGCGGCTGGAGTTGCCCTGCCCCTCCTCGCCCGCGCGCAGGAGGCGGCGCGCGGCGGGGTTCATCACCACGATGTCGTTCTTCTCATCGGTGAGCACCACGCCGTCCGCCATGGACGCGACCATGCGCTCCATGCGGTGGCGGGCCTCCTCCTCCGCCGAGCGCAGCGACTGGATGGCGTCCGCCGTCTGGTTGGCGAGCACGTCCAGCAGCAGCCCGTCGTCCTCCGTGAAGGCGTCCGCGCGGTGGGAGAACAGCGACAGCATGCCCACGGGCCGGCCCGCGGCGGTGAGGTTCACCGTGAGCTGGTTGGGGTAGACGACGGGCGAGGCCGCGTCCTGCGTGGTGGTGCCGGTGACGCGGGTGATGACCCGGTCCTCCGGCAGCGCCAGGCCGCTGCTCTTGCGGTACGCGCCGAGCATGGACTCCTTGACGCCCAGCAGGGCCTGCTCGCCCACGTTGCCAATGCAGCGCAGGCGCAGCGTGGCGCCGCGCGAGCCGTCCGGCGCGATGAGCGCGGCGCCGCAGTCGTAGGGCAGCACGCGGGCCACGGCGGTGAGCACGCGGTCGATGATGGCGTCGTAGCTGGCCGGATCGTTGGCGCTGGCGCGGCTGACCTCGTAGAGGACGAAGAGGGCCTCCACGCGCTGGTGGAGCTGGCGGATCAGCCGCTCCTTGTCCTTCTTGAGCTGCGAGTACTCCACCGCGTTCTTCACGGTGATGAGCAGGTCGTTCACGTCCCAGGGCTTGGTGACGTAGCGGTACACCTGCCCCTGGTTGATGGCCGCGATGATGTCCTGCGGGTCGGTGTAGGCGGTGAGCAGCAGCGTGGTGACGTCCAGGCCCTCCGCGCGCGCGGCGGTGACCAGCTCGATGCCCGTCATCTCCGGCATGCGTTGGTCCGTGACGAGGACGTCCACGGACTCGGTGCGCAGCAGCTCCAGGGCTGCCCGGCCGGTAGGCGCCGTGAGGACGCGGTAACGCCGCTGGAACATCCGGCTGAGGATGTCGAGGACGTCAGCCTCGTCGTCGACGAAGAGCAGCGTGTGGCGGAGGTCGGACACGGCAGCGCCAAGTGTACGCTGAGATCAACGCGCCTCCTCAAGTCACGAGAATGACGGGCCTCCGCCAGCACACACGGTAAGGGTGGGGGCACTGAACGGATTGACTCTACACGTATGTTCAGGGAGCATGGGGTACTGAAATTCTGTTGCCCGGTCGGCTCAAGCAGGCGGGCAAGCGAGCGAAGGAGTGCGGCCATGGAAGAACTCACGGAGCGCCAGCGCGAGATCCTGACCTTCATCGTGAAGGAGACGGAGACCCGAGGCTTCCCCCCGACCATCCGGGAGATTGGGGAGCACATGGACATCCGCTCGACCAACGGGGTGAACGACCACCTGAAGGCCCTGGAGCGCAAGGGCTACCTGACCCGGGGCGAGCAGCAGAGCCGCTCGCTGGTGCCCACCAAGCGGGCGCGGCTGCTGCTGGGCCTGGGGATGAAGAGCCGGGACTCCGGGATGGTGGAGATCCCCCTGCTGGGCAAGGTGGCGGCCGGCCTGCCCGCGCTCGCGCAGGAGAACATGGAGGACTCGGTCAAGATCGACAGCTTCCTCCTGGGCGGGGTGAACGGCCGTGAGGTGTTCGCGCTCCGGGTGAAGGGCCAGTCGATGATCGACGACGGCATCCACGACGGGGACTACCTGTTCGTGAAGAAGACGCCGTCGGCGCAGGCCGGGGAGATCGTCGTGGCGCTCATCGAGGACGAGGCCACGGTGAAGCGCTACTACCCGGAGGTGGACCGCATCCGCTTCCAGCCGGCGAACGCGACCATGCAGCCCATCTACGTGAACCGGACGGACTTCCGCTCCACGATGATCCTGGGCCAGGTCGTGGGCGTGTACCGCAAGCTTCAGGGCGGCCGGACTTGAGGCCGGTGCCGTGATGCCGCCCGGGCCCGGTGGGCCCGGGTGGGGCTGTCAGGGCCGGAAGCAGAAGCCGCAGTCCAGTGAGCCGCCGCAGCCGTCGGCGGCGTATCCGCAGGTGAGGCCGAGCGCTTCGCAGGTGGTGGGCGTGCAGCACTGGTTCTGGAGGTTGCAGACCTTGGCGGCGGGGCAGGCCCCGCAGTCCATGCGACCCAAGAACGTCTGCGGGATGTAGCCGCACTCCTTCCCGATGCCCTTGCAGATCTCAGGCGACGCCTTGATGGTCATCAGCGTGTCCATCAGCGCCTCCTGTGTCGGATAGGGCGTCGTGGGTGCGTCCGCCGGAGGCGTCCGGACGTTGGCGCCTCCATGGGCGTTGGCTGACAGCGCACGATCCCGGGCGGATTCCAGTTCGGCCCCCTTGAGGTGCTGCTCGGACGCGCCCGGGAGGGTCATCCACAAGCCTGCCTCCGTGTCCGGTGGCGGTGAGGGCATCAGGAGCACGGCCTGACGGCCCCAAGTGGGGGTGAGCAGCGTCATCCCGACGCTGCGGTCCAGCACGAACAGCGGCGGTGTGATGGCGCGAGGGATGAAGTTGCCCCCGTTCACGCCATCGAGGCGGATCAACAGCCCCTCATGGGCGGTGAGTTCCTCGCCGTCGCGCCAGACGGTGAACCCCTGGGTGATGTGCACCCGCTCGACGGACACCACGGTACCGAGTCCGGAGTTCTCCGAACGGACCGGAGCGGCCGGAGTGGGCGGCTGACTGGAGCAGGCCCACGTGAGCCCCAGGAGCAGGAGGCTGAACAGGCGGATTCGCATCATCGGGGTCCTCATGTCCGGGTCAGCCTTCCCATGGGTTCGTGCGGTGTTCAGACCTCGGTGAAGCGCACGCCCGTGGCATGAATACGTTCGAGCGCCTCCTTCAGGTCCTCGGAAACGATGAGGGCAAGGTTCCATCCCTCTGTCCGGAACACCTGGGTGGCGCCGACCTTCGTCGGGTCGATACGGAGATGATCCACCGCATAGTACTGACCCACCTTCTCCGGCAGACCGTCGTCCTCACTCCAGAACTGGACGGTCGACGCCTGCTCATCAATGCAGCGGACGAGCTTCGTCGCGACAAGGATGACGTACTGCTCGGGCTTGCCCACGATATCGACGGGAATGACCTGGACATCGGAAGGGGCAAGTTCCGCGAAAACCGACGCCACCCGCACATGAACCACGGGTGTCAGCCCCACGCCTGCTGTCGAGAAATCGAGTGCCGCTCCAGGCTCATCGATGGGAATCGACAACCTGACGGGGACCGACAGCGAACGACCCGCGCGAAACTGCCACGGGTCATCGACCTCCTGTCCCTGTTCATCGCGGGGATCCCCCAGGTACCAGCTCCCAGCCTGGACGTCCTCGGACAGCCTGAAGTAGCGAAGGGGCATCGCGGGCCTGGACTTTCAGCCGCCTCGGGTGAGGAGCAGGTTCAGTTCGGTTCCAGGCCGGGAGACCTCCCTGGCCAGCACTTCAAGAGCCTTGGTGAGCGCCACGCGGCAGTCTTCGACCTTCCGACAATTCGCGGTGGCGTTGTTGAGTCGTTCCATGACGAGTTCGTGGTAGCGCTGCGGATGAGGACCACGATGTCCCGGAACCTCGACGATGTTCTCCGGGTCCTTCAACTCCATCCCCGCCTTCCGGAAGAGGCGCTGGAAGCGCGGCGTCCACGGGCCTCCACGCAGGGAGGACGTGCTGTTCCGCAGCGTCGCCAGGTGATGCTTCTGACTGCCAACCCGCGTGGACATGGCCACCGCGTTGGGCGCCAGCGCGACGGTGAAGCCCTGGGGCGTCATCGCCACCGACCGCACACCGCCGAGGCCCGCGTAGGTGTAGCCCGCCTGGGCCTCCACTGTGAGCGCCGCCTGCGCGGAGCCCGGCAACCCGGAGGTTTTCGAGGCCAGCCCCACGGTATTGCCCAGCGCCGCCGTCGCCAGCATCACAAAGACCCGCGCGGCGTTCTGCCCCAGGACTTCTCCGTACCCTTCCCCTGCCTCGCGCAATTGATCGAACGTCAGCGCGCGGTCCGCCACCTTCACCAGGGTCAGCCACCCGTCCAACAGCCGCCACACCGTGTCCACGCCCAGGTAGGCGATGGCGGTGGCCGTCATCAACGCCGCCACTCCCTTGGACACCGGCTCCGGTAACGACCACAGCAGCAGGTACATCGTGAGGGAGGCCGTCACGGTGGCCATCACCGCTTGCGGATCCGCCATGCCTCGCAAGGCCTCGGCCGTCTCCGTCCACACCGAATCCATCGCGAGCGCCATCGCCAGCACGTACCGACCGTCACTGCCCAGCAGCGGCCCCTCCTCCAGCAGCGCCAGGCAATCCCGCCCCTGCTTCTTGCGCTCACACCAACGGCCGTAGGCCCGGGTCAGCTCCGCCGAAGCGTCGTCCAGCAGGTGCAGCTCGCGGGCCTCCACTTCCCCCAACGCGACAACCCGCCGCGTGCGCACGTCGAACCCGAACACCCCACTGCGCTCCGGGACGCCGAAGAACGTCCGGGCCTCCCGCAGCGGATGCGTGAACGGACGCACGTCCCGAGCGAGCGCTGATACCGCCTCCTCGAACTCGCCATCGTCAGGCTCCGCATCCTCCAGCGAAGCCCCTTCCTCATCCCGAGGCGTCACCACCACGGAGTCCGCGCCCCCCGTGTCCAGGCGCACGACCCGGCCGGACGCGCAGCCCACCAGGAGGAACGGCAACAGCAGGCAGAGCCACCTACGCGTCACACAGCCCCCGAAGCCGTCACCCGCCTACGGACACTTCGCCACGCCGCCATCCGTCGAAGCCGCCGCCACCCGGGCACACGCGGCCTGCACCGTGGCGGTGTCCTTCAGCTCACGCGCCAGCCGCGCCGTGGCGAGCTGCAACTCCACGTCCTTCGCGTACCCCGGCTCCGACCCCAGGCTCGTCAGGATGCGCAGGGCATCGGGCTTGCGCCCCAGCGTCGTCAGCAGGCCCGCGACCTCCTGCATCTCCCGCACGTCCGAACCCGACACCGTGTCCAACGCCTTCTGCAGCTCCCCCTCCGCCGCGGCCTTGTCCTCCACCGCCAGGTGCGCCCGGGCGAGCGCCACGTGGACGATGGCGCGGTCCTTCACCTTCAGGGACTCGCGGTACGCCGCCAGCGCCTCATCGCGCTTGCCGAGCTTGAGCTGGATCTCCGCCACCAGCTCCCACAGCGTCGGATCCTTGGGCGACTTCTTCGCGGCCTCCTGGTACGCGGCGGCCGCCTCCGGCAGCCGGCCCGCGCGCACCTCGGCGTCGCCCAGCGTGGTCAGCAGCTCCGGCGAGCTCAGGCCCTGTGACGTCGCCTTGCGCAGCAACACGAGCGCGTCCTCCTGCCGCCCCTGCGTCGTCAGGACCTCCACCGCGCGCAGCGTCAGGTCGGCCTTCGACGCGTCCGGCGCGACCTCCGCCGCCTGCGTAAGCCGGGTCACCGCCTCGTCGTGGTCGCCGCGCTCCTCCGCCAGCTCACCCAGCTGCTCCAGCGCGTTGAAGTCGCGCGGATGCAGCTCCAGCGCCTTCTGGAGCGACTTTCGGGCCTCGTCCGGCTTGCCCAGCTGGGCCTGGATGAAGCCCAGCCGGCTCCAGTTGGTGGAGCGCTTGGGGTCCAGGCGCAGCGCGGCCTCGAACTCCTTCGACGCCTCCTCCAGCCGGCTCATGGACAGCAGCACCTCGCCCCGCGCGGCGGGCAGGCGCGGATCCGCTGGCATCAGGCCCTTCATCTCGTCGAAGGTCTTGAGCGCGGCGTCGAAGTTGCCCTGGAGGTACTCGGAGTTGCCCCGGAGGTAGAGCCCCTCCGCCTGGTCCTTCGGATCGAGCTTCGGTGCTTCGGTGCAGGCCCCGGAGACCAGCAGGGCAAGGAGCGGCAGGGCACGCAGGCGCGACGACATGGGAGGCTCCGGATGGCTCAGAAGTGGTACGCGATGCCAGCGTTGACGTCGAGGTTGAGGCCGTCGCCCTCGCCGTCGTCGGCGAGGCCCAGCACGGCCTGCGCGATGTTCGTTCCCAACTCCAGCTGGAAGCCGACGCGGCCCACCAGCAGGTACTCCAGTCCGACGAAGCCCACGACCGACGGCAGCGGGCCCGTGTTCTGGAAGATGCCGTAGTCCCCGAACGACAGCTGCACGCCCAGGCCGAAGCCCCAGTAGGGCCGCAGGGACGTCTCCAGACGGTGGTAGTGCCGTGCGCCCAGGATGCTGGGCAGCACGTTGACCTTGCCGTCGCCGCTGTCGCCACTCGTGCGCACCAGCGTGAAGCCTACCTGAAGGAAGCCCTGCCATTCCGGGTGGAACCAGTAGCCAACCTCCAGATCCAGGCCCGGGTTCAACGAGGACAGCTTGTCGATGAAGCTGTTGTTGAAGCGCAGCCCCAGCGTGAGGCCACCGCCCGGCGAGGACGCGACGGCGCCGCCCAGCAACGGACGCGCCTTGACCGTATCCTCGGGTGACGACAGCAGCACGGACAGCAACGCGTCCGACACGGAATCGGCGGTGCGCAGCAGCTCGTCATCATCGGAGGCTTCCGCGCTGGGGCGGGCGAGGCTTCGGCCCTCGCGCGTGTCCACGAGGCTCGCGGTGAGCAGGTACTGTCCCCCGAAGCGGTCCAACCGCCCCGTGAGGATGTAGCGAGCGCCCGTGACCGAGGACAGCTCCCGGAAACAGTCGTCCTGCTCGCAGCGGGACTCGCCCGACAACCGCGGCTGGCGCTCCGCGTCCAGCATCGTCTGGATGTCCCGCTGGGACAGCACGCGCAGGAGCGGGGACGTCGCGAGGCGGCTCGCGATGAGCAGGGTGATGCCCGGCGCGGCCTCCTTCCCCCCCGCGTTGGACTCCAGCGGCAGCACCGCCACGGTGGACACCGCGGGCTTCGCCTCCGCGACTGGGGCCGGAGACGTCACCGGGCCAGGAGCCCCTGAAGCGACAGGGGCCGGAGACGTCACGGGCGCCTGGGAGGAGGCCGGGCCCGAAGTGGCCCCGTCCTGCGCGAGGGCGGACGTGGCCAGTGACACGAGGCATGAGGTGAGGAGGAACCAGGGGGTGCGTGACACGCGCGACACTCTACCCTCCTCCCGGCCCGCGCCCAGCCTCTCCCTGGCGGAGCCGGCGGCCACCAGCCCTGCCCGCTCCCCTGCCCCCTCAAGGCCGCGAGTTCAGCGTCCCCACGACGGAACGTGGGCGGGAGCGGAGCGAAAAGACAGCCACGAACAGGTTGCACCGCGAGGACGCAGGTCCTATCCGGGAAGCCATCCAGAGCGGGGAGACGCGCGGCCATGGAGCGAACCAACACCCTGGAAGCACTGCTCGCGCGAGGACGCGCGGAGGACGTGGCCATCGGTGCCCCCGGACGCCCGGCGTTGACGTACGGGGCGCTGCGGGAACTCGTCGCCCAGGTCCACGCCAGCCTGCGGGCGTGGGGCTTCCAACGGGAGGACCGCATCGCGCTGGTGCTGCCCAACGGGCCGGAGATGGCCACCGCCTTCCTCGCCGTCGCCAGCGCGACCACCACCGCGCCCCTCAACCCCGCCTACCGCGCGGACGAGTTCACCTTCTACCTGGACGACCTCCAGGCCCGGGCCCTCCTCATCCTCGAAGGACTGGAGAGCCCGGCCCGAGCCGTGGCCAGGGAGCGGAACCTCCCCATCCTCGAACTCATCCCCACCCCGCAGGGGCCCGCCGGACACTTCACGCTGAAGTGCGAAGCGCCCCCGCGGCCCTCCGCCCCACTGGAAGAGCAGGCCCACGAAGCGGACGTCGCGCTCGTGCTCCACACGTCGGGGACGACCGCGCGGCCGAAGCTCGTCCCGCTCACGCACGGAAACCTCACCGCGTCCGCGCGGCACATCGGCGCGCTGCTGGGGTTGGGACCTGGAGACGCGTGCCTCAACATCATGCCGCTGTTCCACATCCACGGGCTCGTGGCCGCGGTGCTGGCCAGCCTGGGCGCGGGAGGCCAGACGGTGTGCACGCCGGGCTTCAACGCCCTGCGCTTCTTCTCCTGGTTCGAGGAGGCCGGCCCCACCTGGTACACCGCCGTCCCCACCATGCACCAGGCGCTGGTGGAGCGCGCCCGCCGCAACGTGGAGAGCCTGAAGTCACACCGCCTGCGCTTCATCCGCTCGTCGTCCGCGTCCCTGCCGCCCCAGGTCATGGAGGAGCTGGAGCGCGCCTTCGGCGTCCCCGTCATCGAAAGCTACGGCATGACCGAGGCCGCGCATCAGATGGCCTCCAACCCCCTGCCACCCCGCTCCCGTTACGCGGGCTCGGTGGGGCTCGCCGCGGGCCCCGACGTCGCCATCATGGACGACGCGGGGATGCTGCTGCCTCCCGGCGTGCTCGGAGAGGTCGTCATCCGGGGACCCAACGTCACGGCGGGCTACGTGAACAACCCGGAGGCCAACGCGCGCGCCTTCACGCACGGGTGGTTTCGCACGGGGGACCAGGGCACGCTGGACGCGGACGGCTACCTGCGCCTCACCGGCCGGCTCAAGGAGTTGATCAATCGCGGCGGGGAGAAGGTGAGCCCGCTGGAGGTGGACACCGTGCTGTTGGATCATCCCGCCGTGGGGCAGGCCGTGACGTTCGCCCTGCCCCACCCGAAGCTCGGTGAAGACGTCGCCTGCGCCGTCGTGCTGCGCGAGGGCCAGGGCGTCACCGAGCGCGAGCTGCGCGACTTCGTCGCCTCGCGCATGGCCGACTTCAAGGTCCCCCGCCGCATCGTGTTCCTCACGGAGCTGCCCAAGGGCCCCACCGGCAAGGTGCAGCGCATCGGGCTCGCGGAGCGGCTGGGGCTCATGTCATGAGGATCGCCATCTTCGGCGCGGGCGCCATCGGCGGCTTCCTGGGCGTCAAGCTGCTCCAGGCCGGCGCGGACGTCACCTTCATCGCGCGAGGCGCCCACCTGGAAGCGATGCGCGCCAACGGCGTCACCCTCACGAGCGGCGGAGAGACCGTCACGGTGCGTCCGCACTGCACCGACGCTCCCGACGACGCGGGACCGCAGGACTACGTGTTCCTGACGATGAAGGCCCACGCCCTGCCCGCCGCCGCGCCGCAGGTGGCCCGGCTGCTGGGGCCGGAGACCGCGCTCGTCACCGGCATCAACGGCGTGCCCTACTGGTACTTCCACGGACTCGAAGGGCCCCATGCGGGACGTCACGTGGAGAGCGTGGACCCGGGCGGCGTGCTCCTGCGCACCCTGCCCCCGGAGCGCGTCATCGCCACGGTGGTGTACCCGGCCGCGGAGGTCGTCTCGCCCGGCGTCATCGTCCACACCTACAACGACCGCGTGACGCTGGGAGAGCCGGACGGCAGCAAGAGCCCCCGCGTCCAGGCCCTCTCCCAGCTCATGATGAAGGCGGGCCTGAAGTCCCCGGTGCGCCCGCGCATCCGCGATGAAATCTGGGTGAAGCTCTGGGGCAACCTCGCCTTCAACCCGCTGTCCGTGCTCACCGGCGCCACGCTCGACGTCCTGGCCCGCCAGCCGGACCTGCGCGCCGTGGCCCGCGCGATGATGGTGGAGGCCCAGGCCGTGGCCGAGGCCCTGGGCACCCGCTTCCTCATCGACGTGGACCAGCGCATCCAGGGCGCCTCGCAGGTCGGCGCGCACAAGACGTCCATGCTCCAGGACCTGGAGCGCGGGCGCCCCATGGAGATCGACGCCCTGCTGGGCGCCGTCGTGGAGCTGGGGCAGCTCGTCGGCAAGCCCATGCCCGCGTGCGAGGCCACCCTGGCCCTGGTGCGGGAGCGCGCGCGGCAGGCCGGGGCCTACCCGGCGCGGCCCCTGCCAGAGGCCCCTTAAGCCGGCGGCATCACGCCCAGGTACTCGAGCGGATCCACCGGCTTGCCATCCACGCGCACCTCGAAGTGCACGTGCGGGCCGGACGTGCGGCCGGACTCGCCCACCGTGGCGATGACCTGCTCGCGGCGCACCTTCTGCCCGGTGCGCACGCGCAGGTCGCGGTTGTGCGCGTACAGGGTGATGAGCGTGGGCGAGTGCTCCACGATGACGATGAGGCCGTAGCCCTTCTGCTCGCCCGCGTAGAGGACCGTGCCGGCCTGCGCCGTCTTGATGGGCGTCCCCGCGGGCGCCGCCAGGTCGATGCCGTCGTGCGGCTCGCGGCCCTTCTTGCCGAAGCGGCCATACAGCACCCCGCGCAGGGGCCAGTCGAGCAGCCCCTGCGTGGCCAGCTTCGGACGTGACGGCGTGCCCGGACGCCCCGACACCACCCTCGCGCGGGGCGGCTCCTGGCGCCGCGACACCGCCGGCACGGAGCGGCGCGGCGTGGACACCGGCGCCTGCCCCGGCTTCGTCAACACCAGCTCCGGCTCCTCGTCCGACAGCGGCCCGGGGTCCCCGTATTGCGGCCGCTCGCTGCCCGGGATCAGCAGCTCCCGGCCCACGGTCAGCTCGCGCGGATCCTTGATGCCGTTGGCCAAGGACAGCTCTTCCACCGTGATGCCGTACGTCTTGGCGATGCGGTACACCGTCTCGCCCGACGCCACGCGGTGGCGCACGGCCACCAGCTCCGGCTCCTCGTGGGTGGGCCGCAGCGCGAACGCCAGCGGCTTTCCCTCACCGGGAGACTCGGGCAGGGCCCCCGCGGTCTCCAGACCGGAGGGGGACGCGGACCGGGAGCCCACGCAGCCGCCCAACAGCACGGCCGCGAGCAACACCCAGAGCGCCCTCCCCGCTCGGCTGGAGCCTCGTGTCCCCAACCTCAGGCACCGCCCGATCCGTGCCGGGTGAAGCCCTTCAGGCTCCAGCCCGACAGCTCGGGAATGCGACCGCGGTCGGTCATCTCGAAGTGGAGCGGCGTCACCGACACGCGCTTCTCGTCGAGCACGGCGTTGCAGTCACTGCCCGGAATGTCCTGGTGGGCGTACTCGGTGCCCCCGATCCAGTAGTACTTGCGGCCGCGCGGGTCTTCCTTCTCCACGACGTTGTTGCCGTAGGAGTGCCGTCCCTGCGTGGTGACGACGTAGCCGTCCGGCTCCACACCCCCGGGGATGTTCACGTTGAGGAGCATCCGGGGCGGCAGGGGCCGCGACAGCGCCTCCTCCACCAGCGCGCGCGCGAAGCGGCCCGCCGGCTTGAAGTCGAACGGCCCCCGCGTTACCAGGCTGAACGCGATGGCGGGCACGCCCAGGAACGCCGCCTCCATGGCCGCCGCCACCGTACCGGAGTACATGACGTCGTCCGCGAGGTTCGCGCCGTGATTGATGCCGGAGACCATGAGCTGGGGACGATTGTCCTTCAGCAAGTGGTTCATCGCCAGATACGAGCAATCCGTGGGGGTGCCGTCGACGGAGAACCACCGCTCGCGCACCTCCTTGATGCGCAGCGGCCGGTGCAGGCTGATGGAGTGGGAGGCGGCGCTCTGCTCACGGTCGGGCGCCACCACCCACACCTCGCCCAGGGGGCTCACCGCCTCCACGAGCGTCTGGATCCCTTCGGAGAAGTAGCCGTCGTCGTTGGAGACGAGGATGCGGGGGCGGGAGGAGCTCACGGTCACTTCTTCTTCGCGAACGAGCGGAAGGCGGACATGCCCGCGTAACGCGCGCCGGCCCCCAGCTCTTCCTCGATGCGCAGCAGCTGGTTGTACTTGGCCACGCGGTCCGAGCGCGACGCGGAGCCCGTCTTGATCTGCCCGCAGTCCAGCGCCACCGCGAGGTCCGCGATGGTGGTGTCCTCGGACTCGCCGGAGCGGTGGCTCATGATGGACGTCATGCCCGCCTTGTGCGCCATGCGCACGGCGTCGAACGTCTCCGTCAGCGTGCCAATCTGGTTCACCTTCACCAGGATGGAGTTCGCCGTGCCCGTCTGGATGCCCCGGCCCAGCCGCTCCACGTTGGTGACGAAGAGGTCGTCGCCCACCAACTGCACCTGGTTGCCCAGCGCGTCGGTGAGCTTCTTCCAGCCCTCCCAGTCATCCTCCGCCATGCCGTCCTCGATGGAGACGATGGGGTACTTCTGCGCGAGGCCCCGGTAGTACTCCAGCAGCCCCTGCGAGTCGTACTCCTTGCCCTCGCCCTTGAGCTTGTACTTCTTGGAGCCCTTGTCGAAGAACTCGCTGGCCGCCACGTCCAGCGCCAGGAACAGCTGCTCGCCCGCCTTGAAGCCCGCCGCGTCGATGGCCTCCATGATGAGCTTGAGCGCCTCCTCGTTGGCCGGCAGGTCCGGGGCGTAGCCGCCCTCGTCGCCCACGCCCGTGGCCAGCTTGCGGCCCTTGAGGATCTTCTTGAGCGCGTGGAACACCTCCGCGCCCCAGCGCAGGCCCTCCGCGAAGGACTTCGCGCCGGCGGGCACCACCATGAACTCCTGCACGTCCACGCGGGTGTCCGCGTGCGCGCCACCGTTGAGGATGTTCATCAGCGGCACGGGCAGCGTGCGCGCCTGGAGGCCGCCCACGTAGCGGTACAGGGGCAGGCCGTGCGCGTCCGCGGCGGCGCGCGCGGCGGCCATGGAGACGGCGAGGATGGCGTTCGCGCCCAGCTTCGCCTTGGTGGGCGTGCCGTCCAGCTCAATCATCCGCGCGTCCAGGGCCACCTGGTCCACGGCGTCCATGCCCACGAGCGCGGGGCCAATCGTGTCGCGCACGTGGTCCACGGCCTTGAGCACGCCCTTGCCCAGGTAGCGCTGCTTGTCCCCATCCCGCAGCTCGTGCGCTTCGTGCTCGCCGGTGGAGGCGCCGGAGGGCACCGTCGCACGGCCTCGCGAACCGCCCACGAGGAGCACTTCGGCCTCCACGGTCGGGTTGCCACGGGAATCGAGCACTTCACGGGCCAGGATTTGAGCGATCTCGGTCATAGGGCGCCGTTTCTATGAGGCACGGCCAGAACGGGCAAGCGCGCTCGCATCCGGGGCCTGCTACAGTGTCCAGCCGCTGAATGCCTCCACCTCCCAAGCGCCGCGCGGCGGGCCCGGACCCGCTCCCTGGCCAGCGTGCCCGGGGTGCCCTGCTGGGCCTGGCCGTGGGCAATGCCCTGGCCGTGCCCACGGCGGGCCGCCCCTTCTTCGCGCCGGCCTTCCCGGAGCTCGCCGTGGGCCCCTACCAGGGCCTTCATGGCGGCGGCCCGCACGAGCTGCGCAAGGGGCAGGTCAGTGAGCCCACCCAGCTCGCCGTCGCCCTGGCGCTCAGCGTCCGCGACCTGAAGCGCTACGACGCGGGGGACGCGCTCCGCCGCTACCGGGCCTGGCAGTCACACGCCTTCGCCGTCAGCGACCCCATGCGGGAGGTCCTGGAGGAGTGCGAGGCGGCCCCCGCGAACGTCGCCAAGGACGCCGGCAAGCGTGTCTGGCAGAAGCACTTCCGTCGCGTGGCGAACGCCGGCGCCCTGCCCCGCGTGGTGCCCCTGGGCGTGGTGCTGGCGAGGGACCCCTTCGCGCTGGCCCAGGCCACCATGGAGGACACCGCCCTCACCCACTTCGACCCGCGCAGCCAGCTCGCCAGCGCGGGGCTGTGCGCCGCCATCGCCAAGGCGGTGACGGGCGGCCCCACCCTCAAGGCCGCCGACCTGCTGCCCGCCGCGGAGACCGGCATCTCCCTGGCCGGCGCCGCCCTGGCGCGGCAGGAGAAGGACTTCGTCCAGGAGGTGGCCCGCGCCTCGGCCCTCCTGCGCGAGGACCTGGCCCTGGCGGCCCAGGACGACCCCCAGCTCTACGGCCCGGAGCTGCACCTGCACCGCCCCGGCAACAACGCGGTGCGGGCCGCCTTCCGGCTCGCCTTCTGGGAGCTGCTCCATGTGCCCACCCCGGAGGGCGCGCTCCTGGACGTCATCCACCGGGGCGGCGACACGGAGGTCCACGCCGCCGTCACCGGCGCGCTGGTGGGCGCCTTCCATGGCGAGGGCGCGCTGCCCGAGGAGTGGCGCCAGAAGGTCCTCCTGGCCCTCCAGCCCTTCAATCCCATGCAGAAGGGTACGGCGCTGTGGGAGGTCTACCACCCCCGGCACCTGCTGCTGCTGGCCCCGGGCTAGAGGCCTCCAGGGCCCTGCGGCCCCACAAAGCACGAAGCCCGCGGGGGGCCGCCTGTGGGGCGGCCCGACCGTGGGCTTCGGGACACGCCGTGGCTGGGAGGCCACGGGAATGGGGAATGCGCCTCAGAGGTCGATGACGACAACGCCTCGCGACGGCTTGTCTTCCTCGGTGTCCGTCCTCCGGTGGGGACGGTTATCGGGAACAGGCAGTGGGAGCTCCACCACCGGCCGCTCGTAGTCCTCGCGGCGGAGCCGCTCGCGGCGCTTGATCTCTTCGATAATGAACGCGTCGAGCATGGGTTCGGTTTCTCCCTCAGCCTACGTACCCCGATGTACGCCCGCCGTCCCGCCCCCTTACCACTTCCACTTCCCTTTGATGCAAATTAAGAACCCCGGTTCCTTTCTGGGTGCGCCGCCATGATTCTGCATGGCTGCTCGTCCACCTCCCGACATCCCGGCCAGGGCAACCGTGGCGCGGATGTCATGGGGAACCCAGCGGACGTTCAAAATTTGCCTGATCCTAATACGGCCGCGCCGCGCCGCAACCCAACCCGTTTCAGGTGGGACGCCACGCCGCGCACGGCACCTTCCCGGCCCAAAAGGGCCCGCCTGCCTCCCTGCCCCTTGCACGACGAAGGTCGGGCCAGGAAACAGACAGGCAGGCGGAGTTTGACGCGTTTCGTCAGGAAGCCGGGCGGCGTCAGGGCGCTTCAGCGCGGCGCTTGAACGCCTCCAGCATCTTGGGGAGCTGGTTGTCCACGAGTCCGTTGACGATGGCCTTGGGGACCAGCATGCCCAGGGCCATCTCCACGTTGTAGGTCGCGCGCGTCTTGCCCTCGCCGTCGGGCTCCAGGGTCCAGCTGCCCTTGTTGTCCTTCATGACCTCGCCGTTCACGAAGGTCCAGGACATGCGCTTGGGGCGCTCCTCGGTCACCTTGATGGTGTAGCGGATGGTCTTCACCACATCGACCTCGTAGTGGACCTGGACGGTGTTGCCCTGGCGCTGCGAGGTGGAGACCTTCTTCACCTCCGACAGGAACTCCGCGTAGCGGTCGTAGTCGGTGATGATGTCGAAGACCTTCTCGATCGGGGCATTGATGGTGATGGTGCGCGTGGCGCCGGCCATGACGGTGTCTCCTGGTGAGGGGGCAGGCTACAGCGCGTAGCCCGGCTTCTTGTCGAACTTGTGCACGGACTGGATGAAACGGACGGTGCCCGTCTTGCTGCGCATGACGACGGAGTGCGTCTCGCAGCCGCCGCCGAAGAAGCGCACGCCCTTGAGGAAGTCACCGGTGGTGACGCCCGTGGCGGCGAACATCACCTCACCCTTCGCCAGCTCCTCGGCGGAGTAGATCTTGTGGATGTCGGTGATGCCCATCTTCTTCGCGCGGTCGATTTCGCCCTGGTTGCGCGGCACGAGCCGGCCCTGCATGTCCCCGCCAGTGGCGCGGATGGCCGCCGCGGCGATGACGCCCTCGGGCGCGCCGCCAATGCCCATGAGCACGTCCACGCCGGTGCCCTCGAAGCAGGTGGCGATGGCACCCGCCACGTCGCCGTCCTCGATGAGCCGCACGCGGGCGCCCGCGGCGCGGACCTCCTTGATGAGGTCGGCGTGGCGCTCACGGTCGAGCGTCATCACGGTCAAATCCTCCACGTAGACCTTCATGCGCTCGGCGATGGCGCGCAGGTTCTCCGTGGGGGACTTGGTCAGGTCGATGGCGCCCCGGGCGCGCGGCCCCACGGCGAGCTTCTCCATGTACGTGTCGGGCGCGTTGAGCAGGCCGCCATGGCTGGACATGGCCACGACGGAGATGGAGCCCGGCCGGCCGTAAGCACACAGGTTCGTGCCCTCCAGCGGATCCAGGGCGATGTCGACCTCCGGGGCGCCGGGCTCACGGCGGCCCACGCGCTCGCCGATGTAGAGCATGGGCGCCTCGTCGCGCTCGCCCTCGCCGATGACGACGGTGCCGTCGATGTTCAGCGCGTCGAAGGCGCGGCGCATCGCGTCCACGGCCACCTGATCCGACTCATTCTTGTTGCCGCGGCCCATGAGCCGGGCGGAGGCGATGGCCGCCATCTCGGTGACGCGCACGACCTCCATTGCCAGGTTGCGATCCATTGTGGTGCTCCTCGTTCGGGGAATTCGGGCGGGAAGATTCAGGAAGGAAAAGGGCCCGGGTTCAGGCGGCGTCCAGGGCCTTCAGTCGGGACAGGGCTTCGGGCATGCGGCGGGGCTTGCCGTCGCGTCCCACGCAGGCGTGCATCGTGCGGCCGGTGCACAGCAGCGTGGGGGTTTCGCCGTCGCGCAGCAACTCGTAGGTGAACACGAGCGACGCATGACGCAACTCGCTGAGCGTGGCGCGGATGACGAGCAGGTCGTCATAGCGCGCGGAGGCCTTGTAGTGGGCGCTCGCGTCCACCACGGGCAGCAGCAGGCCGGTGGCCTCCAGCTCGCGGTAGCTGCCGCCGTGGGCCCGGAAGAACTCGCTGCGCGCGAACTCGAAGTAGCGGAAGTAGTTCGCGTAATACACGACCCCCATCTGATCCGTGTCGCCGTAGATGACCCGCAGCCGTGCCTCGACCATTGGGCCGCCCATATCAGGGCGGGGTGACGGGTCCAAGCGGCGGGCACGCATGTTGGTTGCTTCTGACCATCCGGCCGGGGAGGCTGTCCGCCATGTCGCGTCTTCGCACCACCCTTGCCGTCCTGTCCGTTCTCTGCGCCCTGCCCGCCCAGGCCCGGGCCCCGAAGCTCACGCTGTTCATCAGCGTGGACGCGCTGGGCAGCGACCTGCTCTTGCGCAACCGGCCGCGCCTCACGGGCGGTCTGGGGCGGTTGCTCGACACGGGGGCGTACTACCCCTACGCCCGGTATGCCCACGCGAAGGCTCGTACCGCACCGGGTCATGCCACCCTCGTCACCGGGGCGAACCCCTGGCGCCACGGCATCGTGGACAACGAAATCCAGGACCGCGCCACGGGCCAGGTCCTCCAGGTCTACGTGGACCCGAAGCATCCGGTGCTGGAGGCGGTCACCCCGCCCGCGTCCGACACCAGCCCGGCGAACCTGCTGGCGGAGACGCTGGCGGACCGGCTGCGCATGGCCACGCAGGGACGGGGCAAGGTGGTGGCGTTGTCGTTCAAGGCACGCGCGGCCATTCCCCTGGCCGGGCGGACGGGGCAGGCGTGGTGGTTCGACGGGGCCTCGGGGCAGATGGTGACGAGCACCTGGTACGCGAAGTCGGTGCCCGCGTGGGTGCAGGCCCTCAACGCGCGCAAGCTGGCGGACGCGAGCTTCACCAAGACGTGGGAGCTGCTGCGTCCGCGCGAGGAGTACGTGGGAGAGGACGACCGCGCCACGGAGCCCGACGCCTATGGCATGGGCCGCGCGTTTCCCCATTCCCTGCGCAACGGGCTGACGGCGCCCGGGCCCCAGTCCTACAAGGCCTTCGCGGTGTCCCCCTTCTCGCATGACCTGCTGGTCCAGGCGGCGAAGGCGGCGCTGGAGGGCGAGGGCCTGGGCAAGGACGGCGTCCCCGACATGCTCGCGGTGAGCTTCAGTGGCACGGACGAGACGTTCCATGCCTTCGGTCCGTACTCGTGGGAGATGCAGGACTCGCTGCTGCGGTTGGATCAGGCGCTGGGCGAACTCATCACCGCCGCCGAGCGCGCGGCGGGAGGACGGGCGAACCTGCTCATCGCGCTGTCGGCGGACCACGGGGGCGCGGAGATTCCGGAGGCCTGGGCGGCGGCGGGCGTCCCCGCGGCGCGCATCAACCCCGTGGAGGTGGCGAAGGCGCTGGCGAAGGAGCTGCGCACGAAGTTCGGCGTCGAGGTGACGGTGGGAATCCTGGCCCTGGACGTGTACCTGGGGGGCAAGGCGCTGGAATCAGGCCAGGTGGATGGCGTCGCCGTCCGGCGCGCGGCGGCGGCATGGCTTGCGAAGCAGCCCTTCGCGGTGACCGCGGTGGCCCGGGACGACCTGGACCTGGCGCAGGACACCGCGGGGCTCATCGCGCCCCTGCGGCGCGGTTACTACCCGGAGCGCAGCGGGGACGTGCTCTTCATGGCGAAGCCGTTCCAGGTCGTGACCGACTACCCGCGAGGAACCAACCACGCGGTGCCCTACTCCTACGAGTCACAGGTGCCGGTGGTGTTCTCGGGGCGGGGCGTGAAGCCCGGCACGTACTTCCAGGAGATCGACCCCGTGGACGTGGCGCCCACGGTGTCCGCGCTCCTGGAGATGGGGATGCCCGCGTCGGCGGAAGGCAAGCCACGCGCGGAGGCCCTCACGGGACGGTGAGGGCCCGGCTCCCGCGTGTCAGCCCTGCGCCGCGGCGCGGGGCTTGCGCGTGGACTTCTTCGTCGTCTGGATCTCCAGCGACAGGTCCATGGCCCGCGCCGAGTGCGTCAGCGCGCCCATCGACACGAAGTCCACGCCCAGCTTCGCCAGCCGGGGCAGCCGGTCCAACGTGACGCCGCCGGAGACCTCGATGGGGACTCGGCTGGCCGTCAGCTTCACGGCTTCGCGAATCTGCGCGTCGTCCATGTTGTCCAGCATGATGACGTCCGCGCCCGCGGCGATGGCCTCCGCGAGCTGCTTGAAGTTGGTGACCTCCACTTCGACCTTCACCAGCCGGGGGCCGTTCAGCTTCGCGCGGCGCACCGCTTCGGTGATGTCACCGCCCACGGCCGCGATGTGGTTGTCCTTGATGAGGATGCCGTCGAAGAGGCCGAAGCGGTGGTTGGACGCGCCGCCCATGCGCACCGCGTGCTTCGCGAGGCCCCGCATGCCCGGCGGCGTCTTGCGCGTGTCGAGCACCCGCAGCTTCGAGCCCCGCACGGTCGTCACCGCCTGCTGGGCCAGCGTGGCGATGCCCGCCGCGCGCTGCACCAGGTTGAGCGCGGTGCGCTCGGCGGCGAGCAGCGCGCGCAGCTTGCCGTGGACGCGCGCGGCGACCACCTTCGGTTTGATTTCATTGCCGTCCTGCTTGAGGACCTCCACCTCCACCTCCGCGTCCACCATGTGGAAGACGCGGACGAAGGCATCCAGGCCGGCGATGATCATCTGCTCCTTCGCGACCAGCTCCCCACTGCCCTCCGCATCGGCGGGGACCACCGCCAGCGAGGTGACGTCCCCCGCCGCGCCAAGGTCCTCGTCCAGGGACAGCGCGATGAGCCGATCGAGATAATCCTGCTGCACTTCCGCCTCCTACCTACGGGCCTTGCGGGCCGCCGGCTTGCCCCGGGTGGTCTTCTTCGCCGGAGCCTTCTTCGCCCCGGCCTTCTTGCCCGCCTGCTTCGCGGAGGTCTTCCGGGCCGGTGCCTTCTTCGCACCACCCTTCTTCGCAGCGCCCTTCTTGCCCGCCGCCTTCTTCGCGGCCGGCTTGCCCCGGACGGCCTTCTTCGCCGCCGCCTTCTTGCCAGCGGCCTTCTTCGCTGGGGCCTTCTTCACGGCTGCCTTCTTGCCAGCGGCCTTCTTCGCCGGAGCCTTCTTCGCGGACGCGGCCTTCTTGCCAGCGGCCTTCTTCGCCGGGGCCTTCTTGCCAGCCGCCTTCTTCGCGGAAGCGGCCTTCTTGCCAGCCGCCTTCACGGTGCCCGCCGAGTCCTCCGGCGCCTCGCGGGTGTCGCCACCCTCCTTGGCCCGGTCGAACTCGCGCATCGCATCGTCCACGAGGCCCATGCTCATGTACGCGACGCCCAGGTCGTGGTGGTCCGCGGCGGACAGCCCTTCCTTGGTGCCTTCACGCAGCTTGTTGAGCGCGTCCTCCACCACGGGATCCGCGGTGGGAGGCACTTCCCCGGCGGCCTCCGCCTCCATCTCGCCCTTCAGCTCCTGCCCCAGGTTCACGTCGTCCTTCGACGCCTTGGGCTCGGTGGCGACCTTCACGTGGGCGCTCTCTGACGCCGCGAGGGTGGAGGACTCGGACTCGGGGCTGACCGGTAACGGCGACGGCGTCTCGGGCATGGGGGGCTCCGGGGCGATGCGCTGGAGGTGATCCTGCAGCTTGACCGTGCGCTCCTGGAGCTCCGCCACCCGGGCCTTGTCCTTCGCCACCACGTCCGGCGGAGCACGGGCCACGAAGCTGGGGTTGTCCAGTTTGCGCTGCACACTGGTGAGTTCCTGCTCGGCGCGGACGATCTCCTTCTTCAGCCGGTCGCGCTCCGCGTCCAGGTCCACGAGCCCCGCCAGCGGGACGTAGATCTCCAGGTTGCCGCTGACGAACGCCGCCGCCTGGGGAGGCTTGGCGCCCGGCGGGCCCACGAGCACTTCCGACAGGCCGGCCAGCGGCATCAGGTACGCGCGCCAGCGCTCCAGGAGCTCCCGCGTCGTCGCGTCCGGGCTCTGCACCACCGCCTTCACCTTGGCGGACGGCGGCAGGTTGCTCTCGCCGCGCAGCGTGCGCAGCCCCTCGATGGCCGCGATGACCGGCGCCATCTCCGCTTCCGCGGCCGCGTCCACGCGCGCCGCGTCCAGCTCCGGATACGACGCGATGCAGATGCTCTCCGTGGGCCGGGACATCGGCAGCTTCTGCCAGATCTCCTCGGTGATGAAGGGCATGAACGGGTGCATCAGCCGCAGGATGCGATCCAGGCAGTACACCAGCACCGCGCGCGTGGTGTCCTTGGCCTGCGCGTCCTCGCCGTACAGCGAGCCCTTCGCCAGCTCGATGTACCAGTCGCAGAACTCCGCCCACAAGAACTGGTACAGCGTGGAGGCGGCCTCCGCGAAGCCGTACGCCTCCAGCGAGGCGCGCGTCTCCTGCGTGGCCTTCTGGAGCCGGGAGAGGATCCACCGGTCCGCCAGCGTCAGCGTGCGGCCCTCCAGCGGCGTCTTGTCCAGGCTGAAGTCGCCCATGTTCATCAGGGCGAAGCGGCTGGCGTTCCACAGCTTGTTGCAGAACGCCTTGTAGCCACCCAGGCGGTCCATCGACAGCTTGATGTCACGGCCCTGCTGCGTGAGCGACGCGAGCGTGAAGCGCAGCGCGTCCGCGCCGAACGCGGGCATGCCCTGCGGGAAGCGGTTGCGCAAGGAAGGCTGGAGCGCGTCCACCTTGGCGCCGAGGATGACGTCCAGGGGATCGATGACGTTCCCCTTCGTCTTGGACATCTTCTCGCCCTTCTCGTCGCGCACCATCGCGTGCAGGTACACGGTGCGGAAGGGCACATCCCCCATGAAGTGCAGGCCCATCATCATCATCCGGGCGACCCAGAAGAAGATGATGTCGTGGCCCGTCTCCATCACGGACGTCGGGTAGAAGGTGCTCAGCTCCGGCGTCTGGCGCGGCCAGCCCAGCGTGGAGAACGGCCACAGCGCGGACGAGAACCACGTGTCCAGCACGTCCGGGTCCTGCACCAGCTCCGTGCCGCCGCACTTCGGACAGGACTCCGGCGTCGTGCGCGACACGATGACCGCTGCGCTGTCCAGCGAACGCTCCTCGCCCGCGGGGCTGCACGCCGCGCAGTACCAGGCGGGGATCTGGTGGCCCCACCACAGCTGGCGGCTCACGCACCAGTCGTGGATGTTGCGCATCCAGTGGAAGTACGTGTTCGTCCAGGACTCGGGGACGAACTTCGTGCGGCCCTGCTCCACCGCCTCGATGGCCGGCTTCGCCAGCGGTTCGATCTTGATGAACCACTGCGGCGACAGGCGCGGCTCCACCACCGTGGCGCAGCGCTGACAGGTGCCCACGTTGAGCTTGTGCGGCTCCTCCTTCTCCAGGAGGCCCAGCTCCGTCAGGTCCGCGAGCACCTGCTTGCGCGCCTCGGAGCCCTCCAGCCCGGCGTACTTGCCTGTGTCCTTCGTCATCCGCGCCGCTTCGTCCAGGATGGACAGCATCGGCAGCTTGTGGCGCAGGCCCGTCTGGTAGTCGTTGAAGTCGTGCGCGGGCGTGACCTTCACCACGCCGGTGCCGAACTCCATGTTCACGAGCTCGGCGTCCGCGATGATGGGGATCTCACGGTCCGTCAGCGGCAGCTTCACCGAGCGGCCCACGAGCCCCAGGTAGCGCGGGTCCTCCGGGTGCACGGCCACGGCGGTGTCGCCCAGCAGCGTCTCCGGGCGCGTCGTCGCCACGGTGAGCGTGCGGTCGCTGTCCTTCACCGGGTAGCGGATGTGCCAGAGCGAGCCGTTCCTCTCCTCGTGCTCGACCTCCAGGTCGCTCAAGGCCGTGCGGCAGGACGGGCACCAGTTGATGAGCTTCTGGGCCCGGTACATCAGGCCCTCTTCGTACAGCCGGACGAACACCTCGCGCACCGCGGCCGACGACTGCTCGTCCATGGTGAAGCGCTCGCGGCTCCAGTCCAGCGACGCGCCCAGGTAGCGGTGCTGCTCACCGATGCGCGCGCCGTACTTGCCCTTCCACGTCCAGACGCGCTCGAGGAACGCCGCGCGGCCCAGGTCGTGGCGGCTCTTGCCCTCCGACTTCTTGAGCTCCTTCTCCACCACCATCTGCGTGGCGATGCCCGCGTGGTCCGTGCCCGGCAGCCAGAGCGCGTTGAAGCCGCTCATCCGCTTCCAGCGCGTGAGGATGTCCTGGATGGTCGCGGTGAGCGCGTGGCCGATGTGCAGGCTGCCCGTCACGTTGGGCGGCGGCAGCACGATGCTGAACGGCGGCTTGGCGGAAGTGGGCTCGGCGCGGAAGTAGTCGCGCTCCAGCCAGTGGTTGTACCACCGCGCCTCCACTTCGGAGGGCTCGTAGGCCTTGGACAGTTCAGTCGTGTCAGTCATTGAAGACGGCCGGCCCCCGACGGGGCCGGCGGGGAATCAGGGGGGACTGCGAATCAATGCTGGGTCTCGCGGTCCTTGATGAGCCGCTCCAGCTCCTGCCGGATGATGGTCTCCGCCAGCTGCGGTACGACCTCCCAGGCAATCTTCTCGATGACCTCGCGCGAGGCCTTCGACAGGGCGTCGCGCAGCACGGCCTCGCCGCCATCCGCGGACGGACGGGCGCGCGCGGGAGCGGGGCTCCCCAGGTCGATGGAGATCTCCTCCGCGCCGCTGGGCTCGGGCAGCGAGTCCTCGATGCGCAGGCTCTCAGGACGTGCCTGCACGGCGGCCGGCGGAGCGGACGGAGCCCCCAGGCCGAACGGATCGCGTGCACGCGCGGCCGGCGGGACCGCCGCGGCCGGATGCGCGGGCGGCAGCGGCGTGCCCCCGGCGGGAGGGCGCGGGAAGCCACCCGGGATGTTCGGAGCGCCAGGGCCGGCGGGACGCGCGGCCATGCCCGGAGGCGGCGGCACGCCAGGACCTGGAGGACGCGCACCCGGAGGAGCGCCCGGAGGCGGACGCGCCATGCCTGGAGGCGGCGGCACGCCAGGCCCCGGAGGACGCGCGCCCGGAGGCGGCATGCCAGGACCCGGAGGACGCGCTCCCGGAGGAGCGCCCGGAGGCGGCATGCCAGGACCCGGAGGACGTGCACCCGGAGGAGCGCCCGGAGGCGGACGCGCCATGCCCGGAGGCGGCGGCACGCCAGGCCCCGGAGGACGCGCGCCCGGAGGCGGTGCACCCGGCCCGGGGGGACGCGCGCCCGGAGGCGGCATGCCCGGCCCCGGAGGACGCGCACCCGGAGGCGCGGCGGCGGGCGGCTGCGGCGCCGCGGCCTGGGGCGCCACGGGGGCGTTGGTCTGGGGGAACACGCGCGTCGCGGCGGACGCGGGCATCGTGTTGGACTTCTGGCCCACGAGCGCCTTCACCTTGTCGAGGAGGATCTGGCTCTCGAAGGGCTTGGTGATGTGGTCATCCGCCCGGGCGGCCTTCGCGCGGTTCTCGTCGAACGCCTCGAAGGTGCCGGCCAGCAGCAGCACCGGGATGGCCTGGGTGGAGGGGTCGCTCTTGAGCGCCTCGCACACCTCGTAGCCGCTCTTGCCGGGCATCATCACGTCGGCGAGCACCACGTCCGGACGCAGCTCCCGCGTGCGCGTGATGGCGTCCAGCCCGTTGTCCACCGCGGTCACCTGGAAGTCTTCCGTCGCGAAGATCATCCCGATCACCTTGCGGATGGTGAGCGAGTCGTCGGCGATCAGTAGATTCTTGGGCATCGGCTCCGGCCTCGGGGGGCGCATACCCCCCTGAATTCGTTTGAGATTTCGGGCGAGCAAGCCTGCCTGCCGGCCCTGTGTCAATCGGAGAAGCTTAGGGTTCGCGCTTCCGGCCAATCAAGAAAACATGCGCTGCAGGTCCAGGAACATCACCGGATCCGGCAACCCCGGGGCCTTGAACGTGCCCATCAGCTCGGCGGGCTTGAATTTCTGCAGCACACCGAGCACCCGGGTGGCCGCCAGCCCCACGGTCCGCCCGGCCAGCTCCGTGAGGACGAACAGCTCCTCCGCCAGCGCCGGCGCCCCGAGCAGCGCCGGGACTGAACAGATGGGCCACAGCGCCTGTGCGTGCGGGTAGACCCCCGCCACCGGCCCGCTCTGCACCGGCAGCACGCTGAAGGACACGCCCTTGGGCACCACCTGGGACACGCTGTTCAACGGGACGCCGAACAGCACGCCCTGTGACTCCAGCACCAGCGCCCGCTCCGGGGGCACGTCCGCCCAGTGCACCGGGCGGGGCTCCGGCGGCGAGGCCCGGGGGCCCACGCGGTGGGGCAGCGCCTCCACGATGAGCTCCAGGTACAGCCGGTCCTTGTGCAGCACCGCGCCCCGGCTCAGGGGCGCCAGCGAGTCCGCCAGCCCGGGGGGCAGGAGGAAGAACGGATCCCGCGCCACGTCCGCGACCTCCACCACCGAGCGCACCCGCACCGCGAGCGTGGGGCTGACGTCCAGCACCACCACCATGCCCGGCACCTCCTCCGGGGGCCCGCCGAGCAGCGCGGACAGGTCCTTCACTTCCAGCACGCCCCGCAGGCTGGTGCCACGGGCGCCCGGCATGGCGACCTCCATCACGGAGGTGGCCTCCACGGCGTAGCGCGTCTCACCGGCCTCCACCAGGAGGCAGAGCCGACGTCCGCTTTCAAAGGGGGACACGGGCGAGGACCCTAGCAGCGTTCCGGGCCTTGGTGCTAAGCCGTGAACAGTCATGGCGCGACTGCTCCTCGTCGACGACGAAAAGATCGCCCGCAACCTCTACGGCGACTACCTCACGGCCGCGGGACACATCGTCACGGCCGTGGCCACCGTGGCGGACGCGAAGGCCGCCCTCTCCGCGGAGCGGTTCGACGCGGTGGTGACCGACCTCATCCTGCCCGGCGGCGACGGCATGGAGGTGCTCCGCCACGTGCGCGAGCGCCACCCCGGCGTGGAGGTGGTGGTCATCACCGGGCTCGACAAGGTGGCGCCCGCGGTGCGCGCCATCAAGAGCGGCGCGGCGGAGTACCTCGTCAAGCCCGTGGCGCCAGAGGCCCTGCAGCACGCCCTGCGCCGCGCGCTCACCACCCGCGACCTGATGCGCGAGAACGCCTCCCTGCGCCAGCACGTCGCGCTCCTGGAGGCGGGCCAGCGGATCGCCACCACGCTCGACCGCGAAAAGCTGGCCACGGCCGCCGCCGACGCGCTGGAGTCCATGGCCGGCGCCTCCGCGGTGATGCTGCTGGAGCGCGACCCCAGCGCGGGCTTCCGCGCGCACGGCATGCGCGGACTGCCGCAGGACCTGCACGACACGCTGGTGCCGGTGCTCACCGAGCGGCTGTCCACCTCGCGGGAGGCCCTGCTGCTCGACGGGCTCCAGGTGCCATGGCCGCGCACCCTCACCTTCCCCGCCGTGGACGGCGACACGGTGCTGGGCCACGCGGTGCTCTTCCACGACAGCGCGCCCCCGGAGCACCACCCGGAGACGGTCAGCTTCCTGGTGCGCAACTGGGCGCTGGCGCTGCGCAACCTGGGCCGCTTCGCCGCCGTGGAGGACCTGGCGTACGTGGACGACCTCACCCGCCTGTTCAACACGCGCTACCTGCAGCTCGTGCTGGACCGCGAGGTGAACGAGGCCGTGCAGACGCAGCGGCCCTTCTCCCTGCTGTTCCTGGACCTGGACCGCTTCAAGGCCATCAACGACACGCACGGGCACCTGGTGGGCTCGCGGGTGCTGGTGGAGGCCGCGCGCGTGCTCAAGGGCTGCGTGCGCGACCCGGACGTGGTGGCGCGCTTCGGCGGCGACGAGTACGTCGTGCTGCTGCGGGGCACCGACTCCGGCGGCGCCCTCAAGGTGGCCGAGCGCATCCGCCGCACCATGGAGACCCACCAGTTCCTGGGCCGCGAGGGGCTGGCCATCAAGCTCACCACCTGCATCGGCGTGGCCAGCTTCCCCGAGCACGCCCAGGACAAGGACCACCTGCTGGACCTGTCCGACCGGGCGATGTACCGGGGCAAGCGCGGCACCCGGAACGTCGTCTACATGGCGGCGCAGGACCTGGAGGCCACCCCGGCCGAGCGTCGCCAGGGGCCGCCGACGCCGAACCCGCAGGACTGACGGCGCCCGGGCAACCCGGACGCGGGCCCGCGGGCTGGGCCCTACTTGCGCAGGCTGCCCACGGTGAGGCGCTTGGGCAGCTCCGGATCCGCTTCGGCGGCGCCGCCCCCCTCGCCCACCGCCTCCACCTCCTCGTGGGACGCGCCGGTGGTGATGAGGTGGTACTTCCGCGACGCCTCGCGGTCGTGCTGGGCCTGCGCGGGATCCAACCGGGCGATGAGCTGCCAGAACAGGGCCGCGTGCTCGCGCTCCTCGTCCATGACGTGGCGCAGGATGGCCTTGGCCTCCTCGTTGTCCGTCGCGTCCAGGTGCGCGGCGTAGAGGTTGATGGCGTCCAGCTCCGCCTCGATGTTGAGCCGGATGGAGCGGGCCAGTTCGGAGTCCGTCAGCTTCCGGGGCACCAGCGAGTGGAACGGGTTCGTCTGCGGCATGCGGACCTCTGCGACAGGGGAACCCTCCTCCCGGGCGTTCCGCACGTCGCCGTCCGGACGCCGGTGGGAGGGTGCCCGCGAGCATCCGTGCGAGCGGCGGCGGGGTCAACCGATTCCGGCCGGGGGTGCGTTGCGCGTGAACACCCGCCTCCGCCATGCTCCCCCGTATGGAGACCCCCTCGCCGCTCGCGCAACTGCTCCAGGCCCTGGAAGCAGGGGACCTGCCCGCGGCACGACTCGCGGCGGTGGCCCTGCAGCGCGCCAACGCGCACACCCACCAGGTCGCCGCCGAGGTCCTCCATGAGCTGCGCCAGCCCCTGCTGGGCGCGAAGGCGTACGCCCAGCTGCTCGCCGAGGAAGGGGGCTCCAGTGGCCCCCTGAAGCTGCTGCTCGCGCAGGTGGAGCGGATGGAGCAGATCGTCGCCGACTTCATCCGCCTGGCCAGCGAGCGGCCGGCCCCGCAGCAGCGCCAGTCCCTGGCCGCGCCCATCTGGGCCGCGGCGAAGGTGTTCAGCGTCAACCCGGACTCGGCCCGCATCTCTCTGGAGGTGGAGGCGCCCGAGGACCTCACCATCCTGGGCAACGCGCGGCTCATCGAACAGCTCACGCTCAACCTGCTCAACAACGCGCGCGACGCCATGGCCGGCCGGGGCCGGGTGAAGGTGCGGCTCGCGCACGAGGGCGCCTCGCCCGCGCTGTACGTGGCGGACTGGGGCCCGGGCATCCCCGAGGAGCTGCGCGCGCGCATCTTCGAGCCCTACGTCACCGCCAACAAGCGCGGCACCGGCCTGGGGCTCGCCGTCTGTCGGCGCATCGCGCAGGAGCACCACGCGCAGATCTCGCTCGCGCCCCCGTCGGCGATGCACGAGGTGCCGCCCCCGGCCACGGTGTTCCGCGTGCTCTTTCCACCCACGGACGCGCCGCTGCCGCAGCGCAAGCGCCTGCTGGTGGTGGACGACGAGGGCATCATCCGGATGGTCTTCAAGGACCTGATGGACAAGGAGTGCGAAGTCATTGAAGCGGCCACGGGCGAGGCCGCGCTGGAGCTGCTGCGCTCCACCCCGGTGGACCTCATCGTCACGGACAAGAACCTGCCGGGCCTGTCCGGCCTGGAGCTGGCCCAGCACGCGCGGCGGCTCAACCCCACCTCGCGCGTGATTTTGATGACGGGCTACCCCTCGCTGGTGACGACGCAGCAGGCGCTGCAACTGGGCGTGGTGGACTACCTGCTCAAGCCCTTCGACGACATCCGCCAGGTGCGAGCGCTGCTGCGCCAGGGACTGTACGCGCCCCCGTCCGCGCCCGCCCCCGTCGCCAGCCCCACGGCGCGACGGGTGGACGTGCTGGAGGACAACCCGGCCACCGCGCGGCAGATTACGGAGGCCCTGGCCCTGCTGGGGTTGGAGGCGCGCATCATCGCCGGCTCCGAGGTGGCCGCGATGGATCCGCCCGTGGGCGTGGTGGTTTCGTGGGACTTCGCGCCGGCGTACGGAAAGAAGGCGCTGGAGCTGGGCCGCGCGCTGAGCCAGGGCACACCCTTCGTGGTGCTCGCCGAACACCTCACGATGGAGACCGCGCTGGCGTCGCTGCGCGCCGGGGCCGCCGCGTGCCTGCCCAAGCTGCTCTCCGACACCGCCGCGCTCAGCCGGGAGCTGGGGCTCGCGTTCAAGAAGCCCGTGCCCTCCTGAAGGACGCAGGGCGCTTCGCGCACCGCTGGAAACGCCCCGGCCCCGGGTGCCCCGCATCGCGCGAGGCCCACGGGGCCGGAAGCTCACCAGGGAGGGGCCCCTGAAGGCCCGTCCCCGGTGGGACTCACACTGAGCGGGTGGCTCAGTAGTCCATGTCGTCGCCGCCGTAGTCCGGCATGCCGGCGCCGGAACCACCGACGGCGCCCTTGGACTTCTTCTTCGGGCGCTCGGCGATCATCGCCTCGGTGGTGAGCAGCAGGGACGCCACGGAGGCGGCGTTCTGCAGCGCGGTGCGCTCGACCTTGGTGGGGTCGATGACGCCCGCCTTCTCCAGGTCCTCATAGGTCTCCGTGCGGGCATTGAAGCCGAACGCGCCGGTGCCTTCCTTGACCTTGTTGATGACGACCGCGCCCTCGACGCCGGCGTTGCTGGCGATCTTGCGCAGGGGCTCCGTGAGGGCCTTGCGGATGATCTCCACGCCGAAGTCCTGCTCGCCGCCCAGCTTCAGGCCGTCCAGCGCCTTGAGGCTGCGGATGTAGGCCACGCCGCCGCCGGGGACGATGCCCTCTTCGACGGCCGCGCGGGTCGCGTGCAGCGCGTCCTCGACGCGGGCCTTCTTCTCCTTCATCTCCACTTCGGTCGCCGCGCCGACGTTGATGACCGCCACGCCGCCCACGAGCTTCGCCATCCGCTCCTGGAGCTTCTCGCGGTCGTAGTCGCTGGTGACCGTTTCAATCTGGGTGCGGATGAGCTTGATGCGGCCCTCGATGTCCGCCTTCTGCCCGCTGCCGTCCACGATGGTGGTGTTGTCCTTGTCCACCGTGATGCGCTTGGCGCGGCCCAGGTCCGTGAGGGTCAGGTTCTCGTACTTGTGACCCAGCTCCTCGCTCACCACCATGCCGCCCGTCAGCGTGGCGATGTCCTTGAGCATCTCCTTGCGGCGGTCGCCGAAGCCCGGCGCCTTCACCGCGGCCACGTTCAGCACGCCGCGGATCTTGTTCACCACGAGCGTGGCCAGCGCCTCGCCCTCGATGTCGTCCGCGATGATGAGCAGCGGCTTGCCCGAGCGCGCGACCTGCTCCAGCACGGGGATCATGTCCTGCATCGACGAGACCTTCTTCTCGCTGATGAGGATGTAGGGGTCGTCCATGACGACCTCCATGCGGTCGCGGTTCGTCACGAAGTACGGAGACACGTACCCGCGGTCGAACTGCATGCCCTCGACGACGTCCAGGGTGGTCTCCAGGCCCTTGGCCTCTTCGACCGTGATGACGCCCTCCTTGCCGACCTTCTCCATCGCGTCCGCGATGGTCTGGCCGATGGTCTCGTCACCGTTCGCGGAGATGGTGCCCACCTGCGCGATGGCCTGCTTGTCCGTGGTCGTCTTGGACATCTTCTTCAGCTCGGCGACCACGACCTCCACGGCCTTGTCGATGCCGCGCTTGAGGTCCATGGGGCTGTGGCCGGCGGCCACCAGCTTCAGGCCCTCCTCATAGATGGCCCGCGCCAGCACCGTCGCCGTCGTGGTGCCGTCGCCCGCCTTGTCGGAGGTCTTGGACGCGACCTCCTTCACCATCTGGGCGCCCATGTTCTCGAAGCGGTTCTCGAGATCGATCTCCTTGGCGACGGTGACGCCGTCCTTGGTGATGGTGGGCGAGCCGAAGCTCTTCTCGATGACCACGTTGCGGCCCTTGGGCCCCAGCGTCACCGCGACCGCATCGGCCAGGATTCTGACGCCGCGCAGGATGGAATCACGCGCGTTCTGGTGGAAGAAAATTTCCTTCGCTGCCATCGCAACCTCCGAAAATACTTGGGGAATTTCTACGAATAGGGATGGCCGTTAGCACTCGGCCATGTCGAGCGCCAACATAAGGGTCGCATCGACGATGTCAACGGAAAGGGGCAAACGTGTGGCCCCGCGGACGCCTTCCAGCCCGCCCGGACGGGGGGCCCAGGCGACTGCCGGGCGCTACTCGGCGAAGCGCACGAGGTTCAGCAGCTGCCCCATGTCCAGGGGCTTCTGGAGGGTGATGGCCACACCCTTGCGCAGGCCCCGGTCGGAGATGTTGGCGTCGTTGCTGGCCGTCATCATCAGGACGGAGATGGACTGGAAGCGGGGGTCCGCCTTGAGCATCTCCGTGAAGTGGATGCCGTCCAGGTGGGGCATCAGGTAGTCGGTGATGACCAGCCCCACGGGGTGCCGCTCCATGATGTCCAGCGCCTGCAGGGCATCCGACGCCGAGAACACGGTGTAGCCATGCATCTCCAGATAGCGAGAGAGCATGGTGCACAGCTCGTAATCGTCGTCTACGACCAGGATGTTCACGGGGACTTGGGCAAAACGGGGCGCTGGAAGGTAACAGCGACGCCGGTCGTTGACAACGCGAAGCACGGCTTCTTAGCTGCCCGGCCGTATGATGAAGCGCACGGCGAAGCAAGGGGAGGCGCAGGGCGTGGACGCGCGACTGGACCAGGTGGCGGACGCCTTCGACGCCACCGACTTCGAAGCCGCGCTTTCCCGGGCCGAGGCCATTCTCAAGGACGTTCCGGAGTCACCAGAAGCCCTGCACTACCGGGCTGCGGCGCTGGTGGAGGTGGGGCGGCTGGAGGACGCGGGCCGGGCCTACGGGGCCGCCCTGAAGGTCGCGCCCGAGGACCTGGAGATCCTCTTCGGCGCGGCCGAGTTCCTGGTCTGCCGCACGGGCGAGGACCGGGAGGCGGTGGAGGAGGGGCTGGAGTGGTGTGCCCGGGGCCGGAAGCAGGCGCAGAAGGCCGACGACGTGGAGCTCGTCTACGAGTTCCTCCTGCTGGAGGGCATGGGCCTGAACCAACTGGGCGAGTGCGAGGCGGCCCTCAAGAGCCTGGACGCGGCGCTGGAGCACATGCCGCGCTCGCGGGATGCGCAGCTGGAGCGGGGCATCGCACTGTTCGAGCTGTGCCGCTTCCCGCCCGCGCAGGCGTCCTTCGAGCGGGTGTTGAAGGACGCGCCGGACGAGGCCTGGGCGCACCACTACCTGGGGCTCATCGCGGAGCGGCACGGGGATGCCCGCGAGGCGAAGAAGCGCTTCACGCGCGCGCAGGCGCTGGCGCCCGAGGAGCTCCCGCCGCCGGTGGCCCTGGAGGAGGCGGCCTTCGACCGCGCGGTGGAGGACGCCATGCGCGCTCTGCCCGCGCAGGTGAAGCAGTACATGGACAACGTCACGCTGGCGGTGGAGGACCTGCCGTCGGATGAGGACCTGCTGGGTCAGCAGCCGCCCCTGTCGCCGTGCATCCTGGGCGTGTTCCGAGGCACGCCGGTGGGAGAGCGCAGCGTGACGGACGCGGCGGATCACTTCCCGGCGTCCATCGTGCTGTACCAGCGGAACCTGGAGCGCTTCGCGCGCACCCGTGAGGAGCTGATCGAACAGATTGGCATCACGGTGATGCACGAGGTCGGACACCTGATGGGTCTGGACGAAGACGACCTGTGGGAGCGGGGCCTGGACTAGCACCCACCTCCCCTGCCCTGATGCCCGCCATGAAGACATGGATGCGGCTGGGGCTGATGACGGTGGCGATGCTGGGACTCGGGGCCTGCTCGGGGGACGACGAGGAAGAGCCCATCGTCTGCCCGCAGGTGGTGGTGTTCGCGCGCTCACCGACGGGGACGTGCCAGAGCTTCGGGACGTCGTGCGACGTGCCGGAGGGGTACCTCCGGTGTTGCGGCGGGCTCTTCGGCGGTTGCGCGACCGGGACGAGCTGCGTGGATGATCCGTCCGATACGTGCGCGCCCGGGGCGAGCGCGGACTGCCCGGGCATCTGTCAGTAGGCCCGCCGGCGCGAGCCGTGGGTTGACGGGGCCGGCCCGAGCGGCGGTAATCCCACGCGGTAGGGCCTCCGGACCTGGTGGCCGGCCCGGTCTTCAAAACCGGTGAGGGGCTGCGAGAGCAGTCCCTGGCGAGTTCGATTCCCGTGCCCTACCGCCATGTTTTCCTTGGGGTTTTCTGATGCGGCCCAGAACGGGTTGCGAGGCGCCCCACCCGCCTATACCTCTCGTACCCAAGTTCTACCCAAGTGAGGGGGTTACGGGAGCCACGCATGACCAAGTGGAGCGGGGACCGCACGTACACGGCCACGGACGGAAGCACGCGCTGGATCCTCCGCAAGACGGTCGCCAGGGTCGCGCACAGCGTAACGCTGGACGTGCGGAGCGAGGCCGAGGCCCTGGCCGAGCTGGCGGCCTTCCGCCGCAACCCGGCCGCGAGCCAGGAACGTCAGGACGAGGCCCAGCAGGCCCATGAGGACGCCGCGCAGGCGGTGTTCCTGGACGAGGACCGCGCCCGGAGGTTCCTCCAGCACTTGAAGGCCAGCGGCAGGTCCGACGAGTACCTGAAGAGCACGCGCAGCTACCTGGCTGCGTGGGCAACGGCGCTCACGGGCAAAGACCTGCGCGCGGTGACCGGGCCTGCGTTGAAGAAGATCCTGGCCACCTGGGACACCGGCAAGAAGTGGCGCATCATCGTTTTCAAGTCCTTCACCTCGTTCCTTCAGGACGCAGGCGAACTGGACCCGATGGTGAACCCCGGGCGCTTCCTGAAGGCCCCCCCTGCCCGCCGGAACCGAGAACTCAAGGGTTACAGCATTGAGCACGTCCAGAAGCTCTACGCGGCCCTCGGCTCGCAAACGCTCCGTGACGTGCTGTGCCTCCAGGCCAAGACCGGGATGCACGGCACCGAGGTAGACCGGCTCGCGAGCGGTGACGGTAAGATCACGGCGCTGAAGGACCAGTGCGCTATCGCCACCACCGTCACTTTCAAGCACAAGACCGGGGAGCGGTTCACCGCATCTCTGGATGCGCGCAGGGACTCGCCACATCTCAGCGCCTCCAGGCACGGGGCTCAGCACCGGTTCGACAGACCATCCGCGAGGCCGTGGAGCACGTGTGCGCGCGCACGGACCTAGAGTTCGTCCAATTCGGCGCGATCCGGCACAGCTTCGCAACGTGGCTGGTCGAGCAGGGCCACGCCTACAGCCCAAAGGGCGGGGACCTGCCTCTGAAGGCCGTCGCACAGGCGCTCAACCACAGCAGCACTCGGACCACAGCCCTCCACTACGTCAGCGCCACGATGCCGCCGAGGTATATGGAAGATGCCCTCGCATGAGTCGGGTGTTTTATATCCGTTGGATCCCCGACCCGGAATTCCCATGGCAGCGGCAAAGAAGAAGCGAGCGTCTCGCAGGAAGCCCATCCCTCATGATGTCGCCCGGGCTCTCTTTGCGAAATCAGCGGGCTATTGCCAGAACCCAATTTGTAACGCGGAGCTGTTTCGGTTCTTCGAGGACGGAGAGGTAGCAAGCATCCAAGAGCTCGCCCATATTGTCGCTCAGAGTGTGGACGGTCCTCGTGGCGCTTCCGGGCTTTCCCCAGGTCAGAGGGATGGCATCGACAATATCATCTTGCTGTGCCCGAGCTGTCATACGCTCGTGGACAAGAAGCCGAAGAGCTTTCCCGTGAAGCTTCTTCATGAATGGAAGGCTGAGCACGAACAGCGAGTCGCTGCGCTGTTTGTTGCAGCCAAGTGCAAGACTCGCGTCGCTCTGAACCAGGAGCTCGCTCCGCTTTTCCGGCAGAACCGTAGCATTTTCGAAGTGTATGGCCCTACCTCCGAAAGGGCCGACCTCCTCGTTACGGACATGGCTGGGATGTGGAAGCAGCAAGTCCTCCACCGAATCATCCCCAACAACCGCAAGATCTCCGCGTTGTTGCGCCAGAATCGACATTTGCTCAAGAAACCAGAGCTAGATGCGGTGGATAAGTTCTTCCTTCACCAGGAAGGGTTCGAGTTCAACCATCTATCCGGAGGCAAGAACAAGGACGTCCCCTTGTTTCCGAGAGAGCTCACCAAGCTGTTCGGGGAGAAGTAGCGTATGCCAGATGGCAATCCCAGTTATCAGAAGGTGCCAAGGCCGGAAAGCATCGAGAAGTTGCTGGGCTATCTGAGGGGAAACAAGCGGATCAAGAGGGTAGCCAAGCTCAATGCTCAGAACTACGAGATCATCAGGGGCAGTGGAGTGCCGCTGGTTGTTCACCTCACGAACACATACATCGTTGGGGAAGCGGACGTTTACGAGATCCTCTCCGGCAATGGAGATATCAAGTGCATCGTGACGATGAGCGCTTGGAACTCGTATACTGCTCCGGCAAAGGAGCTGTGTAGGGAGCGGGGGGTGGGGCTGTTTACATTCACCGAGTTTCTGGGGGCTGTGTACTACGATGGGCGCAAATTCGTGGACTACACTCCTCCTAAGACTCGCAGGTGAATTGAAGGCTGCTGGGATTTCTGGAATTGACGTCTATTTGTTCGGGTCCGCGCGTCGGACTGAAGACCCAGAAGACTTGGATGTTCTGGTTGTCTATGACAGTGGGGTGCATACGCCTGCTTCGGCGGTGCGCATCCGGCAGGAGCTCTACCGTCTGGCGACTCGACACACTGCCATTCCACTCGACATCAGCCTTCTCTCCGATGTAGAGGCGGAAAGCTCGCGCTTTGTCGAGATGGAGGATGCTGATTTGATATTTTCGTTCCAGGTGCTCTAGCGCTTGTTCGAAGTGGCAAGCTCCAGGGCGGGTCCGCCCGTGCCATGGAAGAGCTGAGGCATCCCCTCATTTCGAATTCTCCCTCTGAGCGCGTTTGGTCGGCCGCTCATGATTGCTCCGAGGGGAAACTGCAACTGAGGGGATGCCTCAGGATTCGCAGCGTACACCGGACGGCAACCTTCCGTGTATGAGCCGAGGCACCCGCTCGGGCACGGAGTACCTGGACGCGATGATCGCGGCCTGGGAGAAGCCCGGGCTGACCTCGGAGCAGTTCACGGCCACAGCCGCGCCAGGGCTGCCTGCGCATACCCTACGGCCGCGCCAGCGGGCTCGTGGCGGTGGTGTCGCTGGAGGCGCCCGCCGGGGCGTTACCGTGGACTGCGACCGGAGCCGAGTTTGTAGGCTCTGGCCGCCGCACTCTGCGCGCTGCCCCCTGGCAGAGTGAGCCCATTGCCCCAGCGTGATTGGTGGTCGGGTTGTGATCGAGGCAGAAGCGACGGAGCAGGAGACCCGGGGCGGCTTCAGGCTCAAGCTCTGTAACGAGGATGGATCCCGAAGAGTGATCGTCTCCGGGGTGACGTTCCCATAAGGCGCCCAGCGTATTACCGGGGCTCTCATTTCACGAGGTGGTCAGATGAACGCAGTGATCCTCAAGTTCAACGTCGCCAAGGGGAATTACTGGGGAAACGAAGCGCACCCGAACGGCATTGGCCTCCAGACGCTGTGCTCGATCACTCAGGCGGTGGTGGACGTTGTCACTTCGAAAGGTAGCATCTACGTCTGCCGGGTGGGGAGAACGCCGGAGTACTTCGGCCCGATGAGCTGTTCGCCCGAGATTGTCCACGAGAAGGGCGCCTTTTACCGGGTGCTGTTGACCGGGAATTTGGTGAACCGAGCAACTGGGTTCCTAAAAGGGGCAATGACAAACCAAGTTCAGCAAATGTTGGATTCCTCCGAGGGGGTGCTCATCCAGGCACGCAACGTGCGCGCCTTCCACTTCAACGACGACCAACCAGCGAAACTCGTGCTTTCGCTACCTTTTGTCCTGGTGAACCCTGCCTGAGGGAAACCCGGCACCCGCTCCGTCTCAAGCAGCGGATCGTGGGGTGACTATGCGTCGGCATCCGCTCCATACCAAAGTCGTACCCAGGACGAGCGGACGCGGGTGAGCCTCTATGAACGTGCCGCCCGCTCCAGAGGGGAACCGGCCGACCCTCAATCCCTCCGGGCACCTTGTGGATCGGGGTGGCGGGGCTTCAAAACCGGTGAGGGGCTGCGAGAGCAGTCCCTGGCGAGTTCGATTCCCGTGCCCTACCGCTACCTTGCGCGCCTGTGATCGCCCTGACGTCCGGCGGATCCGCCGGGACGATTCCGTTGGACGCGCAGGGCCCTGCCCTACTCCAGTGACACCTGCCTCGGTCCCTTGCCCACGGGGGCGGGCACGCGGCGAGGAGACACACCGATGGCCAGGGTTTCCAACGGGGCGACGCTGCCTTGCCTCCAGGCGAAGGGCGGGCACGCGGACGTGGGCGCGGCGATCGGCCGTGCCTTTCGCGGTCCCATCCAGGAGGCGGTCCGCTCGGCGCTGCTCCAACTCCACCAGGACGGATTGGGCGAGGACGCGCTCCACGAACGCATGGCCCCCGCCATCGACGCCGCGGAGCGCTGGACGCCGCGGCTGGTGACGGAGCTGCGCGCGCGGGCGGATGCGGCCCAGGTGTCCTTCGACGCCTGGCGTACCTGAGCGCAGGAGGACTTCCGCCGGAGCGTCCGGACCGGCATGGTTGCACGAGCCTCGCGTCCCGGACGGCCGGGGGCGGAGTGCTGCTGGGTCACAACGAGGACGCGCTGGTCCCCAACCCCCAGGAGCTCTTCGTCCTGGACGCGGCGGTGACGCCGCCGGGCGCCGGGGAGCACCGCTTCCTCGCGCTCTGCTACGTGCAGGCCCTCCCCGGCTGCTCCGCCGCGATGAACCACCATGGGCTCGCGCTGCTCATGGACTGGCTGCCGGATCCGGACGCCCGCATCGGCCTTCCCTTCGACTACCTGTCACGCGCCCTGCTGGAGCTGCCCTCCATCGAGGCCGCGCTGGACTTCCTGGAGCGGACGCCCCGGGGCGGCGGCGGCAACTGCCTGCTGGCGCACGGCGACCGCATCGTCAACGTGGAGCTGACGTCCACGCGCATGGCCGTGGTCGAGGCCAGCGACCTGGGTTTCCACGCGCACACCAATCACTTCCTGGATCCCCGGCTCGCGACGCTCGCAGGAGAGCCCCAGGCGGACTCGCTGCCGCGCCTGGCCCGCGCCCGGGAGCTGGGCGGCCGCGACCTGACACCCGCCGCGCTCAAGGCCCTGCTGTCGGACCGGCGGAACGCCCCGGACAGCATCTGCCGCGAGCGCACCCTTGGCGCGTTCCTGGCCCACACGACCCAGGGCTTCGTGGAGGTGTGCTGGGGCGAGCCGGCCTCCGCGACCTGGACCCGTCACACCCTGTTCCTGCCCACCCGGGAGATCCCATCCCCGTGATGCCTTTGCCCGAAGAAATCATTCACGCCGTGTCCGTCTGATCCAGAGGCGCCGGCCTCGCATCGGAGCGCTGAACCTTCCCTCGGCGAGCCGTGAGAGGGTTCACCACGACCTGTCAGGTCTGGGCCGCGAGAAACGCACGCAGCGAATGTTTTCAACCGTGCTTGCAAGAATCGGAATTCCGTGAAGTAATGTTGTGACGATTCTGTCACATAGTCCGGTTTTTTCGTTTTCTGAGTTGTCAGCAGTCGCCTCACCGTTGTCCGGGCCCTGAAGGCAGTCCTTGGCGCTGCCGAGGACGGGGCTCCCCCCATCACGAGCGAGCACCAGGCGAGCGGGGCCCAGGGGGCCCGGCGGCCCTGGCCTTGTCTTTTTTCATCCAGGAGCCCATCCAGGCCATGTCCACGCGCATCCGATCCCGCAGGGAGAGCTGGGGCACGATCTTCTATGACAACACCTTGGACGAGTTCTCCGCGGAGGTGCACGCCGGCTGCACGCCCACGCCGGAGAGCCCCATCGGTGTTGGCTGGCTGGTGACGGCCCCCTGCAACCTCAAGTGCATCCACTGCTACGGCAACGTGGAGGACCTCCCGTCCGAGCGCCTCACCACCGCGCAGCAGCTCAAGGTCGCGGACGAGGTCATCCGCGCGGGCGTGATGCGGCAGATCCTCTCAGGGGGGGAGCCGCTGATGCGCCGGGACACCCTCCAGGTCATCGACAAGCTCACCGACAACGGGGTGGCCACCATCCTTGGGACGAACGGGACGTTCCTGTCCAGCCAGGCCATGAAGTCCGTGCGCCGGTGCACCCGCGTGGAGATCAGCCTGGACTCCATGGACGAGCGGGTGAACAACGAGATCCGCCCCAGTCGCAACATCAAGGGCAATACCTATCAGGAGACCCTGCGGGCCATCAGCCTTTGCCAGGACGCGGGCGTCTCCCTGCGCATCCTCACGTGCCTCAACCGCCACAACCACCAGGAGGTCCCCGCGCTCGCCCAGTTCCTCTACGAGCGCGGCATCCGGGACTGGGCCGTGTCGTGGACGCTCTCCGCGGGCCGGGCGCACCACATCTACGGTGAGCTCATGCCCGAGGACACGACCCAGGTCGAAGACATCGTGGAGAAGCTGCGGCTCAAGTACCCGGACATGCAGATCCGGCTCTCCGACCGCACCGTCAACTACAGCCGGTACTACTGCCTCATCTGGCCCAACGGCACGCTGGGCACCGAGGAGATCCTCACCGGCAAGAAGCTCTTCTTCAGCTCCCTCATCACCGGCACCATGCGCGACGGCTGGACGCCGGAGCACTACGACCTGGACGCCCACTTCCGCAAGTGGATCGCGGGCCGCGTGAGGACGGTGGAGCAGCCCCAGGAGTTGAGGTCCCGGGTGGCATGAGCCAGGGTTCGCCCCGCATGGAGCTCATCGACGTCATCGACCTCTCGGGCCGCGTCATCGGGACCGCGCCCCGGGAGCGCATCTACCGGGAGAAGCTGCCCCACCGCATCGTCCACGTGATGCTCGAGCGCGCCGGCACCGTCTTCCTCCAGCGCCGCTCCCGGCACGTCACCTACCTGCCCGGGCACCTGTGCACGTCGGCGGGGGGGCACGTCGACGCGGGCGAGGCCCCGCTGGACGCGGCCCTGCGGGAGCTCCAGGAGGAGCTGGGCGTGCCCGGCCCCGTGGAGCCCGTCGCGGAGTTCGTCTTCGACGACGGACACCACCGCCGCATCTTCCTCTACCGCTCGCGCAGCGAAGCCCCTTTCCGCTTCGCGGAGCGGGAGGTGGACGGCGGGCTGTTCTGTGAAACCACGCGGCTTGCGTCCCTGCGCGAAGAGCCCTGTCACCCGCAGTTGTGGCCCTGCCTGGAGCAGCTCTACCCGGACGTCCTGGCCGCCGGCCGGCCCGTTTCCGAGCGCTCGAAGGCGTGATAGCCACACGCTGAGCGCTCGCGCGTCCACACGATGGAGACCGTCCTCTACGCCCTGCTGTCCGTCCTGCTCCGGTCCGCCAACAGCGTGTTCGACCGGTGGAGCTACGGGCTGCGCAACCAGTCCATCCTGGTCCTCAACTTCGCCAACAACTTCATCCCCTTCGTGCTCCTGGCGGTGCTGCTGCTCGTGGGTGGGGAGTCCTCCTCGTGGGCCCTCTTCGGGGATCCACGGCTCGCCCTGTTCGCGCTCAGCATCCAGGCCGTCGCGTTCGCCTTCTCTGCGGGCTTCCGCAACCTGCCCGTGGCCAAGGTGAACATCGCGTCGCGGGTCGGGGACGTGCTCATCCCCATCGCCCTGATGCTGAGCGGCCGCACGGTGCGTGGGAGCGAGTACCTGTTCGCCCTGGCCGTCTCCGCCTGCTCGCTGCTCGCCATCCGCCCGGGCAAGCAGGACGCTCCGCGCACGGTGGTCCGCTACGCGGTCATCATCACCGCCGCGGTCATCGTGCAGAGCCTCTGCGGCGAGCTGTTCTTCCAGCAGGAGCAGTCCCCGGAGCTGCTCAAGAGCCTGGGGGTGACCACCGCCATCATGTTCTGGCGCAGCGCCTTCTGCCTGCTGCTGCTCGTGGCGTTCCGCCCGTCGCGCGAACGGCTGACGCAGGCCCGGGCGCTGCTGGCGGACGGGCCGGCGCGGCTCAACCTGCTGCTGCGCTCGTCGTTCACCGTCGGCAGTCAGATCACCTTCGTGCTCGCCCTGGCGGCCGGCCAGCGCGTCATCGCCTGGCCCATCCTCAACTCGGTGACGCTGTTCTCCATGGTGTTCGCCAGCACCTTCATCCAGGAGCACCCGGAGCGCCGGGAGGTCTTCGCCATGGTGGCGGTGGTGTCCCTGGCGCTGCTCAAGGCCGTGCTGTGAGCCGGCGCCCGCTCAGGGCGTGAGCGTCGGCAGCACCTGATCCGCGAACCGCAGCGTCAGCGCGGTGAGCGTCAGCGTCGGGTTGATGGCGCCGTTGTTGGGGAAGTTGCCGTTGGTGACGGCGAACACATTGCGCGTGCCATGCAGCAGGTGCCTGCCGTCCACCACGCCCGTCTCCGGGTTCGGCCCGAAGCGCACCGTCCCGACAGAGTGGTCCGCGCGCCGGATGACGCCGGAGACGACCACGTCCTGCTCGCGGCAGCCCGTGCGCTTCATCACCTCCATCAGCGTGTCCGTCATCCACTGCCAGCGCTCACGGAAGCCCTCGCGCGCGGCGTAGCTCACGGACACCGCGCGGCCGCCGCCGTCGTCGCCGGGGAGGATGCGGTTGTCCGGGTGGGGGAACTCCTCGATGAAGCCATGCAGGTTGAAGCGGGGCTCCCGCGCGAAGGACGCCAGGTACTCCGGCTGCAAGCCCTTGGCGGCCCAGGCCTGGAGGTCCAGCTCCTCCGGGTACTCGGAGAAGAGCATCTTGCCGGCCGCCTGGTGCTCCGGCGTGTCGAAGTGGCGTGAGAAGAACGCCGGCATGGGCACCTCGCGGCCGGTGAAGCCCGCTCGCGGCGGGCCCGCGAGCCGGCCATCGAGCTTCAGCATGGGATGGGTCGTGAGGTAGCGCCCCAGCGCGGGCAGCTTCCGCGCGTCGAAGCCCGAGCGCCACAAGAGCTTGGGGGACTCCAGCGCTCCCGACGCGACCACGAACGCATCCGCGGTGACGGTGGCGGTCCCGCCGCCGGGCGTCTTGTGGACCACCCCGCTCGCCTTCCCCGCCTGCATCTGGAGCGCGAGGGCCGGGCTCTCCGAAAGGAGCCGGAACCCCGGATGGGCCTCCAGCGTGGGCAACAGCAACGTGGGATCGAAGCGCGCCCCCATGGGGCAGTAGCGGCAGGTGCCGAACGTCATGCACGGCCCGCCCACGCCCTCGTTGGACTCTCCCCGGCGCGACATGGGGACGTGGTCGTAGGTGATGCCCAGCTCGGTCAGGGCGCGGCGCCCGGGCTCCGTCTCCACGGGGTACGGCGGGCTGTTCCACTTGTAGGATGTCGAGCGCCACGGCGTCGGGTGGCCCCGCGCCGTTATCTGGGGCCCGGTGACGTTCAACAGCTGCTCGGCCTGGCCGTAGTACGGCTCCAGCTCCCGGTAGCCGAAGGGCCAATCCAGCCCCTTGCCCGTGCGGGAGTGCAGCTCGAAGTCCTCCGGCTGGAGCCGGGGCGTCCACCCGCTCCAGTGCAGCGTCGAGCCGCCCACGGCCATCAGCCGGCTGCCCTTGAGCAGGAAGTGGTCGAAGGCGGGATCCGCGCCAGCAAGCTGGTTGGCGTCCCCCTGGGCGTCCTCGCAGGCGTGGTAGGGCCGCACGCCCGTGGTGACGAAGTCCAGCCAGCGGCGCCAGTTCCGCATGGGCACGCGGGGACCGGCCTCCAGCATCACCACTTCATGACCCAGGTGGAGCGCTGCCCGGGCAATGACCACTCCGACGACGCCACTTCCAATGATGCACAGCCGCATGTGTGAGGATTCCCGCTCCCCCGAGCCGACGCTCAGGGCTCGCTGGAGGGCCGGAAGGCGCCGGACGCCTGGGGGTCGTGCCAGGAGCCGCCCATGTAGCCGTTGAAGTTGTTGTAGCCAAAGGCACGGAAGCCGCCGCTGACCAGCAACATGATGGCGATCTCCCCCACCACCCTGCGCCGGTAGAGCTCCGGAAGCGACTCCAGCCAGGGCACCGACAGCGCCTCGGGGAGCGCTCCGTGGGAGGCGTAGCGGGTGTAGGTCCCCAGGTACGACGGAGCCTCCTCGCACTTCTGGCGGAGATAGGCCTCCAGGACGGCCTCGTCGGCGTGGGACTCGAAGCCCAGGTGGCGCGACACCAGCCGGCCCGTCGCGAGCAGGACCTTCGACAGGGCCGGGGACAGCGGGCCGCTGAGCTCCGGTGACAGGAGCTGGAGCGGAAGCTCCACCGGCGCGGAGCCTGGCCGCAGCGCCCAGACACCGCCGCCGGCCGCGACCAGCCCCAATCCCAGCAACTGCAAGACCCTCCGGCGCGCCAGGGACGGCTCACCCGCGCCAGGGGTGGAAGCAGCGGACGGTGGCGGTGGCGGTTCGGTGCTCATGTCGACAAGGCCTAGCATGACGTAACCCTTGCTTTCAGAGCAAGACCCGGCCTCCAGGCCAACCTTGAGACAAGGCGAGACGGTGCGCGTCCCCGCTACTCCGCGAGTCGCATCAGGTCGTCGAACAGCGCGTTGTCGATGGGGAGGATGTCCATGTTGGGAGGCTCGGCCCGCAGGCCGGGCCAGGCACCCACCGGCTGCCGGGGCATGAGCCAGACCGGGCCGCTCGCGACGTCCAGACGGAGCCCGCCCAGCAGGGCGCTCCTGCCCAGGTTCAGGTTCACGCGCGCCACCCGCAGCGACCCCTTGGAGCGTTCCCCCAGCAGCACGCCGGACGCATTCCGCACGGTCAGCTCGTGCTCGAAGCGCTCGATGCGCACCACGGGCACCTTGCAGTAGTGGGAGCCAGGCTCCTCCAGCATCAGGCTCAGCGTGAGCATCGCGAGCAGGACCACGCCGAGCCCGAACCCGAAGAACGCCCGCACGAAGACCGAGGAGTCAATGTCCGGCCAGGTCCCCGACGAGGCGGTCGCCACCGCGAGCACGAGGGTCAGCGGCACGGATATCGCCGCCAGCACACCCAGGAACCGGGGCCCACTGAGCTTCCGCAGGGTGACGTCCGCCAGGAGCCGGCCCCTCTGGCCGTCCGTCGGGTCCGGGACGCGCGCATGCGTTGAATCCATCGCGCCACGATAGACGAAATCCTTCGTCCCCCTGTCACTCCGTGAGGTGCAACAAATCATCGAACACGGCGTCTTCGATGGCGTGGAAGCGGATGAATCCCGCGCCCAGGCGAAGCGTGAAGGTGGCCGGTGCGGGGCATGGGGGGTCTTCTTCGCGGAGGTGCTCCCCCGGCTGGGGGCGTGGCTCCGCTTCGTTCCCCCCTGGAGGATGCCCATGCGAAAGACCCCTGCTTCTTCGTCCGTGGTGTGGATGGCACTGTGCACCCTGCTGGTCGCGGGTTGTGGCGGCACGGAACAGCCCGACCCCACGCTCAACACCGGCGGCGACAACCTGGGCGCCGACACGTCGGACGTGTTCGAGCCGGATGGCGGCACGGGCCCGGTCCACACCGGCAAGGTCACCGTCTGTCACATTCCTCCGGGCAACCCGGCCAACGCCCACACCATCACGGTGGGAGCACCGGCCCTCTCCGCCCACCTGCGCCATGGCGACACCCTGGGCGACTGCGACGAGGGCTCGTCGCAGGACGGCGGCACCAGCGAGCCGGACGCCGGGAGCACGGACGCGGGTCCGGGTGGATCCACGGACGCTGGCCCCGTCTGCATCCCCGCGGGCAGCGCGTGCGATCCCGAAGGGGCCTCGGCCTGCTGCGACGGCCTGTCGTGCACCGAAGGGTCCTGCTGGGGCGAAATCGGCTGAGCCCTGCGTCCTGTGCCCGCCCTGTCCTCTAGAGGGACGGGGCGGCGCGGGTCACGGGCGCTATGCTTCCGCCCCGTGACCCGCTCCTCCACATCCCTGGCGTCCACCTTCATCGCGGCACGCGGGCATGCGCCGGGTCCGCTTCCCGAGCCGGAGCGAATCGAAGCCGCGCTCGTCGCGGCGGTGGAGCACGCGCGCTCGCGCTGGCCCGGCCTCACGCTCGAAGCGGAGCCGTTCGTCACCTTCGTGGCGGAGCGGCTGTCCTTCGACGTCCCGGTGCTGGAGGCGTTGGGAGCCACGGACACACTCGATGAGCTGTACCTGGCCTTCGGGTGTCTGCGGCATGACCGCGTCGCGTTGCGCCTGTTCGAGCACACCTACCTCCGGGACGTGGGCGCGTTCGTCTCCGGCGTGGACCGCGCCCCCGCGTTCGTGGACGAGGTGCGCCAGGTGCTGCGCGAGAAACTGTTCACGGCCGCCGCCGGCTCCGAGCCGAAGATCGCGGACTTCACGGGCGGCGGCGCGTTGGGTGGCTGGGTGCGGGTGGCGGCCCTGCGGATCGCGCTCAACCTCAAGCGCGCCCAGGCCCGCGCGGAGGCCGTGGCCCATGAGCCCATGGAGGCCGCGCTGGGTGAGGACCTGGGGCCGGAGCTTGCCCACCTCCGCTCGCGCTACCGTGAGGCCTTCACGGAGGCCGTGCGTGCGTCCCTGGGACACCTGTCGGACCGGGACCGCACGTTGCTGCGGCTGTACCACGTGGAGGCGCTGTCACTGGAGGCGGTCGCGGCGCTCTACCGCGTGCACGCCTCCACCGTCTCACGGTGGCTCAGCCGCGCGCGAGAGCAGGTGGCCCAGGCCACCACCCGGCAGCTCTGCGAGCGCCTGGGGGTCGGCGCCTCGTCGGTGGACAGCATCGCCGCCCTGGTGGTGGGGCAGGTGGAGCTCAGCCTGACGCACCTGCTGGCGACGGGGGGCTGAACTTTCGCTGCAAGGGTTCTTCCGGCCGGTGTCAGGGCATCGGGAGGTCCCATTTCGGGTCCCTCCCCACGCCCCACCCCGGAGAACCCCATGCGCCCCACCCGATGGATGTCCCTGCTCACGCTCGCCGCCGCCGTCACCGCGTGCGAGCCCCTTCCGGAGGACTCCGGCCCGGGGCTGACCGAGGTCCAGCTTCCCGGCGCGGACTTCTATCCCGAGGGCCTCGCGGCAGCTTCCGACGGCACGCTCTACGTCGGGAGCGTGGGCACGGGCGCCATCGCCCGCGCCCGGCCCGGGGAGCTGGGGGCCCACGTCTTCGTGCCGGGACGCGCCGCGTTCGGCGTCTACGGCCTCGCCGTGGATGAAGCACATGACACCCTCTGGGCATGCACCTACGACGACGCCCTGCCCCCCGCGCAGCCCGCGCACCTGGCCGCGTATGCGCTCGGCACCGGGGAGCTGAAGGCGAGCCATGCGCTTCCGGGCGCAAGCGGCTTCTGCAACGACGTCACGCTCGACGCCGTGGGCAACGTGTACGCGACCGACACCTTCGCCAACACCGTGGTCCGCCTTGCGTTGGGGGGTGATGCCCTCACGACGTGGGCTTCGGATGCGGCGTTCGCGCCCACCGCCGAGGGCAACTTCACCCTCAATGGCATTGCCTTTGACAAGAGCGGCGGGCTCTACGTCGTGAAGAGCGACACGGGGACGCTGTTCTTCATCGCCATCCAGCCGGACGGGAGCGCGGCGGCCCCTGTGACGATCCCCGTGGCGCCGGCGCTCGAATCCCCGGATGGGTTGGAGTGGGTGGACGCTCAGCGGCTGCTGGTGGTGGAGAACGCACCGGGCCGGGCGTCCATCGTGACGCTCACCGGGGGCACCGGGACGGCGGAGGTCCTGGCCAACGGCTTCGTGGAGCCGACCGCCGCCACGCTCACCGAAGAAGGCGCGTGGGTGCTGGAGGGACAGCTCGGGTTCCTCTTCGGTGGCCCGGGCGCTCCGTCCCTGCCGTTCCGCGCGCACCGGCTCGCGGTGCCGCCAGCCCCCCTTCTCCCCTGAGCAGGCCTACCGGCCCCATGTCGTCAAGCGTCGGAGACGTGCCTATGCGGCAGGCGACCACCAACCTGCCGTCTCCAGGGACGATAGAGCCTGCGCCTCCAGCGTCTCGACATCGCCAGGATGCGCCCCCTCGGTACGACGAAGGACTTCCGACAGCGCCGCCATCCGCTTCCAATCCTGCGCATCAAACGTGTGGCTGCGGATGACGCTGGGAATGGGCTGGCCGTCTTCTTCCAGCCCCCACCGCTCGCGCTCCCGCTCCAACTGGGTGCCTCGCAGCAGCATGAGGGGAAAGGCCTTGAGCACCGGCACTTGATGGCGCAGGCAGAAATCGACGGTCTTCCGGAAGGACCCCCAGGTCTGTTCGGGCAGTCCGAAGATGATGGAGACCTCGAACGGAATCGCACGCGCATGGAGCTTGCGGATCCCTCCGGCCACCCGCTCCAGGTCGTTCACCCGGTCCACCGCCCGGGCTTCTCGCTCGTGGATGGTTTGAAGACCGAACTCGAGCCTCACGTCGAGGCCTTCACAGGCGTCCAGGAACTCCTCATCCAACGTCGAGAAGTGGCACTGCAAGGACAACCGCCCGCGATAGTGAAGCCGCTGGAAGCCCCTCAAGACCGAGAGCGCGTGGTCTCCCAGGTTGAAGAGGGGGTCCAGCACGGCGATGTCGTCCACGCCCGAGCGCACGAACAACTCCATTTCGCGCTCCAGCCGGTCCAGGGGAAGGTCACGCCGCCGCAACCGGCTACCGGCCTCCCGGTGCTGGCAGAACGAGCAGCGGAAGGGACACCCCCGCTGCGTCTCCCAACGGATGAACCGCTGCCCACCTGAAAGCTCCAGCACGTTGTCGAGGAAGGGGGACGCCAGTGCATCCAGCCTTGCCTGTGCTTGAAGCATGGCGTCAGGCTGTCCTGCCCAGTGGACTCCCGAGAACGTGATGGGCGCGGAGGAGGAAGCAAGTGACACCATGGCTTCCTCTCCATACCCCCGAACAAAGGCCGTGGCCTCGGGATAGAGCTGCTCCAGGCCCGCGGCCGCATAGGAGATCTGCGGTCCACCTAGAACGATGCGCCCCCGAAAGCCAGCCCGTCGAAGCGCGCTCAGGAGCCGCTTCACCACGCGATCATTCCAGACATAGACGCCAATCCCTACGTCCACCTGTCCTGGCTCGACTCCCCGGGTCTCTTCGAGGAGGGTCGCCAGGAGGCGCTCCTCATCGAAGTCCGCGTGATTCACCGGAAAGGAGAAGGCCCGCACCTCCACCTGAGCCCTCCGCAAGGCCGCCACGATGGAGGCATGGCCCAGGGGAAGTCGCGGGTCCTTGTCCCGGGTCCAATCAATGGACACCAGGATGACGCGCCGAGGCATGGGTGGAGCAGGAGCGATTCCAACTACCCGAGCAGACATGCACACCCCGGCGATGGTTCGAGCGAAGTCGTGAGGGATGCTGACAACTTCGCCCCCGCTGGGACAGGTGGGGGCCTGGAATATTCAATGAAGTCTGAACTGACTTCATGCCTGGGGAAACAAGACACCGTCGGCCAACACTCGCGAACGAAGGGGGCTGCCCAGCTCAGCGGCGAGCCGCTCTCCATCCGGAACCTGCTGCCGTCATGCCAGAGCACGGTGATGCCCAGGCATTCAGGATGCGTTCACCTCGCATGGAGGGCCAGCACGGCCCTGCCAGACAGGAATGCGAGCTTGCAGGGGCAATGCCATGGGGTACTCTCCGCGGCCCTTCGGACGTGGCATCGCGCCGAAGCGCCCACTGCAAGAGCCATGAGCAACCTGCGCGGTTCCATCGAGACGCAAATTCATGCAGCCCTTCGGCAAGAGCTTGAACAGACGGGCTGGCGCCCCAGATGGACAGCCCATGCCGTCCTCGGTGCGCAGACTCCTCAAGGTGGACGTGAGCTCCTGCTGGGCGGTGCCAGCGCCTCCCTGGATGCACAGCTCTTGCGCCTGGTAGAGGAGCCGGACTCGCTCGTCGCGCTTCCCGTGCGTGAGTGGGACCAGGAATTGCGCCAGCTCTGGGCCATGGGCGCCATCTACCTCGTGGATGGCGCAAGCCACATCGCCAGCTCGGTCCGAATCAAGGGGCGACGTGTCCTGATCTCACACTCGAGGGTGGAGGAGTTCAGCATCATCGACGGAGATGGCGTCGCAGTGATTGACAGTGAAGTCCGTGGGCATGCGGTCCTGAGCGGGCCGCTGCTGCTGAAGGAGACCCAACTGGACCCACAGGCGGTGATCGGTCCGCTGGTCGTGGTGGAGCAGTCCTACCTTGCGCCCTTCGTCAAGCTCCAGCGCACCGTCAGGGTCCGCGCCAGCTCCATCGGAGCCCACACGGCCCTCGAGGGCGGAAACCATGTCGAGCGCTACCCGCAGTCCACGTCGCAGCGGCGTGGCTTCGGAGTCGAGGTAGGGCGCCAGTGTTGGCTCGGCCAGCACGTCTCGCTCTCGGGCGGGGCCCGGTTGGGAGAAGGCGTGGTGGTGGCGGCCCACTGCGCGGTCTCCTCGGACGTGGGAGAGCACGTCATCGTCGCGGGAAACCCGGCGAGGGCGTTGCCGGTGGATCTCCACCTTCGAGAGCTCTCCGCGGAGCACGCACGCGAGGCAGGTTACCAGCAAGGAGCCGCGGCGACCCGGTTCCCCGTCTATGGCGCGTGTACCTCCGGATGGGATGCCGCCGATGCGGTGGTGCTGCGCTATCCCCACCATGGGAGCCGTCGCGGACTGGCGGGCCCCACCCTGATTGACTTTCAACAAGGGGCCCTGGAGGCGCTCCTCGCCCAGGCGTTCCCGGACAATCCATGTCAGGTGCTCCGCAAGCAAGACGAACCGGAGGTCGCCTTCGAGCTGCGCTTCGCCCGCCTGCTGCCACGGTATGAGAGGCCGTCACCGGCGCTCACACTGTCGCTGGCGGGAGCGTCAAGTGACCTCTCCCCCGAATCACCGATCGAGCAGGACATGATCGAGGTCCTCGCGGAGCAGTCATGCGACCTGGAGAGCTTGTTCTCCGAGTGCATGGCTCGCGCGTTCGAGCGCGAGGAGCTCCTCGAATGGGCAGAGCTGGAAGGCACCCTCAGCCTGCTGTCGCAGCGAGGTTGGGTACGGCCCCCGCTGCTCCCCCCCGTGATGGCCTCCATCCCCTCCCTGGCCCAGCTCCTCACGAGAGAGCCCCCCGCCCCCCCACGAGCGCCGGCCCAGGAAGCCGCGCCGATTCAAGAGACAGGGGCCCGCCCCGAGCCCCGGAGCCGCCCGCGGGAGCACCTCTCCGCCAGGACGATCCCTCCGGCGCTGGAGCAGATCCTGAACGAACTTCTCGGCGACGGGCGCACCGCGGATCCGGATGTGACCTTCCTGGGACTGGGACTTGACTCGTTCGCGTTCGCCCACCTCATCGCCACCATCGAGGAGCGTTGTGGAGTCACCTGCCCGGACCTCTTCATCCACAACACCCCGCGCAAGCTGGCGTTCGCCCTGTCCACACCCGAATGAAGACTCCCAGGGCCCCGGAAACGTTGCGGGAGCGGCTCGAGCACCATGGCCGCTCCCAGGGTCATCAGTGGGCGCTCCGGTTTCCCACGCAAGGGGGCGAGACGCTCGAGCTGACGTGGGCGGAGCTGGTGGAGCGGGCCCGCGGCATCGGGCTCGGGCTGAAGCGGCGGGGGGTGGCCCCGAAGGATGTCGTTGTCATTGTGTCCTCCTCGCCACGGGAGCAGGCCCTGGGCTTCCTGGGCGCCCTCTTCGCGGAGGCGCTCCCGTCGATCTTCTCCCATCCCTCCATCAAGCAGCCCACTGAGCGATTCTTCGCGAGCTTCAGCTCCCTGATCTCGGCCAGCGGCGCGGCGTGCCTGCTGTATTCGGACTCCCTGGCCCCGGCCTTCCAGGGGTGGAAGGCTGCCAACGGCAGCGGGATTGCCCTCCTCCCGCTGCGGGAGCTGCTCGAGGAGCCCGCTGGAGACGAGCCCCTGCCCACCTCCGACGGCAAGGTGGCCTTCCTCCAGTTCTCATCGGGGACGACCGGGCTCCGCAAGGGCGTCGCCATCACACACGCCATGCTGGCCTCGCAGGTCCGAGCGTATGCGGAAGCCATCCACCTCTCCCCGAGAGACCGGGTGGTGAGCTGGTTGCCCCTCTACCATGACATGGGGCTCGTGGCCTGCCTGCTCCTGCCCTGCTTCATGGGCGTGCCCTCTGTCCATCTGTCTCCCTTCGAGTGGGTGCAGCGGCCGCAGTTGCTGTGGCGGGAGATCGCGGGTTCGGCGGGGACCCTCGTCTGGCTGCCGAACTTCGCCTTCGAGCTGCTAGCCCAGCGCACTCGCGCCGAAGACCTGGGCACCATGGACCTTGGGCAAGTGCGTGCCTTCATCAACTGCAGTGAGCCAGTGCGGCCAGGGACGCTGGCGAGGTTCGTCGAGCGCATGGGGCCTCACGGCGCCCGCTGGGACCAGCTCCAGGGCTCCTATGCGATGGCGGAGAATACCTTCGCCGTGACGCAGACGCCCATGGGCTTCCCCCTGCGGCTCGACCGGGTGCGGAGCGCCCCGCTCCTGACGCAAGGGGATGCAGTGGCGCTGGAAGCCAGGCCCCCGAGCGCCGAGGACAAGGTCTTCGCTTCGAGTGGCATCCCCATCGCTGGCTGCGAGGTGCGGATCTCCCACCGTGGAGAGCGACGGATTGGAGAGATCGAAATCCGGAGCCCGAGTCTCTTCGAAGGGTATGTCGCCCAGCCGGAAGTCACCGCTGTCTCGCGAACAGAGGACGGGTGGTTCCGGACAGGCGACCTGGGCTACCTCGCCGAGGGAGAGCTCTTCGTCACGGGGCGGCTGAAGGACCTCATCATCCACCGGGGAACCAACCTGTACCCAGAGGATATCGAAGAGGTCGTCGCGTCCATCCCAGGCTGCAGGGCTGGCCGTGTGGTCGCCTTCGGCATCACCTCCGAGCAGATGGGCACCGAGGAGGTCGTGGTGTGTGTGGAGCCCGAACCGGACGTGGAGGATCCTCGGGCATTGGCTGTCCGCATTCGCCAGGAAGTGGCACTTCGACTGAGCCTCGGTCTCAAGGACGTGGCAATCTGCGAGTCGGGCTCGCTGCTCAAGTCCACCTCCGGAAAGCCCTCACGCTCGGGCAATCACGAGGCGTATGCCTCGGGCAGGCTCGGTGGGCGCTAGCAGGCTCAGGTCCCTCCGTCCTGGTTGTGCTGATAGACAAAGGGATAGGTAATGCGGACCGTCCCATCCTTCGGCGCCGAGAAGGTGGCGGAATGAAGCACCTCCAGAAAGCAGGCCTGGAACCAGGGATCCGGAATGGTGGAGTCGACGATCTCCTCATCCTCGATGTATCCGGACAACCCCTGCCCCTGGAGAGTGAAGGCGACTGTCACCTTCTGGGGCCCGGGGTAGCGCGGGGCCGCTTTCTCGAAGCACCCCTTCACACGAGGCCCCAGGGACCGGATGACATCCCTCACGGACTCGCGAGGCAGCGAGCCCGTGTGGACTGAAGACTGCCGGCTCTCCGCCGGAGGAGGAGGCGGAGGCGGCGGCGGTGGGCGAGCCGCACGAAAGGGAGGCCGCGCTTCCTCATGGGGCCCGACACGCTCCCCCAGGGAGGGGCGGACCGCGGGCACCGTGGGGGCGGGAGACGATGCGGAGGGCCTGGCTTCCTGGCCGGAGGATGGGGGCGGCAGCGGCGGCCCCTCAAGAGGCGGAGCCGCCTGCGGCTCGCGCGCACTCGCAGGGAGGGAGACCGCAGCCACCTTCACCTCCCCGGCGGACGTGGAGGGCTCGGCCTCGGCTCCCCGCGAAGATCCGGATGACCCGGTCAGGAGATAGCCGGCCATCGACAGGACGGCGAAGGGAAGACACACACCCAGGACGAGCCGCCAAGGCCCGGACCTTCGTGGGCGCTTCCCTGCTCCGCGTTGTTCGTTTGGAAAAGAAGGCATGCGGCGTTTCTCTCAGGGTTCGCGGGGAGGCAGGTCCATCAAGAGCATACGATCCCAATGGGGCTCGATGTGGGTGGTCGCCGCGAGGAGCGTGAGCGCCACCCCCGCACTGCCCGCCAGCACTCCCGGAGCATCCTGCCAGGCCTCGCCCGCCGCACCTTCGAGTTCCAGGCTCTGGTAGCCCCCAATGCCGGCCCCCGGCTGGAACACATCCAGGGTGCGGGAGAGCCAGCCTCGGGCGGCGTCGAGGAACAGCGGCTCGCCCGTCGCCTGGTAGAGGCGGTTGAACACGTGCCCGAGCCCCGCCATGCCGTGACAGACGAGAGCGTCCTTGACCCGGCATTCCTCCAGGGGGCGATGCGCTGCCAGACGGGCCGTGAGCAGGGCTTCCTGCTCCCATTCAGGCATCCCCAGCTCGCGCGCGGCCAACAGCAACGCGGCGGCGACGCCCGGATCGCCATAACACCACGCGGCCCGCGCCTCCTTCGGGGGAATGCTCCGGGCAATCCACGCGGGAAATCGTGAGGAGCCCCCCTCGGGCAGCCTCTCGCGCAGCAGGTCCCGGATCGCGTCCCGGGCGAGCTCCCGCGCATGCGGCATTTCCCAGGCATTGCATGCCCGTGCCAGCAGGGCGATCACCCCGGGTGCCCCGTGAGCCACTCCCAGGTTGAGGTGGGGCATGTTGTAGCGCGTGCGCAGATGGGGAGCCTGCTTTCCGGGCACCGTCCACCACCGCGCTCCCAGGCCGTCGCGCTCGCTCAGATTCTCCAGCAGCCGCACGACGTGTCCCAGGCACTCCCTCGCGGAGGAGCGCTCCGGGTACTCCAGCCCGTAGACCCCCAGGCCCACCAGCCCACTGACGAGATCATGCCCCCCTTCCCATCCAGGGGCAGCGAGCTGGTCGCACACGAGCTCCATCACCTGCGCCGTGAGATCCTCCGGCGCCCGTCCGAAGAGGCACCGATGCACGTGCTCCGCGGCCCAGGCCACCCCGGTGAGGCCTGAATAAAGGCCCAGGGACATTGGCGTACTGGCCGCGCCGTCCATGGCGCGCTCAAGACTTTGAAGCGAGAACTCCCCAGCGTCTCCCCCCACCCCCGCCCGGGAGAGATAGGCAAACAGCACGGCAATGCCCGACATCCCCTGGGACAGGGAGAAGTCACGCTCATACGTGCCCGATCGCGCCCGAAGATCCCGCGCGATGAACTCGATCACCCGCCACGCGCGCGCGGCCTGCTCACCGCCAAGGATTGGCTGCCATTCTTCTCGATGCACTGCGTGAAAGACTAGCAGACCCCCGCTGGCGTCCACTACTCAACTTCTCGCTTGCCCTAGATTCCAGGCATTGCTAGGACAGCGCAGATGTCCTGACGCTTGTCATGGTGTCCTTGGCGTCCACGCGGACAACCCGAGCGGCCCAGGGCATTCCCTACCCAGGAGCGTTGTCATATGGAGTCGCGATCCCAGCCGAGCCAGAAGAAGTTGATCGTGAGCAAGGAGTCCATCCGCATGCTCGCGCAGAAGCAGCTGTCGACGGAGGCGAACATGATGCCGCCGGAGACCAGCACCTCGAACCCTACCAACGGACATTGCTGCTTCGAACCGTCGGATGCCTGTCTCCTCTAATCCCACTCGAAAGCTCTTGACTGGGGGCTGACGCATGACGCGCGTACCGCACATCGTGCGCCAGCCTCGTCGCAGATGACGGCCAGCCTCGGGCGTGAGCCTCCGCATCGTGCGATCGCGGACTTCTTCGTGCTCCGCACTCCGCTGCTCCCCCTCCACCTGTTCTCTGGGTGGGCCTCTGGAGTCGAGCTGAGCCAGCTGGACGCCTCGTTGCCATGGGCAGAGCGCATCAAGGTCGCCAAGAGAGGCCTGCGCTCCCGGCTTCGTGAGCTGCTCGAGCTGTCCGAGGTCCACGAGGCGCTGCTCGTCTCTTCGCCCAACCTCGTCTCCAGCCTGGAGTGTTGGCTGCACACCCCGGACAGCCCCAGCGGGAGCAAGGTGGAGCGCGCCCTCGTCCGTTACCTTGCGCGAATGACGGGGCGCGCGACCCCCTTCGGGCTCTTCGCCGGGTGCTCCGTCGGCCAGTCGGGCCGGGAGACCCGGCTGGCACTCCAAGGCCGGGAGGCATACCAAAGACGGACGCGCCTGGACATGGACTACCTGGCCTCCCTCCTCGACGCCTTGCAACGGCAAGGCGCGGCCAGACAACACCTGCGCTATTTCCCCAACTCCAGCCTCTACCGCACGGCGGGACGGTTCCGGTACGTCGAGTCCTCACAGCAAGGCACTGAGCGGGCCTACGAGCTCGCCGCGGTGGAGGCGACCCCCTATCTGGAGTTCGTCCTGGAGCGTGCCCGGGAAGGAGCCCGTCGCGAGGAGCTGGCCCAGGCCCTGGCGGAGAGAGAGGGCGATGTCAGCGTCACGGAGGCGGGCGAGTACATCGACGAGCTCCTCACCCTCCAGGTGCTGGTCTCGGAACTCGTCCCGGCGGTGACGCAGCCGGCTCCCCTCCGGGAGGTCATCGCGCAGCTCAGGAGGAACCCGTCCATGACCTGGCAGGCCGGGCAGTTGGAGCGGGTTCATGGGCTGCTCGCCGAACTCGATGCCGCGGGACTTGGACAGCCGGAGGCGCGCTACCAAGCCGTCGCCGCGTGTGTGGAAGCGCTGCTGCCACCGCCGGAGCTTTCCAAGCTCGTCCAGGTCGACCTCTTCAAGCCCGTGGTTGAAGCAACGCTCGGGCGGGAGGTGATGGACGAGCTGCGCTCGGCCGTGGCGCTCCTCCATCGCATCAGCCCCACGCGGCGCAATCCCCTCCAGAAGTTCAAGGAGGACTTCCTGCGACGCTACGAGCAGCAGGAGGTGCCGCTGGCCGAGGCGCTCGACGAGGATGTAGGGATTGGCTTCGAGGTCGCGAGCGGGCCGACCGCCAGCTGCTCTCCCCTGCTCAAGGGCCTGGTCTTCCCTGGCGCTCCCGAGGACATGCCGGAGTGGTCACGCGCGGGGGATCTGCTCCTGGAGCGGGTTCAGCAGGTGGTCCGGGCCGGCGGCCGGGTACTTGAGCTGACGGGCAAGGACGTGGAGGCGCTCTCAATCCCAGAGAGGCTGCCGCTGCCGGATACCTTCTTCGTGATGGCGACGCTGGGGGCGGCTTCGCAGGAGCACCTCCGGCGAGGAGACTTCTCGCTGCTGGTGCGAATGGTGGATGGGCCCTCGGGAGTGAGGCTCCTCGGGCGCTTCTGCCATGGGGATGAGGCGCTCGGCTCCGCTGTACGCCACCACCTGCGCCTCGAGGAGGCGCTGCGGCCCGACGCCCTCTTCGCCGAGGTCGTCCACGTCCCTGCGGGCCGGGTGGGCAACGTCCTCACGCGTCCCGCCCTTCGGGCCTACGAGATTCCCTACCTCGGGCACTCTGCGGTGCCGCCCGAAGCCCAGATTCCATTGGGGGATCTCCTGGTCTCCGTTCGCGATGGGCGGCTCGTCCTGCGCTCCCGAAAGCTGGGCCGCGAGATCATCCCCCGCATGACGACGGCCCACGCGCACAGGTACCCCCATAACCTGGCGATCTACCGGTTCCTCGGGGCGCTCCAGACCGAAGGGCACGCATGCAGCCTGACCTGGAGGTGGGGCGCGCTGGAAGGCGCGCCCTTCCTGCCAAGGGTCGTCGCCGGGCGTGTCGTCCTCGCCAGGGCGCGCTGGCTGCTCCGCGCGAATGTGCAGGAGGAGCTGGCGCAAGGCCCCGCCCACGAGCAGGTCCGCCGGATGCTGGAGCTCCGAGAGCGCCTGGGCCTGCCCAGGTTCGTCCTGCTCGCGGATGGCGACAACGAGCTGCCGGTGGATCTGGAGAATGTGCTCTGCGTGGAGTCCTTCATGGCGCTCGCGGCGCGGCGGCGGGCGGTGAGCCTCACGGAGATGTGGCCGGCGCCAGGGGAGCTGTGCGCCACGGGCCCCGAAGGCTCGTACCTCCACGAGCTGATCATCCCCTTCGTGGGCCGAGAATCCGAGCGGAAGGAAGTTCCCCCTCGCCCTCCCTCTTCCCTCCCCGCCGGGAGACGGTGCTTCCCGCCGGGCTCCGAGTGGCTGTATGCCCGGCTCCACGTCGGCTCCGGCCTCACGGATCGGCTCCTCCTGGAGGACGTCGCCCCCGTTGTGAGAGCACTCATGTCGTCGGGCAGCGCCGACCAATGGCACTTCCTGCGCTACTCGGACCCCGAGCACCACCTCCGACTGAGGCTGCACGGCCCACCGGACGCACTGGTACGGGAGGCCCTGCCGCGCCTGCACGACGCCCTGGCCCCCCTCCTCCAAGACGGCCGTCTCAAGCGGTTCCAACTGGACACGTATGTCCGTGAGGTGGAGCGGTACGGAGGCAGCGAGGGAATGCTCCTGGCCGAGGAGTTCTTCCACGTCGACAGCGAGGCGGTCCTCGCGACGCTGGAGGCGTTGGAGGGGCTGGACGGTGATGCGCGGTGGCAGTGCGCCCTCGCGGGGATGGACCTGCTGCTCTCCGACTTCGGGTTCGACCTGGAGGGAAGGCACCGCATCGCCAGCCGGCTGCGCACCGCCTACGCCCAGGAGCACGGTGCGGGCAAGAGACTCGAGGCCCAGCTCAGCCGCCTCGCCCGTCAGCGTCGCCCCATCCTGGAGCCACTCCTGACGGGCCAAGGCTCACCCGGAAGCGCGTTGTCCCCGGGTTTCGCCGCCTTGCTCCGTCGGTCGGAGCGCCTGGTGCCTGTTCTCTCGCGGCTCCGGGAGTTCGAGCGGAGCGGAGGCCTTTCGCAGGGGCTCGATGCGTTGGCCGCAAGCTACTTGCACCTGCACGTCAACCGGATGTCGAGGGACGCGCCGCGTGCGCACGAGTTCGTCCTCTTCGATCTCCTCGAAAGGCTCTATGCATCGTTCCGGGCGCGGGGGATGCGCCTGGAGCCAGCAGCGAGGACGGACAAGGAGCGCATGGAATGATGAATGGCCCCTGGAGTTGGCTGCGACTGGCGGGACTGCTGCTCGCGGTGGGCTGCGCCTCTGCGCCCGCCCCCATTCCCCCACCCCGCCCGACCGCGCCTCCGGCTCCCGCGGTCGTGGCCCCCGCACGTCCCTCCCTTCAGGTGTACCGGCTCCTGCCGGACGGGACGTCCTCCCCGTGGGGCCTGCTGCCGGCGGGTGATGCCGCCCCCCAGCCGCTTCCCGACGGAGACTGGTACGCCGAGCCCCTGGAGCCCGTGAGGACACCGGACCAGGCCCAGGCGCTGGTCGCCGTGCTCCGCGAATACCGCGTCCCCGGTCTCTCCTTCGGGGAGAAAGGCCTCCCCGCCCCGGCCCTGCTCGCGCTCCTCGTCGAGGGCACCTCCGTCGTATCGCTCCATCTCTCCGAAACCGCGTTCGGCGATGAGCACCTCGCCGCCCTGAGGAACGCAGCACGGTTGCAGGCGCTGCACCTGGACGGGACACGGGTCACCGATGCGGGGCTCGCCCCTCTCCAGGGAATGCCACACCTGGCCATCCTGCGGCTGGATGCCACCGCGGTGTCCGACCGGGGGCTGGCCCTGCTCACCTCGCTGACGACGCTGCGCCGGCTCTCGCTCAGCGGAACGTCGGTGAGCCCGCAGGGGCTCGGCCTGCTCGCGGCACAGACGGAGCTGGAGTGGCTGGATCTCTCGGACACCACGGTCGATGACACGGTCCTTGCGTCCCTGCCCGGGGACCGCTTGCGCACACTCGTCCTGAGCGGCACCCACGTCACGAATGCCGGCCTCGGCGCCCTGAAGAGAATGCCGGCCCTGAGCTGGCTGGGCCTGGCGCGGACGGCCGTCTCGGACCCGGGCCTGGCGCACATCGGGGGGCTGCGCATGCTGGACGCGCTCCACCTGGGAGGCACCGGGGTGACGGATGCGGGGCTCGTCCACCTGGCGCGGTTGCCGGCGCTACGCGTGCTGGTGCTCAGCAAGGCGCGCATCCGCGGTCCAGGGGTTCGTCACCTTGCCGGGCTCCCACGGCTGGAGGTCCTCCATCTCGACGACACCCTGTTCGGGAACGCGGCGCTGCGACACCTTCAAGGCCTCCACCACCTGCGCGACCTGGAGTTGTCGCGCACGGCCGTCACCGGGAGCGGCCTCCCAGCGCTGGCTGGCCTCCAGGCGATTGAGAGCCTCGGGCTGTCGGGTCTCGCGCTGGCGGACGCGTCGCTCGCGTCGCTGGAGCCCCTGGAGCGGCTCTCCCGGCTCGACCTCAGCGCCACGCGCATCGGCCCCGATGCCTTGAAGCAGCTCGGCTCGCGCATGGTCCTGCGGCACCTGGATCTGAGCCGGACCGACTTCAGCGACGGGTGGGTGGCCACCCTTCAGACCTTCTCCCGGCTCCAGTCGCTCCGCGCCATCCGCACGCTCCTCACGGACCTGGGGCTTGGCCAGCTCTCCGAGCTGCGGGAGCTGGAGTCACTCCAGGTCTCGGGGACCCCCATCAGCGGCTCGGGGCTGGTACCGCTCCAGAAGCTCCCCCACCTCGTCAAGCTCGACCTGGGAGGCACCTGGCTGAACGACAACGGGGTGCAGATGCTCGCGGGCTTCGAGAAGCTCTCCTGGTTGAGCCTCGCCGGCACCCGCATCGGGGACGAGGCGCTCGTTCACCTCCCGGGCTCCCTGCTCACGCTGTACCTGCTGCGCACGAAGGTCACGGACGCCGGCATGCCCGCGCTCCACCGGCTTCCCCTCCTTCGTGAGCTCGACCTGCGCGAGACGGCCGTCTCCGAACCTGTGCGGGCCACGCTGGTGCGCGAGCATGGCATCCGGTTGATGTCCTCCCCCTGAGGTGGGTGCAGGCCGCTCAACGCGCGAACAGCGGCCGGAACACGGAGGAAGCGCGCAGCGCGGACACCATCTCGGCGATGCTGGCGGCCTCTTGCTCCGTCTCGTCCGCCCCGTATACCTCCTTCAGCCGGGCCATGACGCCCGCCTCGGAGCGCCCGTGCAGCAGCTCCCGGAAGATGATGAGCGCCGTCTCGTTGAGGGGGATTCCGAGCGTATCGCCCGAACCCACCCCCTCCGTGGGCTTCGATAGCTCCTCGACCCAGCGCATCACCTTCTCCCCCGGGTCCTCGTGCGGGTACCGCTGGCGTACCAGCCACAGGAGCGACTCGGCATCATCGATATTGAGCAGCAGCGCGAGGAAGTACCGGTGCTCCTCCGTCTTGACCTGCGCGCGCCTGCTGACGAGCATCGACTGGCGTATCCGCTCCTGGAACACCGGGATGAGCTGCTCGGCGAGCGAGCCATGCCTGCGGATGGCCACCTCCCAGAACTCCTCGAGCGCCGTCTCCTCCTTGTAGATCTCCAGCAAGCGCTTGAAGAGGAGATAGCAGGTGTGGATGTCCGACCGTTCGATCAGCTCCGACAACAGGCGCTTCCGAACCGCACGGGGGCTGTCCTGCAGGAACGTCAGTGATTGGAGGATCCTGTTGGTCTGGACGTCCTCGTAGGTCGAGTCGATGGCCAGAAAGGGCTTCTTGTAGGAGTACTGCACCCCCGCGTTGGGGGTATGCAGGGTCCTCACGACGCACGTCACGGAGGGACGCTCCAGATGGAAGAGGGAATGGATGTAACGATTCCCCGGGAGGATCTGCTGGACGTCCCCCTCCTTCAGTTCGTTGAGGGACTCCAGTGAAAGCTCGCCAAAGGCCATACGGCTGTTGACCCTGTGTCTCTCATTCCAGCGGTACTGCCCATGGATGCTTCCGCCCTTGACGACCTGAAAGGCCCCACTGAACCCGTGCTGGTGGATTTCGGTGGTGCCATCCAGCCAGTAATAGAGATCAATGACCAGCCGATGGTCGGAGAACACCGTGACGGGCGGCTGCCCGAAGTCCGACCGCGCGGTCAACTGCCGAGGGAAGGTCCGGGTGTTGAACAACCATTCGATGGGCACCATGGGGTCGAAGCCCTTGTACGGAGCCATCTCCTGCAGGACACGCGCCGCAAGCTCGGGGAAGGCCTCTTCATCATGGTTGTACTTGACCCATCGATCCTGAATGAGCCTCCCCATCTCCTCGTAGACGTGCACGGGTGACCTCCACTTGGAAATACGAGCAATGGCGCCACTGTGCGACGAGAAAACAGACCCCGTCAAGGAAGCCTTTCAAGCTCCGTCTGGCCTTCATGGCTGACATGGCTGGCTTGATGCCTGTCACTCATTGCCCGTTCGGCGAGCACCGGCCCGCGGTGCCGCCAACCACCCTTCTTCGCTGAGCGGGTCTACCCCTAGAGTCCCCGGCCGACCATGACCGGATGCCCCACCGAGGAAATGCTGCTCGCCTTCGTGGAGGACCGGCTGCGGCCCCCACAGCGCGCCCTCACCGAGGCCCATGTGTCGCGGTGTGACGCCTGTGGCGAGCTGCTCGCCGTGGTCGCCGGGGCCTGGCACGCGGAGGGCCGGCTGTCGGCCGCGGAGCCCGAGCCCACCCGTCGCTTCAGTGAGGGGGAGAGGGTCGGCCCGTACACGGTCGTCGGACATGCCGCGAGCGGCGCGATGGGCGACGTGTACCGGGCGCACGATGCACGCCTTGGGCGCGACGTGGCGCTGAAGGTGCTCCCCTCGCGGTTCGCCCAGGACCCCGAACGCCTGGCCCGCTTCCACCAGGAGGCGCGAGCAGCCGGAGCCCTGTCGCATCCGCACCTGCTCACGTTGTTCGACGTGGGGACCCATGAAGGGGTGCCCTACCTCGTCTCCGAGTGGTTGGAGGGGGTCACGCTGCGTGAGCGGCTGTTGCTCGGCCCCCTGCGGCCGGAGCACGCCGTGCGGCTGGGCATCCAGTACTCGCGCGGGCTCGCGGCGGCGCACGCTCGCGGGATCATCCACCGCGACCTCAAGCCGGCGAACCTCTTCATCGGGCCAGATGGGCATGGCCGGATCCTCGACTTCGGGCTGGCGCGGCTCACCGAGAACCTCCAGGACGCCGCGTTGACCCAGAGCGGCGCGGTGGTGGGCACCGCCGGCTACATGGCGCCCGAGCAGATTCGCGGACAGCCCGTGGACTCGCGCGCGGATGTGTTCGCGCTGGGCGTGGTGCTTCATGAGGCCGTGAGCGGTCAGGTCCCGTTCGGCGGGGACAGCCCGGTGGAGCGGATGAGCGCCGCGCTCCGGGACGAGCCGCCGCCCCTGCCCGGAGCGCTGGGGGCGGTGATTGCCCGCTGTCTGGCGAAGTCCCCCGAGGACCGGTTCCAGTCCGCGCAGGACCTGGCGTTCGCGCTGGAGTCCCTCGCCACGCGTAGGAGCGAGCATCGCCCTCCGCTTCCACGCCCTGCCCTGTTCGCGGTCGCAGCGGTCGTGCTGGTGCTGTGCGTGCTCGGGAGCCTGTTCGCGTTCAGCCGCGCGTGGCAGGCGCCCGCGCCGTCACGGGAGCTCTCGGCTCCGCACTACCGCCCGGTCACGTTCCGCAGGGGCCATGTGCTCAACGCGCGGTTCTCCGCGGATGGGCACACGTTGTTCTACGGCGCCGCGTGGGACGGAGGGCGCGCGGAGCTGTACAGCGCTCGCGCCGAGCGGCCCCTGTCCCAGGCCCTGGGCACCCCGGCCGACGTGCTCGCGGCGTCGCCCCGGGGAGAGCTGGCGGTGTTGCTCGAACCCCGCTTCTTTGATGCCGACCACGGCAGTGGGACGCTCGGGTTGATGCCGCTGTCGGGCGGCGCTCCCCGCGCCGTGCTCGATGGGGTGCTGGAGGCCGACTGGGGGCGCAGCGGAGGGCCGCTCATGGTGGTGCGGCGCGTGGGCGAGGACTTCCGCCTGGAACAACCGCCGGGCACGGTGCGCTTCGAGTCTCAGGGGTGGATCAGCCACGCGCGGGTGTCCCCCGACGGCGCGCGCATCGCGTTCCTGTTCCATGAACATCCGAAGGACGACCGCGGCGGGGTGTGGCTGCTGGAGAAGGAGGGCCCTCCCCGGGAGCTCTCTGGCGACTGGGCGAGCATCCGGGGTCTGGCGTGGGCGCCTGACGGCGACGAGGTGTGGTTCACCGCCTCGCGCACCGACGCGGACTCCTCGCTGTTCGCCGTGGACCTGGGCGGCAAGACGCGACTCGTGGATGGGATCGCCGGGCGGATGGTGCTTCATGACATCGCGGGCAATGGCTCCGTGCTCGTCGATCATCCCGTCATCCGGACCGGGCTCGCCGTCGGTCGCGCGGGGGACGAGCGGGACCTGACGTGGGCGGACTCCTCCTTCATGACGGACCTGTCACGCGACGGGCGGACGGTGCTCTTCGCGGAGGGCGGACAGGTGGAAGGTCCGACCTATGGCGCGTACCTGCGGACCACCGACGGCGCGCCTCCCATCCGGCTGGGAGACGGCCTGCCCATGGCGCTCTCCCCGGACGGGAAGTGGGTGCTGACGGCGCGGTATGGAGAGCGGACGGAGTTCGTGCTGCTGCCCACGGGCGCGGGCGAGGCCCGGACGCTGTCCCTCTCCCCCATCGCCGTGGTGCTCGGGGCGCGCTGGTTCCCGGATGGAAAGCGGTTGCTCCTGCGGGCCAGTGAGGCGGGGCGGCCCGCCCGGCTGTGGTCGTTCGAACCGGGTGCGGGTGCGCCCCGGCCCATCACCGGGGAAGGGATGGGCTTCGACGCGGCCATCTCTTCCGACGGTGCGCGCCTCGCGGCGGTCGAGGCCACGGGGAAGCTCCGCGTGTTCTCCGACCGGGGTGAAGACGTGGCCAGCGTGCCCGGCACGTTCGTCGGACAGTCGGTGGTGGGCTGGCACGTCGGCGGTGAGGCCGTCTACCTGCGAAGCGTCTCGTTGCCCGTGCAGGTCGCGAAGGTCGACCTGCGCACCGGAGCGAGCACCCCGCACCTGACCGTGCCGGCGCGCGGGAGCCCGCCGGGCATGGTCTCCATCATGACGCTGGCCCTGTCCGAGGATGGGAGCGCGCATGCATACAGCTACAACGAGGCGCTCTCCCGGCTGTTCCTCATGGAGGAGGCCCCGTCACCCGCCGTCGGAACGCATCCCTGAGCGGGCGACGGTTGCGCGGCCCGCGGGAGCGGACTGAGCCTCCGGGTGAGCAGCATGCCCAGCGCTGGCACACCCATGGCGCCGGCGAACGCGAACAGGAACGAGCCCAGGTCCACAGCGTAGGCCCCAATGGCCGCGTAGGCCGCCGCGAGGCCCAGGTTCGACAAGGCGCAGGTCACCAGGAAGCGGCGCGGCGGCATGCGGCGGAAGCCGGCGAGGATCACCGAGCCCTCCGCCAGCACCGGCACGGCACGGCAGACCACCAGCGTCCAGGCGCCATCCCCCCCGAAGTCACCCTCCCCGCGCGACGCCCCGCGCCCCACCAGCCGGTGCAGCGCCGTGGCGCTGGCGCCCCTGCCCAGCAAGTACCCCACCCCGGTGCTCACCATCAGCCCGGCCCACGCCACCCCCGCCCCACCCCAGAACCCCAGCAGGCTCCCGGCCGCCGTGTTCACGATGCTGGACGGCACCGGCAGCACGATGTCCGCCGCCAGCAATCCGCCAATCACCGCGGCGATCACCCAGCGCGCATGGGGCTCTCGCAGGAAGGCCCCGGTGGCCGCGTCGATGCGGTCCTGCCAGAGGAAGAAGGGCACCAGGATGGCCGCCAGCAACAGCGCGCCCAGCACCGTCCAGCCCAGCACCCGGCGCCGCCGAGTCCCTGCCTCCACTGGCCGCTCCTGCTCATGAGGCATGTCCATGACCCTTGCACACTTCAGCGCCCCACCACACCCCTGGAGGCCCCCAATGGGCTGTCATGACACGGTGTACCAGGCGCGGATGAAGCCTTGCGTCAGGCGCTCGCCGTACCGTCGACAGCATTCAATTACAGCTCAGACAGGATCCGGCCTGGCTGCTGCGAACACGACTCCTTCTCCGGTCACGAAGGGGAAGAGGCGGGTGGCGCGAAAAGCATCCGTTGGATCTTGAACCGTTGGTGATGATAGACACACCCGCAGCGCGAGGGAAAGCGCTCTCGTCTGACGTAAGGGCACGCGTATGCGTCTGCTGCGGCGAATGCTGGGACCGCGTTGTGCGGGCGTGGCGGTGTCTTGCTGGCTCGGGGCGGGTCCAGCCTGGTCCAGCGAGTCAGAGGTGACTGCCCGCGTGGACGAGGCGGCCTCTGTCAGGCAATACGTGAACCTGCGGTTCGGAGCGAGCTCTGGCAGCAAGCGATTGGAGATGTGCCTGGAGATCTCGCCCCTGGAGGCCTTCTCCCTGGAGGGCTGCGGCACGGGCAGTGAGATCCTGCACCATGAGAACTCGCCGGAGATGGCCCACTTCCGCGCCAAGTACACGCTGACGCAGTGGAAGACGGAGGTGGGGTGGCTTCAGCCGCGAATCGGGCTGGGCTTCGCCGAGCTCCAGATGGGCGCGGACGATGCGGGCTTCCAGTTCGGCGGCGTCGGTCCTCGCGGGGTGGAGACCGCGGGCCCCGAGGCGTCGCTCGGCCTCCGTGGCATCTATCCGCTGGGATCCCACTTCGATCTGGTGGGGGAGCTGAGCTTCAGCATGGCGTGGCTCAAGCATGCCCCCCAACTGATCATCCCCCAGTCAGCGTTCCAGCCCGCCTTGAGCTTCACGCTCGGCGCAGGCTTCTAGGCCGTTCCCGAAACCGCAGCCAGGAGAGCATCGTGTCTCACAAACCCTTCAGCATGGTCGTCATGACGTTCGGTGCCATGGGCTTCATGTCCTGCACCACGAATTCCTTCCTTGATCAGCCGGCGCCCGCGGCCCGCGTGTCAACGGGGAAGGCCGCGGCCAGCTCCTGCGCGGCCAACCCGGCCTGGCTCAACAGCTCCGCCCTCCCGGGCGAAGTGCCCTCCAGCCAGACGTTCTGCAACTTCCAGCAGTTCATGTGGCAGAGCATGCTCGCGCTGGTCCAGCCGTCCAAGGGCAACCCGGACGTGCTGCAATTCGAGACCTGGATGCCCTCGTACGGCATCTTCATCAAGGACGGGACACCCACCGCCTGGGGCCAGGAGCCGCCCACCTCCTGCACCGCCAGCCAGAAGAACGCCGCCACCGGCAAGAAGCCCCGCCTCTACACCGACATCATCAAGCAGGCGGGCGTCGACCAGCCGCTCATCGATCTGAAAGGTGAGTTTGTCTATTACGGCATGTCCGTGGACCAGAGCACCTACACCATGCTCACGGATTGCCAGCTCTACAAGGCCGCCTGCGCGGGCCCCCTCAAGCCCGGGAACAAGGGCATCGACCTCATCCAGAAGTATCCGAACCTGGCCTTCCCGGACACCGCCGTCGAGCTCAAGACGAGCTGGATGGTGCTCGACGCGGCGGGTGTGTCCTCGGGCCTCTATTACGTGGTGCCGGGCTTGATCCAGCACAAGGACGGGCCCTGCCGCGAGGTCAACCTGGGGCTGACCGGGATGCACATCGTGTCCAAGACGCCCAACTTCCCGGCGATGATCTGGGCCACGTTCGAGCACCGCAACAACGCGCCCGACTGTAGCAACACCTCCGCCCCGCCCCCGCTGGGAGGGACGTGGAACTTCTACAACCCGAGCTGTACCGATTGCACGACCAACACCTTCAAGCCGGCCACCCCCGCCCAGGTCTGTCGCATGCACCCACAGGGGGACTCGGCGACCGGCACCTTCCCCGACGGCAATGACTGCACCGCCAATCCCAATCAGTTCGCCTGCCAGACCAAGACCCGCGAGATGCTCGCGGAGAGCACCGCGTCCATCCAGGCCATCAATGAGAGCGTCCAGGCGCTCATCCGGGCCAACCCCACCGTCATCAACAAGGTCTGGGCCAACTACGAGCTCGTGGGCAACGTGTGGACGCAGGGGGGAACCGTCCCGCCCTACCTGCAAGCGCAGTCCGGCTCGCTGTCCGCCTCCAATACGTCCATGGAGACCTTCGTCCAGAACGGCGTCGCGGCGGTGAGCAATCCCTACAGCTGCTTCAGCTGCCACAACATGCAGGGCCCCACTGCGGGCCAGAACCTGCCTCCCGTGGGCTTGAGCCACCTCTTCCAGCAAGTCCAGATGGCGGGCGGGTGCGAGAACGACGCCCTGCCCACCACCTGCAACCCCTACTTCAACAACCCCTAGAGCATTGATCGGACCGATATGAGCTACCTCGATCAGCCCCGCATCAACTTCGCAGGTTCGTTCCAGGCGTCGCCCGCCACCATCAACAACACGCCCAACAACTACAACCCGGCGAACTACAACTCGGATTCGCTCAAGCCGGAGAACATCGAGCTGTACTGGGAGCCCAAGGGCGACAGCATCTTCGACCTGTTCAAGTGCGCGGTGACCACCGTTGAGTCCCCCGGCGTGACGACGGACCCCCTCGAGGGGCTCACGGTCACGGCCCTGTATGCGAACTATCCCCCCAAGCTGGTCGACCTGGATCCCATGCAGCAGAATGGGAGTGAGATCTGGGGCTTCACCATCATGGTCGGCGACTTCAGCGGCGCCTATGTCCAGGGCCTCTTCACGCCGGTCGCGTTCAGTGGAATCTGGGGAAACTCCCAGGGGCCCAACACCCCGCGGAACTCCGCGAGCGGCTCCGCCGTCTATCAGTCGACGCTCACCCACCTGAAGTGGAACGTCGGCAACTCGGCGGTCCTCCAGGCGCTGCAGGCCCGCTCACCGAACCGCCTGTCCATCCGCATGGTGGTCAGCGGCCACAACAATGGCCCGCAGCTCTACGCCTTCACCCCCGCCACCTTCCAGACGATGCAGGCGCAGGGGGTCCCCGCAGGGGTCCTGGACAAGATCACGAGCCTCCAGGACTACGTGATGAACGTCGATCCGCAGGGCAACCCCCTCCCCCCTCCGGCTCCGGGGAAGGGCTTCATCCCGACGCTGAGCTACGTGAACAGCCTGCTCAATCAGCTCCTCGGCCAGAGCGTGGCGGGCCAGTACGGTCCGACCATCCTCGCCGCGGCCCAGCAGCCCTACGCGCCATGGGTCGACTACGGCACGAACCTGCCCCTGTCAGAGCAGCCGCTGTTCGCGTTCAACTACGGCAAGATGGTGGGCTCCATCGGGCCGTGCCTGGATGAAGAGCCCCAGCTCGCCGTGCCGGCGCGCACCCTGGCTCCGCCCGTGGGCTCGCAGTCCTATGCGTGGTGGGCCCAGGCCACGCTCGAGCTTGAAGGCAGCCAGCCCTCGTTGACCATCGACCTCGCCAACTCGCTGCCCGTGCGGCTGCCGGGGCGCCCGCTGTGGGCGGAGAAGGTCGGGACGTTGTCGCTCGCCTACTACACCGGCTCCGGCGCAACCAAGACGTACACGACCATCGTCCCTTCGATTGACTACGCCAATCCCGACTTCATCGACAAGCACTCCGGGATGCTGGTCATCACCGACTTCGGCGCCGTCGACCCCAGGAGCCTGGCGAACCTTCCGCTCGCGCTTCGGAGCACGACCGTCGTCAAGGGCAGCCCGGTGACCCAGACGCTGCTGGAGGAGAACTCCCAGGGGCTGAGCATGCGCGCGGACCAGTTCATCTTCCGCATGAACCCCGGCCTGCCGACCACGCCCGCCTTCCAGCGCGGAGAGACCGCCACCGTCGACATCCACGTGCGCAAGTTCGGCAGCGTCGTGGGGACGGAGCAGTTGAATGTCAGCCTGAACACCCTGAGCCCCACGGCCGCCTCCGCCTACACCCTTGGCACGCTGGGGACGTCCGGCACCAACGGCATCAACCCGGGAAACGTTTCGACGCCGGAGGGCAAGCTGGTCCTCTCCTCGAACACCGTCGCGGTCACCGGCGGCAAGGCCACCGTCACCCTCACCGGGAAGGATCCAGGCAACCCGCGAGGCTTCGTCGACGGGCAGGTCTACTTCACGACCTACGGCTTCACCCCGCCGGTCCCGGACTACAACCAGGACCCCAACGACCTCGTCAGCGTCCAGATCTACCAGCAGACGCCCATCACCGGCACGCCCACGTGGCTCAATGGCGTTGGCGACATCCTGCGGCAGTACGGGATGCTCTACCCCATCATGGGCCGCTTCCAGCTGTGGACCTATGAAGGGGTCGTGATGAACCACGCGGCCATCTCACGGGTCCTCGGCCTGGACGTCAGCCAGCCCCTGCACATGCCGGTAAGCCGCGACCTGTCGACCATCAAGTGCAACCTCATCCAGGACTGGTTCAACGCTGGCATGCCCTATGAGCTCCTGGGCCCCGTGGGGGGGCCGGGGACGGGCTGGAACAACATGCCCACGGTCAATGGCTGGGGGCCGATGACGGGCCTCGTGGTGCGCTCGGGCGACATCATCGACGCCATCCAGCCCCTCTACGGCTCCAACGCGGCGCCCATCCAGGGGGGGCCGGGCGGGACGCCGACGTCCATCAACCTCACCGACGACGCCATCGTGTCGATGACCGGCTTCACGGGGACGTACTTCGGCCTGCCGCAGGTCGCGCAGCTCACCTTCAAGACCGCGCAGGGCAGGACGTACGGTCCCTTCGGGACGATGCGGAACGTCCAGGGCTCGCAGCCCTTCACGCTCACCGTGCCCGCCGGGACTTCCATCCGGTCGTTCTTCGGGACGACGGTCACGCACTCGGGGGGGACGACGTACATCGCCTCGCTCGGGGGCAGCGTGCAGCCGCTCTGACCACGGCCCGCGCTTCCCGGGGGCTCATGCCGCGCGTCGGGGGCAACCGACGCGCGGCAGCGCGCTTCCACTGCGCTGCCACGGAGAACCGCGCCACACCGGACCGTGCCGACCGGGCCGCGCGGTTCCCTGTGCTGCTTCGAAACTAGCGGTCGCCCTTGAAGACTTCCGTGCCCTTGAGGTTCTGGGTCACGAAGTCCCAGTTCACCAGGCTCGTGAGGAACGTCTCGATGTACTTGGGGCGCAGGTTCCGGTAGTCGATGTAGTAGGCGTGCTCCCAGACGTCGATGGTGAGCAGGGCCTTCTGGCCGTGCTTCATCGGCAGGTCGGCGTTGCCCGTCTTCGCGATGCCGAGCTTGCCGTCCTTCTCCTGCACCAGCCACGCCCAGCCGGAGCCGAACTGCGTCGCGGCGGCGTTGGAGAACTCCTCCTTGAACTTCTCGAAGGAGCCGAAGGAGGCCTTGATGGCGTCCGCCAGCTCGCCCCGGGGCTCGCCGCCGCCGTTGGGCGCCATGCAGTGCCAGTAGAAGGTGTGGTTCCACACCTGGGCGGAGTTGTTGAACACGCCGCCGTCGCTGGCGAGGATGATCTCGATGAGCGACTTGCTCTCGAGGGGCTGGCCCGCGATGAGCTTGTTCAGGTTCGTCACATACGCGTTGTGGTGCTTGCCGTGGTGGTACTCCAGCGTCTCCGCGCTGATGTGCGGGGCCAGCGCGTCCTTCTTGTACGGAAGCTCGGGCAACGTGAACGCCATCGGGTACGTCCTTTCGGTGTGCGGTGAATGTGCTGCTGCTTGTCTGCTACTTCCGCGTCGGCTCCGGCTCCGGATGCGCCGCGACCGCGCGATAGCCCCGGTTCCAGTAGACCAGCGGATCCCCTTCCACGCCCCGCTGGATGCCCACCACGCGTCCCACCAGCAACAGGTGATCGCCGTAACGGTGCACATCCAACACATCGCAGCCCAGGCCTGCCAGGCTGTCCTGCACGAAGGCTCCAGCATCGAACGCCAGACCCTCCGAGTCCCCCTTCGAACAGCGGACGGAGATCTCCCGCTGGGTGGTGGACAAGATGCTCACGCTGAAGCGCCCGGCGGCCTCCACGCGCTTGAGCGTCCGGGAGCTTTGCTGGAGGGCCAGCACCACCAGGGGCGGCGTCAGTGACAGCGAGCTGAAGGAGCTGACCGTCGTCGCCGCGACACCCTCCGCGTCACGGACCGAGACCACCGCCACCCCGCTCGCCCACCGGGACATCGCCTCCCGGAACTCCAGGGCCGACACCCCTTCAGGACCACTCTGACTCATGTGCCGGTCTCTACCACCCGCACCGCCACCGGGTCAGCAGTTCCTCCAATGCATTGGAGGAATACCAACGGGGTGGCAGGCCCCCCTCTCCCTCGCGCCCCAGCCCTTGCGCCTATGCTGCCGGCGGGAGGCGCCCGATGGGACCGTCTTGGGGGGAGTCGCTGAAGCGGCTGGATGCGCTGCTGATCCAGGTCTGCGACCTGGAGGAAGCGCGTGCCTCGAAGCTCCGGGGCGAGGAGGAGAGCGGCTGGGACGCGGTGCGCGCCACCGTGCGGACGCCCTCCGCGGAACTCGCCTTCAGCGCGGCGCTTCCGGAGACGCCGCTACTGGGGATTTCGCCTCCCCTGCCCTTCGCCCGACTGCGGGCGTCGCTGCGCGTGGACGCGGTGGAGGAGGAGGCCCTGTTGCTGCTGCTCGCGGCGCACCTGGAGCCGCGCTACCCGCGCCTGTTCGCCGTGCTCCAGGACGACACCGCGCAGGGCTGGAACGTGGAGCGGCTGCTGCTCACCGTCCTGGGGCGCACGCCCGCGCGCGCGCAGCGACTGCTGGCGTCGCTGACGGAGAGCGGCCTCCTGGTGGGCGGGGGGCTCCTCCAGACGGGCCTGGGGGCCTTTCCTCCCATGCTCCGCCCCGTGGACCTGGCGCCGGAGGTCCGCGAAGCCCTGCTGGAGCTGCCCCGCCCGTCCGTGCTCGGCGACATCGCCCTGGAGTGGCACGGCGCGGAGGCGCTGCATCCTCCGGAGTCGCGAGCCGCCGGTTCGTTCGCCGTGGTGCATGGCGAAGGCGAACGCCTGGGCGTGGCGCTGGAGGTCGCGGCGGAGGCCGGCACGGTCCTGGTCGTCGCCCGGTGGGCCGGGGCCCCGGAGTCGACGCACGCGGCCCGGGCGCTGTGGCGCATGGCGTCCGTGCGCGGGGCGCTCCTGGCGGTGGACCTGGCCGGGTGCGAGCGCGGCGTCACGCTCTCCGTCACTGAAACCCTCTCAGGGTTGTGCGCACGGTTTGGCGGCCAGGCGCTGGTGCTCTGTGATTCCGCCCAGCCGGTCGCCGTGGCCCACCACGAGGCCCCGGCCCTGGGCTTCACGCAGCGGCGGGCCCTGTGGTGTGAAGAGGCCGCGGCGCGCGGACTGTCACTGGACGAGGCCGACGCCGGGCGGCTGGCCTCCAGCTTCCGGGGCGGGTTGCAGGAGATCCGTGGCGCGTTCGACGCGGCCCCCGGTGGCGGCGCGGACGCCCTTCGCGCCGCCGCGTCCCGGCGGGTCCAGGTGCCGCTGCGCCATGGCTACCGGCTGGAGACGTCCCGCACGTTCGCGGACCTCGTGGTCCGGGACACCACCCGCGAGGCGCTGGAGCGGTTGCTGTTCTACGTGGCCCAGCGCGACCGCGTCGCCGAGGAGCGCGGACTGCTGCGCCGCTTCCGGCTCCACACCGGCCCCGTGGCGCTGTTCTCCGGACGTTCAGGCACGGGAAAGACATTGGCCGCGGAGGTCATCGCGCACGCGGTAGGCCGGCCACTCTACGTCGTGGACCTGTCCCGGCTCGTCAGCAAGTACGTGGGCGAGACGGAGAAGAACATCGACGAGGTCCTCTCCAACGGCGAGCGCGCGGGGGCCGTGCTGTTCTTCGACGAGGCGGATTCGCTCTTCTCCGCCCGCACGGAGGTGAGCAACGCCAATGATCGCTTCGCCAACCTGGAGGTCGGCTTCCTCCTCCAGCGCATCGAGCGCCACGACGGCCTCATCATCCTGGCCACCAACCTGCAAACGGCCATCGATGAAGCCTTCCTGCGCCGCTTCCACGCGCGCATCGAGTTCCCCTTCCCGGAGGTCGAGGAGCGCCGCCGCATCTGGGAGCTGATGCTGCCGGACGGCGTGCCGCGCGAGGGGACGCTCGACCTCGCGGGGCTCGCGCAGCGGCACCGGCTGGCCGGCGGGGACATCCGCAACGCCGCCCTCAAGGGCATCTTCCTCGCCGAGCAGGCCGGGGCCCCGCTGTGCCAGGAGCACCTGGAGCGCGCCGTCGCGCTGGAGCTGTACGAGCTGGGCCGGCTGTCGCGCCGCGCGGAGGCGGAGAGCCCCGGCGACGCGGGCACCCGCCTGCGCCGCGTGGCGGAGGTGTTCCAGGAGGCGCTGGACACGCAGCTTCGCCAACACTTCCTCAAGGAGATCCACATCCTCCACGGCTCTCCCACCCGGGAGGCCCTGGCGGGGAAGCGGCCCGCGGTGTCGCTCGCGCTCTACCGGCTGGCCGTCACCCAGAATGGAGCCCTGCGGCTGGGCCTCATCGTCTCCGCCTGGTCCAACCGCGCCGAGGAGGAGCATGAGCTGCTCGGCGTCCTCCATGGACTGCTCACGCGCGGACTCCCCCATGAGCTGGATGGCCGCAAGCTCACCCCCCGCGTGCAGGAGAGCTACGACTTCGACCTCCTCCACCGCTTTTGGAGCAGTCACGGACATCCCATCCGGGCCTCCCTGGTGCTGGACGTGGAGATGGCCTAGCGTTTTGTTCACTGATGGTGCGGGGGGACCGTGCGCATCCGTGAACAGGGTACGAGGGCGTCCATCAAGGCCGCGACCCGGAAGACGTCCGGGCGCACCCCTTCGTCCTCGTCCCCCCTCCCGCGCAAGCCGGGCGTCGTTCCCCGGGGGCCCGCGTCCTCCAATCCCGCCCGGGAGCTGGCCTCCCGCCTCGCCTCGCTGAAGGGCCCTGGGCCCGGTGTCTCCGGGCAGGTGCTGCGCGACACGGCGCGCGACCTGGGGCGCCGCGTGAGCGACCCGGCGTGGCGGATGGCGGGCGGCCCTCGCTTCCACCTCTTCGACCACTGCCCCGCGCATCCACCCGAAGTGGGGCTGCTGTCCGAGCCGGGCGCCCTCGAAGCGGAGGCAGGCGTCGGCGGACCCGCGCCGCTGCCGCACACCGCGCTCGCGGAGGCCGACGGTGCCGCGCAGGCCCCCACGCTCGCCGCGCAGGAGGACGCGGACCGACGGCGCGCCGCGGCCCGGACCGCCGTGCTGCCTCTCGGATCCGCGGAGCAGCTCGCGGACACGGCCGCTCGGCTCGCTGAAGTCCGGGCCCGGACGGAGGACACCGACGCCGCGAGCACCGCCCCACCCGGCGACCTCTCCGAGGCAGCGGGCCTGGGGGGCAGCACGTCCCCCGTGGGTGCTTCGGAGGTGGACACCACGGTCGATGCGCCGGGCGCCGGGGAACAGGAAGCCTCCACCGACCAGGCGTCCTCCGTTCGCGAAGCAGGGGCCGCGCCTGGCTCGATGGGTGAGCTGGCCCGGCTCGACACGGCCCGCAGCGCCCTGTCGGGCCGGGGTGACGTGCGGATCATCATCCGCCCGGCCTCTCCGGGCACCCGGGGGACCACGACCGCCGCGAAGCCGCCGCCCATCCAACCCGACGCCACCGCCGACACGGGCCGCACCGACGAGGCGCCCCCTGTCGTCTCCGCGGAGGTCCCCGCCGCGAAGGAGGCGACGCGGCAGCTGGCGGAGGCCCACGCCCAGGGCGTCCAGGGCATCCAGCAGGGCTTGGGGACCGCGCCGGACCCCAGCGGCGTCATCCCCACCGAGGCCGCGAGCCCCGCCGTGCTCCCGGCCCCGCCCCCCGAGCCCACTCCGGAGGCGCCCGTCACGGTCAGCCCCGCGCCGGGCCCCGGTCCGAGCGTGGAGGACGGGGCCCTGGCCGCGTGGAAGGGCCGCATCGCCAGCACCACGGAGAAGGTCCCCCAGCCCCAGTTGCCTCCGGCGCCCCGCTATACCTTCAAGGTCCAGCAGGCGGCGGTGGATCCGAACGCGGTGCGCGCCGCGCGCCTCAAGCAACTGGAGGACGAGGGCAAGAAGGCCATCACCCCGGCGAAGCAGCCAAAGGACCTGCCGGCCATCCCGGACGATCCCACCGGCAAGGCCTCCGCCCTGGTGGACGTGAAGTGCGACCGCAAGCTGGACGTCAAGAACGCCACGCTGCCCGACCTCCAGAGGAGCCCCCTGGGCCACGTGCCGGAGATCGGCGCGCAGCTCATGCGCGACGACGGCGGGCACCTGCTCATCAAGGGCCCGCTGGGCGACCTCGTCTACAAGCCCGGCGGCCCCAAACCCACCGACCCGGAGAAGCTCAAGGACTGGACGCTCCTCGAGAAAAAGATCACCGATGCGGCCGAAAAACAGAAGAAGGCGAAGGCCGCGCCCAAGGAGCCCGCCAAGGGCGTCACCGTCCTGGAGGAGGCCCCGCCCGCGCCCATCAACGTCCCCGACTTCGCCCGCGTGGACATTGGCGACGTGCTGGCGCGCCTGCTGGCCGCTCCGGACCGGTACGCGGACGCCTCCGTCCAGAAGGCCCGCGAGGCCTATGTCCCTGGTGGGCTCGACGCGTCCTGGGGCGTGGGGCTCATCGCCGCGGAGCGGCCCCTCTTCGCCGCGGAGCTCCAGCGCATCGCCGACGCCGCGGCCATCAAGAAGGAGGACCTGGACGCCAAGGTCGAAGCCCGCCGCAAGACGCTCGTGGACACGCACGCGGCCACCACCGCCACGCTCAGCAAGGCCCACGAGGAGGCGAAGCAGAGCCTGGTGGACAGCGGCAAGAGCTTCAACGACTCGCTATCCCGCGTGCGTGCCTCGCTGGACGCCCAGGCGGAGGCCAAGGCCGCCGCCATCAAGGGCGGCGTCGACCTGACGGAGGCCCGCCGCAAGCGCGACGCGCTGCTCGCCGCCGTCGACACCAAGGTGGGCAGCTGGGTCGTCCGGTACGCCCAGAACGGCAAGCGCTTCAAGGAAGCCTTCGCGAAGGCCGCCAGCGACCAGATGCACGCGTACGAGCTGGCCGCGCTCCAGGACGAATGGCAGCTCAAGAAGGACGCCGGCGATGATCCGGTGAAGCTGAAGACGGCCACGGAGCTGTACCGCCCGACGAAGAAGTGGCTCGACGACCGCCGCAAGGAGATTGGCGCCGTCGTCAGCAAGGCGAAGCGCGACATCGACCAGGGCGTGGAGCGCTACCAGGACGAGCTGCGCCGGGCCGGCAAGGACGCCAAGGAGGTCATCCGCGACTGGCACGCGAAGCAGATCGGCTACGAGCGCGGCTTCTGGGATCGGCTGCTCGGGTGGATCCTCGACTGGCTCGACTCCGCCCACGACGAGAGCAAGGCGTGGGAGGCCGCGGTCTCCGCGGAGAACAAGACGTCGCTCGACAAGAACATGCTGTTCCTGGCGGAGGTGCGCCTGCGCCAGGGCGAGGAGCTGGACGCCGAGGCCCTCAAGAAGCGTCAGGACCTGAGCGAGGAGCAGAAGGCCATCCTCGTCTCCTACTACGGCAAGGACGGCAAGGACCCCGTCCAGGCGCTGGCCGAAGGGCTGGCCGTGCGCATCGCCGGCCAGCGGCGCAAGCCGCTCATGGAGGCCCTGGAGAAGGAGGTCCTCGCCTCGCCCGACCTGGAGCGCGTGCGGGTGGTGGTGGAGGCGCAGCGGCCGCAGTTCAGCGCGGACGCCCTCAACATCGTCGGGAAGCTGGAGCAGGGCGTCAACCACACGTGGGGCACCGAAGAGAAGAAGATCTTCGACGCGCTCGCCAACCTCACCCCCATCCAGGGCCACTACGTCGAGCTGCTCTACGCGTCCCGCAACAACGGCGAGAACCTGCGCGAGCGCCTGAAGAGCGAGCTGGACGACTTCTTCAGCACCAGCACGCACGACTGGGACAAGGCGGAGGCCCTGCTCTCCGGCAACGCCGCCAAGGCCGCCGCCGTGGAGCTGGACGAAGCGATGGAGGGCACGTTCCTGGGCACCGGCCTGGGCACGGACGAGGCCGCCATCCTCACCCTGCTGCGCGGCAAGACGCCCGAGCAGATCGACGCCATCAAGAAGGCCTACAAGGCGAAGTACGGCCGCGACCTCGTCGAGAAGATGGACGACGAGCTGCGCAGCGGCTCGCTCAAGACCCACGACGCCGACGAGATGCACGCCCTGGTGGAGGGCCGCACCGAGGACGCGCGCGCCATCGAGCTGGACCGGGCCATGCGCGGCTCGTGGTTCTTCGGCCTGGGCACGGACCGCAAGGGCATCGAGGCGGTCTACGACCGGGTCCGCAAGGAGACGGAGGCCGACGCGCAGCAGTACGGCTGGGACGCCAAGACATTCCGGGAGGAGCTGCTCAAGCGCAACCGGGCGCTGGATGCGGCCTACGAGGTCAGGTACGGCGCGGAGTGGACCGACCGTGTCGGGGGCGAGAGCGCGCTCAGCGCCGCGTACCGCGACGAGATGGGCGGCGACGAGCTCAAGCTCATCGAAGGCCTGCGCGACGACAAGGGCCTGCAGGTCGACGCCGCGCGCATCCACATCGAGCACACCAGCTTCCTCTACGCCGACGACAAGGTCATCCGCGACGCGATGTCCGCGGAGGGCCGCCGGCAGATCGCCGATGAGCGCCGCGACGGCTACCTGGACATCCAGGAGCGGCTGGACATCGAGCGGGAGCTGGACGCGGCGAAGGTCAAGCCCGCCAGCGCGGGACCGCTCACCGACGCGGACCGCAAGAAGGGGCTCATCAGCGAGCTGGAGTTCCTGGAGAAGTGGAGCCCGGAGAAGGTCCAGGCGCGCGTCGCCAAGGAGCGCAAGGACGTCGACCGCGCGGCGAAGGCCCACGCCCAGGAGCATGCCCAGGCGAACATGAAGGCGCTGGCGGCGGAGTACGACGCGGCCTACGTCCCCGAGGGCTCCGGGCTCATGTCCTTCGAGCAGGCCGTCCGCTTCAGCACGTCCGGTTCGGACCGGGACGCGGTGGACGCGCTGCTCGCCAAGGGCTACCTCACGGACGCGGAGGTCGTGCAGTTCGCGGTGCAGGGCGCAGGCACCGACGAGGACGCGCTCAAGGAGGTGCTCGCGGGCAAGAGCCGCGAGGAGATCAACGCCATCGCGGAGGACTGGGCGAAGAACAACCCGCCCGCCGCTGGCGACACGCGCACCCCGTTCGAGCGCTTCCGCGCGCGCATCAGCGCGGAGCTGAGCGGGCGCGAGGCCTTCGACATCCTCGACGTGGTGGACTACGGCGAGGCCGTCACGCCCCGGGAGAAGCTGGCCCGGTCGCGGCGCCGGCTGGGCTTCGAGCAGGCGTCGTCCAACGTCTTCTCGCGGTCGAGCCGGAAGATCCTGGAGGACCAGACGGCCACGCTCGAAGCCGAGGTGGCGGCGCTGGAGCTGCACGAGTCGCGGCGGCCGAAGCCCGGGGACAAGGACTACGACGCGGACACGCTGCGCAAGTGGCAGGACGACTGGGAGAAGAAGGCCGTCCGCATCGACCACCAGGCGCAGCTCGCCGACGAAGCGGTGACGATGCACCGCGAGCAGGTGGACACCATCACCGACTTCGTCGTGACCATCGCCACGGCGGCGGTGATGGCCATCGCGGTCATCATCGGCGTGATTCTGAGCATCTTCGCCCCGCCCGCGGGCGCGGGCTTCTGGGCGGCGTTCGGCGCGTTCATGGCCAGCTCCACGGTGCTGGTGGGCACGGCGCTGGCGACCGTCGCGGTGACGATGATCGCGAAGGCGGCGCTCAAGGGGGCCGCCTACGGCTGGGAGGAGGCGGCCACCGACGCGGGCGTGGGCGCCGTGGACGTCCTCACCTCCGTGGCCACGGCGGGCATGGGCTCCAAGCTGCTCAAGATGGGCTTCCTCGCGCGCATGGCCGGGGAAGGCGGCGTGATGGCGCGCATGACGGCGCACGGCCTGGCGCAGGGCGCCGAGGGGCTGGTGCAGTCGGTGCCCTCCGCGTTCCTGGGCAACGTCCTCAACGACGAGAACTACAAGGGCGGCAACGCGCTGCTCAACGTGCTCGCGGGCACCGCGATGCAGGCGGCGCCGGGCACCCTCCTCTCCGGAGGCCTGGGCGCGCTGGGAGGCATCTCCAAGCCCCGGATGCCTCCGCCGCGCACCCACGACCTGCTCGCCTTCCGGGGCACGCCGCAGGAGCGCCTGACGCTGTTCAAGAAGTGGAAGGCGCAGAACCCCGCCGGCGGCATGAAGGAGTTCCTGCGCGAGTTCGACGACAGCCTGCTCAAGCAGATGTCCGGCGACTTCGACAAGAAGCAGCTCCAGCGCACGCTGCGCAAGGAGCTGCTGGAGCACGTGCCGCCCGCGCAGCGCAAGGCGTTCGCGAACACGCCCATCGAGATGCTCTCCGAGGCGGACTTCCAGACGCTCACCGGCAGCAGGTCCGCCGAGGCCGTCACGATGTTCCGCCGGGGCAGGCCCACCATCGTGGTCAAGGCGGGCGCGGACCTGGCGGCGCTGGGCGAAGAGGGCCTGCACCTGCTCCAGCGCCACGACAAGGCGACGCGCGACCTGGTGCGCGCGCTGGACGAAACGGCGCTGCGGCACTGGGACCGGCTGCCCGTCGAGAAGCAGTTCGAGCTGTATCGCAAGAAGCTGCTCCTGGAGATCGACGCGCAGGGAACGCTGATCGCCTCGCTGGAGAAGAAGCGCGGCGTGTCCATGGCGCCGGACGAGGCGGCGCGGCGCCTCAAGCAGGGGGAACGGTCGCTCGGCAATCTGAAGAAGCGCCTGGATGAGGTGGATGCCTTCACCCCGGCGGAGCTCGCGGAGTTCGGTCAGGGGGCGCGCACAAAGCCCCAGTACCTGAACGAACCGCCGCGGCTGTTCAGCAAGAAGAAGCCCCCCGCCCCCCCCCCGGCCAACCAACTCGAGCTGCCCTGGGCGAAGGCGCCGGAGGTGGAGGCTCCCAAGGTGGAGGCTCCGAAGGTGGAGCTGGAGCCGGGGGCGTGGCCCCAGGCCGCACAGGTGCACCCGAACAAGGACGTGGGCCCGTACTCCCTCAAGCGCCCGGAGGTGGACGACCCAAGTATCCAGACGCTGGAGCGCACGACGCTGACGAAGGAGCAGCTCAAGCGCAGGACCCCGGCGCTGGAACCCGGAGAGTCCCTGGCACAGGTAGGCCCCCCGTGGGAGGAGCTGAAGTTCAACCGCGAGCGGCGGGTTTTCGAGAAGCGCTACTACCGGCTGGTCGAGAAGACCCACGCACAGGGAGAAAAAGAGCTGTTCGAGGAGATCCTCTCCGCCCGCAAGAACGGACGCTGGGAGAGGCGCGGCACGTCCACCCACCTGGCAGGAAACGAGCTGGAGAGGGGCGCTTCGCTCCGGATGACGGAGGAGATCCTGGGAGACCGGCTGGGGCCGGGCAAGGAGTTCCAGCGCGTCACCTTCAAACCCAGGGGTGAGCAGGGCAGCGGCTTCGACGAGCTGCTGTTCCAGTTCGATGACGGCGTCAATCCGACCCGGGCCAGCATCCACATCGTGGAGGTCAAGGGAGGCAAGCGGGCGCCCCTGTTCCGCAAGTTCACCTCGGTCAGCGAGAACCTGCTCAGCAACATCGAGGGGCTGCGCGTGGCGCTCAACACCGAGACCTGGGTGAAAGCCAATCAACTGAGCCCGACGCACGTCGCGAGGATCAAGGAGGCCATCGACCAATGGCAGGTCCAGATTGAACTGCGCATCGGTCCCAAGACAGGGCTCCCCCGCAAGGGCCTGGCTGCGCGCATTGATCGCGTCGCGAACGCCTGGCGCAAGCTGGACCTGCTCGACCAGAAGCTGCCGACAGGGCACGACGACTGGATCGCCGTCAATCAGCTCAAGGCCGACCTGAAGGCCGCCCTCAAGAAAGGACACATCCCGAGCGCGGAAGCGGCGCTCAAGGCGGTGGAGGAGGTTGTGGACGGCACCACCCCGGGAACGGGGATGTTCTCGAAGCACGGCATCGACCCGGGGCCCCGGCGTGGCGTGATTCGGGGATTGGACCCCAACGCGACCGCGGGGACCATCACCCGCATCGACGCGCGCTTCGTGCCCCCACCGCCCGTCGTCATGCCGCCGACGGGGAGCGACGTGGCCAACGCCGCGACGGGGCTGGGGAATGCACGCCGGGTGCGGACTGTCGTCCCCGGGGTCGGGGTGCTGGGCTGGGGAGGCTTCGACATCAGCCTGTCCCAGCAGTGGTCGGCGCGGAAGTTCATGGAGTTCGAGCGCGTGCAGCTGCGCGAGATCCGCGACCGGCTCAAGCAGATCCCCGAACTGGATCCGAGGAAGTTCAGTTCGCTGCGCCCGTTGGAAAGGAAGCAGGCGCTGCTGGAGGCGGCGGAGATCACGCTGGACGCGCTGGGCATCCCCAGGTCGAGGCGGCCGGACATCCTCTTCAAGAACCTGCGCGGGGACTATGGCTACATGAGCTGGAACTTCCGCCGCCTCAAGAGCGGGCGGCTGAAGCCCTACCGGAAGCGGGGCCAGCTGGTCATCGCGAACGGACTGTCCGTGGGCGACGCGGTCGGGACCATCGTGCACGAGAGCCGGCACTACTATCAGGCGTATCAGGCCTATCAATTGTCGCTGGGACGCACCTCGCATCCCCTCGCGGGGACCTGGGCCGGCAATCTCCCGGGCTCTGGAGGCACGTACTTCGTCGCGGGCCCACGCTACTATTCGCAGCCGATTGAAGCGGACGCGGAGACCTTCGGTCGGCGCCTCATCGACCTGCTCCCGGGGCGGTGGCCCCCATGAGGAAGACACGGCATGCGCGGTGAACCTTCGAGAACAGTCGTCTGCTACGTGTGCGGCTCGAAGTTCACCGTGCACCGGAAGCTGGTGGTCACCCGGCGGGAAACCGTCGTGCGCCCCGACCCGGAGGCGTGCCCGTTCTGTGACACGCCCCTGAAGACCATCGCGCCCCTGGACGAGGGCGTGGCCAAGGGGCTGGTGCTCACCGGCGCGGAGTTCCCGGAGGAGAAGAAGGAATACGGCACGGCGGAGGACTACCTGGAGGAGTTCACGCTGACCGAGCAGGACGTGGACGCCTTGCTGGAGCTGGCCCAGGGACTGGACTACGCGGAGTGGGCCCGGGACAACGCGGAGCGGTTGCAGCGGCGCAAGAACCCGAGCGTCCAGGCCGTGTCGCGCTTCCTGCCCAAGCTCCAGGCCCAGGTGGAGAGCGGAGCACTGACAGCGCGGTTGCGACAGGCCGCGGAGCACGTCAAAGAGGAGTACCGCGCGCGGAGGAAGCGTCACCTCGCGATCTTCGAGCGGCGCAAGCAGCAACAATGACGGGCCAAGGAGGACGCATGGCGAACCCGCCGAGAACCATCCCAAGCACCTGGAGCGCCATCTTCGGCCCGGCTGGCAACGAACCCGCGGAGGCGAAAGAGACGCTGACGCTGCTCACGCCCTCCGCGCTGGCGAACGCGAATGCCCCCGTGCGGGAAACGGGCCCCCTGAGCAACACGGTCAGCCGGGTGCTCGTGCTGTGCGGCCCCACAGAAGGCCGGGCGGCGGCGGAGCCACTGGCGCGGCTGGCGGGGCCCGCGCTCCAGCAACTCAGCGCGGGCTTCAAGTACCTGCAGCCCGAGCAGGTCATCAACGTGCTGTCCTTCGTGAACGCGATGGAGTGCGCGGGGCTGGCGGAGGGGCTTCTTGCCAGCGCGCCCGTGGAGGCCTGGCTGGAGGCGCTGATGCAGGCACACCGGACGCTGCACGAGGTGCTGGCCTACCGCTGTGGAATCGCATCCCTGGCCTGCGGACTGCCAGAGCTGGCGGCCCGGTTCGTGGGAGGGGGGAAGCTGCCCGCGACCTTCACGCCGGCAGAGACCTTCGGGTTCAACGTCCAGGGCTTCGTCCGCTATCTCGCGACGGCCCAGCGGCAGCAGGCCCGGGCCGAGGACGTCCGCGCGGCATGGGACACGTTCGTGGAGCTGTTCCCCACGAAGCGGGCCGCCGACACGCTCGACTGGAAGGACCTGTTCTGGGCCGCTCGCGCCTACCACGTCGGGTTCGAGCACCGGCCGGTCTCGGAGGTCGCTGAAGCCCTGCACTCGCGCGTGAAGCCCGCCGGATGACCTCCCCTACCCTCGTCACCCGGCCGGACTTCGCCTTCGACGCACTGGACCGCGTCCTGGAGTCGCTGGGCTGGTTCCTCCAGTCCGAAAGCCAGACACCCCCGCTCATCCCCGGCGAGCCGGAGCTGGCGGTGTACGTGCACCGCGTGACGGACACGGAGCTCCAGTACTCGTTCAACCCGGTGGTGAAGCTGCGGGTGCTCCAGTTCCACGGGCGGGACGCGGTGGGGGGCTGGAACGCCGTGCGGCGGCAGGTGCCGGTGCTGGACGCTCCCGCGCTCGCGGCGTTGCTGGCGTCGCGGGAGACGAAGGACGTGCTGCTGGGATTGCTCGCCACCGGGGAGCTGCGGGAGCGCTCGTCATTGGAGCGGGTGGCCGCGCTGCGCTTCCATCCGGACGAGAGCGTCTCCCGCACGGCCGAGCGGGTGCACGCGCTGCTCGTTCCGGCGGGGGTGGCGGAAGCGTTCCAGCGGCTGGAGGAAGAGAAGCGGGCGCATCCGGACCGCTCCGTCCTGTTCGCGCACCTGCCCGGGGAGGAGCAGCGGCGGCAGGTGCTGCGCTGGCTCATCCAGGACCAGGCGGCGTCCAATCCGCACATCGACGCGGTGCTGAACTCCGCGCTGGTGGATGCGGACGCGGAGGTGCGGGTGACGGCGGTGATGGCCGCGGCGCGGCTCCAGGCCCGGGCGGTGCTGCCGACACTGCGCACGGCGCGGATGCCCACGTCCACGCGCGAGGGCGCGGACCCCAGGGACCGGCTGTTCTATTCGGGCCTGCGGGAGCTGGTGGCCGGCGTGCTCGCGGGCCGGCCGCTGCCTCCGGAGGGCTCACCGAAGCGTGAGCGGATGGCGCCGCTGCTGCGCGCGCTGTCGGGGCCCGCGGACGTCCGGGATGATCCCACGCTGCTGTTGCATGCGCTCACGACGCCCGTGGACCTGGGCAGCCCGCCGGAGGTCCTGCCCGAGGCATTGGTGGCCCATGAGGGCACCTACCGGCTGCGGCGCTCCGGACTGGAGGCGTGCTGGGTGCCGGCGGTGGAGCACTGGCTGGGGACGGGAGAGACGCCGCGGCGGGTGCGGTCGCCAGGGTTCTTCGTGGCGCGGGTTCCGGTGAGCCGGGCGGCTTCGGCGTGGGCGCTGGCGGCGGCGCAGGGGCCCCTGGGAACGGCGAGCGCGGATGCGGAAGAAGCAGCGCCCTGCACCTGGGCACAGGCGGAGCAGGTGTGCGCGGCGCTGTCACGGATTGAGGGCGCGGAGCTGCGGCTGCCCTCCGGTGATGCGTGGGAGATGGCGGCGCGCGGTCCGGATGGACGGCTGTTCCCCTGGGGGAACTCGATGCGGGACGACGGGGCTTCGCGCGCTTCACCGTGGGGCGTGGAAGCGTTGGTGGGTTCGCTTCCGCAGTGGGCCGTGGAGGAGAAGACAGGCGGACACCTGCTGTGCGGCGGGCGGGAGCAGCCGCTGTGCTCCTCCAGGCGCGCAGTGGCGGAGACAGACACGGCCTCGCTCGGGGCCGTGCGGTGGGTGTTGGCGCTACCGCCTTGAGTCAGAAGTCGCCCCAGACCTGGGTCGGCCCACCAATGCACTGCTCCAGGTCCAGTTGAACGTCGTGCGCCACGGGGTCGGCGGTGGCGCAGAGCCCGCTCTTCTTGTTCAGCAGGCACTGGCCACTCCCATCAGGGCACCTGTCGAACGTCCATTGCCTGCCGCTGCCTGCGTGACACAAGCCCCGGAGGCGCCGCGCTTCCGCCGGCGCCCCCGAGCGGAGGCTCAGGCGACGCGGGGGAAGTCCACCTCGGTGCCGGCCACCACGTTGAGGTAGTTGGTGAGCACGTTCTGCGCGACGGCGGCCACCACCTCCACCAGCTCCGCGTCGCTCAGCCCCGCCTTGCGCGCCTGCACGAGCTGCGGGCCCACGTCCGCCGCCCGCGTGCGGGCGATGGCGACGGCGAGGTCCAGGATGGCCTGCTCGCGGGGGTCCGCCGAGCGGCCGGTGCGGAAGCCACTCAGCTCGTCCGCCTTCACGCCGTGCCCCTTCGCCAGCGCCGTGTGCGCGGAGAGGCAGTAGGTGCAGCGGTTCAGCTCCGCCACCGCGATGGCGATGGCCTCCTGCGTGCGCGGCGACAGCTTCGCGCCGCCCATGGCGTTGAAGTAGCCCGCCACCGCGTCGAGCGCTGCGGGGGAGTGGGCGAAGGTGGAGAACATCTTCGGGACGGTCCCGAACTTCGCCTTCAGGGCGGCGAGCGTGGGCTCGGAGGCGGCAGGAGTATTCGAGGGGCCAACGGGGGCGATGGTGGGCGTCGTCATGGGGTGCTCCTGGGGGCAGCGGGTTGGATGGCAGGTCGATTGGTGTCGACTCGATACTAAATGCGCGCGGCGCGTCCGCTTGTCAAGTCGGTATCGACACGATACCTTCATGATCATGGCTGGCGACCGCCTCTACGCGCTGCTCGAGCGACTTGGGAACCTGCTCCGCACGGAGGAGCGGGCGGCGGGGCTGCCACACGGGCTGCAACCGGTGCATCTGCAGGCGCTGCGCTACCTGCAGTCGTGCAACCGCTACAGCAACACGCCCGCGTCGCTGACGGAGTACCTGGGGCTCACCAAGGGCACCGTGTCCCAGACGCTCCTGCTGCTGGAGGAGAAGGGGCTCTTGCGCAAGCAGACGGATACGGAGGACCGGCGCGTCATCCACCTGCTGTTGACGGAGGCGGGCCGCGCGGTGCTGCACCAGGCCCTGCCACCCGAGCTCTTCAAGCGGGCCCTCTCGGGGCTGCCCGGCGAAGGCGAGGCGCTCGAAGAGGCGCTCACCGGGCTGTTGCGCTCCCTTCAGGCCGCGAATGCCCAGCGCAGCTTCGGCGCCTGCGGCACCTGCAAGCACTTCCAGCGAGAGGGCCCGGGGCGCTTCCGCTGCGGCCTGACGCAGGATCCATTGTCACGCGAGGACAGCCAGCTGCTGTGCCGGGAGCACGAGGCCATTCCCCCAGGCCACTGACGCCCGGCCCGAACCGCGTGTGCCGCACCCACGGAAAAGCCCGGCCATCCCTCGCGGGCGCCGGGCTTCTCACGATGAGACCGTGGCTTCGAAAGGCCTAACAGGTCTTGTTGTAGAGCGCGATGCAGTTGTCCCTGAACTGCGCGAGGCTGCACTTGCCGTTCTGCTGACAGGTCGCCCACCCGTTGTAGCGCGGGTCCTTACAGTACAGGAGCGTGACCCAGCACCCAGGTCCCATCGCGGACACGTCGCCGCTCGAATCGTGCATCGACGCCAGCGGCTCTTCCGAACTCATGGGACCAAAATCCAGGTTGATGCTCTGGCCGGACTCGGTCGTCACCGTCTGCACGGTGTCAGACGGGGCGTCCTCCGCCCCACCACCACATCCCATGAGAGGAACCGCGACCAGCAGGAGGCCCAGGATCAGCTTCTTCATTGTTGTTCTTTCTCCCCCAGAGAAGTCAAAACCGCCTGAGGGGGGCGTCGCCATGTGGATGGACCGCATCCACGCCCGACAGCCTAAAAGAAAGCCAAACCCTCCATAAAGCAGTAAAACCAGCAATGTGCGCAAGGACACAAACTCCAGTTCACCCGGTGTATGGGTGGATCAGCCCACGACCGCGGTCGCTTCAATCTCCACCAGGACGCCCGGCTCGAAGAGGATGGAGACGCCGATCAGCGATGACGGCGCCGACACGAACTTCAGCTCCCCGGCGACCTGCTCGATGCCGGCGAGGAAGTCGGGCAGCAGCTCGCGCTTCCAGTCGACCACGTAGAACGTCAGTCGGACGACGTCATTGAACGTGGCTCCGGCGGCCGCCAGGGCGATGGCGACGTTGCGGAGGGACTGCGCCACCTGCCCCGCCAGGTCTCCCTGAGCGACGAGCTGCCCCTGCGCGTCATACGCGACCTGCCCCGCGACGTGCACCTGCCGGGTTCCGGTGGCGACGGCCACCTGTCGGTACATCTCGGTCTTCATGAGTCCGTCGGGGTTGAGCAGGGTTACGGGCATGGGTGCGCTCCAGTGGGCCGAGTCGGGTGAAGGGTTTCGGGGACGTCGCCGCCCCGGATTGCGGCGGTGACTGCCAGCCCCATATACCGGGCCCATTGACGAACGGCGTTCCCCTCTCCAGCGACGCGGGAGCTACAACCGGAAGCCATCAATGAAGCGCGCCAACCTGGATGAGATCTTCGCCTTCATGTCCGTCGTGGACGCGGGCAGCTTCGTGGGCGGAGGCCGCGCCATCGGCTTGACCCGCTCCGCGGCGGGCAAGGCCCTGGCCCGGCTGGAATCCCGCCTGGGGGTGCGCCTGCTCAACCGCACGACGCGCCACCTGAGCCTCACCGACGAGGGCCGGGTGTTCCACGAGCATTGCCTGCAAGTGGTCGCGGCCCTGGACGAAGCAGAGGCCAGCGTCGGGCAACGCACGGGCGTCCCCCGAGGGGTCTTGCGGCTCACCGTTCCGGGCGCCTTCGGCAGACTGCACGTCCTGCCCCTGCTGCGGGACTATCTGCGCAGATGGCCCGAGGTGCAGGTGGAGGTGAGCTTCACGGATCGCGTCGCGGACATCATCGAGGAGGGATACGACCTGGCCGTGCGGATCAATGCGTCCAGCACCGATTCGCGCCTGGTGTCCCGACTGGTGGCGCAACACCGGGCCATCGTCTGCGCGGCGCCCTCCTACCTCGACGCGCGCGGAGAGCCCGAGACGCTGGAGGCGCTCGCGACGCATGACTGTCTGCTCTTCAGCAGCCGGACGCGACGCCAGCACTGGCGACTGCGCCAGGAGGACGGTGCCTGGGTGACGGTGGAGGGGCGGAGCCGCTTTCGGCTCGACAGCGGCGAGGCGATCCGGGACGCAGCGGTCGCAGGGCTGGGCATCGCCTACCTCCCCGGCTTCCTGGTCGACGAGGACCTTGCGAGTGGGCGCCTCAAGGCGCTGCTGCCGTCGTGTGAGACAGGGGTCGTCGGGATCATGGCGATCTACCCGAGCAAACGTCATCTGCCGGCGAAGGTGCGGCGCCTTATCGACCTGATGGTCGAGCAATGGAGCGAGAAGTCGCGCTGAAGCCGCGTGGCACCCGATACGTCACACCCCCAAGTCGTCACCAGAAGTTCGTTGACGAGTTCGGTGCGGAAACCCAGTTCGAATGGATGCACCCCATCCAAGGTCCGTGGATGCAGGGGCTCCTCACGAAGCGGAGGGGCCTGGGGCGTAGGCTCTGGAGACTCCACAGGCGCACAGCCCACCCGTCCTGTCGCACGGGACGTCGTGAAGCCGTCGGCCGCCCTTGCGCACTGCCCACGGGTTTGTCCGCGAATGCCAGTGGGGGAGGCTCGGGCTGGAAGCCCCTCTTCCGGGGACGAGGTGTCCCAACCTGTCCGACAGCCGGACAGGTTTTCCGAAGCGATGCGCGGCACGGCCCTCCGTGTCCTCGGCGGTGGGCACGATTGGGTAACGAGTGTGTGGCGGCCAAATCAGGAGAAGCACCACAACTCGAGGCTCGCATGCAGGAGCCGCGAGGAGTTCATCCAGATCATGGAGAACCTCCACCTTCCTCGGCCGAAGAAGAGTGACGTTGCAGTCCCCGCGAACAGCACCTGCGGTCCTCCTCCGGGTGCTCTCTGCGGGGCTTCCAAGTCGTCACAGTCACCTGGAAGCTCTCGCCTTTACTGGCGGACTTGCTTCCGAGTGAACAAGGGTCATGGCGAAGGCCGCGACTGCCTCCGCCATACACCTCAACGCCCGCCGGTCTGGGTGCTCCAGATGGCTCCGCCGCGTGAAGTGCGGATGACCACGTTCCCGTCATTCTGGACGGAGAGATACGCGCCGCTGTAGCCGCCGGTGTAGCTGCTCCAGAGGGCCCGTGGCGCCGCAGTATAAATCACGAAATTCCCGTCGCCCTGCATGACGGCCCCAACGGCCGAAGTCCCGTATGTGTGGGATTGCCAGAGGGCCACCGCGCCCTGGTAGAGCACCAGGTTGCCGTCGCCCTGCATGGCAAGCCGGAAGCGGCCGTCGCAAGAAAAGAGGCGCTGACCACGGCCCAGTCCCTCGTTCGCGGACATGCGACCGCAACCCGTCGGGGCCGGGGGCGGGCTCCACGTCCGGCTGGAGTCCTCCAGTTCCTGCTGGGTCCGGGACTGCGAGTCGTCGGAAGCGGTGTGTGCCGTATCTCCATGCTCCGCCGCTCCGTTCGAGGCCTCCTCCGGAGTTGGACCGCACGCTGTCAGGTCGAATGCCAGCAATCCCAGGACCACCACCTTCGAAAAGCTCCACGCCCGAATCTCATTGCGATTCATTCCAAATTCCTTCTGTGTGTGTCGAAGCAGATTGCTCGCGCGAGCAGATTCGCCTCGCGAAGCTTCGCCCGGACGTCCGGAATAGCCAGACGCATCAAATAATTACACACATCCATGCATAACCTTAATTGGCCGCGAGAATGGGGCGGCCGTTGGAATGAAGACGCGGTGTCGGTGCCCCGAACAACACCCCGGCGCCTTCTGATGCGAGAGGGGTGCGGCGTCAGCGACCGGGCTGCGGCAGGGAAGCGAGGCGATGACCCGACATCATCCGACTCCAGGGAGGAGGATGACGAGGCGCTACGAATTCTTCGGTCATAGGAGAAGGGCTTCCCTGCGGCAACGTGCGTGAAAGGGAGGCGAGCCCCTATGGGGGCGCGGCCTTCATTCACCTCCCTCAACACACCCCGCTGTTTCCAAGGCCCGCCGTTCAGCCGCCGTAGCAGTTCAGGGTCGAGCCACCACAGTAGCTGGTGCCCGAGTTGCTCCAGGAGCCCGCCGAGTTGGTGCAGATCTGGTTCTGCCGGCGCTCCAGGGTGGGCGTGCAGCAGCCGACCTTGATGGTCCGCGTCTGGCCGGGAATGCACCCGGCCTGGGCGGACACCTCCTGCACATCCTCCGTCGGGGCAGTGACCTCGTCAGGGGTCTCCACGCCACAGCCCATGGCCCCCAGAAGACAGGTCACCAGCAACAGCCCACGCTTCATGCTCTTCATGTGTCGCTCCCAGTTGTCGGAATCACAGCGGGACGAGACGCTACCAAGAACTCCAGACTCTAGCGGGATTCTCTGGGGAGCCCGAGATGCCCGGTGTGTGCATGAATCAACAAATATTGGCTTCATGGCAACCCCAGGACGGCGCCCGCGGGTGAGACCTTTTCCGCACATCACCCGCCGAAAGTGGGGACGTTGTGTCGACACTGGAGTGATGCAGCCTGCGTGCAGAGGAAGACAGTCATCTCATCCTTCTGGCAGGAAGGAGTGATGCCCGGAGAACGCCTACCCTTGACTGATGGTGGATACTTCGTCGTCCAGTCACCTGAGACCCTCTTCTGGCAACTGAACGCGGAGGAGACACCATGCGGAACCGGATGCTGTTGATGGGTGGGATTGGCGCGCTGCTGCTGACCGCTGGCTGTGGTCCCCAGGAGATGGGCGAAGAGACGTCCTCGGAGGCGCCACCGGCGAGCGATTCAACCTCGAATGTCCAGGCCTCGGGCGTCGATGAATTCCTCTTCTGTGTGGAGGAGAGCGCGGGTGAGGTGCCGGTGTGCGTGACGAACTGCTTGAACAACGCCCCCATCCTCTCCCTGGTGCCCTGCCTGGCGGCGTCGTGCTCGGTCAACATCACGGACATCTCCGTGAACTGCTTGGACGATCTCTTCCTGTAGCGCAGGCCTGGGGGCACGCAGACCGGGCCCGGCTCCCTCACCCAGGAGCCGGGCTCCTTCACGGCGCGCCTGTCACTGGAGCGCTTCGAGCAGGGCGGCCTGGAGCGCCTTCCGGTTCTCGGGGAAGTGCTGGCTGGGATAGGGCCGTGCTCCGCTCAGGATGGATTCGTACTTCTGGTACATGGGGTCAGAGCGCGCGGGCTCCTGCTCATAAAAGGCGCGGCTGGCCTGGAGCAGGTAGCGGGGCCGGGTGCCCTGGGGGCCATCCTCGCTGAAGGCGATGAGGCTGCGCGTCTCCGGGGCCTGCATGAACTTCGTGAAGGTCCGGGCGTCCTGTGCGCACGTCCCGGTGCAGCTCGCGTTGAGCACCAGCGCATCCACGAACACCGCGGGAGCCGAGCCCGCGCCGAACGGTACCGAGATGACCTCCGGGAGCGGCATGGAGGGCTGGGCCTTCAGGATGTAGAACAGGCGCTCGGTGTAACCCATGAAGCCGTTGGCCTGCTCCGCGGCGAAGGCCTCCTCCGCCACCGAGTTGTCAGCGTAGGTGCCATCCAGGCATGGATTGACGCCCGCCTCGAGCGTGCAGCTGTCGACGACCTCCGCGAACGCGCCCATCGTCGGTGAGTCCAGCGGCAGGGAGATGGCGCGGGCCAGCGCGTCCCCCGGATGCGTGTCCGCCCAGGCGTCCAGGTACGAGGCAGGCAGCGTCCAGCTCCCGTCGAGGTTCATCGCCAGCGGGCGCTTGCCGGGAGACACCTCACGGAGGATCCGCACCAGCGAAGTGCTGTCGGTGGCGGACCGGATGTTCGTGCTCCGCGAATAGACGACCTTGGTGCACAGGTAGGTGGGCACGCCGTAGTCCTGACCGGAGATGCGGACGGCCTCCTCGGCCGCGGGATGCGCGACGCCCGCCTCCAGCGCGACGGGCTGGATCCACCCCTTCGACACGAGCGAGCCCAACAGCAGCGTGTCCACCTCCACCACCTGGGCGGCCCCTGCCCCCGCGCCAAGGAGCTGGTTCAGCGTTCCCCCTTCGTTCAGGTCATAGACATCCAGATTGGCGTCGAACACGACGTCCAGGTCGATGTCCGGATGGGCCCGCTCGAAGTCCGCCTCAAGCCGCTGCTCCAGGCTGGCGAAGCTGTCCCCCGCGGAGTCAGGGATGTATGGGAACAGGACGGCCTTCAGCGGACGTCGCGGGGTGGGCTCGGGGTCGGGGGACTCCGAGCAGGCGCTCAGGACAAGGACGACAGGACAGAGCAGGGTTCTCCACTTCATGGCGGTGACCTCTTCCAGGCTGTACCGGATGCCCATGGATTGCTGGGCGGCGGTCCATAGCAGGTCAAGGCGAGCCAGGGCGACCTGTCACCATGGGCATCCCGTGGGTCACGGGCCTCCATCCGCAGGTCGAAACCGCTCAGCTCTGTAACCGACCTTGAGGGTCCGCGTCTGGCGGGGGATGCACCCGACCTGGACGGACACCTCCAAGCGGCCAGCGATGCCATCAGGGCTCCCGGAGTCACTCAGGATTCTCTGAAACTGATAGAGCGCCACTTCGTCGGCAGTCCATGGCTGGTTGGGGTTTCCAGCGGGGCACTTCACTGGCTGTAACAAATGTCAGGGCTGAGCCGGTAGGAGCATGAGGCTGGCAGCCTGCTGGTGCGTGGAACGCGGTCCGGCTGAGCACTTCGCCCCGGAAGGCTTCGACAGGTGCGTGGATGCAGGACCCTCGTTGGGAAACATGGGCTTCCCTGGGAAATCCCTGTCATCTCCACGGCTTGAGCCACTCGGCGTGTGACGCGGGGATGGCGTCGCCATGTGAACGAGCCTCGACCATGACGCAGCGGGCCGGTTCCGCTCGCATCTCCGCAGGGAACCCGTGACAATCCCCAGAATGAAACTGAGACGCTCGATTCTCTCCTTGTTGTTTTTCTCCCTCGCGACCGCGCCCGTACTCTCTGGCTGTGGTTCCGATAACGGCCCTCCAACGCCGCCCGCACGCATTGATGCGGGCACCGGGTCCGATGCGGGCACCACGACCGATGCTGGTAGCGAAACGGACGCGGGCACCACGACCGATGCTGGTAGCGAGGCGGATGCTGGCACCACGACCGACGCAGGCAGCGAGACGGATGCGGGCACCACGACTGACGCAGGTAGCGAAACGGACGCGGGCACCACGACCGACGCAGGCAGCGAAACGGACGCGGGCACCACGACCGACGCAGGCAGCGAAACGGACGCAGGCACAACGACCGACGCAGGCAGCGAAACGGACGCAGGCACAACGACCGATGCTGGTAGCGAAACGGACGCGGGCACCACGACCGATGCTGGTAGCGAGACGGATGCGGGCACCACGACCGACGCAGGCACCGAGCCTGACGCTGGCACTGAGCCTGACGCTGGCACTGAGCCTGACGCTGGCACTGAGCCTGACGCGGGCACCGAGCCTGATGCCGGCACCACACCTGACGCCGGCACTGAGCCCGACGCAGGCACCGAGCCTGACGCGGGCACCACACCTGACGCCGGCACTGAGCCCGACGCAGGCACCGAGCCTGACGCTGGCACCGAACCCGACGCTGGTACCGAGCCTGACGCGGGCACCACGCCGGACGCGGGCACCGAATCGGATGCGGGCACCGTGACCGACCCCTTCACCGTCTGCGAAGGCACCTGCCAGGACACCGCCACCACGGTGCAGATCCAGAGCAACCAGCGCGTCTTGACCAACGCCTTCTTCGGCTATGAAGAGCCTGAGAACCCCGGGGATCCGTGGGAACTGTGGATCGAACTCAACAACGGCACGCCGGGTGAGTGCCCGTCCGAGACCGCGAGCTTCCCACCGCAGCTCGTCAACGTCTACGCGGTGACGGTGCCGGTCGACACGACGCCGCAGACAGGCTCCCTGCCGGGCGAGCCGCGCGCCACGCTGGTCGACCTCGAAGGCGCGCTCAGCCCGAATTGGTTCGACCACAGCACGAACTTCACCTTCACGCCCGTGGCGGCCTCGCTCTGCCCCTCCTGCGCCAAGGCTGGCACCCCCCTTCCCGCAGCGCACTTCGTGGCATTCGACCTGGACGGCCTGTTCGAGATCGGCGCCCTCAGCGGGCATGGATACGCCACCTACTGCCCCTCGCTCGACAGGTTCCAGTCCCCGTGACCGCGGTCCGGCTTGCCTGACGGTGAGCCGGCTCGTCGTTTGAAGAGAGCGGCCCCGGGATCAGGCGTGGAGTTCCAATTCCACGTCTGGTTCAGCCGGGCGTCCGGCGGAGATTGAAGCCTCCGCGGTCGTGGACTGACCCACGCGGCCGCGGAGGCCCTCCTCTCGCCGCAGATTATTTCTTCGGCAAGCGGACCTTGGGATTGGGAGCAGCGGTGGGCGGCGCCTTTGCCTTGAAAGCGCCACCGGCCGCGGTCTTCATCGCGGGCCCCGCCGCGCTTCCCATCCGCGCGCGGGGGGAGGCTGTCGTTGGCTGCTGGGTGGGCGCGACGGGCCGGGTCGTGGCCGGCTTGCGCTCCGGCGTCCGTTTGGTCTGAGGGCTCAGCGTCTTCACGGGCTGCCTCCTTCGCCATCCATCGTGAGTCTCATGGGCGGGGCCCCGGAATCCGACCTGCGGGGATCCCCTCCAGCTTGAGGGGCAGGCCGGCCGACGCGGGCGCTCCCAGTTCCACCAGCCCTCCCGGGCCGGTGACATGCACGTCCGTCCCTACTTCCAGTCGGCACCCCACCGCCGGACGTCCCGCCTGGTCCTGCGCCAGGAGTCGGCGCCGGTCATCGCTCACCACCACCGACGGCCGCCGCAGCGCGACCTGCGCCTGCGCGACGAGCACACAGCGCTGGCCCTTCACGCTGGCCCGGACCTGGGCGCGGACGCGCGCCACTTCCGGTGTGGTGCCCTCGGGTGGCTTCGCCAGGAGCGTCGCCCGGGGCGATGGAGCCGTCGGCAACACCGCGCCCTCCCAGAGCGCTTCAAAGCCGTCGTCCAACCCCACCGCCGCCAGTGACAGCGGCACCCGCACCGGCTCCGCCCCCATCCAGAGTTCCTCCGGCGCGACGATGGCCACCTCCGGCTCCAACTGGAGCTCCGCGACCTGGCGCCAACGCTCCGTCAGCACATCCGCGAGCCACCCTGCTTCTTCCGGGGACATGCGAGCCAGTGCCTTCTCCAGGTGCGTGGGGTCCGCGAGCCTTTGGAGCGCGGCGGCACCGTCGGTGAAGCGGGCGTTCTCCAGCAGCCCATCGAGCTGGCCTGGGAGGTGCTTCGAGAGCGAGCGCAGCAGTTGTCCCAACCGCTGCCGGGGAGGAAGGCCACTCATCCCCGCCTCCGCCACAGCGAGCGGCCCGTCATCCTTCGCCGCAGTCGCTGCTCGGCCTGCCGAAGGGCTTCGTGGTCCTCGCGTGTCACTCGCCGGCCATTCACGAAGAAGAGCGGCGCTCCCGCGTCTGTTTCAGGGTCCGGTAGCTCCTCCCACGAGCGCTCCTCCTCCAGCATCACCTCCCGATGCGCGGCTTCGGCGCCGAGGGGTGGGACCAGGGTCTTCACCTCGATTCGCACGGGCTCCGACGTGGGACGACCGCTGCTCCGGGCGGCAGGCGGTGGAGGCGTCCGCGCGCCATCCCTACTGGGAGGAGGAGACCGGGACGCCTCGGCTTCGGGCCTCTTCAGCCTGGGGTGATGCCGTGGCTCATCCGTCGCCACCGGAGCGGTGCGTTCTCCCAAGGTCGGCGGTAGGTCCGCTGTCGGCGCATATGGCCGTCTCCGACTCGGCAGCGGCGACAGGGAAGGACCGGTTTCTACCGGGGCGATCGGTGATGCATGGGAATGGGTATGGGGCACCCGGTGGCGACGCACCGTCTCTTCGGGTGCACGCGCGCGAAGGGGCTGGCTTGCTGTCTGTCTTTCGGTGACCGCGTTGGATGGGCGCGGCACCCGGGTCCTTCGAGGCATTGAAGCTTCCGACAACGTGTCCCTGTCGCGGGGGACTTCGGTCGACCGTTCCTCGGGGATGCTCGGGTTCGTGCGCGCAGGCGTGACGGATGAAGCGTCCTGCTCACGCACATGGGGACGTTGCGGAATGACTCCAGGTGACTCAGTGCCCACCTCGTGAACAACGTCCACGGGGATGGGAGTGCGGCCGGGTCCCTCATTCCCTCCCGTGACGGCGTCCACGGTGCCACGCATGGCCAGGGACCTCGGCGCTCCATCCAGCGTCGGCTCCGGACGAGGAACACGGCGGCGCAGGGAGCTGGGGACATGCGCCATCGAGGGTGCACGCGCCTCCACAGGCAGCACGGCCGCAGGCGCCTTCCCGGTGAGCACTCCACGAGGTTCCTCCGAACGCGCGGGCCTGGGCCCTGACGCCTGTGAAGAGGCCTTCACCGAACGACCGCCCTCCCCTCCCCGTCCCGGCGACGTCGGCGTGGGCAGGGACGGCGGCAGGGGCGGATCCACCTTGAAGTCGCCGCCCTCTCCACGCGCCAACGGATGAAGCACGCGGTCCAGCTCCGTGAGGAGCGCGGCCACGGCGTAGACGTCATCTCTCGGATCGCTCATGTCGGGACTCCCAGCCAACCCTTGAGGACCGCCGTCGCGACCCGCAGCTCCGGATCGCGCAGCACCGTCTTCGTCACGCCGCCGTCCTGCACGGTGACGTTCACCGTGCCCGGATCCAGCTCGATGGGCAGCATCACCCCAGTGGCGAGGCTTGGGCCTCCGAAGCCCTTGAAGTCGCGCCGCAGCGTCACGTCCCGCACCAGCGCCTTCGGCAGTTGCAGGTCGCGCAGCGTGATGACCACCACCTCTTCGTCATCCCCGCAGCACACCGGCGTGGGCGTCACCGTCGCCGGATCCTCCTCCCGGGCCGCCGCTCCCGTGAGCACCGACACCGTGTCCACCTGGGCCACGCCCTGCCACCACGTCCCTTCGTCGTCCGCGCCGCGCACCAGCAGCAGCTCTCCCGGCCTTGCGACGGGGACAGGCTGCGCGGAGCCCGAGGTGCTCGCCAGTGGCATTCCCTCCAGGAACAGCCGCGCCGCGCCCACCTCCACCGGCGGCAACAGCTTGAACGTCTGCCCCGGATAGGGAGCGGCCACCGCCGGAGGCACCAGCCCCAGCGCATTACCTCCCTGCCCCAGGAGCAACGCCAGCCGTGTCCCCAACGCGACGGTCTCCTGCACCACGCCGTCCGCCTGTGGCCCCGCCGCCGAACACCCTTCCATCAGCTCCTGCGCGCTGAGCGACACCGCGCTCCCGCTCACCGTCGCCCCGCTCCTCACCAACCCCGCCACGCCCGGCAGCTTCGCGTCCGTGGCGATGGAGACGTTCAGGGGCGAGATGCGCAGCCGCTTGTCCCCAGGCGTCCCGCCCTTCACCTCCCAGCCCAGCACGAGCGCCAGCGTGGGCCGCTCGCCTCCCACGTGCGCCACGTGCCCCGCCTGCACCTTCGTCAGGTCCACCGTGGGCGTCACCGACAGCGCCGTCGCCTGGGTGGGCGTGTCCTTCACCACCGTCACGGCGCCCACCAGCGGGATCCCCGTGGACGTGCCCGCGAGCACCCGCGTCAGGCTGTCGCAGAAGGGCTTCAGCACCTGGCGCAGCAGCGGTGCCAGCGCGGTGCGGTTGCGGACGTCGAACCACCGCTGCCGGAACACCCAGTGGAAGCGCAGCGCCCACTCCAGCGTCCGCAGCATCCGCAGCGAGCCGTCCGGGTACGCGAGCCGCGCCGCCACCGCCTCGTCCATCCCCTTGCCCGCCTCCACGTCCAGCAGCGTCAGCTCCGTGGAGAGCTGACCGGGCATCCCGGGGGAGTCCGCCCGGCGCAGCGTGGCCTGGAGGTCCGCCAGCTGCGTCGTGGAGTGCGTCGCGGTGCGCGGCGGCTGGAGCGCCGTGGCGACCGTGCCGTAGTCCGTCGCCTGCCCCTGGAGCGAATCCGCCGCGCGCTGGAGCGCGTCCGTCAAGGCCACGTCCGCGCCCTGCTCCTCCACGGTGGTCTTCGCCTGGAGCAGCACGCTCCGGTCCGCCAGACACTCCGACTGGCGCGTCGCGGCCCCCGACGCCACCGGGTCGAAGTCGCTGGACGGCGAGGAGATGCTCAGCGCCCCCAGCACGCTGCTCAGCGGCACCGTCTCCGCCGTCGTCGTCAGCTGGCCCCGGCGCGTGTTGCGCAGGCCGGTCCACGTCTTCATCTCCGCTTCGCCCCCTTCCGCGGCGGCGCGGCGCTGGTCCGTGCTGAAGAGCCCCGCGTCGATGGCGTCCGCCACGGCGCCGCTCGCCAGCAGCGGGCCGAAGTCATACGCGGGCACTCGCACCACCACTTCGCCGCCGTGCTTCTCGTCGCGGAACGCGAACAGCGTCACGCTGCCCGCCAGCATCGCCGCCCCCGTGAGCTTGCCGTCTCCATCCGCGCCGATGGTCCCCACCGCGAACTCCAGCTCCTCCACGCCCGGCAGCCGCTGCTCCCCCCCCACCAGCGCCGCGGGGGCAAGGCCCGCCAGCCCCTTGCCTCCCGGGGCGCTCGGCAAGGCCGGCGACAGCGCGATGCCCACCGCGCGACGGCGGGCCCGCTCGATGACGCTGAACACGGGCAACAGCGCGCACACCGTCTGCACGTGGGGCGCGTCCTGCTCCGCCGCGCCCTCCACCCGGTCCAGGAACGCGTCCAGCTGCTTCCAGGCCGCCTGCCAGCCATCCAGCTCCATGCTCAGGCGCTTCACCGCGCTCACGTACCGCTTCCTTTCTTCGGTGTGCCGGACGTGTCCGACGGGGCCGGCGAGCCCGCCACCGGAGGCGCCGGGCTGGGCGCGCGCTCAGACGGTCCCGGACCTCCGAACCCCATCGCCAGGGAGCGCCCTCCCCGGCGCTGCGCCTGCTTCGTCGCGGCGATGCCCGCTTCGATGTTCGCCGACCTGGGCAGCTGGTCCTTCGCCTGCTCCAGCGCCTCCACCAACGAGGAGCGTGCGCGACGCGCGCCTTCCACCAGCTCCTGGGGCGTGCGCCCCACCGCCGCCGCGAGGCCCTCGGGGGCCTGATCCAACGCAAGCACGAAGGCGTCCGCCTGCTCCTGGCTCGCCGTCTTGAGATTGCCCCAGGCGTCCTCCACCTCGTTGCCGCTCGCCTCCAGCACCTGCATCACCTGGCTGTCCTTGAGCTGCTGCGCCACGTCCTCCAGCGTGAGCTTTCCTTCGGCCAGCTCCATCGCGGCGGACAGGCCCAGCATCTCCCAGAGCAGCGCCGCCTTCGCCAGGTTGGGCCCCGCCGCCAGCAGGCAGATTCCTCCCACGTAGCCGCCCGGTGGGCGGTCCCGTGCCTGGAGGAAGGCCTGCTTCAGCCCCGCCACCCCGCCCCGCGTGGACACCGGCAACGCGTACATGCCCGCGGACTTCAGCGCGTCCAGCAGGTCCACCACCGCCTGCACCGCCTGCGCCAGCTTCAGCAACACCTGCACCTTGTCCTGCATCGCGCTGGCCAGGCTCTTGATGAGCCCCGCGAGGTTGTCCACCGACAGCAGCAGCGACCTGAGCGCCTCCGGCAGGATGAGCAGCTTCTCCAGGTCCGGGAACAGGTCGCGCATGCGGGCGGACTTCCAGTCCGGCTTCACCGACCGGCCCCGCGCCCGGCTGCGGCGCGGATCCAACGCGCCCTTGGGGTACTTCTCGAAGGCCTTCTTGAAGGCGCTGATGTTGAACAGCTTGCCCATCAGGTACAGCGCCTGCCGGAGCGCATCCAGCGACGGCGCCGCCATCACGATGAACACCGCCTGCACCGGCGCGCCGTCCGTCACCACCGGGCGCGCGTCGTCCCCCGGGTCATCGAAGGACGCGGTGAAGCGGCTGGCCCAGCGCGAGAAGGCATCCGGCGTCACCGGCGGGCGCTCCAGCGCGTGGCCGGCCTTGAAGTCCTTCGGCAGGTTCGGGATGAAGCCCGTCTCCGCCAGGTTCGTCTCCGTGGGGCCGATGCCCGGCGCGTCCGCGTAGAGGTACGCCCCCGCGTTGAGCAGGTCGTCGATGATGTCCTTGAGCAGCGAGTACGCCGCCAGGATGAGCGCCCGGAAGGGATCCATCAGCCCCAGCAGGATGGCCGCCAGCGCCTGGAGCAGCGCCTGCACGAACTGGAGCACCGCGATGATGACCTGGAGCGGCGGCTTGACGATGCCCACCAATTGCTCCAGCCCCGGCGGCGCCGCCAGCACCAACGGCCGCCACGAGGGCCCCCCGGCCGCGCCCGCGCCTTCGCCGCCCTCGGCCTCGTCCAGCGCCTTCGCCAGCTCCGCGCAGCAGACCTCCAGCGCGCCGTGGAGCTCAGCGAAAGCGGCGTCGGTGGATTCGGCCACGCGCGTCCTCCCGGGTGCGTTGCTCCAGCTCCAGCATCTTCTCCAGCCGCTCGGCGTCCTGCGCCACGCCCACCGCCGCGGCCTGGAGCAGCAGCGCCTTCACCTGCTCCAGGCGCTCACGCAGCGCCTCCGCGTCCAGCGGACTCCAGCCGGGCTCATTCATCGCGTCACCCCACCGGCATGCGCTTGACGAAGCCGAAGTAGGACCAGTCCAGCAGCGGCGTCATGGAGGCCCACACGTCCAGCAGCGGCCCGTACGCGGCCACCGTCATCGGGTTCACCGCCTTGAGGATCTGCGCCAGCATCGTGAAGTGGATGGCCAGGCCGTCCCCCAGCACCATGGGCGACACGGCGGAGATGCCGCCCACCTGGCACATGCCCAGCATGGTGTTGATGGACACGTTGCCCATCAGCGCGTCGATGGAGACGGCGTTGAGCGAAGGCCCCGGCATGTCCGGCATCGTCGCGGCGATCTTCACCGCCTTGCCCGCGGCGATCTGCGCGTTGCCGCCGGACGTCACCCCGTAGCCGCCCACCGCCGTCTCCTGCGACGCGCCCGACACGGTGCGCGTGTGGCTGCCCTGGATGCGGTCCTCGCGCGGGCCGCCCACCGTCTCCTTCAGGCCCGCGCCGCCCACCACGCGCGAATAGCCCGCCGTGTCCACCTGCTCCGTCAGCGTCCCCTTCACGTGCAGCGTCACGTCCCCGCCCACCTCCCGGGTGTGGCCGCCGTCCACCGTCTCGTCCTGCCGGCCGGCGACGTCCAGGCGGTCGTCACCGTCCACCTCCGCGGAGCGGTTGCCCTCGTTCACCGTGCGCTCGTTGCTGATGAGCTGATCCAACCCCTCCGCCGACAGGATGATGCGGTTGCCCTGCCGGTCGTGGATCTCCACGCGCGCGGTCTCCGGCCGGTCGTCCAGGACGATGTAGTGGCCCGTGGCGGACTTGAGCATCCGCACGCCCGGCACCGCCGACTGGGGCGGGTAGTCGTGCTTGGGCACCTCGCTGACGTCCGGCGCCACGCGCGCGCTGGAGTCCGGCTGGCCCAGGTCCGACAGGGCCGGCGCGCCCCACCACATGCCGCTCCAGATGGGCTGCGTCAGGTCGCCGGCCTCGAACTCCACCCAGACGCCAGCGCCCACGTCCGGCACCACGAAGAGGCCCTGGTCGGGCCCGGCGTAGGGGGTGCACGGCATGGCCCAGCCGGTGGCCACGTCCCCCATGAGGCGCGGCACCACGCACCTGATGCGGCCCAGGTTGAGGGGATCCTCCACCTCCGTCACGTAGCCCCGGTACTTGCCGAAGTAGCGGCTCTCCGTCCGCTCCACCAGTTGTTGCAGGAGTTGTTCAATCATCGCGCGCTCCCCAGGTCGTCGTCCTCGTCGTGCTGGCGCACGCCGGAGACGTCCGAGAGGTTGATGTAGACGGGTGTGACGCCGTCCGGCCCCGTGAGGAGGACGACGTCGTCGATGAGCTCCACCACCAGGCCCACGTACACCTGGCCGAGCGTGGTGAAGAGGTAGCAGCGCTGCCCCATGCGGGCTTCGAGCAGCTTGCGCATCAGTCCTCCAGCGCCGTCACCAGCCGCGTGGCCAGCTTCGCGCGGGTGTCCACCCAGACGCCCACCTCGCGCTGACGTTCGGAGACGAGCTTGCGCCGGGCCGCGCGCACCAGGTCCTGGAGCTTCACGGGCTGGGGCTCCACGGGCGGCAGGCGGGACTGGCGCGCCTCCAGGGCCTTGAGGACGGACAGGTCCACGTCCAGCTTCGCGCGGGTGCCGGCCAGCTTCGCCAGGGCCGCGAGCTTCGCGTCCGGGGCGTCCGGGGTGGTGGAGAGGGTGACTTCGGGGAGCGCGTCCCGCAGGAGGGCGACACGGCCGCTGAGGGCGAAGGCGTCAGGCATGGTCGGGGGTCCTTGGAGGTCGTGCGCTACGGGTTGAGCTCCACCACGGAGTCGGCTTCCTGGACGTGGACGCCCGCGGTGGTGGCGTTGCCCACGGCGGCCACGCGCGAGCCGCCCAGGATGACGACGGAGTGGGCGAAGGGATCCGGAGGAGGCGGCGCCGGGGGGGCCGCGATCGTCGTGGCGTCCTGCACCGGCTTGGGGCCCGCGATGGCGCCGCTGTAGAACGAGTCCGCCAGCACCTCGTGCAGCACGGACACGTTGAGGATGCTCTGCTTCACGGTGGGCGCCGCCGAGTCGATGCCGAGCACGCTCTTGTCCACGAGCTGGAGGGCCTTCTTCGGGTCTCCGTCCGCCGAGGCCAGCACGGAGCGCACGTGGCCCTGCACGTCCTCCGGCTTCTCCACATGGAGCGCCACGCGGTCCACCAGGGTGCGCAGCGCCGTCGTGGGCGAGTCGTCCTTGGGCTCCGCGATGCCGTAGAGCGTCCGGGCGCCGATGCGCAGGTCGATCCCCGCCGGCAGCTTTGTCCGCACGTCCTCCAGGGTGGCGCGATCCACCACGGCGCGGGTGGGGATCTCCGCGGCGGACTCGCGGCCCGCCGCGCGGGTGGGCCTCCCGTCCGGCCCCACCTGCGGGGCGGGCGCGGTGACGAGCTCCGCCAGCAGCGTGGAGAAGGCGTCGCTCGCCACGTCGCGGCGGCGCTGGAGCCCGCCCAGCAGCAACTCCTGGTTCAGCGGCACGCCCAGCGACGTGCCCCCGCCCACCGGAATCTGGAGGATCAGCGAGTCCAGGGGCTGCATCCACGGCGGCTGCACCGGCTTGGGGGGCGGCGTCACCGGCTCCGCGCCCAGCACCACGTTGCCGCAGAAGGTCACCGGCGCGCGGCCCAGGCGCAGGACGACGACGTTGACCGTGTCCGGGCACTCGCAGCGGTTGCCGCTGAAGACGGTGGAGTCCGCGCGGCGCAGGTACACCGCGCCCACGCCGCCCGCGCTGCGCAGCGTGTTGCCGGACACCGTGATGGAGAGGACCGGCCCGCCGTTGCCCAGGATGAGCAGCGCCGGGCCCCGCGCGGTGATGTCGTTGCCCTCCACCTGCACCCCGCGCAGCGAGCGCACCCTGGGCAGCGGCAGGATGGGGATCGGCTTGCCCAGGAAGTCGAGCAGCGCGGAGCGCACCGGCGCCACCGCCGCGTCCAGGTAGCGCGACGCCGCCGTGCTGGCGCTCTTCGCGGGCACGAAGGTCTGGGGCGGCACCGTGAGCGGGCGGTTCAGCACCGGCCCCGTCGCGAAGCGCTGCTTCAGGGAGCCAAGCTGCACCAGGTCCTCCACGCGCGGGATCGCGGCGAGCACGCCCACGGCGGACGCCTGGGGCTGGGCCACCACGGCGCGGCCGGCCCCGGTGGCCTTGGGCGGTGGGTCCGACGCCAGGAAGGGCACGCGGGACAGCCTCGTCACCAGTTCCTCCGGCAGCGTGTCGGTGACGACGAGCACCCCCACGCCGCCCCCGCCGCCCCCTTCGTGGCGCACGGTGTTGCCGCGCACGCCCACCTCGCCGCGCCAGTCGATGGCCACCTCGTGCAGCAGCGCCTGCGCCAGCGTGTTGCCGCTCTCCAGGAAGACGTTGTCGCGCACCACCAGCTCGCCGGTGCCCAGGAAGGAGGCGACGGACTGGCCCAGCCCCGGGTCCCCCGAGGTGGGCAGCCCCGCGCACGCGAAGAAGTGGTTGTCCGCCACCACCGTCACCGACAGCGCCTGGCGCAGCGCCAGGCCCGCCACCGCGCACGCCTCCAGCCGGTTGCCCACCACGTCGAGCAGCGACCCCGGCTGCGTCTCCGACTCCGTGAGGACGTGCCCCGCCGCGTCCCGCACGGTGATGCCGGTAACGGCGTCCCGCACGGTGTTGCCGGACAGCCGCACCCGGCCCTGCACGCCCGCCACGAAGAGGCCGTCCGCGGGCTGCGGGAAGGTGTCGAAGACGGGCGGGACCAGGTCGCCCGGGTCCGGCGCCTCGCCTCGCGCCAGTTGCTCCAGCGCCTTGCGCAGGACCTCCAGGATGCCGCCCAGGTCCGTCATGCCGGTGACGATGACCACGAGCGACGCGGAGACCTTCGGCGCGCGCTGGCGCAGGTACTCCTGGAGCCGCGCCACCCGCGACGCGACGTCCTCGTCCGGGTTCATGCCCTGCTCCGTGGCGCGCAGCAGCACGGAGGTCGCCTCCAGCGCCGGCGTCACCGGGGTGCCAGCCTTGGCGGAGGCCGCCCCGGAGACCCGGCCCACGGCCTCCGCGGCGAGGTCCGCCGGCTCACCCACCAGCTGGTGCAGCGCCTGGCGCGCGGTGTCCCCGGGCTCGCTGGTGACGAGCCGCTGGATGGTTTCCTTGACGCGCTGGAGGACGATCTCGCGGAACTGCCCGTCGATGCCCACGATGTCCAGGGCGCGCGCGAAGTGCGACAGGTAGAGCGCCATCGAGTCCTTGAGCACCGGCGCGGGCACCCCGCCGCGCACCGCCAGCACCAACGCGCCCAGCGCGGCGAGCCGGCGCTCCAGCGGATCCGCCCACACCGGCCCGGTGGGCGGCAGGGCGATGGTCGTCGGCAGCACGTCCAACGTTTGCACCCGGATGCGGTCCAGCAGGCCTCGCGCGATGGCCACCTGCTCCGTGCGCTTCTGCGGCTGCGCGATGGCGGCGAGCACCGCCTGATGCGCCTGGGTGGAGAGCACGGACAGCTCCGCGTCCCCGCTCACCAGCTCCGACAGCTGCCCCACGGCGGTGCCGAAGGAGCGCAGCTGCTTCTCCACCGTGTCCTCGGATTCGGTGACGAGCCCCGCTGCCTGTCGGTCCAGGCTCGCCGTGTACAGGCCGATGGTCGCGGTGCGCCCTCGCGCCATCACGCGCTCCGAGTCCTCCACGGAGAGCTCGTCCTGGAGCGTTTGGCCGTTGGTGAAGTCGAGGATCTGCTTGAGGGTGGAGCGCAGCCGCTCCACCGGCCGCGACTGCCCGCCGGTGCGCTCCACGTCGCGGTAGTCCACCTCCACCTGCTGGGCCAGCCTCGGGTTGACGTCCTTCAACTGGTCGGACAAGGCGTCCTTGGACTGGCGCAGTTGCAGGAGCACGTCCGCGCTGGCCTTCGCGCCGATGGAGCGCCCCCGACGGGGGAGCTGCTCCAGCGCGCTGGTGGCGAAGGTGCCGATGATGGTCTTCCGGGGGCCCACCGCCTGCCCGATGACGGGCTGCCGGGCCTTCTGGGCCTGGGCCTCGCGAAGCTGGGCCACCTGGCTCAAGTTCGCGGACAGGGCCACCAGGCGCGGCAGGTCGCCCGGTTCCCCCTGCACCTCCGCCAGCGCCTTCAGGAGCGTCTTCTTCACGGCGTCGGGCAGGCCCTGCACCAGCACCTCGAAGGAGCCCTTGATGCGGTCGGCCGTCTTCACCACCGCGTCCTTGCCGGACACGGTGGCCAGGTCGAACTGGGCCACGGTGTCCCACGCATCCTGGGACAGGTCGTCCGGCGCGGTGAAGCTGGAGGCCCGGGCCAGCGAGGAGCGGACCGCGTGCGACGTCTTCGTGTGGTCCTCGTAGCCCTGGGCGGCGCGCATCTCCGCCACCTCGCGCACCAGCATCTCCGTGAGCGTCTCCGGCGTGCCGCCCAGGAGCTTCAGCTGCTGCGCGAGCGTGTCCAGCGGGCCGTACAGGCCCCGGCCCAGCTGCTGACGCCCGTCCTCGTCGGCGCCCGTGTACTGCAACACGGTGGTGTACATGCCCACCACGGCGGAGTGCACGTCGCCGCGCTCCAGCCGGACGGTGGCCGGCGCCAGGCCCATCCGCTGGAGGACGTCCGCGATGGGCGGCAGCTTCACCGGCGGCTTCAGCGGCGGCACCGCCGTCCTGCGCACCGGCGCGCGCAGGCCCTCCACCTCGTTGTCCTCCACGGTGAGCGCCTGTCCGGACACCACCGCGATGCCCGCCGCGCGCACCTCCGCGTCCTCCAGCCCGGGCGTGCCGTACGCGCCCGTGCGCCCGACGTGGAGCAGCCGGTTGCCGCTCACGTGGGCCTCCTCCACCCCCGCGAGCACCACCGCGCCTCGCAGCGTCAGCCGCTCCAGCCAGCGCAGCGCGGCGTCCAGGGGCGCCCGCACGCGGGGCGTCACGTTGGCGAACAGCGCCTCCAGCAGGGGCCGGGGCTGGGAGAGCGCGCCCGGGCTCAGCTTCGTCTCCAGGCCCGGGTCCAACCGGGACAGGGCCAGGGTGTTGTCCGTCAGCGCCGGCACGTCCGCGAGCGCCACCTGTTCGAAGCGGTTGTCCTCCACGCGGATGCGGCCCACCGCGCCGCCGGTGCCCCAGGCGCGCACCGCCGCGTCGCCCAGCGCCCGCACCACGTTGCCCCGGATGCGCACGTCGAACACCGGCTGCGGCCCTCCCAGCAGGATGCCGAAGCCCGGCGTCGCTTCGCCCGCGCCCTCGATGCGGTTGTCCACCACCTCCACGTCCGCCGCCGGGCGCCCGTTGGACTGGCCGTCGTCCAGCCCATCCCCCACGACGATGCCGGCCACCACCCCCAGCACCGACGCGGCGGGCACCGCGGGCAGGGCAATCCACGAGTCGCGCACGCGCAGGCCCCGGCCGGACAGCTGGATGCCCACCTGGAACAGGCTGTCGGACACCGCGTTGCGGATCTCATTGCCCACGACGTCCACGCCGTCGCCCGCCACCTGGATGCCCACCGCGGTGGAGCCCAGCACCTGGTTCTCCGCCACCAGCACGCGGTCCACCGGGCCGGTGGCGCCGCCTTCGGCCAGGTCCTGCACCAGGATGCCCACGTGGAAGCCCTGGACGCGGTTGCCCTTCACCACCACGCCGGACAGCGTGCCGTCCGCGACGTGGATGCCGGTGGTCGCCTCGCCCAGCGGCTGGAGCCGGTTGCCGGTGATGGACAGCGTGTCGACGAAGAGGCCCGCGCGCGGGAAGGACGCGAGGAAGCGCTCGGCCAGGTACGGCGCGTAGGGCGCCACGGCGATGCCAGTGGCCGCGCCGATGCGGTTGTCCTCCAGGAGGATCCTCGAACAGGAGCCCGTCACCAGCACGCCCGTGGCCTCGCTTCCGG